>DATGKS010000043.1:0-34881 GCA_035294545.1 Solirubrobacteraceae bacterium | reverse complement strand
CGAAGATGAACTCGAGCTCGCCGTCGAAGCGCTGCCGGCGCATCGCATCGACCGCCTGCTCGACGTAGCGCTCCTCGTTGAGCACCGGCACGAGGACCGAGCACGCGACAGCATCCCCCATGTCGGCAGAAGCTAGCGGGTCCTCGCCGGCACCGCCCGCTGGCTACCATCCGCGAGATGTGCGGGATCGCCGGTCTGGCGGGGCAATCGACGGGTCGCAGGGCGACGCTCGAGCGGATCTCCGCCGATCTGGCGCACCGGGGTCCTGACGAGTCCGGGGTCTACGACGACCGCTGGGTGACGCTCGCCATCCGTCGCCTGGCGATCATCGACGTGGCCGGCGGTCACCAGCCCTATCACAACGAGGCGGGTACGGTCCACGTCGTCTTCAACGGTGAGATCTATGGCTTCCGCCGGCTGCGCGAGCGTCTGCGTCAGGCGGGCCACCGATTCGCATCCGATACCGACGGCGAGGTCATCGCCCACGCCTATGAGGAATTCGGCGAAGCGTTCGTCTCCGAGCTGGACGGCATGTTCGGGCTGGCCCTGTGGGACGAGCACGCGGCGAAGCTCATCCTGGCCCGCGACCGGCTGGGCAAGAAGCCGCTGTTCGTGGCCGAGCACCCGGATGGGACGCTCAGCTTCGCCTCCGAGCTCGGCTCGCTCCTGCTCGACGAGCGCATCCCGCGCGAGGTCGACCCGGCGAGTCTCGCCGAATACCTCCAGTACGGCTACGTGCCGTCGCCGCGGACGATGCTCCGCCACGTGACAAAGCTCGAGCCGGGCACGATGCTCACCTGGGAACCGTCGGGAACGGTCACGCGCCGGCGGTACTGGACGCTCGACTTCGAGCCCAAGCACCGGATCTCCTACGAGGAGGCGCTGGAGCAGTTCGAGCAGCGCTCGCTGGAGGCGGTCCGGGACCGGCTGATCTCCGACGTCCCGCTCGGGCTCTTCCTGAGCGGCGGCGTCGACTCGAGCTATGTGCTCGCGCAGATGCTCCGCGCGGGCGCGGGCGACGTGCAGACGTTCGCCATCGGGTTTCCCGACGACCGCTACGACGAGCGCCGGCACGCATCGCAGATCGCCGCGCGCCTGGGAAGCACCCACCACGAGGAGGTCGTCGAGCCGACCGATCTCGTGCAGATGCTGCCTGAGCTCGTGCACCACTACGGAGAGCCGTTCTCCGACCCCTCGATGGTCCCGACGTTCTACCTGGCGCGCTGGGCCAGGCGGCGGATCACGGTCGCGCTCACCGGCGAGGGCGGCGATGAGCTGTTCGGCGGCTACTACCGCCACCAGGCCGCGCGGCTGGCGGGCTACGGGGACCGGCTGCCGGCGAGCCTGCGCGGCGTCGCGGTCGACGGCGCGCGATGGATCGGCTCGGAGCGGGCGCATCCGATGTCGATGCGACACAAGGCCCACCGGTTCCTGCGCGCGGCCGCGCTCGACCCGCGGGAGCGGTACGCGGAATGGACGGCGGTGCTCTCCGCGCAGGAGCGCGCGCTGCTCGCGCCCAGGCTCGGCAGGGCGGCCCCGTTCGATCCGCCGGGACGATTCCGCGAGCCGCTCGATCGCGCGCTGGCCACCGACCTCGCCCGGTCGCTGCCCGACCAGCTGCTCTTCAAGATGGACATCGCGACGATGGCCAGCTCGCTCGAGGCCCGGGCCCCGCTGCTCGACTACCGCCTCGTCGAGTGGGCGGCGCGGCTGCCGACGAGCTTCAAGCAGCGCGGTCGCAGCCGCAAGCGGCTGATCTCCGACGCGCTCGCGCGCCATCTCCCGGCCGAGATGTTCATGCGGCCGAAGATGGGGTTCACCGCTCCGATCCCCGCCTGGCTGCGCGGAGACCTCTACGAGTTGCTCGGCGACACGCTGCTCGGGGAGCGCAGCCGCACGCGCGGGATCATCGACCCCGCCGCGGTCGAGCGCCTGGTGCGCGAGCACCGGGCCGGTGTCGAGCACACCCGCGGGCTGTGGTCACTCTTGATGCTCGAGCTGTGGCATCAGGAGTTCATCGACAGGAACCCGGCGACGCGCGCCGCCTCCGCGTCGAGCGTGTGATCGGACGCGGCCCGCGCCGCCGCGGCGACCAGGCGGTCGCGCAGTTCAGGTTCGTGCGCGAGACGGTTGAGTGCGGCGCCCGCGGCGTCGGGATCGTCGGGGGCGATCAGCAGCCCGCGGTGAGCGACCAGATCGGCGACGCCGCCGACGTCGGTGCCGACGACCGGCAGCCGCGCCGCGAACGCCTCGAGGATCACCTGCGGCACTCCCTCGGTGTGGGAGACGTGGATGAGCGCGTGCGCGTCGCGGTAGAGGCTCCATAGGCCGCCGTCGATCGGCACGTAGCCGCGCAGCTCAAGCCGGTCGGCGACGTTCAGCTCCGCCGCGCGCCGCAGCAGGTCGTCCTGCAGCGATCCCTCGCCGCAGACGATCAGGCGCCAGCGCGGGTCCGCCTCGAGCGCCCGGCTGAGCACGTCCGCCAGGAGCACGGGGTTCTTCTCCGGATCAAGCCGCCCGACGCTCAGCATCCGGAGCTCGTCGCCGTCGTAGTCGCGCCGGGCGTCCTCGGCGCTCACGAGATCGGTCGCTCGCAGCAGCGACACGTAGACGCTGAGCAGCGCGCGGGCCGACCGGTAGCGGCGCGCGAGGTCCGGCCCCACGACGACGACGGGGAGCCTCCGCGCGAGCAGGCGAAACGCCGCCTCGAGCACCCAGGCCGTCCAGAGCACCGCCCGCCGGCCGGGGCGGCGGTGGCGGATCAGCTCCGGGAGGTTCTGGCGGACGCCGAGCGCGACGCGCCGGCGCCGGAGCACACCGAGCAGCGCGAGCAGCAGGGCGTGCGGAGGATTGGGGCCGAGCACCCACACGACGTCGCTGTCGTCGAGCACCTGCCAGAAGCGACGGGCCGCGGCCGGCACCGTCGCCAGCACCGCGGCGAGGTCGGCGCCGCTGCGGTAGAACGGCAGCGGCGCAAACTCGGCGGCGCGCACGCGGTAGGGGAACTCCTCGTTGCCCGGGTCCTCGCGGCCGACGACGGTGAGCCTCTCGAAATGGTCGGCGAGCGCATCGACGAACAGGCTGAACGGGAGCTCGGCGCTCACCGTTCCGTCCCGCACGCGGTACGAGTAGTCGCAGTAGACCGCCAGCCGCATCGTCGTCCGCCCGCCGGCTCGCTCAGACGTCCGCCGCGTGGCGCAGATGGCTCCAGGGCAGGGTCCGGGCCGCCCGAGGATCGCGCGGCACGAGCACGCGGAACGCCGCCTTCCAGGCGAACGCGGTGATCCGCGAATAGCGCGACGCTGCGTAGGCCGCCCAGCGCTCGCGCGTCGCCTCGAACTCGGGGCGCGGGGCGAGCCACCGCATCGCCGTCAACTGGTTGACGTGGAGGTCGTGGTAGAACGAGCTCGCGCGGTTGAGGATCGGGTGGGGGAAGAGCGAGTACAGCGACCAGCTGCCCGTGTCGTAGCGCGGCAGGTTCGTGGCCAGCGACGCGATGCCCTGCTCAAAATTCCGGCGAGCGTGCCCGTCGCCCAGCCCGACCGCCACGTCGCGGAAGCCCCACAGCGCGAAGATCGCCCCGTTGAGCACGTGCGACTGCGGCGTCGTCGGATACTCCTCCGGCCACGGCAGTCCGTCGATCTCGCCCTGGACCCCGCCGTCCCGCTGGGGTGTCGTCAGCGGTGCGAGCGCCCGCTCGGCCGCCTCTGCGAACGCCGCCTCCCCGGTCTGCAGGTGCAGGCGGACCATGAGGCTTGCGCCCTGCCCCTGGGTGATTCCCGAGGCCCAGGGCGGCGGAAGCGGGAACGTGTGGCGCAGCGCCCGCTGGTGGTACCAGGAGCCGTCCGGCGCCTGCAGCGAGACGAGGCGTCGCGCGGTCGCCAGCGACGCCTGCAGCCACTCCTCGCCCTCGCCGTGCAGCCATCGCTCGTAGCACCCGAGCGCATACTGGGTGTTGGCGACGTGGAGCGCTCCCGGCTCCCAGAACTCCGGCGGCGAGCCCGCGGCCGAGGCGGCCTTGACGCGCATGTCGATCGGATAGCCCCCGACGCCGTCCGGGTCGATGTTCTGCCCGACGGGCAGGAAGAAGGACTTGGCGCTGGACCAGAAGCCGGCATGGCTGCGCCGCGAGGTGGAGGGTGAGCTCATCGCGTGGGGGTCCGGCGGTGCATCGTATTCGACGCCGCCGCCGTCCGCGCGCCGCGGCCGCGGGCCGCGCGCCGCGGCCGCGGGCCGCGGGCCGCGGTCATCGATCTGCGTGGCGCGCCCGTCGCCGGGCGAGGGCGTGGCGCGAGACGCGACGCGCGTGGCGTGCCGACCTCACAAGCCGCCGCGCCCGGGCGAGAGCGCGTGAGCGTGAACGTCGTCCGTGGTGCGCGGAGCGCGACCCGCGGCCGGCACCGGTCGCGCGGCCGGGAGCGGCGGCCGCCGCCGCGCCGGTCGACGGCGCCGCCGGGCTGGCGACGGCGGTCGCCGTCGCCGCCGGGGTCGTGCTCGGCGCCGGCGAGGGGTCGCTTGGGGCCGGACCGGTCGCTCCGGGGCAGGTCCCCTGGGTGATGCACGTGTTCACGAGGCGCAGCCGGCTGACCGGGATCGGGACGCTCGAGGTCAGGCGACCGTTGCTGCCGCCGAGCTGGCTGATCACGCTCGCCCATTGGTTCGGCTGGCCGAGGCTCGTCCAGGAGGAGGGGTCCTGGGTGATGATGTTCATCCCCTCGTCGCGCCACGAGCCGTTCGTGTCCTCGATGTAGGCGCCGTAATGGGCGAGCGCGGTCATGATCGTCTGCTCCCAGGCCGGGGCGCCGGATGCGGCGATCTGCGCGTCGGTCATCGCGAGCTGAAAGCGCTGTCCGAGCATCGGAGCGTCGGCGGCGCTCTCGTTCCAGTACTGGCCGCAGTATTCGCCCCAGCCGGCGGAGGCGGGATACGTGTAGCCGACGTTGGCGCCGGTCGCGTTCGTGCACGGCACGGTGATCACGAGCGCGTGGTCGATCTGGCCGGAGGCGAGCTCGGACGGCCGCAGCAGCCCCGCGGTGAGCGCGAAGTAGGCGGCGTCGCCCTGGCTGCCGGTGCCGGCGCCGCCGAGGTCGAGCTCGCTGCCCGCGCCCGCGGTGAGCGTCGAGCCGGAGATCGAAGCGTGCCAGAAGTCGTATTCGGCCCCGGTGGCCTTCTCGATGACCGTGAGGTGGGCATCCCAGTTGGCGCTGGGAACCGCGCCCGCCGGCAGGTTGATCTGGGCGCCGTTGACATCGACGCCGTTCGTCCCCCGGCAGGTTCCCGGACCGCTCTCGTCGGTGCAGTGGATCGTCACCACGGGGTCGGACGGGCTCGCGAAGTACACCGGCCGCGAGCCGTTGCCGGTGAGCGTGAAGCCGGAGTTGCCCGAGTCGTCGAGGGACCAGCCGTAGGTCTGCATGTGCTGTTGCACCGCGGCGCTGTCGGGAGCGAGGGCGGGATTGGCGGGAAGCTCGGCGTTGAACGGTGAGCTCGCCGCGAACGGGCGCCAGCACGCGGGCTGGCTCGCCCCGGACATCGCGGACGTCGCGCACGTCGCGTCCGCACGCGCGATACCCGGGAGCCCAAGCCCGGCGGCCGCCAGCAGCGCGCCCGTCGCGACGCGGACCAGCGCGTGGCGCGCTGCGCGGTGCAGAAGCGGCCGGATGGGCATGAGTCAGTGATCGGGCGGCGACGAGAAGAACCGGAGTCCAGCGGGCGCGCCCCGAACAAACGTCCACGCTCGCCCTCCGCCGCGTCCACGTCGGCTGGACACGCGCCACGATCTACGATCAGCGCGTGCTCGAGACGATTCGCGGCGACCTCGAGGCCGATCTGGCGGGCGTCGAGGCGCGCGGCTGGCGGCGGCGGGCCCTGATCGCGGTGCGGATCACGCTCTCGCACCGCGTGCAGGCGGTGCTGCTGCTGCGGGCCGCGCAGCTCCTCGGCCGCCGCTTTCCACCCGGCGCGATCGTCGTGAAATGGCTCAACCAGACGCTCAACGGATGCGACATCGCCTGGCAGGCACGCATCGGCCGGGGCCTGCGCCTCGACCACCCGGCGGGCGTCGTCGTCGGGCCCGCGGTCGAGGTGGGGGAGTTTTGCACGCTGATGCAGGGCGTGACGCTCGGCGACAACCGCGGCGCGCCGCGGCTCGGCGATCGGGTGTACGTCGCCCCGGGCGCGATCGTCATGGGACCTGTGACCGTCGGAGACGACGCGATCATCGGCGCGAACTCCGTCGTGACGAAGTCGGTCCCCGCCGATGCCGTCGTGTTCGGGAACCCCGCCGAGGTCCGGCGGCGCGGGTCGCGGTGATTAGTGAGCGCTCGTCCGGGCGAAGCGGATGAGGGCGCGCCCCTGCGCCGTGAGGGCTCCGTCGGGCAGCTGCATCGACCAGCCGCCCCCGGACCGCTCCCAGATGATGAGCGCCCTGAGCCAGCCGGCGTCATGCATGCGGCGCGCCGCCTGCAGGGTCTCGGTCAGCCAGCGAGCGGTCTGGCCGCTCGAGCCGTCCACGGTCGGCGTGTTCAGGTCGCACAGGGAGTTCTGCACCCCGGTGTCGCAGAACCCGACCTCGGAGACGACGATGTTGTCCTCCCCGGATCGCATCGCCCGGCGGAGTACGGGCAGCTCGGCGATTCCGCTCGTGGTGGAGGCCGGCGGCCCGTAGGGGTGGAGGTTCCAGCCCTCGATCGGGCCGCAGCTGCGCGGCCCGGGCTTCAGGCACGGCTCGGCGGTGTAGAGATCGGGAAGCCAGGAGGTCGAGTCGGCGAGCTTGCCCGTCGCCGGGACGTAGACGACGGAGAGCGGCACCCCGGCCGCCTTGAGCGCCGGCAGCAGCCGCGCGAGCATCCCCGCGTAGAGCTGCGCCGCGCGAAAGCCGGACCGCGTGCCGGGCGGCGGCGGCCAGTTCCAGGGCTCGTTCATCGGCTCGAACATCACCCTGCGGCCCGGGAACGCCCGGCGAATCGAGACCACCGTCCTGACGAACCCTCGCACGAACCCGTCGATCGCGGTCGGGCTGTCGGGGAGGCAGAGCGTCGAGCCGTTCGGATCGCTCGTGCATCCGACCGGACCCTGGACCGGGCTGACCAGGACGTCGGGGACCATCCCGGCCGTGATCGAGGTCCGCAGGCCCTGAGCCAGTTCCGGCAGGCTCTCCACGGTCTGGCCCGCGTTCACGGCGAGGTGGCCGAGGCGGTCATACACGATTCCGAAGCGCGAGAAGGCGGTGAGCTTTCCGGTCCCGGCGCCGCTGTTGTAGTTGAGGCCGAGCCAATGCGCCGAGCGCGAGGCACCGGGCGTCGCCCGCGTGGTCGTCGCGCGCGTCGGCGTGCTCTGCGTGGGTTGCGAGCCCGTGCCGCATCCGGCGCAGAGAAACGAGGCGAGTGCGCCGACGATCGTGGCGCGGCGCACGCCCCTGGCGCGGCCTGATTTCACGAAGGCTCGGGGCCCTCCGCTACGATCCCCGGCCACCGCGCATCACGGCTCGTTGCGCAGTGACGTCGAGGCATGGTGTGATCTTTACAGCTAGCGACTTGCTTCGCGCCGACGGCCCCGGCACGTGACGGAGGAGACGCCCGTCCTGGACGGGCGGCGCTCGATCGCGAGCAACACGATCCTGTCGCTGCTCAGCCAGATCGCCGGCGCGGTGTTCACGGCGGCGCTCACCATCTTCCTGACGCGACGGCTCGGCTCGCACGGCTACGGCATCCTCGCACTCGCGCTCGGGGTGTTCGGGCTCGCGCTGCTGCCTTCGGACTTCGGCGTGTCGTATGCCCTCGCGCGGTTCGTGGCCGATCATCGGGACGACCGGCCGCGCCTGCTGAACGTCATCGCCGATGGCCTGCGGCTGAAGTTCCTCGCCGGCGTCGTCGTCTCCGCCCTGCTGTTCGCGCTCGCGTCGCCGATCGCGGGCTGGTATCACCTGCCGGCGCTCACCTGGCCGATCAGGGGGGTTTCGATCGCGCTGTTCGGCCAGAGCATGATGTTCGTCAACTCCGTGTTCACGGCGGTCGGCCGCGTGGACCTGCAGATGCGCACGGTGCTCATCGAGGGTGCCGTTCAGTGCGCTGCCGCGATCGGACTCGTCCTCGCGGGCGCCGGCGTCACGGGCGCTGCGTTCGGCTGGGGCATCGGGTACGTGTCCGGCGCCGTGGCGACGATCGTCCTGCTCGTGCGGCTGCTCGGCCCCCAGATCCTCCCCCGCGCGGCGCGGTTCGGGGCCGACGCCCGACGGATCAGCGGCTACGCCGGCGTGCTGCTCATCGTCGAGGGCGCGTTTTCGATCTTCAACCAGATCGACGTCTTCATCATCGGCGCGTTCCTCGGCGCCAGCTCCGTCGGGATCTTCAGCGCGCCGGTGCAGATGATCGTGTTCCTCTCCTACCCGGGGCTGGCGATCGCCTCCGGTGTGGCGCCGCGGCTGTCCCGCGTCTCCGAGGGCGGACCGAACGCGCGCGCATTCGCGGTCGGGGTCAGGGTCATGCTCATCGTCCAGTCTGCGATTGCCGCGCTCGTGCTCGGATGGGCGGGGCTCATGGTGCACGTCGGCCTGGGCAGCCGGTTCGGTGGCTCCGTCGACGTGCTCCGCGCGCTCGCGCCGTTCGTGTTCCTCAACGGCCTCGGCGCGCTCGTCTCGATCTCGGCGAACTATCTCGGCGAGGCGTCGAGCCGGCTACCGGTCGCGCTCTGCACCGTCGCGATCAACCTCGCACTCGATCTGATCCTCGTGCCGAGACTCGGGGTGCTCGGCGGCGCCGCGGGCACCGACGTCGCCTACCTCCTCTACGCGCCCGCCCACCTCTGCATCTGCCAGCGCGTCCTGCGGATCGATCTGCGCCCGGCCGCCCTGACGTTCCTGCGCGCCGGCCTCGCAGGGGCGTTGATGACGGGCGTGCTCTTCTACTTCGGGGACTCGATCGTGCTGTCCCGCATTCCCCGCACCGCGCTGGGCGGGGCGCTCGGCATCGGCATCTTCGTGCTCACCCTCTACCTCTCGGGAGAGGTGACGGGCGCCGACCTCCGGGCGGCTCGCGGGGTCGTTCGCCTCAGGCGGCGACCGATCCCGGCGGCGAGACGTGGCGGGGCGCGCCGATGAGCCCGCGCTCCGCGGCAAGCGTCTCGTAAAGCGCGCCGACCCGTGCGGCGACCGTGTCCATGCGGATCACCGACCTCTGGGCGGCCGCCGCAATCCGGCCGCGCAGTTCCGGGTCGAGCGCAAGCTCGACGATCGCCGCGGCGAGCGCCTGCGGATCGCGTGGCGGAACCAGTCGGCCGGTCACCCCGTCGTCGATGATCTCGACGAGCCCGCCGACCGCAGTGGCGACGAGGGGCGTCCCCGTCGCGAAGCACTCGAACGCGACGAGCGGCGTGCCCTCGTAGTCGGAGGAGATGACGGCGATGTCGGCGGCCTCGAGGATCTCCTCGACATCGCCGCGCCGCCCGAGGAAGTGAACGCGCTCGCCGAGGCCGCTGCGAGCCGCGTGCGCGACGAGCTCATCCCGGCACTCGCCGTCGCCGGCGATCACGAGATGGGCGTCCGGCACCGACGCGAGCACTCCCGGCAGCGCGTCGAGCAGCACCGAGAGCGCCTTCTGCGGGCGCAGGACGGCGACCGCCGCGAGCAACCGGGTCGAGCGCTCGATCCCCAGCTCCGCCCGCAGATCCGTCCCCACGCGCGGCCGCGGGATGTACGCGGTCGGGATCGTCAGCACCTTCTCGGGCGCGATGTGCTCGATCGACACCATCCGGCGCGCGTCCTGCGCGGAGACGGCGATGAACCGGGTGGCCAGCCGTGCGATCACCTGCCCGTCGAGCCAGCGTCGCAGGGGCGCGCCCTCGTAGGACCACGTGTGCTCGTGGGCGATGATGACCGGGGTGCGGCAGGCGGCGCCGATCAGGCTGCCCCACAGGTTGGACCCGAACTTCTGGGTGTGCAGGATGTCGAACCGCTCCCGGCGCAGCAACGCGGCCAGCCCGGCCAGCCGGTGCACGTCGAGCTTCCCGGTGCGGCCGAGGTGGACGTGGGGTACGCCGGCCTCCTCGAGCAGCGCGAGCGCGTCCGGCTCCGCGTGACGGCTCGAGCACATCCAGAGCTCGAAGCGGTCGCGGGGAAGATGGGTGGCGAGCGCCACCGTGAACCGCTCCGCGCCGCCGGAGAGCACGACGCTGTCGATCAGCGACAGCACCTTGAGACGCCGCGCGCTCGCCATCTCAGGCGCTCGGTCGAAGCTCCGTGCGCGCGAGCTTGAACGTCGCGAGCCCGATCGCGAACACGAGCCAGAACTGCTTGAGCTGCAAATCGGGGAGGAAGAAGTCGGAGGCGAGGTAGGCGACGAGCGCGAGCACGGCGCATCGCGCGAGCACCTCGAGCTCCCGGTCGCCGAGCCGGTCGAAGATGTGGGCGGCGCGGAGTGCGACGAGGACCCCGCCGACGAACACCGCGAGCAGCAGGATCAGTCCGGGCACGCCGAGCTCGGCGAGCATCTGCAGGTAGACGTTGTGCGTCGGCTCGGGGGTCGTGATGATCAGGTATCCGGACGGCGTCGAGCCGGGGCGCACGAGGTACATGTGCGCCGCGGTCTGGAAGTTGCCGGTGCCGACGCCGAGCCCGGGGTTGGCCTCGAACATGCGCCAGGCGACCGTCCAGATCGTGTTCCGGCCATCGGAGTTCGAGCTCGTCACCCGGCTCACGCTGCTCGCCGAGGCGAACAGCGCGAAGTAGCCGACGACGAGGACCACTCCGAGCACGAGCAGCCGGATCGCCTGCCGGCGCCAGCGGCCGCCGAAGATCACGCCGCCGAGCAGCCCCGCGCCGAGCGCGACGAGCCCGGAGCGCGACAGGGTCTGGACGATGCCGATCAACGAGAACGCGATCGCGACGACCGCGAGCACGCGCACCGGGACCGAGCGCCGGGCGACGACGCCGAGCCCGAGCGCCATCATCAGCGTCGCCGCGAGGTCCGCGGCCGTCTGGTTCGCGTCGCCGGCCGCCGAGGCGAGGCGCCCGGGCTGGTAGACGGTGCCGGCCACGGGCGCGGTCGCCGGGTGCAGCAGCCCGTACCCGGCGGTGACGATCCCGCCGGCGATGAAGCCGCCGACGATCAGGTACGCGTCGCGCCGGGTGCCGATCGCGCCGTAGACGACCGGGATCAGGAGCAGGTCGAGGACGTCGACGAACAGGTAGGAGAACGCGGTCCCGGAGCTCACCGCCCAGAGCACGCTGAGCGTCGACCATGCGAGGAACGCGATGATCGCCGCGAACAGCCGCGGGTGGTTGCCGATGACCGTCCGCGCGTCGCTGCGCGCCGACGTGCTGCGACGCGCCAGCCAGGAGGCGATCAGCAGGATGCCGAGCACCTTGTCGAAGCTGAGCGCGCTGCTTCCCGACGTGATGTCGGACAGGAACGACAGCGCGGCGAAGATCGCCACCCCGGCCGCGAGGTCGGCGAACACGAGGAGCACGAAGCCGATGCCGAGGACGCCCTCGATCGCGTACTTCGGGCTCACTCCGACGAGCAGGCCGAGGATCGCGCACACGAGGACCCCGCCCGCCGCCACCCAGGCCGCGGAGGCGCTCTCGCGAAGCCTGAGCAGCGCGGTCACTGACTTCGCGACTTGCTCGTGCGCGCCGTCACGCGTCCCGCCGGCGGCGCTGCGGTCGCCCGCCAGTCGGTCGGGGCGGTCTCGAGGCTGTACCCGTACGCGGGACCGCTCGGGGCGCGGGTGCCGACGATCACGATCCCGCTCGGCTGGCTGTGCTGGTGGCCGAGCAGCTCCCACGACTCCGAGAGCTTGGAGAGCTTCGTCTCGCCAAGGCGGACGACGAGCAGGACGTCGTCGACGAGCCGCGCGAACGGCAGCGCGTCGCCGACGGCGGTGAGCGGCGGTGAGTCGATGATGATGACCTCCGCGCGCCGCTCGGCCGCCTGCACGAGCCGCATCGCCGCGGCCGGCGAGAGCTGGTCGGCGACCTCGATGCTGTTGCCCTGCGCCGGCAGGACGTTGAGCGTGGCCGCGTTGCCGAGGCGCACGCCCTGGACGGCCTCGGAGAGCTCGACCTCCTGGCGGAGCACGGCCTCGACGCCCGGCCGCCCGCTCAGGCCGAGCGCGTGGCCGATCGAGGGGCGCCGGAGGTCGGCGTCGATGAGGAGCACGTCGACGCCGCTCTGGGCGAGCACCGCGGCCAGGCTGATCGCGCTCGTCGACTTGCCCTCCGCCTGGGCGGCGCTGCAGAGGAGGAAGCTGTGCGCCTTGCCGGGCTGGGAGCGCATCGGGATCGTGGCCCGCAGCGTCCGGTACTGCTCGAGAGCGACCGCGGACAGGTCCATCGGGGTGAGCGGCCCGGGACGCGGCGGGCCGGTGCGCTGCGGGATCCGGGCGAGCACGGGCGCGGCCCCGAAGCGCTCGCGCAGCTCGGCCTCGTTACGGACCGGCGGGTCGAGCGCGTCGATGCCGAACGCGAGCGCGCAGCCGACGAGCAGGCCGATGAGGATCCCCGCGATGAGCGACAACGAGGTCTTCGGCGAGGTCGGCGCGGTCGGCAGCGTCGCGGGTGAGCTCACCGCCACCGACGGATCCGCGCCGGACTGCAGCGAGGAGAGCTGCCCGACGAGGTCGGCGAGCGACCCGCCGGTCGTCGTCGAGCCCGGCGAGCGCGCGAGGCTCGCCTTCAGGCCCGGCAGCACGCGCGCGATGTACGCGTGGAGTTGGGCGGTCCGCACCGCCACGACCTCCCGCGCGTACGTGTTGACGAGGCGCTGGGCCTGCCGCGGGTCCGACGAGCTGGCGGACACCGACAGCAGGTTGCTCTGGTCGGTCGGTACGACCGAGACCGCCTGCAGGATCTGGGCGGCGCTGTGGCCCGGGCCGAGCGCGGCTGCCGTCGCCTGCGCAATCTGCTGCGTGTGGACGACCGACGCGGCGGTGAGCACGTCGGTCGTCGGATCGCCGCTCGCGTGCAGCAGCAGGTTCCCGGGAACCGTCTCCAGCACCGAGTCCTGCGCGGGCAGCGG
Source organism: Solirubrobacteraceae bacterium (assembly GCA_035294545.1). GTDB lineage: Bacteria > Actinomycetota > Thermoleophilia > Solirubrobacterales > Solirubrobacteraceae > Palsa-465. The sequence continues at coordinate 21,868 of DATGKS010000043.1, read as the reverse complement.
CTGGACGAGCAGCTGCGCGGTCGCGGTGTAGGACTTCGGCGCGAGCTTGACGTACGCGACCGAGGCGGCGAACGTCACGATCACGCACAGGATGATGAGCCTCAGGTGCGCGCGGAGCGTCGCGAGGTAGCGGGCCAGCCCGGCCGGGGAACTGTCGCCTCCCGAGGGGGCGACGCGCCCGAACTGCCTCGCTGAAGGTTCCATGGTGCGCATTGTGTCAGTGTCCTGTCTAGTCGGTCTCACGAAAGCGCAGGACTTCTGCGAGCGTGAGCGCGAGGATGCGGAAATCGAGTCGGAGCGACCAGTTGAGGATGTAGTAGTTGTCCCACTCCACCCGATCGGCGATCGAGGTCTGCCCGCGCAGGCCGTGCACCTGAGCCCAGCCGGTGATGCCGGAGCGGACGCGGTGGCGGTTCTCGTAGCCGACGACCTCGACGCTGAAGCGCGCGACGTACTCCGGGCGCTCCGGACGCGGGCCGACGAGGCTCATGTCGCCCCGGAGCACGTTGATGAGCTGGGGGAGCTCGTCGAGCGAGAGGTCGCGGATGATCCGCCCGATCCAGGTGCGACGGTCGAGCCCCTCGACGCCGCCCGGAGCCTGTCCGGCGGCGAGCACGAACGGCGTGTCGGCCGCCTCGGCGGGCGCGACGCGCATCGAGCGGAACTTGAGCACGTCGAACTCGTGGCCGTCGCGGCCGACGCGGCGCTGGCGGAAGAGGACCGGCCCGGGAGAGCTCGCCTTGATGAGGATCGCGATCACGAGAAAGAGCGGCGAGGTGAGGAGCAGGATGATGGCGGCGCCGGCCCGGTCGATCGCGTGCTTGACCGCGAACTGCCAGCCGTGGGGGTCGACGGTGTGGAGCGTGAGCAGCGGCAGCCCGCCGACGTGGTCGAGCGTCGTGCGCTCGTTGATCGACTCGTACATGCGAGGGATGAGCGAGACCTCGACGCCGAGGTCCTGGCACTCCCGCACCCTCGGAGCGAGCACGTGGTCGGGCTCGGAGGAGAACGCGAGGATGACATGGCGCGCCCCGGTGACGCGGATCGCGTCAGAGAGGCGGTCGAGGCCGGCGAGCAGCGGCACCGGCCCGTCGAGCTGGTCGGGGTCCGAGAGCGGATCGGGGTCGAGGAGCCCGACCGGGCGCAGCCCGTAGCCGCGGTCCTTCATCAGGCGGCGCGCGAGGTGGCTGCCGATGACGCCGGCTCCGATGATGAGCGTCGGGGTCGCATAGAGCTCGCCGGAGATCGCCCGGCGGCGGATGACGAGGAGCATGCAGCGGGCGACGCAGAGATAGACCGAGGCGTAGACCCAGAGCCGGACCGCGAGCGTGAGCGGCCGCGCAACCTCGAGGATTGCGGCGGCCGCGATGACGAGCATCGTTGCGAGCGCGACGCCGGCGACGACCGAGCTGATCGTGTCGAGGACGGTCGTCTTCAGCCGCTCGCTCGCCCATCCGCGGGCGCGCAGGACGACGAGCGTGAGGACGGGGTAGAGCCCCGCGAGCACGAGGTCGCCGCGCTCGTAGAACCGCCCGTCGACGACGACCGCCGCCGCGGTCCCGATGTAGAGGACGAGCAGGTCGACGCCGAGCCGGAGCCGGTTCCACACGCGGGCGTCGAGCCGCAGGCGGGGGCCGTGGGGCCCCGCGTGGGCTTCTCCGACCGGGACAAAACCGGTCGCGACATCCTCGGGCACCGCGGAATCAGAGGAAATTGGCTGCGCTCCCTGCGCCCCGGACCGGGGCGCCACCGGTCGACTCGACCCGGATGCCTCGCGCTCCTTCCTCTCGATGCGCGGGACGGCGTCCGGACGACCGGATTCTACCCCCGAGTCCCGGGGTTCGATCCCGCGCGCGGGAGTATGCGGCGTGCTTGCGGAGCGCACCCGGATCCATCGGCCCCGCGACACGGGGCCTTGAGCGCCCGGACGGCCGCCCTCGACGGATGGATCGGCGCTACGATCCCTCCATGAGCGGCGGCGGATACGGGCTGCTCGTCATCCTCTTCTTCTTCGGCCTCGCCGGAGGGATCGTCGGGCGTATGAAGGGCAGCTCGTTCGCGCTCTGGTTCCTCATCTCGTTCTGCGTCCCGTTCATCGGCCTGCTGTGCGCGGTGCTCTACCGCTACGAGAGCCGCGAGTTGCGCCGCCAGTGCCCCCGCTGCGGACGGGTCACAAAGCTCTACGACGCGCTCTGCGTCGTCTGCGGGGAGGAGCTCGATTTTCCCGAGGAGGCGATCGCCTCCGAGGAGCGCACGCGCCGGCTCGCCGCCGCGCGGCGGGCCGCGGCACGCGCCGGTGGGGCCGGTCCCGTCCGGTAGACTCATCCGTCCGTTTCTGGCGGCGCTCGCCGCGTCCTGCGAGCGGCCGTCGTTGGAGCCACCGATCTTTCGAAAGGAGGGACGCATGCGCGCTGTCGACGCACTCATGGAATGCCTGAAGGCCGAGGGTGTCGAGGTCGTATTCGGCCTTCCCGGCGGCGCCAACCTCCCGACCTACGACGCGTTCTACGATGCCGGCATCCGCCACATCCTCGTCCGTCACGAGGCGGGCGGCGGGCATGCCGCCGAGGGCTACGCGAAGGCGACCGGCCGCGTCGGCGTCGCGATGGCGACGAGCGGTCCGGGCGCGACGAACCTCGTCACGCCGATCTGCGACGCGATGATGGACTCGGTGCCGGTCGTGTTCATCACCGGCCAGGTCCAGACGCACCTGCTCGGCACCGACGGCTTTCAGGAGGCGGACACGATCGGGATCACGATGCCGATCGTCAAGCACAGCTTCATGATCCAGCACCCGATGGAGCTGCCGCGCACGATTCACGAGGCGTTCCACGTCGCGCGCAGCGGCCGCCCGGGCCCGGTCGTCGTCGACATCCCCTCGGACCTCAGCCGCGCCGACATCCCCTACGAGCCGGTGCAGGACGTCCACCTGCCCGGCTACCAGCCGACGACGAACGGCAACCAGAAGCAGATCCGGCTCGCGGCGAAGGCGCTCGCGGGTGCCCGCCGGCCCGTCATCTACGCGGGCGGCGGCGTCGTGTCGGCGAACGCGTCCGCCGAGCTTCTCGAGCTGGCGACCGTCGACCGGCTCCCGGTCACGTGCACGCTCAACGGCCTCGGGGCGTTCCCGGCGCCGCACGAGCAGTGGCTCGGGATGCTCGGCATGCACGGGACGCGCACGGCCAACTACGCGATGGACGAGGCGGACCTGATCGTCGCCGTCGGCGCCCGCTTCGACGATCGCATCACCGGCAAACTCTCGGAGTTCGCGCCGCGGGCGAAGTTCGTCCACATCGACATCGACCCGGCCGAGATCTCGAAGAACGTCCCCGCGCACATCCCGATCGTCGGCGACGCGGCGAACATCCTGCCGCGGCTCACGGCCGAGTACCGGGCGCTCGCGCCCGATCCGGCGCGCCTGGAGGAGTGGTGGTCGCGCATCAACCTCTGGCGCGAGCGCCATCCGCTGCGCTACGAGGACTCGACCGACTCGGAGATCAAGCCGCAGTACATGGTCAAGGCGCTCTGCGAGGCGACCGGCGGTGAGGCGATCGTCTGCTCGGACGTCGGCCAGCACCAGATGTGGGCGGCCCAGTACTACGACTTCCCGGCGCCGCGGCGCTGGATCAACTCGGGCGGCCTGGGCACGATGGGCTTCGGGCTGCCCGCGGCGATGGGGGCGAAGGTCGGCTGTCCGGAGCAGACCGTCGTCTGCATCTCCGGCGACGGCTCGATCCAGATGAACATGCAGGAGCTCGCGACGTGCGCCCAGGAGGGGATCGACGTCAAGACGTTCATCATGAACAACACCTACCTCGGCATGGTCCGCCAGTGGCAGGAGCTGTTCTGGGACCGGCGCTACAGCCACGTCGAGATGGGCCGCTGGCCGGACTTCGTCAAGGTCGCCGAGGCCTACGGCGCGACCGGCCTGCGCCTCACCGACAAGCACACGCTCGTCGACGACATGCGCGAGGCGATCGCCACGCCCGGGCCGGTGCTCGTCGACGTGCGCGTCGGCCGCGAGGAGAACGTGTATCCGATGATCGCCCCGGGCCAGGCGGCTCGGGACATGCGAGGCTGAGATGGGCGAGCCCGCCACCAGGGAGCTGCTGTCGCTCGACGAGCTGGAGGCGGCCGTCGGGCTGCGCACCGGCCGCAAGCACATCCTCTCGATCCTCGTCGAGAACAAGCCGGGCGTCCTCACCCGCATCACCGGCCTGTTCGCGCGGCGCGGCTTCAACATCGACACGCTCGCCGTCGGCCCCACCGACGATGAGACGCTGTCGCGGATCACGATCACGCTCGACGGCGCCGTGCAGCCGATCGACCAGGTCACCAAGCAGCTGCACAAGCTCGTCAACGTGCTCAAGATCCGCGACCTCGAGCCGGGCGAAACGCTCGCGCGCGAGCTCGCGGTGTTCAAGGTCGCGACCGCCGACGGCGCGACGCGTGCGGAGATCATGCAGATCTGCGAGATCTTCCGGGCGAAGGTCGTCGACGTGACGAAGCGCTCGCTGATCGTCGAGGTCACCGGCGACTGCGACAAGATCGACCACCTCGAGGGACTGCTGCGGCCGTTCGGGCTGATCGAGATGGCGCGCACCGGCGAGATCGCGATCTCCCGCGGACGCGGCGAGACCTGAAGGGCGACCTCAGCCGAGACGCGGGCCGGCGCTCAGCGCCGACGAGCGGGGAGCGCGGGGGCGAGCTGCCGGCCTCGGCCGACGGCGAGCTCCCACACGCGCCGGTTGCTGCGCAGCCGGTGCATCGTCGCGGAGATCTTCAGGCGAAAGCGGCGCTCGTCATCGCGGTGGTAGACGCCGATCCGCGGCCAGAGCAACGGATCGTGACGCCCGAAGTCGCCGGGCAGGCCGGCCGCGGTTGCGTACCCCGCCGCTCGGGCCGCCGCGATGACGCGCGGAGCGACGTCGCCATAGGGGTATGCGAGCGACGTGCAGGGCCGCTCGAGCCGCTCCTCGCAGAGCGTCTTGCTCTCCGACAGCTGCGCCGCGAGCTCCTCGTCGCCGAGCCGCGGCAGATGCGGATGGGAGACCGTGTGCGAGCCGATCTCCCAGCCGGCAGCGGCGAGCTCACGCAGCTGCACCCAGGACATCGGCGTGAGCTCGGACGCCCACGGGGTCTCCAGCCACTCCGAGGTGCCCTCCCAGGCGAGCGGCCGCCCCGCCTCGACCGGACCGGTCGGGACGAACACGGTCGCCGGGACCGAGAGCCGGCGCAGCACCGGCACCGCGAGCTTGTGGACCGAGCGGAACGCGTCGTCGAAGGTGATCGCGAACAGGCCCGCGTCGTGCGGCGCGCGCGTGAGCTCGGAGAACGTGACGGGGCGGTAGCCGCGCGCGAGCATCGTCTCGACCTGCCCCGCGAAGCGCTCCGGGCGCACCGAGAGCGGCGCATGCCAGCGCTCGCTGAGGGCGTGGTAGCAGAAGACGAGATTGAGCATCACCGGTCCCCGGTCATCCTGACCGGGCCAATCTAAACGACGCGCCTCGTTCGGGCAATGGTCGACGCCGGCGAGCGTCACCGGCCTCGGTCGAGGGCGGCGAGGATGCGGCGCAGCTCGTCGTCGAGCTCGCGATGGACGAGCCGCTGGATCGCGACCGGGCGCAGCGTGTGGTCGTTGATCGGCAGCCGCCGGATCGTCACGTTCGGCAGCGATCGCAGCCGCGCGAGCTCCCCCGAGCGCTCGAGGTCCATCGCGAGCCCCTCGCGGTGGGCGAACATCGCGAGGATCCGGCGCGCCGGGTCCGCCCAGCGGTCGAGGTTGCGCCTGATCTCCGTCTCGAGCGAGGGCGGCCGGTCGGCGGGCGCGAGCAGCCGGCCGGCGGTCCGGACGGGCGCGCCGGCGAGCATCCGGGCCACGGCCCCCAGGCGCTGGCGGGTCGCGTTCTTGCGGATCAGCCGCCAGGAGCGATCGGTGAACACGCGCCGCAGATCGCGTGCGGCCCGGAGCTCGTCGTGCCAGATCACCGCGACCGGGTTGAGCATCATGATCCCGGCGACCCGATCGTCGTCGAGGCCCGCGTGCAGCGCCCAGTACGCTCCCGCGCACAGGCCGATGAGCACGAACCGGGTCGCGACCCCGCGACGCTCGAGCTCGTCCAGGACGGCGGTGACCCGGGGCACGAACTCCGGCGCGTACAAGGTCATGTCGCGCGCATACGGGGTCGCCGGTCCGTCGGACTCGCCGATGCCGAGCATGTCGAGCCGCAGCGAGGCGACGCCCTCCGACGCCCAGCGCCGCGCGGCCTCGACCCACATGCGGTTGGGGCCGATCCGGCGCTGGGCGCCGGCGTTGAGGAAGACCGCGCAGAGCGATGCGGCGGAGGTGGGCCGGCGGGTGACGATGCCGCGCAGCGTGCCGTCGGCAAGCCGCACGTCGAACGGCGCCTCGGTGAACGTCCTCGCTCCGGGGACGGTCAGCTCTCGCTCGAACGCGGGGACCGCGTCGCGCGGCACGGGCCGATCCCTCGCCTGCGCGTCCCCGGCGCGCGCGTCAGCCGCGGGCGTGTCCTGCGGGTGCGCGTCGCCGGCATGCGCGACCAGCCATGCGGCCGTCGTGGCGAGCACCTCCTCGGGCACGACCGAGGTCTGCGGATGGGAGGTCATCTCCGCATACCCGCTCCCCGGGGCCGTCGCGGTGTCGATGCCGGCGTCGCCGAGCGCGCCGAGCAGCCGGTCGTCCGGCGGGACGCCGTCGCGCTCGAGGACGAGCGCGCCGAGCGGCGCCGCGGGCGCATCGATCGCCGCCAGGTCGAGACGGCGCAGGCTCTCGACGGTCGCGGGCGCGAGCCGGAAGCCGCCCGCCTCGAGCGACCCGTCATCGAGCGGCGGAGGAGGCTCAAGGCCGATGTAGAACTCGCTGCTCTCGAGCTTGGCGAACGCGCGCAGCCGACGCACGAGGTCGCGCCCCCGGCAGGGGACGTCCCACAGGACGAAGCCGCCGATCGGCGCCCCGGCGGCAGCCGCGCCATACGCGAGCATGCCGCCGAGCCCGAGCCCGACCGCGACCACCGGCCGACCGCCGCCGGCCTCGCGCAGCCAGCGCGCCGCCGTCCCGGTGGCCGCCATCCAGCGCTCCAGGAGATCCTCGTCGTCCGGCGAGCCGCCGCTGTCCCCACCGGCGGGGAGCGTCCAGCGCAGCGTCGGATGACCCGCGCGCGCGAGCCGGCGCGCCCATTCGCGCAGGATGCGGTGCGCGCACACCTCCTCCCACCCGAACGGGGCGCAGATGAGGACCGCGACCTCCCGGCCGGACCGGGCGGCGGGATGGTGCACGGCGAAGATCCGGTCCTCGCCGGAGCACAGGTACAGACCGGCCTCGGCGCGCTCGCCGTCCACCGGCTCGACCGACGTCGTCACGTCGGAGTGGACGGCCATGCGACCGCCTACAGCTCGAGCGCCGCCAGCACCTCGGCGGGCCAGGAGCGGAGATCGGAGCCGTGGGCGCTGAACAGCGCGAGCGTCACCCGCTCCTCCCCGAACGCCATGCACCCGGTGTGGGCCACCTCCCCCTCGGCGGTCGCGATCTCGTAGATCTCGCCGAAGTGGTCCTGGTGGTAGTTGGAGGAGGCGATCGCCGACGGCCTGCCGGCGACCGGCGCGAGCAGCTCCCACTTGAGCTCCTGGTCGCGCTGCTGGGCGGCGAGCAGGCGGCCCGTGCGGCCGAAGAACGGATCGCTTGCGATGTCGAGCTCAAGCTCGAGTCCGAGTCCGCGCAGGAGCTCCTCGGCGCGGGCGCGCCACACGCTCCGCCACTCGATCACCGTCTCCCGGTCGGCGACGCGGACGATCTCGCGCATGTGGAAGATCTGCATCCGCGACGGGTCCGAGGAGGGCTCGCGGCGAAAGACGTAGGCGTCCCCGGTATCGAGCGTGAGCCCGCGCTCGGGCAGCGGCCCGCGGGCGGCGACCGCCGGGTAGAGCGGGTAGCAGGCGGCCGGCGTGAGCACCATCTCGGTCATCGACTGGAAGGCGCTCCAGTCCTCGTGGCGGGAGGCGAGCGCGAGCTGCTCGGCGGCCGCCGACTCGTCGCCGTCGAACGAGAACACGGTGCCCGCGAGGTGCGGGAAGGACCCGAGATAGCCGTTGCGCTCGAGCTGCTCGCGGGGGAACAGCGGTGGGTGATGCAGCGGCTCGGGCGACTCGGGGGCGGCGGTGCGCGTGATGAGCGCGTCGAGCGCGAGCCGGACGCGCTCGAAGTCGCCGCCGCGCGCGTAGACGCCGTGGACGCCCGTCGGGGCGAGCAGGCCCGCCGCGACGAGGTCCTCGAGGAACGCGATCTGATCGAGGGTGCCGGTGCGAAACTCGGGCATCAGACCTCCTTGGCGATCAGCAGCAGGCCGGCGTTCGTCTGGTTGATGCGCTCGTTGGCGATCATCAGCGGCGCGGACATCGTGTCGCGCAGATGCCGGCCGATGCTGAACGGGGTGTCGTTCTTGAACCCGACGATCCCGCACACGTCGAGCGCGCCGCGGCAGATATCGACGGCGTGCTCGGAGGCGCCGACCTTGAGGTTGTTGAACCGCAGCGCCGCCCCCATCGTGCCGAGCCCGCGGCGGTCCGGGGTCGCGGAGCCGGCGAGGAAGTCCCGCAGGCCGGACTCGACCTCGGCGCGCAGCATCGAGAGCTCTGAGAGCACGCGGGCCAGGCGCGGGGCGGCGGGGGGCTGGACCCCGGGCGTCCGCTTGGCGGCCGCCCGAACGAACGCGCGGGCCCGCTCGAAGGCGTCCTCCGCGATCCCGAGCCACAGATGCGACCACAGAACGTGGGAGATCGGCACCATCGACTCGCTCGCGATCCGTGCGAACGGATCGCTCATGATCTGCTCGTCGGGGAAGGTGGCGCGGACGATCGCGCCCGGCGAGCAGGTGCCGCGCATCCCGAGCACGTCCCAGGTGCCGCTCGGCTCGAGCGTCGCCTGGCCGCGGAGGGTGAGGACCGCCACCTGGTCGCCGGGCTCGGCGTCGGGGCCGCGCCGGAGCGTCGTGAGCAGGTCGTCCGCGTGGCCGCCGTAGCTGACCGTCGGCGCCTGCTTCTCGAACCGCGAGCTGCCCTCGCCGATGCACTCGACCGCGGCGATCGAGCGGCCCATGTCGCCGCCGGTCCCGACCTCGGAGGTGACCGAGGCGATCAGCCGCTGCTCGGCGCAGAGGCGGGACAGGTACTCCTCGAACCATGACCCCTCGGAGAGGTGGCGGACGAGCACGGCGACCTGGATCTGGTGCATGGCGAACACCATCGCGCTCGCGCCGCACGCCCGGCCGAGCGCCCGTGAGCACGCCGCCGCGGTCTCGATCCCGAAGCCGCCGCCGCCGAGCGAGGTGGGAACGAGCATCGAGAGCGCGCCGACCTCGCGGAGCGCGTCGACCGTCTCCTGCGGGAAGCGGCCCGCGTGATCGACATCCGCCGCGTGAACGGACGCGACGTCCGTGGCGATCGTCTCGACGGCGGCGAGCAGCACCTGCTCGCGGTCGGCGAGCGCGGTCATGCCGCCAGGTCCACGTCGAGCTCCGTGAGCGCGGCCTCGATCGCTCCGATCGACTGGAACACGCTGCGCGTGAGCATCCGGTCGGGGAACTCGACGTCGAACGCGTCCTCGAGCGCGAGCATCACGTTCACGCTCGCCTGCGAGGTCATTCCCGCCTCGTACAGGTCGGAGTCGTCAGACAGCGTGGCGACATCGACCGAGAGCCGCGCATGCTCGGCGATCGCCTGTCGAATCTTTTCGTTCATGGTCGGTCTATCGGCAACGGTCGCGACGCGCTGAACCCCGCGGGAGAGCCCACTCGCCGAGCGAAGTCCGTCTTCGGGCGCACGGCACGCGCCCGTCTGCGAGCGCATGTCCCGAGGTCCCTGCGTTCCGTCCCAAACGATACCCGCGGCGCTCGTTGCGAACCGTGTCACTCCGACGCCGCGGGCACGCTCAGCGTGATCGGCGTCGCGAGATTGAGCGCGGTGACGGTCACCGGGCCCGTCGCCCGCGCCTGTGGCGGACAAAAGAGCGTGAGCTCCCGCGCGCGTCCGGGCTCCAGGCAGAACACGTCGTCGTCGGCCTCGGCGCCGGTCAGCGCGACGCGGGTCCCGTGCAGGAGCGACCGGCTGGCGAGCGACACGACCACGTCGCCGGACGGCTCGCGCCGCGCCTCGCCGCTGAGCCCGAGCGACGCCGGCGGCAGCCGCTCGGTCGGCGGCCCCGCCGGGAAGTGGACCGCGGTCGAGACCGGACGCGCCGGGTCGTCGGTCACGAGCGAGGCGACGATCGCCTGTGCCGCCGGCGGACCGAAGCGGTACGCCCAGGCGGCGTCGAGGAAGCTCCCGATCATGCCCTCGACGGTGCGGCGGGCGGTGCTGTGAGCCTCGAGCGTGAGCCGCTCCTCCGCGCCCGCCACCTCGGCCTCGCCCCCTCGGTAGAGCGCGATCCGAAGGGTCGCCTGCAGCGGCGTCGGCCGGTCGTTGGCGAGGTGGATCGCGACGCCCGCCGTCGTCTCGTCGGTCATCCACACCGCGACCGGCGAGAGCGCCCTGCGCAGATGGTGGTAGCAGGCCTTCGGCCGGCGCTCGGCGTCGAGGATCCCGAGCCCCGCGCCCGCGGCCATGTCGGTGAGCCACAGGACGAGCGCTCCGCGGCAGGGGGAGCCCTCCCGGCGCCACTCGCCCATCACGTCGGCCATCACCTCGCCGGTCACCATCCGGGAGAGCTCGAGGTAGCGGCCGTGGTCGAAGCGCCGCAGCCCGACGGGGTCGACGCCGTAGCGGTGCTTGAGATAGTGGTCCCGGACGTCGTCGAAGTCCCAGCCGGCCCCGATGTCCCAGCCCGAGCCCGCGTCGCGCTGCACGCCGGCCTTCCAGCGTGGGTGATGGACGGGGACCGACACCTCGTCGGGGACGTTCGCGAACGCGAGGCATTCGGTCGCGAAGCGCACGCCGCTGCGGCGCGCGTCCTCGACGCCGAGGAAGTAGCCGCTCACCCCGAAGTAGTGAGTGACGCCCCGATCGGGATGGAACGGAAGGTCTCCGCCGCAGGGGGTGCTCCGCACGCAGGCGACGTCCGGGCGCAGCTCGCCGACGAGCGCGGGCAGCGTCTCCTCCCAGAACGGGTGGCGCCCGAGCTCCGGATCGAGGCCCATCATCGCCGGCTGCTGCTCGACCTCTGAGTTGCCGCACACGCACACGAGGCTCGGGCGATGGGAGAGCGCCGTGAGCTGCTCGCGGGCCTCGGCCTCGACCTCGTCGCGGAACGCGGCGTCGTCGAGCGGATAGTCGAGGTTGGCGAACATCAGGTCCTGCCAGACGAGGATCCCGAGCTCGTCGCAGAGGTCGTGGAACTCCGCGGACTCGTAATGCCCGGTGCCGACGACCCGCACGAGGTTCATCCCGCAGGCGCGCACACGCTCGAGCGTGCGTCGCAGCTCCTCCGGTGCCGGAGCGAGCCGCACGAGGTCGATCGGCGTCCACACCGCACCCCGCAGGAACACCGGGACGTCGTTGACCTCGAGCGCGAACCCCGCCTCGGGGATGTCGTCGGGAAAGCGCAGCGACCGAAAGCCGACCCGGCGCCGCGCGACCGCTCTGCCGTCGCTCTCCAGCACGACCTCGTGGAGGACCGGCTCCCCATGGGTGTGGGGCCACCAGCGCTCCACGTCACCGAGCTCGAGGCGAAGCTCCGCGTGGCCGTGCGCGTCGGGCCGGGCGCGCACGGTTTCCTCGCCGACCCGCAGGGCGAGCTCGCTCCCGGCGCCGGCCGGCATCGTGACGAGCGCCCGCACATGCCCGAGATCGCCCTCGAGCTCCGCGGCGACCCTCACCGCGAGCGGATCGTCGGGGCGGCGGTGCACGACCCGGATCGGCCGCCACGGCCCGACCGCGGCCGGGCCGGGCGCGAAGCCGGGGGAGCGGCCGAAGATCATCGTCCGGTGCCAGCGCAGGTTGCCGTGGCTCACGACCCGCGTGCGCCAGCGTGCACGCGGGCGGCGCCGGCGCTCGAGCAGCGGCGTGAGCGCCCGGCAGACGATCACGAGCTCGTTCGGGGAGCCGGTCGAGACGGCGTGCTCGATGCTGACTCTGTGCCGCCGCCACATCGACGAGGAGCGGAGGATCGAGATGCCGTTGAGGAACACCTCGCACTCGGTGGCGAGGCCGTCGAGCTCGAGGACCGGCTCGGCCTCACCGTCGTCGGGCAGCTCGAACCGGCAGCGAAACCACCAGTCCTCGGCGTCGAGGTCGCGGTCGCGGTGCTCGATCGCACCGGCCACCGTCCCCGGCACCGGCGCCGCATGCCACTCGAGCTCGAGCGCCCGGAGCTCCGACGGGTCGCGGCAGGCGCCGGGAGCGGTGCCGGCGAGCGACCAGCCGTCGCTCAGCTCCATTCGCCCAGCTGACCGCCGAGCGCGTCCATCCCGCGCTCGTAGCCCTCGATCATCGGGCGCAGCGCCTCGGCCACGTCGAACGGGCGACGCCGGGCGATGCGGAAGGAGACCGCCATGGACTGTTCGGTGATCGCGCGGAAGTGGCGCGCCGCCTCGGCGCCCCGATCGCCGAGCAGCCACTCGAGGTGGTCGGCGAACAGCTCGAACGCGGAGCCGACCATGCGGACCGTGACGAACGCGTACTCGTGGAAGGCGGCGACGTCGCTGCCGGACAGGCGCTCGAGGTCGCGGGGCAGACGCTCGCTCCAGCTCGCGAACGGATTCCTCGCCGGCCGACGGCGATAGTGGCCGGCGAGCAGCTCCCCCGCGGCGTCGCGCAGCGCCGGCCCGTCGAGCGCCGGTCCCGCATCGAAGCGGACGAGCTCGATGAACGGGAGCATGACGTCCTCGGTGAAGTGCGGCAGTTGGCGGAACGCGCCCCGGTAGTCCTCGCCGGAGAGCTCCCACAGGCCGCCGTTGTGGAAATAGCGCAGCTCCTCGCGCTCCTCGTCGATCAGGTCCGGGGCGATCGTCGTCTTCAGGTGGTCGCGGCGGTAGCTCGTCCCCGCCGTGTCCGGCAGGTAGTAGGCGTCGATCTCGACGAGCACCGTCCTGCCCAGGGCGAGCTGCTCCCGGATGTGCTCGGGGATCGAGCGGTGCGGCAGCATCTCGTGCACGTCGATTCCGAACAGCCGCTCGAGGTCGGCGACCGGCGGCTTGAAGTACGTGAACTGGTCGCCCTCCCAGTCGGTGCGGGCGATGAACCCGAACGCCGCGAGCGGCTCATGCCCGCGCGAGTGGATGAGCTCGATGAGCACGTCCGCGTAGCAGTTCGTCTCGCGGTAGGAACGGCCCGCGCAGTGCGCGGGGTGCGGCTCGTAGGTGCCGGGATCCATCCCGGACAGCCCGAGGGCGCTTCGCCTCGTCACGGTCATCGATGCTCCATGTCGCTGTCGCTGGCAGGAAACCGTGCTCTCCGCCGGTCCCGCGGTGAAGCGCAGAGTCTGTCAGGTCGCGGCCCGAACGGCCCGGGCCGGCCGATACCCTGCGGTGAGTGGACCTGCTCGCCGCCGATGCCCAACTCGATCGGTGGTGCGATGCGCGCACGCGGCGGCGCCTCGCCCGGCGGGTCGAGGAGGGGCTCCGGCGCGCTCGCGCGACCGGACGCACGAGCCTCGTCAGCCTGAGCTGGCGGGTCTCTCGCCCCGTCGACCCGAGCGCGATCGTGCTCGCCTCCCGCGCCGCCGCGGAGCCGTGGTTCTGCCTCGAGCAGCCCGAACGCGACGCGATCGCGGTCGCCGGCCTCGGCTGCGTGAGCGCTCTCGAGGCCGACGGCGAGGACCGCTTCGCCGTGCTCGCCCGGCGCTGGCGGGAGCTGGCGCGCGCCGCGCTTCTCGACGAGCTCCCGCCGCCGCCGGGAGCGGGCCTCAGCGCGATCGGCGGGTTTGCGTTCGCCCCGTCCGGCGCCCGCGACCCCGCCTGGGCCGGCTTCGCGCCGGCATCGCTGCAGGTGCCGGCGATCTCGTTCGCCCGGCGGGGCGCGGAGACGTGGCTGACGTGGAACGGCGAGCTCGGCCCCGACGACACCGCCGAGGACGTCGTGGATGCGCTGTCGGCGCGGCTCACCGGGCTGCGGGAGGAGCCGCTGCCGCTCGTCGATCCGGCGCCGACGGGCCGCTACGAGGTGACGAGCGCGATGCCCCCGGCCCATTTCGAGCAGGCGGTTGGCCGGGCGGTCGAGCGGATCGCCGCCGGCGAGTTCGAAAAGGTCGTCCTCGCACGCGAGGTCGACGTCCACGCGCCGGTCTCCCACGATCCGGCGGCCGTGCTCGGCCTGCTGCGCGAGGCGTTCGGGAGCTCGTTCGTGTACGCGGTCGGCCGCGGCGAGACGACGTTCATCGGCGCGAGCCCGGAGCTCCTCGTCCGCCGCCAGGGTCAGCGCGCCTCGACGGTCGCGCTCGCCGGCTCGACGCGGCGCAGCGCCGACCCCGCCGTCGACGACCACCTCGGCGAGCAGCTGCTGCGCTCGGACAAGAACCGCTCGGAGAACGCGATCGTCGCGCGTCGCATCGCCCGCACGCTGCGCCCGCACGCGGTGTGGGTGGCCGCTCCCGAGGAGCCGGTCGTCGTCAAGGTCGCGAACATCCAGCACCTCGCGGCGCCGATCCGGGCGCAGCTCGCGGAGCCGATCGACGCGATCGCGCTCGCCGGGATCCTGCACCCGACGCCGGCCGTCGGGGCCGAGCCCGCGAGCGCGCTCGATGCGATCCCGGCGCTCGAAGGCTTCGACCGCGGCTGGTACGCCGGGCCGGTCGGCTGGGTGGACGCGGCCGGCGACGGCGAGTTCTGCGTCGCGCTGCGGTGCGCGCTGCTGCGCGGCACACTCGCCCGCTGCTACGCCGGTTGCGGCATCGTGCGGGAGTCCGATCCCGCGGCGGAGCTCGCGGAGACGGAGATCAAGCTCGGGGTGATGCTCCCGGCGCTCGCCGGCTGAGCTCGCCCGGGGGACGACGAACGGGGAAGACGGATCGTGGATTGCCTGGTCACCGGCGGCGCCGGCTTCATCGGCTCGAACCTCGTCGACGGACTCATCGCCCGCGGCGACCGCGTGACGGTCATCGACGACCTGTCGACCGGCAAGCGGGAGAACCTGTCGGCCGCGCTCGAGGCGGGCGCGGAGCTCGTCGTCGCCGATGTGCGCGACGCCGAGCGGGTGCAGGCGGTGTTCGCGGCGTGCGCGCCGGAGCTCGTCTTCCACCTCGCCGCCCAGATCGACGTGCGCTCCTCGGTGACCGATCCCGTCGGCGACGCGCGCACGAACGTGCTCGGCGCGATCAACGTCCTGGAGGCGGCGCGTCGCCACGGCGTCCGCCGCCTCGTGAACACATCGACGGGCGGCGGGCTCTACGGCGACGCCGACGTGCTGCCGACCCCCGAGGACCATCCGATCCGGGCGCTCGCGCCCTACGGCACGAGCAAGCACGCCTCCGAGGGCTACGTCGCGCTCTACGACCGCCTGCACGGGCTCTCGACCGTGTCGCTGCGCTACGGCAACGTGTACGGGCCGCGCCAGGACGTCCACGGGGAGGCGGGGGTGGTGGCGATCTTCTGCGGCCTGGCGATGACCGGGGGCACGCCGACCGTGTTCGGCAGCGGGCGCCAGACGCGCGACTGGGTCGAGGTCTCCGACGTCGTCGCAGCCAACCTGCTCGCCGCCGACGCTGACGTGACGGGGCCGGTGAACATCGGTCACGGCCGGGAGACGTCCGTGCTCCAGCTGATCGACGCGCTGAACGATGTCGCGGTCCCCGGCCTGCGCGAGCCGGTGTTCGCCGACGCGCGACCCGGAGAGGTCGATCGCAGCTGCCTCGACGTCACCCGCGCGCGCGAGACGCTCGGCTGGGAGCCCCGGGTCACGCTCCGCCAGGGGCTCGTGCGGATCTTCGAGTGGCTCGGCGCCGAGGTCCGGGACCCGGCGGCGACCTGAGGCGCGCAGCCGGTCAACCGGCGGGCGCCGCGGCGGCGGCCGCCGCGGCCAGCCCCACCTCCGCGAGCCGCCGGTGGAGAGCGAGGTTCTCCGCCCGGTCGGTCGCGACCTCGATCAGCATGACGCGGCCCGAGCCGAGGCCACGGTTCAGTGCCGTGCGGAGCTCGTCGGCGTTGTTCGCGCGCGCGTGGTCGAGCTCGAACAGCGCGGCGACGCGCGCTAGCGAGAGGCCGTGCGGCGTCGCGACATGCTCCTCGAACGCGTCGCCCTCGCCGCTCACCGGCAGGAAGTGGAAGATGCCGCCGCCGTCGTTGTCGAGCACGACGATCGTGAGCTCGAGGCCGAGGCGCCGGGCGGCGATCAGGCCGCCGAGGTCATGCAGCAGCGCGACGTCGCCGATGAGCAGCACGACCGGCCGCCCCGGCTGGGCGGCGGCGGCGCCGAAGGCGGCGGAGACGGTGCCGTCGATCCCGTTCGCGCCGCGGTTCGACAGCACGCGGGGCAGCGGCGCGCGCGCCGGGAGGAACAGCTCGACGTCGCGGATCGGCATCGAGGAGGCGACGAACAGCGTGACGTCCGGCCGAAGCCATTCGCCGAGCCGACGGGCGACGAGCGGCTCGGAGAGCGCCCGGTCGGCGGTGAGCTCGGCCGTGACCGCGTCCGCGGCCGCGTCGTCGGCGGCGCGCCAGGCCGCGAGCCAGTCGGCATCCGGCGCGCCGCCGAGCTCGGGCAGCAGCCCGGTGGGGGACCCCGACCAGATCTCGCCGACGACCCCAGCCGGGTCCTGCCAGGAGCGGGCGGGGTCGACGTGCACCTGCTCGACGTCCTCCGGCAGCCCGGCAAGCCAGGCGCGCAGCGGCTTTGACGTCGGCAGGTCGCCGATGCGGATCACGCGCTCCGGAGTCAGGCGCGCGGCGAGTGCGGCGTCTCGCAGCAGCAGATCGTAGGTTGCGACCGCGGTCGGGCCTGAGCGCGCCGCCGACAACGCGTCGGCGAGGACGGGCGCGCCGGCGCGCTCTGCGAAGGCGGCGACCGCGGACGCGACGCGCTGGTCGTCCTCGGCGCGGCCGACGACGATCACGGTGCGGGCCGGTGCGGGAGCCGGGGCGGCCGCCGGCTCGGCGTCGGACGGCGCGACGCGGTGCACCCACGGCGCTCCGCTTGGACGCCCGGCCAACTCGGCCGGTTCGTCGGCCAGCGGCTTGGTCAGCACGAGCGGCTCGCGCAGCGGCAGGTTGAGGTGGACCGGGCCGGGGCGGCCCTCGAGCGCCGTCCAGTACGCGCGGCAGGCGAGCTGCCGGATCCAGCGCATCGTGCCCGCGTCGAGTGCCGGCGGGGGCTCGACCTCGCAGAACCACTTCGCGTGGTCGCCGTACAGCTTGAGCTGATCGATCGCCTGGCCGGCGCCGACGTCGCGCAGCTCCGCCGGCCGGTCGGCCGTGAGCACGATGAGCGGCACCCGGCCCCAATGCGCCTCGACGACGGCCGGCATGAGCTCGGCGGCCGCCGTCCCCGACGTGCACGTGACCGCGACCGGGCGGCCGCTCGCCCGCGCCGCGCCGACGGCGAAGAACCCCGCGCAGCGCTCGTCGATGTGCGAGAAGCAGCGGATCCGCGGCTCACGCGCGAGCGAGATCACGATCGGCGTGTTGCGCGAGCCCGGCGAGGTGCACGCCTCCCGCAGGCCGCAGCGCGCCAGCTCGTCGACGAGCGCCCGCAGCAGCCGGTACTGGTCGACGGAGTGGCGCGGGTCCGGCACGGCGGCGGATGCTATCCGCCGACCGGCGCGGTTCCGCGACGGTGCTGCGGCGCGCGCGCCGGGTCGCCGGCCGGTGCCCGTATCGTGCCCGCCCATGACCGAGCTCGTCCTGCTGCACGGCTTCACGAACACGGGGGCCAGCTGGGATGGCGTGACGTCCGCGCTGCCGCACAGCTACCGCGTGCAGGCCCCGGACATCCGCGGTCACGGCAGCGCGTCGGGCGCACGGCCGGTGACGCTCGAGGCGGTGCTCGCCGAGCTCGACGCGCTCGCGCCCGGCCGCTTCACGCTCGGCGGCTACTCCCAGGGGGGGCGGATCGCGCTCCATGCCGCGCTCGCGATGCCCGGCCGGGTCGAACGCCTCGTGCTCATCGGGGCGAGCCCAGGCCTCGCCGAGGGCGCCGAGCGCGAAGCCCGCCGCCGCGCCGACGAGGCGCTCGCCGCCTGGGCGCAGACCGTCACGATCGAGCAGTTCGTCAGCCGCTGGTCGCAGACCCCGGTGCTCGCCGACCAGCCGCCCGAGGTGCGGGCCGCCGTCATGGCCGACCGCCTGCGCAACACGACCGACGGCCTCGCCGCGGCGCTCCGCGGGCTCGGCACGGGCACGCTGCCCTCGCTCTGGGACCGGCTCGGCGAGATCACGATCCCGGTCGAGATGCTCGTCGGCGAGCGCGACCGGAAGTTCCGGCGCACCGCCGAGCGGATGCTCGAGGAGCTTCCCGACGCGCGGCTCCACGTCGTGCCGGGGGCCGGCCACGCGGTCCACCTCGAGCAGCCGTGGGCCGTGGCGGCGCTGATCGTCGCCACCGGGGGGTGAACCCGCGCCGTCTCTCGTGCCCTGCGGATCTCGACGTGTCGCCCTCGTCGCATCGAGCGCCGGGTTTGCGACAGATTCGGATGGGCGAGGCCCATTCCGACGGATGAACGCCCCGCTGGTGCTTTTTGAGCAAATCCGTGACCGACCGTCAGTAGCAGTCGACGAGCCCGGAGCCGAGGCCCGGGCCGGCGGTCAGTAGCAGTCGACGAGCCCGGAGCCGAGGCCCGGGCCGGCGGTCAGTACCAGTCGACGAGCCCGGAGCCGAGGCCCGGGCCGGCGGGCGGACCAAGCATCCCGTCGCGCACGGGCAGCGGATCCGGCGGCCCCGCGAACAGTCCGAGCGTCGCCAGCCCGCAGGCGCGTGCTGGACGGAGCACGGCCGCGGCATGGAGCGCGGCCGCAATCCCGAGCGGCCCGTCGAGCGTCGAGGCGAGATACACCTCATAGCCGGCGGCGCGGGCGTCGGCGGCCGCGCTGAGCAGGCCGGTGATCCCGCCGCAGCGCGAGACCTTGAGGCAGGCGAGCTCGGCGGCGGCCGGAGCGGCGAACGAAAGCGGATCGGCGGCGGACTCGTCAAGCGCGATCGGGATCCCGCCGGTCCCGCCGCCGGCGCGCAGCGCGGCGATGGCGGCGAGCCCGGGGACGGGCTCCTCGCACAGCTCGATTCCGGCGGGAGCGAGCGCGGGAAGAATCGCGGCCGCCTGCTCGGGCGTCCAGGCGCCGTTCGCGTCGATGCGGATCGCCATCTCGGCCCCGGCGAACGCCCGCACCGTCGACACGCGGTCGACGTCCTCGCCGACTCCGACCTTCACCTTCACCGCGCGAAACCCGGCGGCCCGCGCCTCGGCCGCCTCCCGGGCCGCGCTCGAGCGGTCGACGGCGCCGATCGTCGCGTTGACCGGCACGGGCCTGCCCTCCGTGGCTCCGAGCAGTCGCCAGACCGGCTCGCCGACGCGCCGGCCCGCGAGGTCCCAGAGCGCGAGGTCGATCGCCGCGAGTGCCGGGGCGACGAGCGTCCGCTCGCCGCAGCGGGCGATGACGTCCGCGACCGGCGCGTGGCCGGGATAGTCGGCGAGCACCGGCCGGCAGGCCTCGAGCGCCGCCAGCACCTCGGGGACCCCGATGCCGTCGTACGACTCGAGCGGCGCCGCCTCGCCGTGGCCGGTGAGCCCATCGCCGGCGCGCAGCGTGACGAGCACGAGCTCACGGTCGCTCACCGTCCCGTGCGCGGCCCGGTGCCCGGCGCCGCGCAGCGCCCGGGAGACGGTGCGGACCGAGAGCCTCACCGGCGCGGCGTCCGGAGGCGGGTGCGGCCCAGGCGCCTCACCGGCTGAGGAGCACCCCTGCCGACAGGAGCACGCAGAAGAGGAGCTGGAGCATGCCCGCGCGCGCGAGCGCCGCGTTGAGCGTCGGGCCGTCGGTGTGGGCGGCGACCGTCCGCGCGAGCGAGACCGCGAGCGGGGCGGCGAGCCAGCAGAGCGCCACCCAGGGCGCGAGCGGACCGAACCCCCAGGTGACGAGCGCGAGCACGAACGCGAGCGCGAGCATCACCGCGAACATGACGCGCGTGCGCTTGCGGCCGAGCCGCACGGCGAGCGTCCGCTTGCCCGCGCGGCGGTCGGAGTCGATGTCGCGCACGTTGTTGACGACGAGGATCGCGGCGGCGAGCAGGCCGACCGGGACCGAGAGCGCGAACGCCTCCCAGTCGAGCCCGCGGACCTGGACGAAGTAGGAGCCCGCGACCGCCACGACTCCGAAGAACAGGAACACGAATACCTCGCCGAGCCCCTCGTAGCCGTACGGGCGCGGGCCGCCGGTGTAGAGCACCCCGGCGATGATCGAGGCGACCCCGATCGCGAGCAGCAGCCAGCCGGCGACGACGATCAGGTAGATCCCCGCGAGCACCGCAAGACCGAACGAGACGTAGGTCGCGATGAGCACCTGGCGAGGCGGGACGAGGCCGCCCGCGGTGACCCGCACCGGCCCCAGGCGATCCTCGGCGTCGGCGCCGCGACGGGCGTCCGAGTAGTCGTTCGAGAGGTTCGTGCCCACCTGGATGAAGATCGCGCCGAGGAGCGCGGCGAGCAGCCGCAGCGGATGGAAGACGTGCTGGAAGCCCGCCAGGGCGGTGCCGACGAGCACGGGCGCGATCGCCGCGGGCAGCGTCCGCAGCCGCGCGGCCATGAGCCAGATCCGCACACCGCTCACCTCGGCGCCCCCATCGCTTCTCTACGCCCGACGCGGGAAGCGGTCGAACGAGGCCGGGCGCTTCTCAAGAAACGCGTTGCGGCCCTCCTGCGCCTCCTCGCTCATGTAGAAGAGGTAGTTCGCGTCGTGCGCGAGCTGCTGGATGCCGGCCATGCCGTCCTCCTCGGCGTGGAAGCTCAGCTTCATCATCCGCAGCGCGAACGGCGACATCGCGAGCATCTCCCGGCACCAGCGCACCGTCTCGGCCTCGAGCTCGGCGAGCGGCACGACCGCGTTGATGAGCCCCATCTCAAGCGCCTGCCGGGCGTCGTAGCGGCGACACAGGAACCAGATCTCCTTCGCCTTCTTGGGGCCGACGAGCCGCGCGAGCTCGGAGGCCCCGTAGCCACCGTCGAACGAGCCGACCCGGGGGCCGGCCTGGCCGAAGCGGGCGTTGTCGGCGGCGATCGTCAGGTCGCAGACGACGTGGAGCACGTGGCCGCCGCCCACCGCCCAGCCCGCGACCATCGCCACGATCGGCTTCGGCAGCCGGCGCATCTGGACGTGCAGGTCGGTGACCTCGAAGCGTCCCACCGCCGTCTGGCGGCCCGCGTTCGCGGGATCGGCGCCGCTCACGTAGCCGCCGCGATTGCCGCGCACGCGCTGATCGCCGCCGGAGCAGAACGCCTCCTCGCCCGCGCCGGTGAGGATGATCACGCCGACGCGCGAGTCGTCGCGGGCGCGCTCGAACGCGTCGGAGAGCTCGACGAGCGTCTCGGGGCGGAACGCGTTGTGGACCTCGGGGCGGTCGATCGTGATCTTCGCGATCTGCGGGCGGCTCTCGTCCTCCTCCGCAGACAGCTCATAGCGAATGTCGGTGTACTCGCCCGCAGGCGTCCAACGTGGGTTCACGCGCTCGCTCCTGTCACTCCGTGGCATTTGGCCGCGTGGACTCTAGGAACACGTGGAGGTGTCCGGAGTTTGCGGGACGCCGGAGCTCGCGGCCCGGTGCGTGATGACTTGCGCGTTCCCGGCGCATCGCGGCGACTACGCTGCGCGCCCATGGAGCCCTGGCTGAGCCGCGCCGCCCGTTTCCATCCCGGGCGCGCGGCGCTCATCACCCCGGAGCGGGAGCTCACCTACCGGGACCTGTACGAGGCCGCGCGCCGCGTCGCGGGCGCCCTGCGCGCGAG
>DATGKS010000042.1:0-15569 GCA_035294545.1 Solirubrobacteraceae bacterium | reverse complement strand
CGCACCCGACATGCACGACCCCGATCTCCTCATCCGCACGAGCGGCGAGCAGCGCGTCTCCAACTACCTGCTGTGGCAGACCGCGTACTCCGAGATGGTCTTCTGCGAGGAGCTGTGGCCGGACTTCACGCGCGACGTTTTCGCGCGTGCCCTCGACCAGTTCGCCGAGCGCCGGCGCCGGTTCGGAGGCCGCTGATGTCTGCCGAGCGGGCGGATCGGATCCGGGCGCAGGAGCGCCGGGCGCGCGCAGAGCGCCGCCTGCGGACCGGGCCCGCGGAGCCGGACGAGCCGGCGCAGCCGGCCGATCCACCGAAGCCGGCCGAGCGCCCGCGGCGAGCCGAGGGCATCGGCCGCCGGGAGTCACCCCCGCGGCGTCGCTCCCAGGGGTCTGACCTCTTCGCCCGCGTGCTCGTCGCGATCCCGCTCGCGTTCATCGCGATCGTGTTCGTCGACCTCGGTGGGGCGGCGTGGATGGGGCTCATGGCCGTGATCTCGGTGCTCTGCATGATGGAGCTCTACCGCATGCTCGACCGCTGGCGGCCCGCGGCGCTCGTCGGCTACGGCAGCGCCGTCGCGCTCGTGATCGCCGCCCGGTACGGCGGGGAGCAGACGATGCTCGAGGTCGCGATGGCGAGCGTGCCGGTCACGTTCCTCGCGGTCGCGATCGAGGGACGGCAGAACATGCCGACGGTCGCGATCGCGGGCACGCTGCTCGGGATCGTCTGGATCGGGCTCGGGTTCGGCCATGCCGAGTTGCTTCGCCAGCTGCCGCACGGCAACTCGATCGTGATCGACGTCATGCTGGGGACGTTCCTCGCGGACACCGGCGCCTACGTCGGCGGACGCATTTTCGGCCATCGGCCGCTCGCCCCCGCGATCTCTCCGAACAAGACCGTCGAGGGGCTGTGCCTCGGCATGTTCACCGCGGTCCTCACCGTGTTCATCGCCGGGCGCTTCCAACAGACCTGGCTCACCGAGGGCCAGTCCCTGCTGCTCGGCCTCACGATCGCGGTACTCGGCCCGATCGGGGACCTGTTCGAATCGGTCGTCAAGCGCGACGCCGGCGCCAAGGACGCGGGCACGCTGTTCGGCGCCCACGGGGGCGCGCTCGACCGCCTCGACGCCGTCATCTTCACGGTCGTCGGCGGCTACTACGTCTGGATCGGGCTGCTGCACTGAGCACGGGGCGCCGACCGACGGACGGCTCGCCGGGCCGCCGGCGGAGCCGGACCGGGGCCGACCTACAATCGCTGACCCATGGCACGGCGGGTGGTGATCCTCGGCTCGACGGGGTCGATCGGCGTCCAGGCTCTCGACGTCGTCTCGCGCGCCGGCGGGCAGCTCGAGGTCGTCGGCCTGTCGGCGGGCGGCAACTGGGAGGCGCTGCTGGCGCAGGCGCGCAACCACGGGGTGCGCCGGGTCGCGCTCGCGGACGCCGACGCGGCCGCTCGGGCGGCCGAGGCCTGGACTGACGGCGAGGTGCTGTCGGGCTCCGACGGGCTCGTGCGGCTGATCGTCGAGGAGCGCTGCGACCTCGTCCTCAACGGGATCGTCGGCTCCGCCGGGCTCGTGCCGACTGTCGCGGCGCTCACCGAGGGGATCGACCTCGCGCTCGCCAACAAGGAGTCGCTCGTCGTCGGCGGCGAGCTCGTCACCCAGCTCGCGGAGGCGACCGGCGCCGCGATCATCCCCGTCGATTCCGAGCACTCGGCGCTCCATCAGCTGCTCTTCGACCAGTCCGCCGGCACCGTCGAGCGGTTGATCGTCACCGCTTCGGGCGGACCGTTCCGCGGTCGCAGCCCGGAGGAGCTGGAGGACGTGACGGTCGAGCAGGCGCTCGCGCACCCCACGTGGGCGATGGGCGGCAAGATCACGATCGACTCGGCGACGCTCATGAACAAGGGCCTCGAGGTGATCGAGGCTCACCACCTGTTCGCGATGCCCTACGAGCGGATCGACGTCATCGTCCACCCGCAGTCGATCGTGCACGCGCTCGTCCAGCTCTGCGACGGGGCGACGCTCGCGCATCTCGGCTACCCGGACATGCGGGTGCCGATCGCCTACGGCCTGCACCACCCGGAGCGGGTCGAGGTGCCGGTGCGCGCGCTCGACCTCGCCGCGCTCGGAGCGCTCACGTTCGAGCCGGTCGACGAGGAGACGTTCCGCTGCCTGCGCCTCGCCCGCGAGGCCGGGATCGCCGGCGGCACCGCGCCCTGCACGCTCAACGCCGCCAACGAGGTGGCCGTGCACGCGTTCCTCGGCGGCCGCCTCGCGTTCGCGGCGATCCCCCGGGTCATCGAGGAGACGCTCGAGCGCGCCCCGCGGTCGCCCGTCCACTCCTTCGACGCGCTCGCCCAGGCCGACGGCGAGGCCCGGCGCCTCGCCGCCGAGACGATCGAGGCGCTCGCCTCGGCGTAGCGGCGGCTTACGCGGCTCATAACGTCGGCTGCCACACTCGAGCTCGCCGGACATGCCCTACCTGTACGCGTTCCTCGGCTTCGTCGCCCTCATCGTGCTGCACGAGGCGGGCCACTTCACGGCCGCCAAGGCGGTCGGCATGCGCGTCGAGCGCTTCTGCCTGTTCTTCCCGCCGCTGATCGCGAAGGTGAGGCGCGGCGACACCGAGTACGGGATCGGAGCGATCCCGCTCGGGGGCTACGTGAAGATCACCGGGATGTCGCCGAACGAGGAGATCCCGCCGGAGCTGGTGCCACGCGCCTACTACAACCAGCCGGTCTGGAAGCGGATCGTCGTGATCGCCGCCGGTCCGGCGGTCAACCTCGTGCTCGCAATCGTGATCGTCTGGGCGCTGCTCATGAGCAGCGGGGAGTTCAGCGAAGTCGTCACCAAGCGCGTCGCCCAGGTCGCCAAGGGCAGCCCCGCGGCGCAGGTGCTCCGGCCGGGCGACCGGATCGTGTCGGCCGACGGGGTGGCCGGCAACGAGGAGACGCTCCACCGGCTGATCGAGCGCCATCGGTGTGCCGGCACGCCGACCGACGGGTGCCGGGCGGCGACCCCGGTCAGACTCGTCGTCGAGCGCCACGGCCGGCTCATCCACGTATCCGTCCGGCCCCGGTATGCGACGGTGAGCATCGGTCAGGGTCGCACCGAGACCGCGATGCTCATCGGCGTCACGTTCGCCGGCAGGACCGTGATCACGCACCCCTCGCTGCTGCAGGCGGGCTCGGACTCGGTGACGAAGCTCTGGTCGGTCACGAAGCAGACGCTGTCGACGATCGTGCAGATCTTCAAGCCCAAGGAGCGCAGCCGGCTGCACGGCGTCGTCGGCACCTTTGACGCGACCGCGGGGTATTTCGCGACGAGCACGACCGAGGCGATCGAGGTGCTTGCGCTCATCTCGCTGTCGCTCGGGATCATCAACCTGTTCCCGTTCCTGCCGCTCGACGGGGGGCACATCTTCTGGGCGGTCGCGGAGAAGGTCCGCCGCCGGCGGATCCCGTTCAGCGTCATGGAGCGCGCCGGCGTCGTCGGCTTCGTGCTCATCCTCGTGCTGTTCGTCATCGGCCTCTCGAACGACATCACCGGGATCTCGAACGGCACGCTCGGCGTGCACTGACCGGGCAGCCCGCGCTCGCTCGCTCCGGCATCCAGGTCTGCACACGGTCCACCACCGGGTCTGCTAGACCTCGAGCCACCTCTCAGCCGCCCCTCGGGAGCGCGAGGGGACGGCGGCTGATCTGGCGTTCAGCCGCTGCGGCGCGATGGAATACTACCCGGCGACGACGACGCGGACGCCCACCCGCTCGTACGTGCTTTTGGCGCGGGCGTCGCGGGTGGCGAGGTCGACGTCGTGGTCGGCGGCGGCCAGGGCCACGAGCGCGTCATACACCGCTCCACCGGCGATCTCCATTGCGCTGAGCAGATGGGGCAGACGACGGGCGGTCTCCGACCCGAGCACGAGGGGCGAGGCGAACCGCTCCTGCATCAGCCGAGCGGCGTCCGGTGCCGCCATCCGGAGGTCACCGGGCAGGCGCGTCAGCACGGAGTAGGTCTCGGCCACAGCGTGGCCGCTGAGCGCGAGCTTCCGGCCGCCCCACCAGCGGACCACGGCTCGGTGGGCGGAATGCGTCTGCACGAGCAGTGGCAGAGCCACGCTGGTGTCGACGCCGAGGACGGTGCTCACCGCCGGCCGGCGTCGAGCAGGTCGAAGACGACCTCGTCATCGATCGTGGTCGTGCCGGTGGCGACCGGCACGCCGTCCTCGAGGACCACTCGGGCGGTGCGCCCCGCCGGGATCAGCTGGAGTCCCGCGCCGTAGCGCGAGATCTCGACCTTCGATCCCGGCTGCAGGCCGAGCGCATCACGGAGCGCCTTGGGCACCACGACTCGGCCGACGGAATCGATGGTCGACATCATGGGAATACGATACCAGCCCCTTCCCAGCACCAGCGGACAGGCGCGAGCGGCGCGGTGACCGGGTCACCGAGGGACCGCCCCGGTTGCGATCGAACGGGCGAGCAGCTCGATCGGGTGATAGAGCGGCAGCGGCCGTCCGAGCCGCCGCAGGTGCAGGTCGAGCTGCGCCGCGCAGCCGGGGTTGGCGGCGGCGATCGCCTCCGCGCCGGTGTCGAGCAGATGGCGCGCCTTGCGCTCCCCGAGCGCGGCGGCCGCCTCCGGCTGGACGAGGTTGTAGATGCCCGCCGAGCCGCAGCAGAGCTCCCGCTCCACCGCGACCTCGAGCAGCTCAAGCCCGGGGATGCCGGCGAGCAGCTCGCGCGGGGCGGCGCGGATCCCCTGGGCGTGCGCCAGGTGGCAGGCGTCGTGGTAGGCGACCCGCATCGCCAGCGGGCCGCGGCGCGCGCGGGGCTGAAGCTCGCCGAGCAGCTCGGTGACGTCCCGCACGCGGTCGGAGAAGCGCCGCGCCCGGTCGGTGCCGAGCAGCTCTCCGTACTCCTTCATCGCCGAGCCGCAGCCGGCGGCGTTGACGACGACATGGTCGACGGGACCGAGGCCGGCCCGCTCTGACGCCCGCTCCAGGGCCTCGATCGTCTCCTGCGCGCGGCGCAGCCCCGCCGGTTCCGCCCCGCCGTGAAGCTCAAGCGCGCCGCAGCAGTCGGGCCGCGCAGGCGCGAGCACGTCGTAGCCCTCGGCGGCGAGCACGCGCACGGTCGCATGATGGACCTGCGGATAGAAGACGCGCTGCACGCAGCCGAGCAGGAGCGCGACCCGCCCGCGACGCTCGCCGACCGCCGGCGTGAACGCCGGGATCGGCGCCCGACCGAGCGCTGCCGGAGGACGCGGTGCGACCTCCAGCAGCGGCCGCACCGGAGCCGGGACCGCGCGCGGCGGCACACGACCGGCGAGGCGGAGCAGCGGACGCAGCGCCCGCAGACGACGCGGGTGGGGGAGGGTCTCGTACAGCAACCGGCGCAGCGCCCGCTCGGCCGGCGTGCGGCGGTGGTGGCGCTCGATCTGCGGACGCACACGTTCGATCAGCCGGTCGTAGCGCACGCCCGATGGGCACGCGGTCACGCACGCCATGCAGCCGAGGCAGCGGTCGAAGTGGGTGACCATCTGCGGCGTGAGCTCGGCGTCCGCCTCAAGGCCCTCGGAGATGAGCACGATCCGCCCGCGGGGCGAGTCCGCCTCCTGTCCCCAGAGCTGGTATGTCGGGCAGGCGTCCAGGCAGAAGCCGCAGTGCACGCAATCGGCGATCACCTCGGGCTCGGGGGGCCGGTGCTGGTCGAACGCGGTCATCGCTGACAGACTCCCCCGGCGCGGTGGGTCATGATCAGATTCCGCCGACGAACGTCGCCGGGTTGCATGTCCCGGTCGGGTCGAACCGCTCCTTGAGCGCCCGCATGAGCGCCAGCGACCGCTCCGGCGTCGCGCCCCACGGGTCGGCCACGCGCGCGCGGGCGTCCGGCGGACAGTCGCGCAGCACCGACACCGCGCCGGCGGGCAGCCGCTCCCGGAACGCGCTCACCCGGTCGGGGGCGAGCGTCACGTACGCGTGCCCGAGCGCCGCCCGCGCGACGAGCGTGCCGCGCTCCGCCTCGGCAGCCGCGATCACGGCGGGCGCGGCGGTGGGCAGCGCGGCGACGCGCACGACGGCCGCGTCGACCGAGCGCTGGGCCGCCCGCTGGGCCTCCCAGAGCGTCGCATCGTCGGCCTCGGTCCTCGCCCCCTCCAGCCCGAGCTCTCCGGACATCGCCCCGCAAAGGCGCTCCGCGCGCGGCTGCGCCTGCGGCCCGGCGCAGCGCGCAAGGACCCGGCCCGCGCCGCCGGACCAGGCGAGGTCGAGCGACTCGAGCTCGGCGGGCATCGCGGCGAGCGCCCGTGCGGCGGCGCACAGTCGCGCGGCGTCGTCGGATTCCCCGAGCGCGGTGACCGTCGGCAGGCGCGGGTGGAGCCGCAGGTTGACCGACAGGATGAGCCCGAGCGTGCCGAAGCCGCCACAGAACAGCTTCGCGATGTCGTAGCCCGCGACGTTCTTGATCACGGTGCCGCCGGAGCGGGCGATCGTGCCGTCGGCCAGCGCGACCGTCATCCCGACGACGAGATCGCGGGGGCCGCCGTAGCGATGCTCGAGCGGGCCGCAGTCGCCGGTGGCGACGATCCCGCCGATCGTCGCCCCGTCGGCCGGCGGATCGAGCGCCAGCATCTGGTCCTCGGCCGCGAACCGGGCCTGCGCCTCGCGGAGCGGCACCCCGGCCTCGAGCGTCGCCGTCATGTCGCCCGGGTCGTGGGCGAGGATCCGGTTCAGCCCGCTCGTGCGCAGCGGCAGCCCGCCGTCGCGCACCGGCGGCGTCCACGGCTTCGTGCCGGCGCCGCAGATCCGCACCGCCCGGCCTTCCGCGGTCGCCTCGGAGAGCACGCGCGCGGCCTCCGCGAACGTCTCGGGCCGGACGGACGACAGCGTTCCCATGCTCACATCCGCTGGGCGATCCCGGCCCGCTCCAGCGGATGCTCGCGGAACGGCCCGGGCACCTCGCCGCACAGGCGCGGGGTCGGCATCACCTTGCCGGGATTGGCGAGCCCGTGCGGGTCGAAGGCGCAGCGCAGCCGGTGGAACGCGTCGAGGTCGGCCTCGCCGAACATCGCCGGCATGTAGTCGCGCTTGTCGACGCCGACGCCGTGCTCGCCGGTGATCGAGCCGCCCGCGTCGACGCAGGCCCGGATGATCTTGCCCGCGAGCTCCTCGGCCCGGGCCGCCTCGCCCTCGACGGCCGCGTCGTAGCAGACGAGCGGGTGCAGGTTGCCGTCACCGGCGTGGAACACGTTCGCGACGCGGAGCCCGTAGTCGGCGGCGAGCCCGTCGACCTCGCGGAGCAGCTCGGCGAGGCGGGTGCGGGGGATGACACCATCCTGAACGTAGTAGGCGGGGGCGATCCGGCCCATCGCCGCGAACGCGGCCTTGCGGGCGCGCCAGATGAGGTCGCGCTCGACCTCGCTGCGGGCGACGCGGACCTCGACCGCGCCGGCGTCCTCGCACATCTCCTCGAGCGTCGAGAGCACGCTCTCGCACTCCTCACGCGGCCCGTCGACCTCGACGACGAGCGCGGCGCCAACGTCGGTCCGGTAGCCGACGCCGGTCGCGGCCTCGGCGGCCTGGATCGCGAGCCGGTCCATCATCTCGATCGCGCCCGGGACGATCCCGCGGTCGACGATCGCGCTCACCGCCTCGCCGGCGGCGCCCGTGTCCGGGAAGAACGCGACGATCGTGCGCACATGCTCGGGCGCGGGGATGACCCGGAGCGTGATCTCGGTCGTCACCCCGAGCGTGCCCTCGGAGCCGACGAACGCCCCGAGCAGGTCGTAGCCGGGGTCCTGGCGCGCGAGCCGGGCGCGCGTGCCGTCGGAGAGCACGATCTCCAGGCCGAGCACGTAGTTGGTCGTGAACCCGTACTTGAAGCAGTGGGCGCCCCCCGAGTTCTCGGCGATGTTGCTGCCGATCGAGCAGACGATCTGGCTCGAGGGGTCGGGCGGATAGACGTGCGTCGGACCGACGGCGCGGGATACCGCGAGGTTCGTGACGCCGGGCTGGACGACGACCCGCTGGTTGTCGAGATCGACCGCGAGAATCCGCCGCATCCGCGCGAGCACGATCAGGACCCCCTCGGCGAGCGGCAGCGCGCCGCCCGAAAGCCCGGTGCCGGAGCCGCGCGCCACCCACGGCACCTGTGCCTCGAAGCAGGCGCGCACGACGGCCGCCACCTGCTCGGAGTCGGCGGGCAGCACAGCGGCGAGCGGCCGCTGCCGGTAGTGGAGCAGGCCGTCCGACTGATAGGTCGCAAGCTCGCCGCCGTCGGTGAGCACGTACTCGCGACCGCAGACCTCCTGAAGGCGCGCGACCAGCGCGGCCGCACCCCGTGCTCCGGCGGGCGCTCCCTGCATGCCCCCAGTATCACCGATCGCGGCCACGGCCGCGACCGGTGATCCTGAGATCCCGAATTCCTACCGGACGACGATCGCCTGGGTGCGGCTGACGATCGTCGAGCCGGCGACGCCGAGCGGCAAGAGCGAGTCGGCGCTCGCGGAGGGGTACGTGTAGCGCAGGCGCACGTTGCCGCTCTCCTTGAACGTCGGTCGCACGAGGAAGTAGCGGTTGCTGTGGACCGTGTCGATCGTCTTCCACGCGCCCCTGCCGTGCGCCTGGAACTGGATCTCGACCGGCTGCCTCCGCTTCGTGGCCTTGCCGGCCCAGAACGCCGGACGGGCCTCGCCCCAGACCTTGAGGCGGCCAGGGCGGCGCAGCGTCGCGCTCGGCAGCCACAGCGGCATCCGGTACGCGTCGAGCGTCGCCTTCGGCTTGCCCGAGGACGTGTAGAGGCCGGAGGCGAAGCCGCCGTTGCCCGTCTGGGCGTTCGGCGAACCGTCCTGGAGCAGGTACTGGTCGTAGCTGGCCACGCGGGGCTCGCCCCAGGTGATGTACTCGGCCCAGTTGATGTACTTCGCGGCCACCGCGACCGGCACCGACCGCATCCGGTTCTGCTGCGGCGGGTCGGTGACGTAGCCGTACTCGTCGTTGTAGATCGCGAAGTGCTTGCGCGAGCCCCAGGCGGCGGTCGCGTGGTCGAGGGCGCGCTCGAGCCTCGGCAGGTTCGGCAGCGTCGACCAGTTCGGGTTGCCCTTGCCGTCGCTGCGCGGCGTCGCGTGGTTGGCGTACGGGTGGTCGCCGACGCCGCTTGCGAGGAACAGGCCCGGGTTGTCCCGGCGGAAGCGCGCACGGCCCTTCGCGGTCGTCGGGCAGCCGACCTGCCGGGCGGCGGTCCCGAACAGCTTGCCGCCGCGCCCGTTCAGGCAGTAGAGCGTGCGGATGAACGGGATCGGCTGGGTCTGGCCGGCGTTGCCCGGCAGGCCCTGGGGCCAGGTGCGACCGTGCCGGCCCATGCTGAGCGACGAGCCGTGGGCGGCGAACTCGCCGATCAGGATCGTGTCGCGCCGGTGCCCGGTCCTCGCCAGGGCGCTGTAGCCGGCGCGCACGAGGTTGCGGTAGAGCATCGGCGCGTAGGAGATGCGCGAGGTGTCGGTCGCCTGCGGGCCGAGGAACTCGCCGAAGTTCGGCTCGTTCCACAGCGTCCAGAAGTGCACGCGCGGCAGCGCCGAGCCCTGCCCGGCCGGGGTGAAGTGGCCGTCGTAGCGGGTGGCGATCGCGCGCATGAACTGGCCGTAGTCGGCGGCGCTCGGCTTCCAGGAGAAGTACTGGGCGCCCGGGTTGCGGGTGACCACGTAGTTGGAGGGGATGCCACGTCCCTCGGCCCAGCGCGGGGCGCCCTGGGCGACGACGAAGTCGATCGTCATACCGTCGGCGGCCGCGGCACGGACCATCGCGTCGTAGGGCGCCCAGCCCTTCGCGGGGTACGCGTTCGGGTTGGCGGCGTTGAACTTCGGCTTCCGCCTCGCGTTCGGTCGCGGCGCGATCTCGTTCCAGGAGACCTCGACGCGGACGGTCGTGGCGCCGAGCGCCTGCATCTTGGCGAGCGTGGCGGAGGGGTTGGAGAGCATCCCGCCGTCGTCCTGGATCATCGGGATCTGCGAGTGCGAGGCGGCGGCGGTGCCGGGCAGCGCGAGGCCGAGCGCGGCGATCGCGCCGGCTGACAGAGCGGCCGCGGCGGCGAGCCTGCCGGGCAGTTCGGTACGGATTCGAGTCGGAGTGAGCATGGTCCTCAGAACAGGGATGGGCGTGCGGAAGTTGCGGATCCGTAGGTTTTGCTCGGATGAACGAGCACCGGGTGGCCCGGTCCGGGCCGGCGTCAACCGACGGTGACGGCCGTCGTGCGGCTCGTGACCGCGGCGCCAGTGGGCGGGACCCAGCGGATGCGGACCGAGCCCGACGCCGGGAACGCGACCGGCGTGTCGAAGTAGCCCTCGCTCGTCCGGGTGGAGACCGTCTTGAGCGTCCTCCAGGCCCCGCCCGAAGCGGCCTTGAACTGGATCTCGGCGGAGGCGCGCTTCGCCATCGGGTAGTCCTTGGCCGTCGCGACCTGGCCCCACACCTCGAGCCTGCCGCCCTTCGCCTGGTGGCTGACCGGAAGCCAGATCGGCATGCGCAGCGCGTACCAGCCGGGCTTGCGCCTGCCCGTGTCGGTGACGACGCCGGAGGCGAAGCGGTTGTAGAGCTTCTTGCCGGGCAGCGGCGGCGGGTCCCGGAGCTCGTACTGATCGAAGGAGAGCACCCGCGGCAACCGCCAGGAGATGTACTGCGACCAGTTGAGCCAGGCGGCCGCCTTCTGTGGGCTGACGTTCCCGCTCTGCGGGTCCGGCGGAGAGGTCTGATAGCCGTACTCGGTGTCGTAGACGTCGAAGCGCCGGCGCGAGCCGTAGGCCTGCTGGACGCGGTCGAGCGTCGTGAAGAGCTTCGGCAACTGGGCGAGCACCGCGTCGTCGACGCCACCGGGGCCGGGGACGGATTCGTCGGGCGGCAGCCCGTACGGGTAGGGGTGGACCGAGAACGCGGTCGCGTGGAAGAGCACCGGGTTCTCGGCGGCGAAGCGCCGGGAGGCGGCCGCGGTCGCGGGACAGTGGCGGAGCGTCGCCGCGCGTCCGCGCAGCGGCGCAAGGTCCGAGTCGACGCAGTAGAGCGCGCGGATGAAGCGCAGCGGTACCATGTTCGCGAACTGCCCCGGGAATTTCGGGCCGACGTTCCCGATCGGGGCGAGCTCGCCGAGCAGCGTCGTGTCGCCGCCGTGGCCGGTCCGGTGCAGCGCCGTCCAGGCGGCGTCCGCGAGCAGCCGGTAGCGGTAGGGGGAGGACTCGACCGCATTGTGGTCGATCGCCTGGGGGGAGATCCCGAGCGCGCCCTGGTTGGGCTCGTTCCAGATCGACCAGAAGCTCACGCGCGGCAGCGGGCTCTTCTGCCCCTTCGGCGTGTAGTGGCCGCTGTAGCGCGTGCCGACCGCCTGCACGAACCGCTCGAACATCGCCGGGTTCGGGTTCCAGGTCGCGGGGCTCGTGGCGGGCGTCGGCTCGCCCGGCCCCTCGGCCCAGCGGGGCACGTACGGGGCGAGCGTGAGGTCGACGCCGAGGTGGTACTGCTCGCAGAGCCGGATGATCTCGTCGTAGATCGCCCAGCCGGAGGCGGGGTAGGCGCCGGGATCGGCGGCGTCGAACCGCGGCGCTCGGGTCGAGGTCGGCCTCGGCGCGACCGAGTTCCAGGCGAGGTTGACCTTGACGCGGTCGAAGCCGAGTGCGCGCGCCTCCCTGATGGTTCCGACCGGATCGGTCAGGATCTCGTCGGACGGGGTGTAGATCGTCTGCAGGTTCTGGCGACGCGGATCGGACGCCGGAAGCACGATCTTCCCGACCTTCACGAGCTTCACCGGGGCGGGGTTCGACCCGGACGATCCGCTCGAGACGAGCAGCACGACGACGATCACCGCGGCGGCGATGAGCAGCGCGCCCGCGGCCGCGCCGAGTGCGCGCGGCGAGCGGGACAGGCGAGTGAGGAGCGGCTCGGGTCGGGGTTCTGATCCGGGCAAGCGGATGAGAATAACGAGAGCTCCGCGGCGAAGTTTCGGGTTGCGATGACGATCCGTTGAGGCCCGGTTGGCATCGGGTTGGTCTCGCGGGGGAGCGCCCGGATGCAGGGAATCCGGGGTCGCCCGGACTCCTCGTCGTATCGCGTTGGCCGCCCTCGCAGTCCGCGGCGGCCCGTCAGGCGCCCGCCGATATGCTGCGCGCCGATGAGACGCATCCCGTCGCTCGCGCTCGTCGGCGCGCTGCTCTGCCTCCTCGCC
Source organism: Solirubrobacteraceae bacterium (assembly GCA_035294545.1). Taxonomy (GTDB): domain Bacteria; phylum Actinomycetota; class Thermoleophilia; order Solirubrobacterales; family Solirubrobacteraceae; genus Palsa-465. The sequence goes on along the minus strand of DATGKS010000042.1, from coordinate 3,369 downwards.
GGCGTCGGCCCGGCGCTTGCCGCCGACCACCACCGTCACACCGCCCATCACACGGCGACGAGCGCCCAGGGAACGGCCACCGCGAAGCCGCTCGCCTCCTCGAAGAGCGCGACGAGGATGGTCGGCAGGCCGACGACCAAGGACGGCCTCGCGGTCCTCAACGACTGCCAGAGCCACGGGCAGCTCACGCGCAACTACCCGTTGTCGTGGCTGCGCAAGGCGCAGTCGATGATGTCGCCGGGCACCGCCCAGTATTCGAACTGCTCGACGGTCCTGCAGCAGGCGATCCTCCACGACACCCGTCCGGGCTCCGGCGGGGGGGGCGGCTCGGGCGCGACGACGATCGTGATCATCGTGGCGATCGTGCTCGTCATCCTCGCCGCGCTGCTCGGGGCGCTCGCGCTGCGCCGCCGGCGCGGAAGCGGTCCGGCGTCCGCGTAGCCGCGCGGAAGCGGACCGGCCCCGGGCTCTCAGCGGCCCAACTAGACTCGGTCGCATGTCCTCCGAGCGCCAGATCCACGTCGGCTCCGTGCCGATCGGCGGCGGAGCCCCCGTCGCCGTCCAGACGATGACGAAGACCGAGACGGCGGACCTGCAGGCGACGCTCGCCCAGATCCGCCGGGTCGCCGACGCCGGCGCCGACCTCGTGCGGGTCGCGGTGCCGCGCGAGAAGGACGCCGAGGCGCTGACGACGATCGTCGCGCAGTCGCCGATCCCGGTGATCGCCGACATCCACTTCAACCACACGCTCGCGATCAAGGCGCTGCGCGCCGGTGCGCACTGCGTGCGGATCAACCCGGGCAACATCGGTGGCCCCGAGAAGGTCGCCGAGGTGACGGCGGTCGCCACCGAGCTCGGCACGCCGCTGCGGGTCGGCGTCAACTCCGGCTCGCTGCCCGAGCATCTGCGCGAGCTCGAGTTCGAGAACCCGGTCGAGGCGCTCGTGCGGGCCGCCACCGAGACGGTCGAGCTCATGGAGCGACTCGACTTCCGAAACTTCAAGGTCTCGATGAAGTCGACCTCGGTGCCGAACACGATCGCCTCCAACCGCCGGCTCGCCGAGCGCATCCCGTATCCGCTCCACCTCGGCGTCACCGAGGCGGGGACGAAGTGGTCGGGCTCGCTCAAGTCCGCGGTCGGCCTCGGCACCCTGCTCGCCGACGGCATCGGCGACACGATCCGCATCTCGCTCTCGACGTTCCACGCCGAGGAGGAGGTGAAGGTCGCCTGGGAGATCCTCAAGGCGCTCAAGCTGCGCGAGCGCGGCCCGGTGCTCATCGCCTGCCCGACGTGCGGGCGCCTGCAGTTCGACATGGACTCGGTCGTCGCCGAGGTCGAGCGCCGCCTGCAGGCCTACGAGGACCCGATCGAGGTGTCGGTGCTCGGCTGCGCGGTGAACGGCATCGGCGAGGCCCGTCACGCGGACTTCGGGATCACCGGCGCCAAGGACGCGGGGATGATCTACTCGAAGGGCAAGCCGCTCAGGAAGGTGAGGACCGAGGAGCTCGTCGACCGGCTGTTCGAGGAGATCGACAGGTACTACGAGCGCGGCGAGGTGCAGTTCGACGAGGCCGACGCCGCCGAGGCGGCCGAGTGGCTTGCCGAGAACGAGGATGCGACGGCGATGACGCCCGAGCGCCTCGCGGCGATGGAGAGGGAGGCGGCGAACGGCCAGGCCGCCGCGCCGAAGGGCGCCCCGAGCACTCGGCTCGACGAGGCCGAGTCGCCCGTCGCCGGCCGGCGCTTCACGCGCGCCTGACCGGCGACGGAGCTCCGCGCGCGTCAGGCGACCGCGTCGTACAGCTCGGCAACCTTCTTCCAGTTGACGACGTTCCAGAAGGCGTCGATGTAGTCCGGACGCCGGTTCTGGTACTTGAGGTAGTAGGCGTGCTCCCAGACGTCGACGCCGAGCAGCGGGGTCTTGCCGTCGCTGATCGGATTGTTCTGGTTCGGGTAGCCGGCGACGGCGAGACCGGAGCCGTCGTGGACGAGGAACGACCAGCCGGAGCCGAACTGGTTGACGCCGGCCTCCTTGAACGTCGCCTTGAAGTCCTCGAACGAGCCGAACGCGGAGTTGATCGCCTCGGCGAGGGCGCCCTCGGGCGTGCCGCCGCCGTCGGGGGAGAGCCACTCCCAGAACAGCGAGTGGTTGTAATGGCCGCCGCCGTTGTTGCGCACCGCGTTCTGCTTGTCGGCCGGCAGCTTGTCGAGGTTCTGCAGCACCTCCTCGATCGACTTGCCGTCCCACTCGGTGCCCTCGAGCGCCGCGTTGGCCTTGTCGACGTACGCCTGGTGATGCTTGTCGTGGTGCACGCGCATCGTCGCCTCGTCGATGTGGGGCTCGAGCGCGGCGTAGTCGTAGGGGAGATCCGGAACTGAGTAGGCCATCGAAGCGGCTCCTTTGTCACGGGATATGAGTCGTCTGCCTGGAACATACCCCGCGGCCGGAAGCGACCGGGGCCCGGCGCCGCCTCCCGAGCGGCCCCGGATAGGCTGTGGCGCCATGACCCGCCTGTCCGGCTACCTCCTGCCGACCGAGCGCGAGCCCCCGGCCGACGCCGAGGCGACCTCGCACAAGCTGATGGTGCGCGCCGGGATGGTGCGCCAGATCGGCTCCGGGCTGTGGTCATGGCTGCCCGCCGGCTGGCGGGTGCACCAGCGGATCGTGCAGATCGTGCGCGAGGAGATGGACGCGACCGGTGCCCAGGAGCTGCTCATGCCGGTGCTCCATCCGGCCGAGCCGTGGCGGCGGACGGGCCGCTACGAGATCGAGGAGCTGTTCAAGCTCACCGACCGGCGCGGGGCGGACATGGTGCTCGCGATGACCCACGAGGAGATCGTCACCGGGCACGTCGCGCAGACGGTTCGCTCCTACCGCGACCTGCCGCTGATCCTCTACCACTTCCAGGTCAAGGAGCGTGACGAGCCGCGGCCGCGCGCGGGCGTGCTGCGGACCCGCGAGTTCATCATGAAGGACGCCTACACGTTCGACCGCGATCGCGAGGGGCTCGATCGGGCCTACGAGAAGCACGTGCGCGCCTACGACCGGATGATGGACCGGATCGGGCTCGAGTGGTACCGGGTCGAGGCCGACGTCGGCGCGATGGGCGGCTTCGGCGCCCACGAGTACATGGCGCCCTGCCCGGCCGGCGAGAACGAGGTCGCCCTCGCGCCGGGCTACGCGGCCAACGTCGAGGTGGCGAGCGCCGAGGCGCAGCCGGTCGAGCTGCCCCCCGCGCTCGGCGCGCCCGACGCGGTGGCCACGCCCGGGATGACGACGGTCGAGCAGGTCGCGCGGGAGCTCGGCGTCGCCGCGGGTGCGCTCATCAAGGCCTACCCGGTCATCCGGGGCGACGGCTCGATGCTGCT
>DATGKS010000041.1:0-40914 GCA_035294545.1 Solirubrobacteraceae bacterium | reverse complement strand
CGAGGTCTACATCATGATCCTGCCCGGGTTCGCGGTCGTCTCCGAGGTCATCCCGGTGTTCAGCCGCAAGCCGATCTTCGGCTACAAGGCGTTCGCCGCGGCGACGGCGGTGATCGCGTTCCTGGCGACGCTCGTGTGGGCACACCACATGTTCGCCTCCCCGATCCCGATCGTCGTCCTCGGCTTCTTCATGCTCAGCTCGTTCCTGATCGGGATCCCGACCGGCGTGAAGATCTTCGGCTGGATCGCGACGATGTGGCAGGGCTCGCTCGTGCTGACAACCGCCATGTGGTACTGCATCGGCTTCATCGCGATCTTCCTGATCGGGGGGATCACCGGCATCTTCCTCGCGGTCTTCCCGGTCGACTGGCAGCTCAACGACACCTACTTCGTCGTCGCTCACTTCCACTACGTGCTGATGGGCGGCGCCGTGTTCACCGTGTTCGCGGGTGTCTATTACTGGTATCCGAAGATGACGGGCCGGCTCTGCAACGAGCGCTGGGGCAAGATCTCGTTCTGGTTCATGTTCGTGGGCTTCAACGCGACGTTCTTCGTCCAGCACGCGCTCGGCCTGTCGGGCATGCCGCGGCGGATCTACACCTATCCCCCGGGTGTCGGCTGGTCGACGTACAACCTGATCTCGTCGATCGGGTCCTACATCCTCGCCGTCGGGATCATCATCAGCATCATCAACTGGGCGGTGAGCTACCGCACCGGTCAGATCAGCGGCCCCGACCCGTGGAAGGCGAACACGCTCGAGTGGTTCACGCCCTCGCCGCCGCCCCAGAACAACTTCGACGTGATCCCGCGGGTGCGCTCGCTGACGCCGATGATCGACATCCGGCGGGAGATCGAGCGCAACACCGGCGCTGCGCAGTCCCCGCGTCGCGCCGGAACCGAGCAGTTCCTGCGCGAGGGCGAGCACCTCTACCCAGGACGCTAGGCCGGTCGCGGTGAGCTCCTCGACCGTCACGGCAGCGTCTGCCGAAGCGCGGACCCGTTCTCGCTCCCGTCAGCTCGTTGCCGACTACGTCGACCTCACCAAGCCCAAGGTCCAGTCGCTGTTGCTGTTCACGACGGTGGCGACGATGGAGATCGCGGGTTCGCCGTCGGTGACGCGGATCGCGCTCACGTGCGCGGGCGGCTACCTGTCGGCGGGCGGCGCCGGGGCGGTCAACCACTACTGGGACCGTGACATCGACGCCCGCATGAAGCGCACCGCGGACCGCCCGATCCCCTCGGGCCGGGTCCGCCCCGGCGCGGCGCTCGCGTTCGGCGTGACGCTCGCCGCGCTCTCGTTCGTGCTCATGTCGCTGACGATCAACCTGCTCGCGGCGTCACTCGCGCTCGCGGGCTTCGTCGGCTACGTCGGCGTCTACACGATCTGGCTCAAGCGACGCACCGTGCAGAACATCGTGATCGGCGGCGCGGCGGGCGCGATGCCGCCGCTCGTCGCCTGGGCGGCGACCCGCGGCTCGCTGTCGTGGACGGCGGTCTACCTGTTCGCGATCGTCTTCTACTGGACCCCTCCCCACTTCTGGGCGCTCAGCCTGCTCATGAAGGACGAGTACGCCGAGGTCGGCGTGCCGATGCTCCCGGTCGTCCGCGGCGAGCGGGAGACCCGCCGCCAGATCCTGCTCTACTCCGGCCTGCTGTACGCCGTCACCCAGCTGCCGTTCTGCGCCGGCGGCTTCGGGATCGTCTACCTGATCGGTTCGATCCCGCTCGGCCTCGCGTTCGTCGCCGGCGCCTGGCTGCTGCTGCGGCGCGCCGACCGGCGCTCGGCGCTGCGCCTCTACCTCTGCTCGATGCTGTATCTCGCGGCGCTCTTCGCCGTGATGGTGATCGACGCCAAGCTCTGACCACCCGGAACCGTCCCTGAAACGCATTAGGATTGATCATCAATGGATAGGAAGCTCGCCCGCAAGAACCTGCGCGCCGCCTACATCGCCGGCGCGATCTGCTTCTTCATGTTCGGCATCTCGTTCGTCGCGGCCGCGATCTACCTGAGCGCATGACCGAGTACGACGAGAACGTCCCGCCGGCGGGCGAGGACATCCACATCCCGGGGCCGACCGTGCTGCCGCTGCTGGTCGCGATCGGCATCACGTGCATGGTGATCGGCCTCACGCTCTCGTGGTGGTTCTCGATCTTCGGCGCCGTGCTGTTCGTGATCTGCGCAGGCATCTGGATCCGCGACACGCGGCGCGACATCGACGAGCTCCCCGAGGAGCACCACGCCCACCACTAGTGCCGCGCCGCGGCCCACCGTGAGGATCAGCCCTACCATGAGGATTCGTCAGAAGTACCGCATGCGAACCCCCTCGACGGGACGCGAGGTCATCGTCGAGGCCGACCCCGATCGGACCTACCTCGACCGCGAGACCGGCGAGCCGCTCGAGGTCGTCGCCCAGCTGTTGCCGCTGGCGCCGACGCCGTCCGAGCTGCCATGGTCGATCGAGAACCTGCGCTTCTGCAACTGGTGCGACCAGATGTCCCAGAAGGATCTCAACGACTGCCCGTACTGCGGCCGGCGGATGGAGCCGCTGACCCCCGAAGCCTGACTTGTGGCTCGTGCGTGACGCTCCGCGCGACCCGATGCGCGCGCGGCGGGCGCGCCGCGCCGTCCCTGCGCCCTCGCACGCGGTCGGGCGCGCCCGGAAGGCGCGCCGCGCGGTCCTCGCGCCGCTGCTCGCGGTGGGGCTGAGCGCCGGTCTCGCGGCCTGCGGCGGCGGTACGCCGACGGGCAACACGAGCGGAGCGCCTCCGTTCACGGTCCCCACCGGCACCGTCCCGGCAGGCATCTCGGGCGGCGGCGGGACGACGACGAGCGACACGAGCACCTCGAGCTCATCGACGAGCGCATCGTCGAGCAGCTCGGCGGGCTCGACGACCGGCTCCGTCGGCGCGGCGAGCCCCACGAGCTCCACGCCGCAGACGACGACGCCCGCCTCGGCGGGCGGCGGTCAGACAACCCCCGCCACCGGCGGCACCGGCACGAGCGGCGGGGCGGGCGCCGGCGCCGGCTCCGGTGGCGGCGGCGCGAGCACGACCGGCGGCGCCGGGCTCGGCACGTTCTGCAAGAACAACCCCGGCGCCTGCTGACCGGCGGCGGTCGCGCTCAGCGGCGCTCGGCCTGGCCGACGTACTTGCGCGGGACCTTCGTGTCGACGATCTCGGTGGCCCCGTACTCGACGCGGGTGCCCGCGTAGTAGCAGCCGTACCGCCCGGCGGACCCGATGCGTGTCTGAGCGGTCTGCGACGCCGCGGGGTTGTTGCAGTTGGCGCGCCGGCTCTGGCGGTAGGAGAACCGGCTGTTCGGCAGGTCGAGCGCGAGCACCGGCGCCCACGTCGGCACGGTGAGCGCGATCACGTCGCCCCGGAACACGGGCAGGGCGGTGAAGCTGGAGAAGCGCGGCGGCAGCGACATCGGCTGCTGCAGGAGCTGGCCGAGAAACGGGGTGAGGGTGTACGTCGCGCTCTGGGCGACGAGCTTGTAGGCGTTGCCGGGCTCCGGCTGCAGGACGCTGATCGCGAGCTCCGGGGAGCCGCCGTACTGGCTATCGAGGCCCTTGATGATCGCGGCCCGCTCGGAGGGCTTGGGGACGAGGCGCGAGAGACCGACCGTGAAGCTCACGACCCACCCCTGCTGGTTGACCCGCATCGGGTTGATCACCGCGTCGCTCGTCACCTGCAACGCGGTCGTGCGGGTGAGCACGATCCGGCAGTTCTTGAGCGCGGTGTGCTTCGGACACGCGGGCGCGCTGAGCGGCGTCGCGGTCTGCCCCAGCTGGACCGTCTGCGCGGACGCGGTCGCGGGCAGCAGCACGGCGAACGCCGCGCAGATCGCAGCGAGCAGGGCATAGCGGAGCGTGGGGCGTGTCGTCATCTGCCCCATTCAACACGACCAGACCGTCCGCGGTTGCGCCGCCAGGGAGATTGCAGAACGAGCGCGTCGGTGCGCGCGGCGGCTCAGAGCTTGCGCGCGCGTCGGTGCGCGTGGCGGCTCAGAGCTTCGCGACGTGGACCGCCTTCGGCCCCTTCGGGCCCTCCTCCTCCTCGTAGGAGACCTTCGCGCCCTCGGCCAGCGAGCGGTAGCCGTCGCCGTCGATGCCCGTGAAGTGGACGAACAGGTCGCGGCCACCGTCATCGGGCGTGATGAAGCCGAAGCCCTTGTCGTCGCTGAACCACTTCACCGTTCCGGTTGCCATCGCACATCCCTCACCTGTCGATCAGCGGGCGGGGGTCGCTCCGCCCCGCCCCTCGTGGCAAACGTAGCATTCCGCGGCCGTGTGCGGGAAAAATCCGGTGGGGGCACCCCCTGCCGACCCCTGAGACGGCGGGGGCTCGGCGCCCGGCCGCGATTCGGGGCGGATCCCAGCCCCTCAGCGGCGGCGGCTCGAGGCGCCGCCGTGATCCGGGCCGGGGCGCCTCAGCCGCGGAGCAGCTCGGCGGTGGCCGCGATCTCGTCCGCGTCGCCGGGCGTCGGCACCCACGGCAGTCGCAGCGGGTCGCCCTCGTAGCGCGGGATCACGTGGACGTGCAGGTGGAAGACGGTCTGCCACGCCCCCGCGCCGCACGAGTTGAGCAGGTTGACCCCGTCGGCCCCAAGCGCCGGCACCGCGCGCTTGGCGAGCCGCTGCGCAGTCCGGATCGTGGCCGCGAGATCGTCGGGGTCGACCGTCAGCAGGTCCTGCGCATGACGCCGGGGCACGACGAGCATGTGTCCCCGGGTCGCCGGGCTGACGTCCATGAACGCGACCGTCCGCTCATCCTCGTCGACCCGCTGCGAGGGCACCTCGCCGGCGACGATCCTGCAGAAGATGCAGTCGGGGTCCGCGTCGGCCATCGCGCGGAGCTTACCGGCACCCACCTCGAGCGCGTGTCGTGAGCGCGTTCATCCGGCCATGGGATGAAATCGCTCAGCGGTCGCCTTCGGCAAGCAGGCGCCGCGCGAGCGCGACCGCCTCGTCGCGGTCCGAGACGTCGCCCGCGAACGCGGCCGCCCGCAGCTGCGCCAGCAGTTCCCCGAGACGTGGCCCGGGCGCGATCCCGAGCGCCGCCGCCAGCTCATCGCCGCGCACCGGCGGACGCGGCGGGTCGGCCTCGAACGCGAGCGCCGCCGGCAGCACCTCGGCGGCGAGTCGCAGGTGCGCCTCGATCGCCGGACCGGCGTTGTCGCCGCGCGTCGCCAGGCGGTCGGCGACGCTCAGCACGGTGACGTCGACCGCGACCGGCGCGCACGCGGTCAGGTAGTCGTAGAGCTCGCGGCGGGAGAGCGGCGCGCTGTGCACGAGGAACCCGAGCCGCAGATGCGAGCGGGTGAGCGCCGCCACGTACGCCTGCAGCCGCTCGGAGGCCCGCAGCCGCCCGAGGATCTCCCGCGCCATCTCCGCCCCGAGCTCGTCGTGGCCCCAGAAGCTCACCCGCCCCTCCTCGCTGACCGCCCGCGTGCGGGACTTGGCGACGTCGTGCAGGAGCGCGCCGAAGCGGAGCGCCTGCCCGCGGGTGAGCTCGTTGGCGAGCGGCCGCGCGAGCGCCGCGGCAAGCCGATCCGTGGACTGCGCGTCAAGGCCGAGGCGCGCCGGGTCGTCGACGAGCTCGATCGTTTCGGCGAGCGTCGCCCGGGTGTGGTCGCTCACGTCGAGGTGGTGGTAGCGGCTCTGCTCGACGCCGTGCAGCGAGGTGAGCTCGGGCAGCACCGCCGCGGTCGCGTCCAGCTTGTCCATCAGCCGCAGGCCGGCGAGCGGCTGGGGCGCGCACACGAGGGCGCGGAGCTCAGCGAACGTTCGCTCGCCGGCGACCGTCGCCAGATCGCCGGCGCTGTCCCGCGCCCGGGCGAGCGTTGCGGGGTCGGCCTCGAAGCCGAGCTGGGCGGCAAGGCGCGCCAGCCGCAGCACGCGCAGCGGATCGTCGCGGAACGAGCGCTCGGACACCATCCGCAGCCGCCCGGCGCGCAGATCGGCGATCCCGCCGAACGGATCGACCGCCTCGCCGATCTCTCCGCCGGCGAGCAGCGGCTGCGCGATCGCGTTGATCGTGAGGTCGCGGCGGGCGAGGTCCTCCTCGACCCGGGCGCCCGCGAGGCCGAGCAGGTCGAGCTGCCAGCGCCGGTCGCGCGCGCTCACGCGCCAGCCGCCGAAGGCCTCGGAGAGCTCGAAGGCGTGGCCGTTCGCGCGCCGCCCGACGGCGCGGGCGAGCGTGGCGGGATCGCCGGTGACGATCGCGTCGAGGTCGATCGTCGCGCGTCCCAGGAGACGGTCGCGGACCGCCCCGCCGACGAGCCACGCCTGGACGCCCGCCTCCGCGGCGGCGGCCGCGAGCGCCGCCTGCGGCTCCAGGGCGCCGCCCGCCCCCCGATGCCCGACGCCTCGCGCTCGCCCACCCCGGTCGGCGAACGGGGTCATTCGACCGGCTCTCCGTCGCGGTGCCAGCGCCGCGTGACCCGCTCGGCGAGCCGGCAGAGCACCTCGTGGTTGATCGTGCCGATCCGGCGCGCCACGTCCTCGACCGTGATCCGCTCCGCGCCCGAGCGACCGATGAGCACGACCTCCTCCCCCACGCGCACGTGGCTGTCCGGCCCGAGGTCGACCGTGATGTTGTCCATCGAGACCATCCCGATGATCGGATGGCGGCGGCCGGCGATCAGCACCTCGCCGTTGTTCGCATGGGCGCGGGCCACTCCGTCCCCGTAGCCGATCGGCACCGTCGCCACGCGCGTCGGTCGCTCTGCGACGAAGCGACGCCCGTAGCCGACCGACTCCCCGGACGCGAGCGGCTTGACCGCCGCGACGTAGGAGCGGAGCTCGAGCGCGGGCTCGAGACCCCAGATGTCGGGATCCTCGTTCATCGGGTCGCAGCCGTGGAGCGCGATCCCGCAGCGCACCATGTCGAAGTGGCTGGCCGGCGCCCTGAGCGTCGCCGCGCTGTTCGCCGCGTGGGCGATCACCGGAGCGATCCTCCGCATGCGCTCCACGAACGGAGCGAACGCGGCCAGCTGCGCCTCGAGGAACTCGAGATCGCCGTCCGCGGTCGCGCAGTGGGTCATCGCGCCGCGCAGCACGAGACCGTCCGCGGCCGCGACCCGCTCGGCGACGGCGAGCGCCTGCGCGCGGTCGCGCGTGCCCAGCCGCCCGAGCCCGGTGTCGTACTTGACGTGGATCCGCACCGGCTCTCGGAGGCCAAGGCGTTCCGCGGTCCGGGCGATCGCCACCACGAACCGCTCGTCCCAGGCGACGAGCTCACCGCCCGCCGCAAGCGCGACCGGGAGCTCCTCGCCGCTGAGCGCCCCGAGCACGAGCACCGGGACCTCCGCGCCGATCCCCTGCTCGCGCAGCTCGGCGGCCTCCTCCGCGGTCGCCACCGCCAGCGAACCGGCGCCGCCCGCCAGCGCCGCCCGCGCGACCTGCGCGGCGCCGTGCCCCGACGCCCGCGCCTTGACGACCGCGCACAGCGCCGTCCGCTCCCCGACGAGCGCGCACAGCCGCGCCGCGTTGCGCTCGCTCGCCGCGAGGTCGATCCGGGCCACCGCGCGCAGCACCTGAAAGCTGGCTCTAGGAGCGCAGCGCGCTCGCCCGCGCGTGCGGCAGCAGCTCGATCACGTCGCGTGCGATCACGCCCTCGGTCGCGAGCGTCTCGGCGGCGAGCACCCCCGCCCGCGCGTGGACGAGCACGCCCGCACACGCCGCCGCGAACGGGTCCATCCCCTTGGCGAGATACGCGCCGATCACGCCCGAGAGCACATCGCCGGTGCCGGCGGTGGCGAGCGCGCTCGCGCCGCCGCGGCTCACCGCCACGCGGCCCTCGGGCTCGGCGACGAGCGTGTCGTCGCCCTTGAGCACGATGATCGCTCCCGAGAGCTCCGCCGCCTCCCGCGCGCCGGCGAGCCGGTGGGCGTCGATCTCCGCGCTCGGGCGCTCGAGCAGCCGCCCGAGCTCACCGGCGTGCGGCGTGAGGATCGTCGCCGCGGGACGCTCGGCGATCGTGTCGAGCCGGCCCGCGATCGCATTCAGGCCGTCGGCGTCGAGCAGCAACGGCAGCTCGGCCCGCCGCGCGAGACGGCGCACGAGCTTCTGGGTGCCCGGGTGCCGGCCGATGCCGGGTCCGAGCACGAGCGCGTCCGCGCGCTCGGTCCGCTTGAGCACGGTCTCGAGCGCCTTGACCGTGAGCGCCCCGTCCCCGTCGGGCAGCGGCACCGACATCGCCTCGAGCAGCCGTTGCTCGAACACGAGGTTGAGCGAGGCGGGCACGAGCGCGGTCACGTAGCCGGCACCGGCGCGCTGAGCGGCCTCGCAGGCGAGGCTCGGAGCCCCGGTGAGCCCGGTCGAGCCGCCGCACACGAGCACCGCCCCGGCGGCGAACTTCGTCGAGTTGGGCGCGCGGCGAGGGATCCGCTCGACGACCTGCGGGTCGATCAGCCCGATCTCCGGCTCGACGGGCGCACCGCTCGGGATCCCGATGTCGGCGACCGTCACCTCGCCGGCGTGGGTCTTGCCGGGCGAGATCCAGAGGCCGGGCTTGGCCGCCGCGAACGTGATCGTGAGATCCGCGCGGACCGCGGCTGAGGCGACCTCGCCGGTCGATCCGTCGACCCCGCTCGGCACGTCGCAGGCGATCACGAGCGGCGCGTCGGGACCCTCGACGGCTCGGTTGATCGCGGCGATCGCGTCGGCCGCCCGGTCGCGCGGCTCTCCGGAGAATCCCGTCCCGAAGATCGCGTCGACGACCACGGACGCGCCCGTGAGCATCTCGCTCATGAACATCAGCGGCTCCTCGCCGGTCAGCCGCTCGTAGTTCGCGCGCGCGTCTCCGGTGAGCTCCTCCCCGGGCGCGAGCATGAGCACGTCGACGTCGCGGCCGCGACCCCGCAGCCAGCGGGCGGCCACCAACCCGTCGCCGCCGTTGTTGCCCTTGCCGCAGACGATCGCCACCCGTCCGGTCGGGGCGCGGGCGTCGATGAGCTCGGCGAGCGCGCCGCCGGCGTTCTCCATCAACTGAAGCGACGGGATTCCGCGCTCCTCGATCGCCCACGCGTCGATCGCCCGCTGCTCGGAGGCGTCGGGCAGCGGCGTGAGCCAGGCGGGCAGGAGCGTCATCGCGCGTACTCCATCATGTCGGCGTCGGGGACGTCGTCCCCAGCTCGATTATCACGACTGCTCCCGCCTGACCGCGGGTGTGGGTGAGCGACACGCGGACGGCGGCGACGCCGAGCGCCCGCGCGCGTGCCGCCGTCTCGCCGTGCAGGACGACCTCCGGCACGCCCCCGCGCGGCGGCGAGACGACCTCGATCTCCCGCCAGGCGAGGCTCTCCAGGCCGAGCGCCTTGGCGACCGCCTCCTTGGCGCAGAAGCGGGCCGCGAGGTGCTGCCCAGGGCGGGCCCGGGCGGCGGCGTAGGCGCGCTCGTCCTCGGTGAAGAGCCGCTCGGCGAGGCGCGGCCGGCGCGCGAGCGCCCGCTCGAGCCGCTCGATCTCCAGCAGGTCGAGACCGACGCCGGGTGCCGCTCCGGCGGGCGTCGCGTCCTCGGGCGCCGGCTCCGTCACTCGACGGTGACGGTCTTCGCCAGGTTGCGCGGCTGATCGACGTTGAGGCCCCGCAGCCGCGCGACGTGGTAGGCGAGCAGCTGCAGCGGGATGACCGCGAGCAGCGGCGCGAGCATCCAGTGGGTGCGGGGGACCCAGATCACCTCGTCGGCGTGCTCGGCGATCTCGGCGTCGCCCTCGGTCGCGATTGCGATCACCCGCGCGCCGCGCACGCGCACCTCCTGGATGTTGGAGACGAGCTTCTCCCGCACCGGCGACTCGGTGGCGACGACGACGACCGGCGTGTCGTGGTCGAGCAGCGCGATCGGTCCGTGCTTCATCTCCCCGGCGGCGTACGCGTCGGTTGCGATGTAGGAGATCTCCTTGAGCTTGAGCGCACCCTCGAACGCGACCGGGAGCCCGATGTGCCGGCCCAGGTACATGAAGAACTCGGCGCGGTGCACGGACGTGGCGATCGTCTCGATCGGCGAGGCGTCGCGCTCCATGAACTCGCTGATCATGTGCGGCAGGCGCTTGAGGTCGGAGATCGGCGGCTTGAGTTGCGCGCGGTCCATGACGCCGCGCACCTCGGCGAGCCGGAACGCGATCAGGTACATCGCGGTGATCTGGGCGACGAACGTCTTCGTCGCCGCCACCCCGATCTCCAGGCCCGCGCGCGTGTAGAGCGTGCCGTCGGCCTCGCGCGTGATCTGCGCGCCCATCACGTTCGTGAGCGCGAGCACGCGGGCGCCGCGGGCGCGCGCGGTCTGCATCGCGACGAGCGTGTCGAGCGTCTCCCCCGACTGGGAGATCCCGATCACCAGGTCGTCGGGGCCGACGACCGGATCCCGGTAGCGGTACTCGGAGGCGACCTCGACCTCGACCGGCACGCGCGCCCAATGCTCGATCGCGTAGCGCCCGATCAGGCCGGCGTGGTACGCGGTCCCGCAGGCGACGACCACGACCCGCCTGAGGCTCGCCAGGAACGCGTCGTCGATCGCGCGGGCGCCCGACGCGTCCGACGCGTCGGCATCGCCCGGCACGATGCCGAGGTCGATCCCCCAGCCACGCGCCGCGCGCTCCCCGATCGTCTCGGCGACCGCGTCGGCCTGCTCGTGGATCTCCTTGAGCATGAACGTCTCATAGCCCTGCTTCTCGGCGGTGTCGGCGTCCCACTCGATCTCGGAGATCCCGCGTTCGACCGGCTCGCCGGCCGCGGTGAAGAACTCGGCGCCATCGGGGCGCACGGCGACGATCTCGTCGTCGCGGATGTACTGCACGCGGCGCGTCTCGCGCAGGAAGGCTGGGATCGCCGAGCCGACGAAGCGCTCCCCGTCGCCGACCCCGATGATCAGCGGGCACTCGCGGCGCACGCACACGAGCAGGCCCGGGTCGTGCGCGCTCATCGCCACGAACGCGTAGTGGCCGCGCATCTCGGCGTAGGCGGCGCGCACCGCGGCAACGAGGTCGCCCTCGTAGTGGTGGGCGACGAGGTGGGCGATCACCTCGGCGTCGGTCTCCGAGGTGAAATGCGGGGCGGGCGTCGTCTCGAGGAGCCGTGCCTTGAGCGCGATGTAGTTCTCGACGATCCCGTTGACGACGATGTGGATGCTGTCGGTCGTGTCGAAGTGCGGGTGGGCGTTCTCCTCGGTGACCCGCCCGTGGGTCGCCCAGCGCGTGTGGCCGATGCCGGTCTGGACGGGCTGCTCGGCGACCGCGACCGCCGTCGCGCCTGCTCCCGCGGCAGCCCGGCGGCTCTCCCGATCGGCGATCGCCACCCGGAGCGCGTCGAGGTTGCCGACCGCGCGCACGGCGTCGATCCGGTTCCCCTCCAGCACCGAGATGCCGGCGCTGTCGTAGCCCCGGTACTCGAGCTTCTCAAGCCCCTCCATCAACAGGGGGCGGGCCTTTCGGGGTCCGACGTAGCCGACGATGCCGCACATGGCTGTCCTCCTGGGTGAGTGGCTCGCCACCGGCGAGCAGAGGGCTGACTCAGGTTACCGTGCGGTCGCGCCGGCCTCGGCAAGCGCCACGCGCGCCGCATCGCACAGGCGCGCGCACACCGCGTCGGCCTCGTGCTCGCTCGGCGCCTCGACCATCACGCGGATGAGCGGCTCGGTGCCCGAGGTGCGGACGAGCACGCGCCCGCGGCCCTCGAGCGTCTCGGACTCTCGGCGCACCGCCTCGGTGAGCGTGGGCGCGTCGATCGCGGCGGTGAGCGCCTCGCGACTGTCCGCGCGCAGGTTGACGAGGCGCTGGGGAAGCTTCTTCATCGCGCCGCGCTCCCGCAGGTCCCGGCCGGCGAGCGCCTCGAGCGTGAGCAGCGCGCTCGCGATCCCGTCGCCGGAGGGGCTGAACGAGAGCTCGAGGATGTGCCCGGATTGCTCGCCGCCGAGCGCCCACCCTCGCCGGCGCAGCTCGTCGAGCACGTAGCGGTCGCCGACGGCGGTGATCGCGACCTCGATCCCCGCCTCGGCCATCGCGGTGTGGAAGCCGTAGTTCGTCATCACGGTGACGGCGACGCCGCCGCCCGGCAGGCGGCCCTGGCCGTGGAGGTGCAGCGCGGCGAGCGCCACGAGCTCGTCGCCGTCGACGACCTGTCCGTCGCCGTCGACCGCGAGCACTCGGTCGCCGTCGCCGTCGAACGCGAAGCCGAGCTCCCGGTCGCTGGCGGCGAGCGCCGTGCGCAGCGTGTCAAGGTGGGTGGAGCCGCAGCCGTCGTTGATGTTGCGACCGTCGGGCCGGTTGGCGAGCACCTCGACGTCGGCGCCAAGACGACGGAAGATCTCCGGCGCGGCCTCGTACGTGGCGCCGTGGGCGGTGTCGAGCATGATCCGCCGGCCGGAGAGATCGAGCCCTTCGAATCGCGTGTGCAGCTCGCGCAGGTAGTCCTCGAGCGCGCCGTGCAGGTGGTGGACCCGCCCGATCTCGCAAGGCCCTTCGGGTCCTCGCGCCCCCCCGCCCGCCCCATGGCCATCGCGCATCGTGGCGGCGAGCTCGTCCTCGATCGCGTGCTCGGTGTCGTCGTCGAGCTTGAAGCCGTCGGCGCCGAACAGCTTGATCCCGTTGTCCTCGTACGGATTGTGCGAGGCGGAGATGACGACTCCCATCGACAGCCCGTGGCGGCGCACGAGCATCGGCGCGGCCGGCGTCGGCAGCACGCCCGCCAGCAGCGCGTCGCCGCCCGCGGCGGTGATGCCGGCCGCGATCGCGGCCTCGAGCATCTCGCCGGACTCGCGCGTGTCGCGCACGACGAGCACCCCCGGGCGTTGGTCGGGCGTGCGCGGCAGCCTCGCGGTCGCGGTGCGGGCGAGCGCAAGCGCGAGCTCGGCGGTGAGGAACTCGCCGGCGCGACCCCGCACGCCGTCGGTGCCGAACATCTGGCGCGCCATCGTCGCGGCGGCAGGCGCGCTAGCGCTTGGAGAACTGCGGGCGCTTCCGGGCCTTCTTGAGGCCGGCCTTCTTGCGCTCCTTCACGCGCGGGTCGCGCGTGAGGAACCCGCGGCGCTTGAGCTCGCCGCGGAGGTTCGGGTCGGCCTCCAGCAGCGCGCGCGAGATCCCGTGACGGAGGGCGCCGGCCTGCGCGGCGACGCCACCGCCGTGCATCCGGGCGATGACGTCCATCCGCTCCTCGTAGCCGACGGCCTCGAGCGGCTGGCGGATGATCCGCTGCAGCGTGGGACGCGGGAAGAACTGATCGAGCGTCTTGCCGTTGATCGTGTAGCTGCCGGTGCCCGGCTTGAGGATCACCCGCGCCACCGCGGTCTTGCGCTTTCCGGTTGCGGTGTAGCGCGCGCCGGACGCGAGGTCGATCGCCGCGTCGGCGATCGGCTGCGTCTCGGCCTCGTCCTCCTCGTCCTCGCCGCGGGCGGCGGCCGCCTCGGCGTCCGCCTCGGCGGCGGCGCGAGCCTCGGCGTCGAGATACTCCTCGCCCTCCTGGACGATGTCTGGAATGAGGTCGGCGCCCGGGATCTCAGGACGGACCCGGGGAGCGACCTCCTCCTCGTCCTCCTCGGCGGCGGGCTCCTCGGCGGCGACGGGCTCCTCAACGGCGGCGGGCTCCTCGGCGGCGGCCGGCTCCTCGGCGGCGGCCGGCTCCTCGGCGGCGGCGGGCTCCTCGGCGGCGGCGGGCTCCTCGGCGGGCGCCGGAACGTCCGGCGACGACTCCGCCCGTGTCGTCTCGGGCGTCTGCGCGTCGTCGCCTGAGGATGAGCCCGCGGGATCGGCGCTCGATGCTTCGGCGCCGGCTTCGACGTCCTCCTCGGCGGCGCTCGGCTCCGGGGTGAGGTCGGGCTCCTGCCCGTCGGGGTGCTCCGTCTCGCTCACTGCGAAATCTCCATCGGTTGCGGCTGCTGGGCGGCGTGCGGATGGTCCGGACCCGCGTAGATCTTGAGCTTGGTGAGCTGCTTGCGCGCGAGGCGGTTCTTGGGCAGCATCCCCTTGACCGCGATGCGGATGACCTCCTCGGGACGGCGGTCGAGCATCTCCGACAGCGTGCGGGACCGAAGGCCGCCCGGGTAGCCGGAGTGGCGGTAGTAGCGCTTGTCGGTGAGCTTCTTGCCCGTCACCGCGATCTTCTCCGCGTTCACCACGATCACGAAGTCGCCCGTGTCGATGTGCGGCGTGTACGTCGGCTTGCGCTTGCCGCGCAGCGCATCGGCGATCTGGGTGGCGAGCCGTCCGAGCGTCTGCCCGGTTGCGTCGACGACGAGCCAGTTGCGCTCGCGGTCTGAGGGTTTGGCTACGTAGGTCTTCATGGCACGTGTTCGCCCGCGCGAATCTCCGCGCCGGCGGCCGCTGACTATAGCCGCCCTCGCGCGGGATCCGCCAGAGGCTCGCCCCGCGCTGCCGGCACCCGGGCACCCCATCCCGGCCTGCGGCCACCCCACCCCCCACCGCGGTCCCCATCCCGGCCTGCGGCCACCCCATCCCGGCCTGCGGCCACTGGGAGCGCATCGGTGTCCGATGCGAACAGCGATCCGCTCCGAGTCCCCGCTCACCATCCCACCCCAACCACCTGGAGCGCATCGGTGTCCGATGCGAACAGCGATCCGCTCCGAGTGCGGCGCGGAGCCGGCAACGGCGCGCGGCGGGCGTCGGCACGACCGCAGCCGCCCGCCTACGCTCCCTGGGCGATGCCATCGACGGTTCCGCTACGGCGACTCGGCTACCGGATCGCGTTCCGGCTGCTGCAGCTGCGCTGGGCGCTCCAGCAGCCGGTCGCGGAGGGCGTCAAGTGCCTGATCGTCGACGGCGACCGCGTCCTGCTCGTGCGCCACACGTACGGCTCGCGGGTCTGGGACCTCCCGGGCGGGCGCAGCCGGCGCGGCGAGGATCCGGTCCTCACCGCCCGGCGCGAGATGGAGGAGGAGCTCGGGCTCGGCGACGCCGCCTGGGAGCGCCACGGCGAGCTGCGCGGCCGCACCTACCGCCGGCGCGACGAGATCCACGTCGTCCTCGCGCGGGTCTCCTCTCCCGCGCTCCGTGTCGACCCGGTGGAGATCGAGGCCGCCGCCTGGTTCGAGCGCGACCGCCTCCCGCTCTGGGTCAGCCCCTTCGTCGGCCCTGTGCTCGCGGGAGACACCGCTCGGAATTCGGGGCCGGGGGGCTGACGTATCGGCGGCGGGCGCGCGTGAACGACGCACGGACGGCCAGGGCGAGGGGTGTCGATTGTTCCCCGATTGCGGACGCACCGGCGCTCGATGGCGTGTCAGAGCTCAGAGGAGCGTTTTCGGGGAACGTGCGGCGCCCCTCGCCCTGCCCCTCACTCCCACTCGATGGTTCCCGGGGGCTTGGACGTGATGTCGAGCACCACCCGGCCGACGGCGCGGATCTCGTTGATCATCCTGAGCGAGATCTGCTCAAGCAGGTCGTAGGGCAGACGCGCCCAGTCGGCGGTCATCGCGTCGTCGGAGGTGACCGCTCGGATCGCGATCACCGAGCCGTACGTGCGCTCGTCGCCCTGGACGCCGACCGTGCGGATGTCAGGGAGGACGCAGAAGGACTGCCAGAGCTCCCGGTAGAGGCCGGCGCGACGGATCTCCTCCTGAAGGATCGAGTCGGCGTCGCGCAGCACGTCGAGCCGCTCGCGGGTGACCTCGCCGCCGACGATCCGGATCGCGAGCCCGGGGCCGGGGAACGGCTGGCGCCAGACGAGGCGCTCGGGCAGCCCGAGCTCGGCGCCGACCGCGCGCACCTCGTCCTTGAACAGGGCGCGGAGCGGCTCGACGAGCTCGAACCGGAGGTCCTCGGGAAGTCCGCCGACGTTGTGGTGGGACTTGATCGTCGCCGCGCCGGTGCCGCCGCCGGACTCGATCACGTCTGAGTAGAGCGTCCCCTGGACGAGGTAGCGCGCCCCCTCGAGCTTCGCGGCCTCCTCCTCGAAGACGCGGATGAACTCGGCGCCGATGATCTTGCGCTTCGTCTCGGGATCGGAGACGCCGCGCAGCGCGTCGAGGAAGCGGTCGCTCGCGTCGACCGCAACGAGCGGCACCTTGAAATGGTCGCGGAACGCGCTCACCACCTGGTCGCCCTCGTTCTTGCGCATCAGCCCATGGTCGACGAACACGCACGTGAGCTGGTCGCCGATCGCCCGGTGGACGAGGAGCGCGGCGACGCTCGAGTCCACGCCGCCCGACAGGCCGCAGATCGCGCGGCCCTCGCCCACCTGCGCCCGGATGCGCGCGATCTGGTCCTCGATCACCGAGGCGGCCGACCAATCGCGCGCGCAGCCGCAGACGTCGCCGAGGAAGTTCTCCAGCACCTGCTGGCCGTACGGGGTGTGGACGACCTCGGGATGGAACTGGATGCCGTAGATCCCGCGCTCCACCGACTCGAATGCCGCGACCGGCGACGCGGACGAGGCGGCGAGCGGCGCGAAACCGGGCGGCGCCGCGAACACCGTGTCCCGGTGCGACATCCAGCACGTCTGATCGGGCGGAGTGCCCGCGAGCAACCGGCCGGTGGCGCGCACGGTGAGCCGCGAGCGGCCGAACTCCCCGACCTCGGCGCCCTCCACCGTCCCGCCGAGCGCGCGGGCGAGCAGCTGCATCCCGTAGCAGATGCCGAGCACCGGCACGCCGAGTTCGAGCAGCTCGCGGTCGAGCGCCGGGGCGCCGTCGGCGTACACGGAGGCGGGGCCGCCGGAGAGGATCACGCCCCGCGGACGGCGCCGGGCGACCTCGGCCGCTCCCACGTGATGGGGCAGGAGCTCGGAGAAGACGCCGCACTCGCGGACCCGGCGGGCGATCAGCTGCGAGTACTGGCCGCCGTAGTCGAGGACGACCACCTCCTCGGTGCCGACGGGCGCGCCGCCGCCTGGGCTCTCGCGCGAGTCGGGCTCCGCGGGGGCGCCGTCGAGCACCATCGCCGCGGCCTGCGCCTCCGCGCCCGCCGCCGGGGCTCGATCCTCTCCGGCGGCGGTGCGCCCGCCGG
The DNA here is from genome assembly GCA_035294545.1 of Solirubrobacteraceae bacterium. Taxonomy (GTDB): domain Bacteria; phylum Actinomycetota; class Thermoleophilia; order Solirubrobacterales; family Solirubrobacteraceae; genus Palsa-465. The sequence continues at coordinate 23,961 of DATGKS010000041.1, read as the reverse complement.
TGCTAATCGGTCACTCCCACGGTGGCGCTCGTGCCGCGGGCGCCCATGCCGACGCCCTGCTCGCGCTGCAGCGACTTGCCCTCGGTCTGCAGCGCGGGAGCAACCATCAGCTCGGCGCGGTTGAACTCGGCGATGTCGCGATAGCCGCACGTCGCCATCGAGGTCTGCAGACCGCCCATCAGGTTGAACGTGCCGTCGTTCTCCCGTGCCGGGCCCTTCACGATCTCCTCGAGGGTGCCGTTCTGCTTCGTCGCGACGCGGGTGCCGCGCGGCAGCGTCGGATGGAACGTCGCCATCCCCCAGTTGTAGCCGCGACCCGGGGCCTCGTAGGCGCGGGCGAGCGCGGATCCGAGCATCACCGCGTCGGCGCCGCAGGCGATCGCCTTGGCGACGTCGCCGCCGTTCTTCATCCCGCCGTCGGCGATCACCTTGACGGTCTCGCCCGTCTCCATCAGGTGCTGCAGCCGCGCCGCCGCGACGTCCGCGATCGCCGTCGCCTGCGGCACGCCGATGCCGAGCACCCCGCGCGTCGTGCAGATCTGCCCGGGGCCGACGCCGACGAGCACGCCGGCGGCGCCCGTGCGCATCAGGTGCAGTCCGGTGTGATAGGACGCGCAGCCACCGACGACGACGGGGACCTCGACCTGGCGGATGAACTCCTTGAGGTTGAGCGGCGGGCGCGACTCGTCGCGCGAGACGTGCTCGGCGGAGACGACGGTCCCCTGGATGACGAGGATGTCGAGCCCCGCCTCGAGCGCGACCTCGTAATAGCGGCGGACCTTCTGGGGGGTGAGCGAGGCCGCGGCGACGACACCGTGCGCCTTGATCTCCTTGATCCGCTGCGCGATCAGCTCGGGCTTGACCGGCTCGCGGTAGATGTCCTGCAGCTCGCGGGTGGCGATGTCCGGCGAGAACGTCGCGATCCGCTCCATGATCTCCTCGGCGTTCTCATACCGGCACCAGATGCCCTCGAGGTTGAGCACGGCCAGCCCCCCGAGCTTGCCCAGCAGCCCTGCGGTCTCCGGCGAGACGACGCCGTCGAGCGCGGCGGCGAGCAGCGGCAGATCGAACCGGTAGGGGCCGAGGGTCCATGAGATGTCGACATCGTCGGGGTCACGTGTGCGCCGCGACGGCACGATCGCGATGTCGTCGAATCCATAGGCCCGGCGGGCCTTCTTTCCGCGGCCGATCTCTATTTCCATTGGCTGAGAGTAGCCCTCCGGTCGGACGATTCAGGGAGGAATTCGGCGCAGGACGCCGACGGTCTCATCCTAGTGATGAACGTCTCGCGCGACCACCGGTCCGGCCCCTGACAACCTGCGGCGTGCGGCCCCCGATCACCCTCTCGGTGCGCGCCCCGATCGAACGGTCAGTCGACCTCGGCGCGCTCGGGCAGCCGCTCGCATTCCACCTCGGTCAGCAGCCGCTCCACGCGTCCCGGATCGATGATGCCCGCGCCGAAATGCTGGGTCGACTCGGCGCCGCAGGCGACTCCGAAACGCAGGCACTCGACCGGCGAGCCGCCGCCGTAGCGCGCCGCGACGTAGCCGGCGAGGAACGCGTCGCCGGAGCCGACCGCCGAGCGCACCTCCTGCTCGGCGACCGTCACCCGGTAGATGGCGGGGCCATCGCTCGTCTCGATCCGCGCGAAGCAGCCGTCGGGCACCGTCATCACCGCCTCGCGCGCGCCGAGCCGCACCATCTCGGCGACCGCGCCGGCGCGCTCGTCGGCGTCGTTGAACTCGTGGCCGACGAGCTCCTCGGCCTCGAGCTCGTTGGGCGAGACGAGGTCCGGCTCGGCGCGCATCGAGAGCCGCAGGGGCTCGCCCTCGGCGTCGATCATCGTCGTCACGCCGAGCCGATGGACGTCGCGGATCAGCGTGTGGTAGACGTCGGGCGCGACGCCCCGCGGGATCGAGCCGGCGAACACGCAGATCGACGCACCCTGGGCGAGGTAGACGAGCTTCTCGCGAAACTGCTCGAGCTCGCCGGCGGACACCGCCGGCCCGCGCTCGTTGATCTCGGTGTGCACGCCCGTCGTCGGGTCGAGCACGGCCGTGTTCGTGCGCGACTCGTCCTCGATCCGCACGAAGTCGTTGAGGACCGACTCGCCGTCGAGCGCCTCGATGATGCGGCTCCCGGTCGCGCCGCCGGCGAACCCCGTGGCGATCACCGGCTGGCCGAGCCGCTTGATCGCCCGTGCGATGTTCACGCCCTTGCCCCCGGGCATCGTCGTCTGATCGACTGTCCGGTGCCGGCGGCCCGGGGTGAAGCTCGGGACCTCGAGCGTCTTGTCGATCGCCGCGTTGAGCGTGACGGTGATGATCATGCTCCCTCCCAGCCCGACTCGGTGCGCAGCGGCTCCTCGTGTGCGCGGCCGTGGCGCCTGCCACGGCCAAGGCCGCGCCCACCGCGTCCGCCGCCGAGGGCGCGCCACCAGAGCGCGGCGATGGCGCCGAGCGCGACGAACGCGATCAGCCCGATCAGCCACGGCCGGCCCAGGAAGAAGCGGCCGATGAGCACGAGACGCGGCACCGCCTTCAGCCGCCGCTCGAGCACGACCGGCACCCGGGCGAGCGTGCGCGTCCCGTCGCGCACGAGCACGTGGCCGACGACGGTGCCGGCGGGCAGCGGCCCGACGAGCCGCCGGGGCACCTCGACCACCGTCCGCACGGCGCTGGAGCGAGCGAGCACACGTCGGAATCCGCGGGTCGCGCGGACGGGCACCCGCAGGCCCGGGCGATCTTTCACCGGCAGGCGGGCGACCGCCTGCCGGGCGTGCAGCGGCGTGAACATCCGGAAGTTCGCGTATCCCCAGTCGAGCAGCGCGAGCGCCTCGGCGTCCCGCGCGGTCTCGCTCGGGGTGCCGAGGACCGCATCGACGAGCCGCAGCCCGTGCCGCTGGCCTGCCGCCACAAGCACGTAGCCGGCGTCGTTCGTGTGCCCGGTCTTGACCCCGATCACCCAGCGATACTCGCCGACGAGCAGGTTGAGATTCGTCACCGTCGGCGCCGGGCCGGTCCGCAGCGTCGCGTGCGCCATGCGCACGACACGGGCGAAGAACGGCTGGTGGGAGAGGTCGTACTGGGCGAGACGGACGAGGTCGGCGGCGGTCGAGTAGTTCCCCGGGGTGTCGAGGCCGATCGGCGTCGAGTAGTGGGTGCCGGTGAGCCCGAGCGCGCGAGCGTCGGCGTTCATCCAGCCGATGAAGCGGGCGACGGAGTGGTGGCCGACGTTGTAGGCGAGGTCCTCCGCCGCGTCGTCCGCGCTCGGCAGCATCATCGCGATCAGCAGATCGCGGACGGTCATGCGCTCGCCGGGGCGCAGGCCGATCTGCGAGTCGTCCGCGGCCTGGTGGTAGTCGGGATACGTGAAGACCGTGTTCAGGTCCTTCACGTGCTGCAGCGTCACGAGCGCCGTCATCATCTTCGTCGTACTCGCGATCGCGCGGCGCTCCCGCGCGTGGTCGGCATACAGGAACTGGCCGGTGGCGGGCACGTACAGGGCGCCGGCGCGCAGCTGCAGCGACGGCGGGGTCGGCCCGGCGCTCGCCGCCGCGCGCGCCGCCCCGGGCCCTCCGACCGCCGCGCCGAGCGACGCGAGCACGCACGCCGCGGCGAGCGCGAGGAGCCGCCCGGGCGCGGGCCGTCGGCGACCGAGCGCCGCCCTCCGGCGGGCGTGCGGGCGCTGCCGGTCTGATGGGCGCCGGCTCATCTCCGCAGCCTCAGCCGCTCGCCGCTCTGCAGGCTGAACGGGGGATGCAGCGACCGGTTGAGCCTCTCCAGGCGGCCCATCGACACGCCGGTACGGCTCGCGATCGCGCTGAGGGTGTCGCCCGGCCTCACGGTGTAGAACCTCGGGCGGGCGCGCGTGTGGTGGCGAGAATGGACATGACGATGCCGGTGGGGACGACCGGTCGCGTGGGCCGGCCGGGGGTGGTGCGTGGCCAGGTTGTCGTGGACGATCAGGTAGATGCCGACGGCCACGACGGCGATCGCGAGCGGCGCCATCAAGCGCGCGACGAGACGCGACATGAGAGCGCGATCATACCGGCGGCCCCGTCGGACACCCGTCCCACTGCGGTCGAGCGGGCCAGTGTCGCGTTTGGTTGGTTCGTTGGCACCAAGAGGTGCCACTGGGGGATGCCTGGCCAGGACGCAGGATCCGTGGTGTGGCAGCGCCACACGAGGATCCGAGGACGCCGCCAGGCGCCCCCGGGGGTGCCTCGACTGCAAACGAACTGGCCAAACGGGACACTAGGCGTACAGGTTCCAGACGAGCTCGCGCAGCCGCGCCGCCTCGGCGCGGGCCGCCTGCGCGGGATCTCCGCCGCCGCGGGCGTCGGCCGCATACACGATCGCGCGGGAGGCGCTGACGAGCCCGCCCGCGGGGCCGGGCGCGAACGCCGCCTCGAGCCCCTCGCCGCTTGCTCCCTGGGCGCCGACGCCGGGCAGGAGCAGCACGGCGCTCGGCATCTCCTCACGCAGCCGCGCGAGGTGCTCGGGCGCGGTCGCGCCGACCACGGCGCCGACGTCGGAGAGCCCGCACCGCCCGATCCCGGGCCGCCCGAGCTCGTCGACGAGCGACGCGAGCGCATCGCTCACCGTGCCGCCACCGGCCAGCGCGAGGTCCTGCACGTCGGCCGCGCCCGGGTTGGAGGTCCGCACGAGCACGAAGAGCCCTCCCCCGGAGGCGCGCGCCTCGGCGAGCAGCGCCTGCAGCGAATCGCGCCCGAGCAGCGGGCTTGCCGTGAGCAGATCCGCACCGAGCCCGGGAAGGGCGCCGAACGGGCTCTCGCAGCCGCCGAAGAATGCGTGGCCGTAAGCCCGCGCGGAGACGTCGATGTCGCCGCGCTTGGCGTCGGCGATGACGAGCAGGCCGCGCTCGCGGGCGTACCCGACGGCGAACGCGAGCGCCGCCCAACCCGGCGCCCCGAGCCGTTCGAAGCACGCGACCTGGAACTTCGCCGCGAGGCACTCATCGGCCGCCGCGTCGAGCAGCAGGCGACAGTGCGCCGCCACCGCCCGCCCGGCGCGGGCGAGGGGATCGGCCGGCGCCGAGTCCTCGCCGTCGGCCTCGTGGGCCCCGGGCCACAGCCGGGCCGGATCCGGATCGACGCCGAGGACGATCTGCGAGCGCCGCTCGGCCACCCGTGCGGCGACCCGATCGGCGAGCGGGAGCGGCGGAGCCTTCGCCGGGCTCACCGGCTCGCGGCGAACGGCTCCGCTCGGTGCGCCCCGCGGTGCTACTTGACGGCCTTCTTGAGCCCGGCGCCGGCCGTGAACTTCGGAACGCGGGAGGCCGCGATCTGGATCTTCTCACCGGTCGCGGGATTGCGACCCTCGCGAGCGCTGCGCTCGGACACGCTGAACTTGCCAAAGCCCGAGAACGTCACGTCGCTGCCGCGCTTGAGCGCGTCCTCGATCGTCTCCAGCATCGCGTCGACGGCGTCGCCGGCGTCCTTCTTGCTCAGCCCTGCGCGGTCGGCGACCTGGTCTACGAATTCAGACTTCGTCACTTGCTCCTCCTTGGGAGGTGGTTGGAATCGTCGAAGCTAACAGGGCGCGCGGACGCTGGTGAACGGTCGCACCGCCCTCTGGCCCCATTCTCACCAGACCCCGCGGACGAACGCGATCGATTTCGACCGTTTTCCCGCAAATTGCGAGAATCTCCGTCCGGATTCGCGGGGCGGCGCGCGGTCGGACGTCGGCGGCGGCGGCCAGAATGTCGATCATGGACCTCGGACGGCTCGCCTGGCTGGCCACCGTGATCGTGTGCCTGGTGACCGCCGCGATCCTGCTCCTCCAGGGCTACTACGGGTATGCCGGCGTGACGCTCGCGGTCGCCGTCTCGGCGTTCATCAACCTGTTCTGAGAGCTCCCCGGGGGCGGGGCCGCCGAAGCTATGCCTCCCGCGTGGAGAGCCAGCGCAGGAGCGCTCGGACGGCGTTGCCCCGGTGGCTGATCGCGTCCTTCTCCTCGTCCGAGAGCTCGGCCATCGTGCGCACGGCGGGCGTCGGATCGCCGCCCAGTCCGCCCCTGCGACCCTCTGACTCGGGGATGAACGCCGGGTCGTATCCAAAGCCGCCCGTTCCGGCCACGCGGGCCGCAAGCGTGCCACGGCACTCCCCGATCTCGACGTGCTCGTCTCCGCTGGCGGGATCGACCCACGCGAGCGCACAGACGTAGCGCAGGGCGCTTCCCGGAGGGGCCTCCGCAAGCAGCTTGGCGAGGTTCTCCGCATCGCTCGCGTGCTCGCCCGCGTAGCGCGCGGAGCGCACCCCCGGCCGGCCGCCGAGCGCCTCGGCCTCGATCCCCGAGTCATCGGCGATCGCGACGCGGCCGGTTCCGGTGGCCGCGGCCCGAGCCTTCGGCAGCGCGTTGTCGACGAACGTCTCGCCGACCTCCGGCGGGAGCTCGACCGACTCCGGCAGCGGCTCGACTGCGATTCCGGCGGGCGCGAGCAGGCGCGCGAACTCCCGCAGCTTGTGCGGATTGCGGGTCGACAGCAGCAACGACGGCGGCATGGGCCCAGACGAGCGTCTCACCCGCCGAGCGCGTCCCGCACGATCTGCGCCTGCAGCGTCCGCAGCGAGGCGATCCCCGCGGCCGCAAGCCCGAGCAGGTCGTCGAGATGGGCGCGCGAGAGCGGCGTGCGCTCCGCTGTCGCCTGAACCTCCACGAGGCCCCCCTCCCCGGTCATCACGACATTCGCGTCGACCTCGGCGCTCGAGTCCTCGGCGTAGTCGAGGTCGAGCAGCGGCACCCCGTCGACGATCCCGGTCGAGACCGCGGCGACGGTCCCGGTGAGCGGGTACCGCTCGAGCGCGCCCTCGGCGACGAGCCGGCGACAGGCGAGCTCGAGCGCGACCATCGCGCCCGTGATCGAGGCGCAGCGGGTGCCGCCGTCGGCGGTGAGCACGTCGCAGTCGATCGTGATCGTGCGCTCGCCGAGCGCTTGGAAGTCGACGACGCCCCGCAGCGAGCGGCCGATCAGCCGCTGGATCTCGATCGAGCGCCCATCCGGCCGTCCGCGGCTCACATCGCGCGGCTTGCGCTCACCGGTCGAGGCGGGCAGCATGCCGTACTCCGCGGTCACCCAGCCGCGGCCGCCGCCCGCCATCCAGCGGGGCACGCGGCTCTCCGCCGAGGCGGTGCAGATCACGCGGGTCTCGCCGACCGAGATGAGCACGGAGCCGGTCGCTGTCGGGACGAAGCCGGGCTGAATCGTCGTCGGGCGCAGCTCGTCGCTCCCCCGGCCGCCGCTTCGCTCCCGGCGCCCGGCCGCCTCGGGCTGTCCGGTCGCGCCGGTCCGCAGACTCATGCGGCAAGCTCCCGGACCGAGACGCGCCCGGTCTCACGCGGCCGGGCGAGGTCGACGTGCGCCACCTCGCCGAGCGGCATCTGCAAAAAGCGACTGCCGAGCGCCTCGAACGACGCCACCGCTCCGGTGCAGCGGAAGCGATAGCTGCCCTCTCCGCGCCGCGGGTTGAGCAGTCCGCGGGCGGCAAGCGCGCGCTCGACCGAGCGGGTCACCGCGAAGCCCGACGTGATGAGCGTCACCCCACGACCGAGCATCCGCTGCAGCATCGGCGCGATCAGCGGATAGTGCGTGCAGCCGAGGATCACTGTGTCGACGTCCGCGTGGCGCAGCGGCGCGCAGTGCTCCCGGACGGTCGCCATCAGCGCCTCGTCGAACGGGAAGCCGGCTTCGATCACCGTGGCGAGGTCCGGACAGGCGACGCTCCGCAGGAGCACGTGGGGGTCGGCGGCGCGGATCGTGCGCTCGTAGGCGCCGCTGCCGACGGTGGCGGGCGTCGCGAGCAGGCCGATGCGTCCGGTCCGGGTGGCCGCGACCGCCTGCTGGGCGGCGGGCGCGAGCACGCCGATCACGTCGACGTCGCGCCCGGCGCGGTCGAGATGATCCTGGAGCGCTCCGAGTGCGGCGGCGCTCAGCGTGTTGCAGGCGACGACGAGCAGCTTCGCCTCGAGCCCGAGCAGGTGCTCGGCGATCTGCACCGCGAACCGCTCGAGCTCCTCGCGGGAGCGGCTGCCGTACGGCATGCGAGCCGTGTCCCCGAGATAGACATAGTCCTCGCCGGGGAGCGAGACGAGCAGGTCGTGGAGCACCGTGAGACCCCCGACCCCGGAGTCGAACACGGCGATCGGTTGCTCTGGGCGCATCGGCCCATGGTGGCAGAGCCGGCGGCGTCGCCCGCGCCCCGTGGCGCCGGACCGGTTCAATGGCCCCGTGATCCGCGCGCTGATCGTCACCAACATGTGGCCGAGCGAATCTCGGCCGGCGCTCGGCTCGTTCGTCGCCGATCAGGTCTTGGCGCTCGAGGCGAGCGGCGCGGTCGAGATCGAGGTGCTGTCGTTCGCCGGCGGCGCGGGAGACCCGCGCGCCTACCTCGGGGCGGCGGGCACCGCGCGCCGCCGCTTCCGCGGGCGGCGCTTCGACGTCGTGCACGCCCACTTCGGCCTCTCCGCCTGGCCCGCGCTCGCGGTGCGGGCCCGAGTGCGCGCGGTGACGCTCCACGGCACCGACCTCGCCCATCCGCGCTCCCGCGCGCTCACGCTCGCCGCGCTGCCGTCGCAGGATCTCGTCGCGACTGTGTCGGAGCCGCTCGCCGCCCACCTGCCCGGCTGGGCGACCCGCGGCCGAGCGGCGGCGATCCTCCCCACCGGCATCGACCTGCACCGCTTCCGCCCGGGCTCGCGCGAGCAGGCCCGTCGCACGCTCGGGCTGCCGGCGGACAGGCTCCAACTGCTCTTTCCAGCCGATCCCGCCCGCGCGGAGAAGCGCGCCGACCGCGCCCGCGCGCTCGCCGAGTCCGTCGGCGCGGAGCTCCTCACGCTCGGCACGACCCCGCCCGCCGAGATGCCGCTCTGGATCAACGCCGCGGACGCCGTGCTCGTCACCTCCGAGCGGGAGTCGTTCGGGCTGGCGGGGCTCGAGGCGCTCGCCTGCGAGGTGCCGGTGCTCTCCACGCCGGTCGGCGTCGCCCCCGAGCTCCTGCGCGGCCTGCCGGGCACGCTCTGCGCGCCGTTCGAGCTTGAGCGCTGGCGGGCCGCGCTGGTGGCCGCTCCCGCCCGGCTCACCGGGGGACGCGCCCGCGCGGAGCCATACGGGACGGTCGCCTGCGCAGAGCGCGTGATCGAGGCCTGGCGCGCCGCGCTGGAGCGCCGGTCGCGCTGAGCGCCGCTTCGTCGGGCGCCTGTGAGAGCCGCGTCGGCGGGCGAACGACGGTGAGACCCGCGCCGGTCGGGGGCGCCGCTCAGGCGAGCGCCGGCCACCAGCGCGCGAGGTGCATCCGCGCCCGCGCGACGAGCGGCTCCGGGTCGACCGGCCGCGCCCCCGGGCGGCCCGCGGCCAGGGCCACCGGGCCCGATGCCTCGGTCGGCGCGCGATCGCCGGTCTCACCGGCGGCGGGCCCCGCTCCTCCGGCTTCGGGCCCCGAGGCGAGCGCCCGCATCGCCGCCACCACGCAGCCGCCCAGCGCCTGCAGCGAGTAGCCGCCCTCCAGCACTGCCCCCACCGGAGCCGACAGCTCGTCGCCGACGCCGCGGAGCGCCGCCGTCATCGCCGCGAAGCCCCGCTCGGTGACCGTGCACTCCGCCAGCGGGTCGGCGAGGTGGGCGTCGAAGCCGGCGGAGACGAGCAACAGCTGGGGGGCGAACACGCGCGCCAACGGGAGCGCGATCCCGTCGATGAGACCGGTGAAGACCTCGTCTCCCGACCCCGGCGGCACCGGCAGGTTGACGCAGAATCCCTCGCCGGCGCCCGAGCCCACGTCGGAGAGCGGACCCGTCCCGGGATACAGCGGCGACTGGTGGATCGAGACGAACAGGACGCGCGGGTCGGCGTGGAACACAGCGTTCGTGCCGTTGCCATGGTGCACGTCGTAATCGACGATCATCACACGCTCAAGGCCGCGCGCGGACAGCGCCCAGCATGCGGCGACCGCGACGTTGTTGAACAGGCAGAACCCCATCGCCCGGGCCGGCTCGGCGTGGTGCCCAGGGGGCCGGTGGATCGAGAAGCCAGTCGGCGCCTCGCCGTCGAGCAGCCGTCGCGCCAGCTCGACCGCGCCACCGGCGGCGTGGCGCGCCGCGGTCCAGGACCCCTCCGAGGCGACGGTGTCGATGTCGATGTGGCCACCGCCCGCCTCGGCGAGCTCGCGCACCATGTCGACGTAGCGGCCGGGGTGGACCGCCCGCAGCGCCTCAAGTGCGCAGGCGGGCGATCGCGCGCGCTCGTAGCCGCACCAGTCGACGCCCGTGAGCGCCCGCTCGATCGCGACCATTCGTGCGGGCTGCTCGGGGTGCTCGCCGGTCTCGTGCTCCAGGGAGGACGGATGGGAGAGGAGCACCGGGGGCGGGGCCATCGCGCCAGACCGTACCGACGCGCGGGGGCGGGCGACGGCGTAGGCTGCGCTCAGACCCGCATCCGCCCCTGCGGGCGGGCGGCCGGAGGAGAGCCGGCGGGCGGCGCGGAAGCCTGCCCGGTTTCTGACTTAACGCTGAATTAATACGTCGCCGCCGCCACGCTTCACGTCGCGGCCGGATACTCCCGGGTACGCACTGCACTGGCGTCGATCCCGACGCCACGACCGTCACGGAGCGAACCCATGTACGTGTTCAGCAGGGCGATCTACCGGGAGATCGCGCACGAGATCCTCGAGGATCCACACGCTGAGTGCGCGCACACCAACCACGAGCGCGTGCTCCGATCGTGCGAGGCGGCGATCGAGCGCCTCGCGACCGACCGCCACTACTTCGCGCATCCGACCAAGACGCTGTTCAACGACATCCGGGCATATTTCCCGATGGGCGCCCAGTCGCGCGTCCTCCACGTCGTCGAGCGCTACCTCGCGCTCGCCGACGAGTTCCTGCGGCGCGTCCCGCCGACAGGCTACGACGTGAACGGCAACCCGCTGCGCTGCCGCGCGAGCACCCGCAAGGGCACCCCGTGCCAGCGCGCGCCCCTCCCGCACAACGGGTACTGCCCCTCCCACCAGCACCTCGCCGAGACCGAGGACCTCGAGCTCGCCGCCTGAGCGGACCCGGTCGCACACGCGGGGGCGCGGCGGCCGTCGCCTTACAGTCCCGTAGCTTCGGAGTCGAAGCTCCCCGCAAAAGCTGCTCATTTGCGGGGATGTTTTGAATTCCCGAACAACTTACGTAGAATCCAGTTCGTTCCGGTTGCCGTCTGCGAAGTGGCCCCGCTCCGGAGCGTTCACATCCCCCAAAGTCGTCCCCTTTCTTCCCTATGCCGATTGCTTTCAAAGAATGGGCCGTCACCGTGCGAGCGCTGGCCGAGGGCGAACAGCTCCTCACTCTGCGCAAGGGCGGCATCCGCGAGCCGGAGAAGCACTTCAAGCTCGATTACGAGCGCTTCTTCCTGTATCCGACGTTCGACCACCAGCGCACCGACCTCGTCCGGGAGTCGCACCGCCCCGAGCTCTCCCGTGCGCTCGAGGAGGGCGTCTGGTCCGACGGCGAGCCGCACCCCCACGCGCTGCACCGCGGCGAACCGCTCTCCCAGCCCGATCGCGTCCGGATCCGGGCCTGGGCCGAGGTCGCCGCGCACTACACGATCTCCGATCGCCGCGCGGTCGACGCGCTGTCGCCGTTCTACGTGTGGACGACCGACTACGCCGAGAAGCGCCTGGCCTGGAAGCGACGGCACCCGCTCCACGTGATCCTGCTGCGGACCTACCGCATCCCGCGCCCGGTCACGGTCAAGGTCCGCGACGAGTACGGCGGCTGCCGCTCGTGGCTGGAGCTGACCCGCGATCTTCCGTTCGAGGGCACGCCCGTGCTCTCCGACGAGGAGTTCGAGCGGGCCTCGGAGGAGATCGCGGCGATCGCCTCCGACCGCCAGCCGCTCCTCGTCTGAGGCGCTCCTGCCCTGGGAGCAGTCGCAGTCGGCGTCGTTCGCGGCCCGCCATGCCACCGGCGACACCGCCGACGCACGGCGGATCCTGCGCTCGCTGGAGCACGTCCGCGTCCAGCTCGAGCAGGTCGTCGAGCGGCTCCCGGAGGAGATCACGGTCGTGCTTCACCCGGGAATGGTCGCGCTCGCGCTCTCGAACCCGCTGATCCTCGCGCGCTGCGCGGCGACGGCGCCCTCGGGCCGGCGCTACGTGACCGGCTGGGCCGGGCGCCGCGAGATCCACGTGCTCTCGCCGGAGACGTTGCGCCGCCGCGGCAGCGAGGTGAGCGGCTCGCGCGAGATGCTGCGCCTGAGCGCCGCGGCCCTGTACGCCGGGCGCACGTTCGCCGAGAGCGCCTGGGGCGCCGGCCAGGGTCCCGCGATCGTGCGCTCGCTCGTCGAGAGCCGGCGGGAGCTGCGCTGGGCGTGGCACGTGGAGGGCGCCGGCCGCTGGTTCGCCGGACAGACGGCGCACGCCCGGCCGGCGATCGCCCGCCGCCTGCGCGAGGGCCGGCGGCCATCGTTCCCGCCGGGGCTCCGTGACGCGCCGCTACTGGGCGGAACCGTGTTCGACCTGCTCTCCGAGTACGAGGGCGAGGAGGCCGCGCTCGAGCTCGCGACCGCGCCGGACCGCCGCGATCCGCACGCGGCGATCGAGCGGGCCTTCCGCGCGCGGCTCGGCTCGATCGACGCGGAGTGGCGCCTGCACCTGGCCCGCCTCGCCTCGCCGGGTCGCTGAGCGCCCCCCGATGACGAGCGACAGCGCCCAGATGATCGCCGCTCCGACGAGGAGCGCGACGAGCAGGCCGACGAGCAGCGGCCCGGGCCGCACGACGGGCCGCCGGGAGGCCTCATCGCCGGCGTGTCCCGCGCCGGAGAGCCCCGCGTCGAGCAGCGTCTCCCGCGCGGTCTCGACTCCCGACGCGGCGACCAGCACGTCGCGTGGGCCGGCGAAGAGCATGTCGGGCACGTCGAAGCCGGCGCTGCGGCGCAGCATGCTCGCCACGCCCTGCTCGAGCAGCAGCGACTGCAGGAACTCCGCCTCCGCCTGGTTGCGCGCGCGGGCGACGGCGACGAGCGGGCCCTCCGACAGCTGAGGTTTGATCAGCCGCGCCCGGCGGCGGCGCTCGGACACGGCGGCATCGGCGGGCGGCGCGGCGTCCGCGTCGAGCACGAGCGGTAGCCCGCAGCGCGGGCAGAACCGCTCGGATCCGCCCGCCGGCGTCCGGCATCCGGGGCAGGTGAGCGTCCGCTCGGCCTCCCGGATGAGGCGCATCACTCCACCTGCAGCGATCGCTCGGCGACCACCCCGTCGCGGATCTCGTAGATCCGCGCCTCGGGCTCAGACCCCGCCAGTCCGAGGATCAGCCACCACACCCCCGGCCACTTGGCCGCGAAGTTGATGTCGGTCTGGGAGGGATAGGGCTCAGAACGCGTGTGGGAATGGTAGATCACGCCCGCCTCGCAGCCGGCGTCCTCGATCGCGAAATACGTCGAGAACAGCTCCCGGGAGTCGATCTCGAAGCGCATCGGGCTCGCCGCCGCGTTCCGGGTCGGATGGACGGACACGGCGGCGCCCGCGCGGGTGGCGAGGAACCCGCAGCACTCGTTCGGCGCCTCCGCGCGAGCGTGCTCGAGCATCCGCTCGTAGAGCTCGCGCGGGACGCGCATCGCCTCGCCGGCGGCGGAGCTCACCACCAGACGGTGGAGTCGAGGTTCTCGATCTCCTCCACCGGCCGCGTGTAGATCCCGGAGCTCAGGTACTTCCAGCCGTCGTCGGCGACGATGAAGACGACATTGCCCTCGTCGAGCTCGGAGGCGATCCGCACCGCGACCCGGGCGATCGCCCCGCTGGAGACCCCGGCGAACACCCGCTCCTCGTCGAGCAGCTTGCGCGTCCAGACGATCGCATCGTGGTTGGTGACGACGATCTTGCGGTCGAGCAGCGAGAGATCGATGATCGGCGGAATGAAGCCGTCCTCGAGTGAGCGCAGCCCCTGGACCGGCTCGCCCTGCATCGGCTCGGCGGCGACGATCCGCACGCCGTCCCCGAGCTCCTCCTTGAGCCGGCGACCGTTGCCCATGAGCGTCCCGCCCGTGCCGAGGCCCGCGACGAACGCGGCGACATCGTCGAGCTCCTCGAGGATCTCAAGCGCCGTGCCGTTGTAGTGGGCGAGCGGGTTGGCCCGGTTGCCGTACTGGTAGGGCATGTAGTAGCTCGCGTCGCGTTCGGCCATGTCGAGCGCCTTCTCGACCGCGCCGTTCGACCCCTTCGCGCCCTCGGAGTAGACGATCTCGGCGCCGTACATGCGCAGCAGCTCGGCGCGCTCGGGCGTGACGTTGTCGGGCATCACGACCGTCAGGTCGTATCCCTTGCGGGAGCAGATCATCGCCAGCGAGATCCCGGTGTTGCCGGAGGTGGGCTCGAGGATCGTCTGTCCGGGCCGGATCAGGCCGCGCTCCTCGGCGTCCTCGATCAACGCCCGCGCGACCCGGTCCTTCACCGAGCCGGTTGGGTTACGCGACTCGAGCTTCGCCCAGATCCGCACCCCCGGCTTGGGCGAGAGCCGCCCCAGCTCGATCAGCGGCGTGTGGCCGATCGACTGGACGATGTCGCCGTAGCGCCCGCCGCACGGGCGGTTCCTGAGGTCGACGCCGGCCATGCGCGGTGCCTCGCTCAGCGACCGCCCGCCATCGCGGGCAGGATGACGAGCGTGTCGGAGTCCGAGACGGCGGTGTCGAGGCCGTCGAGCACACGCACGTCCTCGTCGTTGAGATAGACGTTCACGTAGCGGTTGAGCTCGCCGTCCGTCGAGAACAGCTGGCTGCGGGTGTCGGGATGCGCGTCGGCGACCGAGCGGAGGATCTCTCCGACCGAGGAGCCGGTGGCGGTGAGCTGACGCTCGCCGCCGACGGAGGGACGGAGCACTGGTGGAATGCGGATTGTGGCCATGTTCGGGTCGGTGCGGGGAAGTCGGGTCGAATGCTAGTCGGCGTGCCGGGCTCGCCGGCGAGGGCGCTCAGTGGACTCCGGCGCAGAACGCCTCGTAATCCGGGAAGACGCCCATCTCCTCGTCGGAGATCTCCTCCGGCGCGCGTGAGCAGACCGGGCATTCCGGGTCGCGCCGCACCTTCACCTCGGTGATCGTCGCCGCGAGCGCGTCGTACATGAGCAGGCGCCCGATCGCGGGATCCCCGACGTCGAGGATGAGCTTGATGACCTCGGTCGCCTGCAGCAGTCCCATCGTCCCCGGCAGCACGCCGAGCACCCCATTCGCGCCGCACGAGGGCGCGAGCTCGGGCGGCGGCGGCGTCGGGAACAGGCAGCGGTAGCACGGCCCGTCGTAGGGCTTGAACACCGAGAGCTGGCCGTCGAAGCCGAGGATCGCCGCCGACACGACCGGGATCCGCAGCCGCACGGACGCGTCGTTGAGCAGGTAGCGCGTCGGGAAGTTGTCGAGGCCGTCGACGATGATGTCGTAGCCCGGCAGGATGTCCATGATGTTGTCCGCGCCGAGGCGGACCGGGTACTTCTCGACATGGACGTCGGGGTTGAGCGCGCGGATCGTCTCCTCGGCGGAGTCGACCTTCGGCACGCCGACGCGGTCGGAGGTGTGGATCACCTGCCGCTGGAGGTTCGAGAGGTCGACCGTGTCGTCATCGATGATCCCGAGCGTGCCGACGCCCGCAGCCGCGAGGTAGAGCGCGGCCGGCGAGCCGAGCCCGCCCGCGCCGAGCAGCAGCACCTTGGCCTCGAGCAGCTTCTCCTGGCCCTCGGCGCCGACCTCGGGCAGCAGCAGGTGGCGCGAGTAGCGGTCGCGCTGCTCGGCGCTGAGCGCGCGCGGCGTCTCGACGCCATAGCCGCGGTCCTTCCAGAGCGTGATGCCGCCGGTCATCGACTCGACGTTCGTGTAGCCGAGGTCCTCGATCAGCGTCCGCGCCGCCCACGCCGAGCGGTTGCCGGACTGGCAGTAGAGGATCACGTGCTGGTCGCGGTCGGGCGCGGCGCCCTCGATGCGCGACTCGAGGTAGGACTTCGGCACGTGCCTGGCGCCGGGAAGGTGGCCCGTCGCCCACTCCTCGGCCTCGCGCACGTCGATGACGAGCGCGCCGTTCTGGAGCTGCTCGCGCACCTCGGAGGGATCGACCTCGACGATCCGGCTCTTGATCTGGCGCAGCACTTCGGCTCCGGAAGGGGTCATCGCCTAAAACACCTCAAAGCGGGTCAGGTTTCTAATACTTCAGAGAGTGTAGCGCCACCGACGGGGCGGCATGCCACCGTCAACCCCAGCGACTGCGGGGCCCATGGGTGGACGGCGAACGCGCCGGCGGCGGGGGCGCGCCCCGTTCGATCCGCCGCCGCAGGACGGCGGAGCCCACGGGGGACGGGACACTAGGATCGCCCGGGTGACGCGGCCCCCGAGCGACGACATCCAGGCGCCGCCGTTCCCGCGAATGGCCGTGTGGGTGAACGCCTCGCGGCTGCGGATGGAGGAGCAGCGGGGCCACCCGGTGCTCGTCGAGTTCTGGGACTTCTGCCGGCCCAACTCGATCCGCACCCTGCCCTACCTCAGCGGCTGGCATGAGCGCTACCGCGACGCGGGGCTCCTTGTGATCGGCGTCCACTCGGCCGGTTTCCCGCCCGGGTCCTCACCGCGTGCGGTCAGGCGGGCGGTCGCGCGGCTCGGGATCGCCTATCCGGTGCTCGTCGACTCCGCGCTCGAGGTGTGGCGCGAGTACGAGAACCTCGGCTGGCCGGCCCGTTACCTGTTCGGGCCCGACGGGATGCTGTACGAGTACCACTTCGGCGAGGGGGGCTACGCCGAGACCGAGCGGGCGATCCAGGAGCTGCTCGGCCTTGAGCGCGAGCCGCTGGCGCCGGTGCGGCCGGAGGACGACCCCGATGCCGTGCTCGCGGTGCAGAGCGACGACGTCGCCGGCCCCTACAGCGGGCCCTACGAGGCGGGCGAGGTGTGGGCGGTGCTCGAGCCGCGCGAGGCCGCGCCGCCGGACGCGCGGGTCGTGCGCGCCCGATCGGTGTCGGCGGGCGAGGGCGCCGGGGCGGGAGAGGGAACCGCGGCGGGCGAGAGAACCGGGGCGAACGGGGAGACCGGGATCGCCGAGGCCGAGCTCAGGGTCGATCACCCCGGCGCGTACCGGCTGTTCGCGCACAGGCGTTCGACCGCAGGCGAGCTCTCGCTCGAGCTTGGCGAGGGCGTCGTCTGCCACGCGGTCTGCTTCACGCCCGGCCTCGCCCGCTGAGCCCGCCGCGGGACCGTCCGGCAGATCGAACGCGGCTGTCCGTGTGCTGTGTCGATCGTGCCCGGGGGCCGGGACAAATCGACACAGCACCCCGCTGCGGGCGCTTGCTGTGTCGGAAACGCCCGGTGAGGCGGCGGCCGCGCGCCGTCAGGTCCGGTCAGTCGAGCAGGTTGACGAGCTCCGGCGCGGTCGCCGGATCCTCGTCGACCCACACCGCCCAGCCGGGCCGATAGGGGCTGCGCGCGGGGTCCCCGCCCGCCAGCCCGCGGTCACGCACCCAGCTGCCGGCGTTCACGAGCCGCGTCCCGGCCGCCGTGGTCCACTCCGCCGGGTCGTCGCCCGGCAGCGGGCCCGCGCGATGGGTGTGGCCGAACACGACGTGGCGCGCGCCGACGCCGAGCCGCGTGAGCACCTCGCCGATCGCGGCGAGCGGTGCGCGACGAAGCGCCGCCGACGAGAGATCGGCGCGCAGCGGACCGAGGCCCGCACGGTTGAGACCGGCGATCAACGCGGGGAACATCGCCCGGAGCGCGCGCCGGCGCGGCGACCCACCGCGCCCGGAGAGCGCCCGCCACGCCACCGCGGAGCCGGCGAGGTCGCGCTCGGCACGGGTGTGCTCGGCGAGCGCCTCGATCCACGCGTACACGGGCGCGAGCGCCGCCTCGTAGTCCTCGGCCGAGCGCGGGTCGCGACTGGCGGTGAGCCGCGCCATCACGGCGGCGCTCAGCCGCTCGAGGATCGGCAGCGTCGTGTGGCGATCGACGTGGTGGCCGTGGGTCGCCCACGTCTCGTCACGCAGCCAGATCCCGGGATAGCGGGCGCGCGCACGCACCGCCGCCCCCTCCTGACCGCCGAGCGCCGCGAGCACGACCGCGAGCGGGTCGCCGGACGCGGCCACGACCTCCGCCTCCAGCCCGAGCGCCGAGGTTCGGTCGCGCCGGCGCAGCCACGGCTCGATCAGCCCGTGGTCGTGATTACCCGCCACGACGACGATCTCCGCGGCCGCGCGCCCGTCCCCAAGGGCGGTTTCGCCGATCGCGGCGAGCGCCGGACGGGCGTCGTCGAGCACGTCGCGCAGGGGGCGCTCGCGCAGCTCCAGCACGTCGCCGAGCAGCACGAGCCGGTCCGCCTCCGCGACCGCCTCGCACAGCGCGCGCAGACAGGCGGGATCGTGTAGCACGGGCTTGGCGCCGCGGGCACCGAGATGCAGGTCGGAGACGAGGAGCGTGCGCAGGGGCCGGAGCGGGGACGCGACTGGGCGGGGCGGCGAGGCGGACGCCGGCGGTCAGGCCGCCGCCATCGCCTGACGGATCGTCTTCGGCAGCATGAAGCGCACGTCCTCGGAGACGACATCGAACTCGCGGATCTCTGCGGTGCCCCGCTCCCGGAACAGCGCGACGACGCGCTGTACAAGCTCCTCGGGTGCGCTTGCTCCGGACGTGATGCCCATCGTCCGCACGCCCTCCAGCCACGACTCGTCGATCTGGGTCTCGTTGTCGATCAGGTGGGCGGCGGCGCCGAGCTCACGGGCGACCTCGACGAGCCGGTTGGAGTTCGACGAGTTGCAGGAGCCGATCACGAGCACGAGGTCGACGGCGCGCGCGAGCTCCTTGACCGCGGTCTGGCGGTTCGTCGTCGCATAGCAGATGTCGTCGGTACGCGGCCCGACGATCGCCGGGAAGCGCTCACGCAGGCGGGCGATGATCGTGCGCGTCTCGTCGACCGAGAGCGTCGTCTGGGAGATGTAGGCGATCCGCTCGGGATCCTCGACCTGCAGCGTGTCGACGCCGGCCTCGTCCTCGACGAGCACGATCGCTCCGGGCGCCTCCCCCATCGTGCCCTCGACCTCTTCGTGGCCGGCGTGGCCGATGAGCACGATCGTGTAGCCCATCTCCGCGAACCGCTTGGCCTCGCGGTGGACCTTGGTGACGAGCGGACAGGTCGCGTCGATCGTCCGCAGCCGGCGCTCGGCCGCCGCGACGTGCACGCCGGGCGCGACGCCGTGCGCCGAGAAGACGACGGTGGCGCCCTCGGGAACCTCGGACTCGCTCTCGACGAAGACCGCCCCCTGCTCACGCAGCTCGGCGACCACGTGCTTGTTGTGGACGATCTCCTTGCGGACGTAGACCGGCGCGCCGTAGAGCTGGAGCGCGCGCTCGACCGTCTGGACCGCGCGGTCGACGCCCGCGCAGTAGCCCCGCGGGGACGCGAGCAGGATCGTCTCGGGGTGGGCGAGCGCCATCGGCCCTCTGAGTCTAGGACCGGAGAGCGCGGGTCGGGGGCGGTTCCCCTCAGTCGTTCGCCGTGATCGCCTGGAGGACGTCCGCGAACTGACGCCGCGCCGCCTCTCGCCGCGCGGGGATGTACTCGCTCGGCACCCCGTCCGGCGGAGGCTCATAGCCCCGCAGCACCTGCCGGGCGACCGAGGCGCGATGCACCTCGTCCGGACCGTCGTAGATACGCGCCGCGCGGGCGAACCGGTACATCGCCTCGAGCGGCAGGTCGCACGAGTAGCCGAGGCCGCCATGCGCCTGAAGCGCGCGGTCGATCACGTCGTGAAGCACCCTCGCCCCGTAGAACTTGATGAGCGCGATCTCCTTGCGCGCCGCCGCCGCCCCCTCGGTGTCCATGCGCCACGCCGCATGCAGCGTCATCAGCCGCGCCGCGGTCATCTCCGCCTCGGAGTCGGCGATCCAGTTCTGGATCGTCTGATGCCCGGCGAGCGGCCCGCCGTGCGCCTCGCGGTACAGCGAGCGCTCGCAGAGCATGTCGAATGCGCGCCGGGCGACGCCGAGCCAGCGCATGCAGTGGTGGATGCGGCCGGGGCCGAGCCGCTGCTGGGCGATCAAAAACCCGGCGCCCTCGCCGCCGAGGAGCGCGTCGGGACCGACCCGCACCGCCGTGTACCGGATCTCGGCATGGTTGCCGTAGCGGCCGAAGCTCTCGTACGGGTGCTCCATCGTCGCCACGTCGCGCACGATCTCGACCCCGGGGGCGTCCGCGTCGACGATGAACATCGAGGCCCGTTCGTGCGGACGCGCCTGCGGGTCGGTGACCGCCATGACGATCAGGAAGTCGGCGATCGAGCCGTTGCTCGTGAACCACTTGTGCCCGTCGATCACCCAGTGCTCGCCGTCCCTGACGGCTCGCGTGCGCAGCAGCGTCGGGTCCGAACCGGCGGTCTCGGGCTCGGTCATCGAGAACCCCGATTTGAGATCGCCGGCCAGCAGCGGGTACAGGTAGCGTTCCTTCTGCTCGGGCGTGCCGGAGAGCGCGAGGATCTCCGAGTTGCCCGAGTCGGGCGCCGCGTTGCCGAACACGAGCGGCGCGATCGGCGAGGAGCCGAGGATCTCGTGCATGAGCCCCAGCTTCACCTGGCCGAACCCCTGCCCTCCGAGCGACGGGTCGAGATGCGCGGCCCACAGCCCCCGCGCCCGAACCTCGTCCTGCAGCGGCGCAACCACCCGGCGCAGGTTCTCCCAGCCGAGCTCGGGATACAGCGTCTCGAGCGGCCAGATCCTCGCGCGCACGAACTCTCGCATCCACTGCAGCTGCGCCTCGAACTCCGGCTCGGTCGAGAAGTCCCACGCCATCGGAGCGCAGGCTATACCGTGTCCGCGGAGGAGAGACCGTGCAGCAGCATCTCGACCGCCTGACCTCGATCGACGCCTCGTTCCTCCACCAGGAGCGCCGCGCCTCGCACATGCACATCGGGGGCGTGCTCATCTTCGACGGGCCGCCGCCGGCGTTCGAGGACTACCTCGACCACGTCCGCGGCCGCCTCCACCTCGTCCCGCGCTACCGGCAGAAGCTCGCCACCCCGCCGTTTCAGGCGGGCCGGCCGCTGTGGGTCGACGACCCGGACTTCAACCTCGAATACCACGTCCGCCACACGGCGCTGCCCGCGCCCGGCTCGGAGGAGCAGCTCCTGCTGCTCGTCTCCCGCCTGGCCTCCCAACGGCTCGACCGCTCCAAGCCGCTGTGGGAGATGTGGCTCGTCGAGGGACTCTCGGAGGGCCGTTTCGCGATCGTCTCCAAGACCCACCACGCACTCGTCGACGGGATCTCCGGGGTCGACCTGGCGACCGTCCTGTTCGACCTCTCCCCCGAGGGATCGCGGCCGTCCGCCGACGATCTCGAGCCCTGGACTCCCCAGCCGGAGCCCTCGGGCGCGGAGCTCGTGCTTGCCGGGGCGTGGGGAGCGGCCCGGACCGCGGCCGGCCTGGCGGCGCGGACGCTCGCCGCGGCGGCGCGTCCCGGGCGCTCGGCGGAGGTCCTGCGCGACACCGCCGAAGGTCTCGGGGAGCTCGTATGGGCCGCGCTCAACCCCGCCCCGGAGAGCCCGCTCAACGTCGAGATCGGGCCGCACCGGCGCTACGTCGCGGTCCGCCAGAGCCTCGCGGACTACAAGGAGATCAAGAACGCGCTCGGCGGCACGGTCAACGACGTCGTGCTCACGGTCGTCAGCGGAGCGCTCGCCGACTGGCTGCGCTCCCGCGGCGTCCAGACCCGCGGCCTTGAGCTGCGCGCGCTCGTTCCCGTATCGGTGCGCACCGCGGCGGGCCGGGGCGCGCTCGGCAACCAGCTGACGGTGATGCGCGCACCGCTGCCCGTCTACATCGATGATCCGGTGACCCGCCTGCGCTTCGTGCGCCACGCGATGGACGGGCTCAAGGAGTCCAAGCAGGCGCTCGGCGCCGCGACGCTCACCGCGATGAACAACCTCGCGCCGCCGACAGTCCTCGCCCAGGCGAGCCGCCTCAACTTCTCCACGCGCCTCTTCAACCTGCTCGTGACGAACGTCCCGGGGCCGCAGATCCCGCTCTACGTGCTCGGACGCGAGCTGCGCGACCTGTTCCCGGTCGCGTTCCTGCCCGAGAACCACCCGCTCGCCGTCGCGATCATGTCCTACAACGGCTCGCTCGACTTCGGACTGCTCGCCGACTACGACGCGCTGCCCGACATCGGCCTGATCGCCGGGGGCGTCGACCGGGCGCTCGCCGAGCTGCTCGCCGCGGCCCGGGGCGCGGAGCCCCGCGAGGATGTCCCGGATCCCCCGCGCGCGTCCCGGGAGCCCGACTCCCGTGGCCCCGCCTCCCGGGGCTCCGACGGGCGGATCGCTCCGATCGTCCCGAGCAGCCCCGGGCGCGGGCGCACGGGCCCGGCCGCCGAGATGCGGGCGAAGAGGCGGCCCGCGCGGAGAAACGGCGGGCCCCCCGCGCGCGGGTCTTGACGGCGTCTGGACTAGAAGCCGAGCGCGAACTTCGCGTCGTCGCTCATGAGCTCGGGCGTCCACGGCGGCGAGAACGTCATCGTCGAGTTGACCGCCTCGACCCCGTCGAGGTCGGAGACGAACTCCTCGATCTGCTCGGCCACCTGGGGCCCGATCGGGCAGCCGGGGCTCGTGAGGGTGTACGTGACGTTGACCGTGCCGCCATCGACCGTGACCTCGTAGATGAGGCCGAGCTCGACGAAATCGAGCCCGAGCTCCGGGTCGATCACGTCGCGCAGCGCGTCGGTGACCTCGTCGACGGTTGCCATGCTCGTCATTCTAGTCTCGGGTTTGGCTGGTTCGTCGGCACCAAGAGGTGCCACCGGGGGATGCCCGGCCAGGACGCAGGATCCGTGGTGTGGGCCTTCTGCCCTTGCGTGACGTCGGCGACTTTGAGTAGGTTTCTCGCATCGTCGACTTCACGGACACTCCGCCCGTCCTTCGTTGCGCCGGCGACGAGGACCGCAGCACGCAGGGGGTTCGGCGCCGCGCCCTCGCCCGTGCGCTCCGCGCCCAGACGGACGTGATCGTCGATCTGTCGGAGCTCTGCTTCGCCGACGTCTCGCTGATGCTCGACCTCGCGCTGCTCGCGCGGCGGCTGCGACGGGGCGGCCGGGCGATCCTGCTGCGTGGCGCGCAGCCGCAGATCCGGGCGCTGATCGAGTCCGTCGGCATCCACCGGCTGCCGGGCGTCGTCCTCGACGCGCCGGGGCGCGCGGCCGCGCTCGACGCCCGCAGTCGCGCCGCCGTCTGAGCTCCGCTGACGCGGCCCAGGCGTCCCGCCGTGTCGGGCGGTCCCCGCGGGCGATCCGTCCGGGACGGCGCGTACTGTGGCGCGCGAATCCGGATCCCCCGCGTCACGGGAGCCCGCCCATGTCCCTCTGCTTCATCGAACCGCAGAACGCCATCCGCGTCATCGCCGACTCGGTGGGCCGTGAGGCACGCCGGCAGATCCTCGGCGAGGTCGTCCGCGCCTGGGTGGACGAGATCCCCGAGGCGGAGCTCGAATCCCACTACGCCAAGGCGGTCGCCGATCTCGACGAGCACGACCTGTCGCTCCTCGCCGCCTGGCACGTCTCGCTCGAGGTGGGCCAGCCGCTGCCGAGCAAGGAGTTCCTCGTCAACGTCTTTCCCTCGCTCGGCGAGAACCGGCGTGAGGCGCTGAAGATCGCCGCCGGCTTCCGCGGCGAGGAGGCGTTCGAGGCCGGCGTCGGCGAGGAGCAGGCGTTCGACACGGTCTTGCCCTGGCTCTCCGACGAGCGCTGTGCGGCGCTCGCCCGGGAGTGCCTCGAGCTGTACTGCTGGGACCGGCTCGGCGTCGAGAACTAGTGGTCTCTCCCGTAAGTACCTGCGCACCGAGAGGTGTGGCTGGGGGTGCCAGGCAAGGACGCGGGCACCGACGGCGAAGCCGTTGGTCCGAAGGTGTGCCTCTGGCACATCGAGTGTCCGAGGACGCCGCCTGGCGCCGCCAGACGCGCCTCGAATGCGTG
>DATGKS010000040.1:0-75404 GCA_035294545.1 Solirubrobacteraceae bacterium | reverse complement strand
GTCAACACCGTGTGGCCGCTGATGTTCCTGCACGTCGCGTTCGGCGCGGCGTGGACGATCGTCGACCTGTTCCTCGGCTTCGTCCTCGGCCCGATCCTTGGACGGCTGTCGATCCCCGCGCGGATCGAGATGACGACGAAGCTGATGCCGAAGATGGTCCTGATCATGCCGACGATCGTCACCGTGACGCTCGCCGCCGGCTGGCAGCTCGGCGACCATCTCGGCACCGTCCTTGAGAGCTATCCGGAGCACGCCTGGGTGGTCGCGAGCTTCATCGTCGTCGGGGTGATGGCGGTCATCGCGCTCGGCCTGCTCGAGCCGGCGAACATCGCGGTGCTCGTCGAGCTGAAGAAGCCGCGTCCGCGGCCCGCGGTGATCGAGCGCCTGATGAAGCGCTTCATCTACTGTGCCGCGATCACCGGCGCCATGCAGATCGCGACGCTCGTGATCATGACGAAGCTCGGCTCCTCATGAGCGCGACCCCGCTGTCACCCGGGCCCGGGACGACGCCGGCGGCGGCGGAGTCGCCCGGCGCGGCCGAGCCGCGCCTGCCCCCCGTGACCGAGATCGGCATGGCGTCGCTCGCCCTCATCATCGCGGGCGGCATCTACCTCTCGGCGCATCTGCCGCGGCACGTGCCGCTCGCGCCGGCCGTCGTGCTGCTCGGGCTCTCGGCGGCGCTGCTCGTCGCCAACCTGCTCGCGCTCTCCCGGGTGCGGGGCTTCGCCTGGGAGCGCTTCCTCCAGATCGGGCGCTGGGCGCTGCTCGCCTACGCGATCACCGCGGGCATGATCGAGTACGCGTTCGTGCGCGACCACGTGAGCGGCGGCGCGCTGGTCGTGCTCACGCTCTCGATCGCCGTGTACGCGGTCCACGTGCCGATGCTGATCGCGTTCACCGTCGCGCGCTACGAGCTCCCCGGCGACGAGGGCTGAAACCGGCGTCGGCGGCTCAGGCGGCCGCCTCGGCGTCCGTGCCGGGGGTCGGCTCGCGCGGCAACGGCTCGACGTCGGCGAGACCGCCGTCCTCGGAAGCCTCGTCGGTCTCGTCCTCAGGCGCGTCGTCCTGCGAAGCGTCGGTCCCGTCATCCGGGCCCTCCTCCTCGTCGCCCGCGACGTCCCTGTCCCGATCGTCGTCCTCGTCCCGATCGTCGTCATCGTCGTAGGTGGCCGAGTCGCCCGCCTCGAGATCCGTCTCCTCGGTCGCCAGCGCCTCCGTCGTCTCCGGGGTCGCCTCGCCGTCGGCGGCGGCGCCCTGGCCCTTGCGCTTGCGGCGCTTTGACCCGCGGCGGCCCTTCGGGAAGTTGCGCAGCAGCTCACGGGCGAGCGCCGCCGGCTTGCGCGCCATGCGTGTGCGGGCTCCGCGCAGCGCCTCCTCGGCCTCCGGCGTGTGCGCCAGCGCGGCCGCGAGCAGCGCCGCCGACAGCCGCCGGTCCTCCTTGCGCGAGGCGTGCACGAGCCGGCGGGCGTTGCGGGCATGGGCGGGGCCGCTCGAGTTGACGAGCAGCCCGAGCAGCCGCTTCGTCTCCGGCCAGCGCTGCACCGCGTACTCCTCGTGCACCTCGCGCGTGTACTCGGCCATCCGCCAGATCCACGCGTTCGCCTGGTCGCGGCGGCCGATGCGGCGCTCGGCGAGCGCCTGCAGCATGATCTTCACGCCCTCACGGCGCTCGTCCCGAGGCCAGCCGCCCATGATGTCGATCGCGGTGTCGAACGCCTCGGGGTCGCGGCTGGAGGCGATCTCCTGCAGCGCCCGCAGCCGCAGCTGGGAGCTCTTGTTGCGCTGCACCGCGGTGATCAGGAAGCGCCGCTTCAGCTCGCCCTGACGGTCGAAGTGGAGCATCGCCTTCGCGCGCCGCCAGCCGTTCGGGGCCACCCGCGCGCCGGCGAGCGCCGCCCACACGTGCTGCTCGCCGTAGTCGAGGTGCTCGACGGCGATCCGCCAGAGCTCGCGCTCGAACACCTCGGCTCTGCGCTCGGGGTCAGGGGTGACCGGCAGCACCCGGCGCTCGACGCGAATCCGCCGCCCGCGGCCGCGGCGCACGGGCCCGACGACGATCGCGCCGCCGCGGTAGACGTCGCGGTCGAGCAGCGAGTGGAGCGTGACCACCGGGTCGTCGTGCTTGGTCGCGGGGTGGACGAAGTCGACGACGATTCCCGCCTCCTTGCCCGGATGGCGGCGGGTGACGCGACCGACGCGCTGCTGGTAGATCCGCTTGGAGGCGGTCGGCGCGAGGTGCATGCAGACAGTCGCCCGCGGACTGTTCCAGCCCTCGGCGAGGAGCTGCGCGTTGACGAGCACGTCGACCTTGCCCGACTCGTAGTCGGCGAGCACCCGCGCGAGCTCGCGCTTGGGCGTCTCGCCGGACACCGCCTTGGCCTTGATGCCGACCGCACGGAACGACTCGGCGACGTTGTACGCGTGCTTGACGCCCGCGGCGTAGACGACGCCCGGCACCCCGTTGAAGCGCGTCTTGTAGAGGTCGGCGATCGCCAGGTTGAACGGCGTCTGGTCGAGCAGCTCGGCGAGCATCTCCTGGTCGAACTCGGTGTCGACCTCGCCCCGGCGCAGCGGCACCTTGGCGATCGTGCGCACCCCCGGGCCGGGCGGGATCCGCAGGCAGCGCAGCGGCGCGATCACCCCGCGGCGAGCGGCCTGCGCGAGATCGAAGCGGCTCGTCTGGGTGGGGAAGAGGTCGGTGACGTGGCGGGCGATGAGCGCGCCGGTCGCGGTCATGCCGACGAAGATCGGGCCGCTCCAGGCGCGGATCGAGGCCGAGGTCTTCTCGCCGAGCGCGGTGTGCGCCTCGTCGCAGATGACGACCGTGTACGCGTCGGAGATGCGGCCCGCGTTGCGCACGAACCACTGGTAGGTCTCGACCGTCACCGGGCCGTTGGCGGCGTCCTGGCCGTCGAGCAGCGGGGCGCTGATCCGGTCGCGGTAGCCGCGGTCGCGCAGCTCGCCGTTGAACTGGTCGACGAGGTTGCGGCGATGGGTGAGGATGAGCACGCCTCCCGAGCGGCTCGCCTCCACGAACCCAAGCGCGGCGACCGTCTTGCCGGCCCCGGTCGCGTGCTCGAACCAGAACCGCTTGGCCGCGTTCGGGTCCTCGGGCAGCTCGGAGAGCCCGTCGCCGTCCTCGGCGTCGAGCTCGTCCTGCCAGTCCTGCGGCTCCTCGTCCTCGGCCGCCTCGTCGTCCTCGAGATCGCCGTCATCGTCGTCGAGCGTCCGGCGGTCGAAGTCGTCTCGCGTCGCGGCGCGTGTGCCGCCGCTCTCGCCCGGGGCGCCGTCACGCGCCGCCGCGCCCGGGTCGCTGTCGCCGCGCCCGTTCCCGCTGCCGTTCGGGCCGCCGTTGCCGCTCGCGCCGCCGTTGCCGTTCGCCCCGCTCCGCTGCGCGTCGGCGAGGAGCGCGGTGAGCGTGCCCGAGAGCGCGTCGACCTGGTGGGCGGAGAGGACGGTGCCGTCGGCCAGGTGGGGCTCCTCCTCGGAGAGCAGGCGCTCGAGGCCGAGCAGCAGCCCGAACTCGCGCCGCCACTCGATCGACGGGCTCCTCCGGCCCTCGGCGACCTCGGCGAGCGCCGCGTCGAGCGCGCGGCGCCGGGGCGAACCGGGCGCCAGCGCCTCCTCGAGGCTCTCGCCCTCGTAGACGAAGCGCTCGCGCGTCAGCAGCTCGGCGCGCGCGATTGCGTCAGGACTCGGTAAAGGGGTGGTCACACCCATCGGGCTTGTCAGGTTGGCTGGAGAAATGAGCGAGCCGCGGTGGAACGTCGAGCGGCTCGACAAAGGGGTCCGCTCTGGCGGACGGGACGGCGATACCTCGGAAGCGATCCCAGCTCCCCGGGATCCCACGAACCATTTAAGCAGATCCGCCGGGCGTTCCCGTATGGCAAGCTGTGGGCCGTGCGCCATCACACGGACCCGGGGGCGCGATGACCGAGGTCACCGAGAAGCTCGAGATCCGCCGCCACCGCGGCCAGGAGGAGATGGCGCAGCTGCTGCGCCTGCGCCACGAGGTCTTCTGCGGCGAGCAGGGCGTCCCCGAGCGCGAGGAGCTCGACGGCCGCGACGACGAGGCGCTCCACCTCGTCGCCGTCGAGGACGGACGTGTGATCGCCACCTGCCGCCTGCTGTTCGTCGGCTCGACGGTCCAGTTCAGCCGCCTCGCCGTCGCCCGCGACGCCCGGCGACGTGGGATCGCGACCCGGCTGCTCGCGCTCGCCGACGAGGAGACCCGCGCGGGCGGCGCCCGCCGGCTCGTGCTCCACGCCCAGACGTACGCGCGCCCGCTCTACGACGCAGCGGGCTACGAGCCGCGCGGCCGCGTGTTCATGGAGGCGGGCATCGAGCACGTGGCGATGGAGAAGCTCGTCTGAGCGCGACCACGGATGACCCGGCGATCGCCTCGCGTGGCCCGACGGGTAGCGTGAGAGACGCATGCACGAGATCCGTGTCGACCCGTTCTCCGGCCGCCGTGTGATCATCGCCCCGGACCGGGCCGAGCGCCCGGGGGCCGGGTTGAGCGCGCCGCCGGCCGTCGGCCCCGATCCGGACGGCGACCCGTTCGCCCCCGGGCACGAGTCAGAGACCGCACCCGAGGTGTTCGCGCTGCGACCCGACGGCTCGGCGCCGAACACGCCGGGCTGGACGGTGCGCGTCGTGCCGAACCTGTTCCCGACGCTCAGCGCCGAGGCGCCCGAGCCGGAGCCCGAGGCGAGCCCCGACCTGTTCTGGGCGGGGTCGGCCCGCGGCGCGCACGAGGTGATCGTCAACGCGCCGGAGCCGGTGACGAGCCTCGCCGACCTCGACGTCACCCAGGTGACCGAGGCGGTCGAGGTCTGGCGCGAGCGGATGCGCGCTCACGCCGACGCGTCGTGCCTGCATCTGTTCGTCAACGAGGGCGCCGGCGCGAGCCAACCGCACACCCACGCCCAGTTGCTCGCGCTCGACTTCGTGCCCGCCGACATCGCGCGCGAGCGCGAGCGCTTCCGCGCCTACGCAACCCGGACCATGGGCGGCAACCTGCTCTCCGACCTCGTCCAGCAGGAGGTCCGTCGCCGGGAGCGCATCGTCGCGATCGACTCCGAGGCGGTGCTCCTGTCCGCCTATGCCGCCCGCGTCCCCTACCAGATGACGCTCGCGCCGCGCCGCGTGCGCGGCCGCTTCGAGGACGACGGGCCGACCGGCGCCGCGCTCCTGCACGACGGGCTGCGCCGGCTGCGGCGCGTGCTCGGGGCGATGCCGCCGCTCAACCTGTGGGTCCGCACCGCGCCGCGCGGCGCCGAGCACTACTGCTGGCGGATCGACATCCTGCCGCGACTGTTCGGCGTGAGCTCGATCGAGCTGGGCGCGGGGATCGACGTCAACCCGGTGACGCCCGAGGCGGCGGCGGTGGCGCTGCGCGGCGAGTAGTGGTCGCTCTGCGGCGCACCGACCGGAGCGGCCGCTGAATGCGCGCGCTCGTCCAGCGGGTGAGCCGGGCCTCGGTCGCGGTCGACGGCGCCGAGCTCGCCGCGATCGGCCCCGGTCTGCTCGTGCTGCTCGGCGTCACCCACTCCGACGGCGAGGCCGAGGCCGAGTGGATCGCCGCCAAGGTCCGCGGGCTGCGGGTGTTCCCGGACGCCGAGGGCCGCATGAACGAGCCGCTCGGCGAGCGCGAGGTCCTGTGCGTGAGCCAGTTCACGCTCTACGGCGATGCGCGCCGCGGGAATCGGCCGAGCTACGTCGAGGCCGCGCCGGGACCGGTCGCCGAGCCGCTCTACGAGCGGGTGTGCGAGTTGCTCGGGGCCGCCCGCGGCGTGTTCGGCGCCCACATGGAGATCGCGCTCGTGAACGATGGCCCGGTGACGCTGCTGCTGGAGCGCTGACGGACAGATCCTCCACTGGAGCGTTCCACACCGACTCGGTATCAAGTCCTCCCTGCGCGCAACCGCCGGGGCGCTGCGCGGTCGGAAGGTTCGGGGCGGGGCGACGGTGCTCGGAGAGCGGCGTCGGTCCGGCGATCAGGCCGCCGCGGGCGCGGCGATGATCTGCCGCAGCACGACGAGCGCCCGCTCGCGGTGGGCATCGAGCTCGGCGGCGAGCCGCTCCGAGTCGCGGGAGATGACCGCGCCGAGAATGCGGTCGTGGGCGCGCAGCGACTCCCGGCGTTCCGCGGGCGCGTTGTAGTAGAGCGCGCGGTAGGCCTCGGTCTGGTCCCAGAGCAGGTCGATGAGCCGCAGCAGATGTGGCCGGTCCGCGGGCGCGAGGATCGCATGGTGGAAGCGCCGGTTCGCCGCGAGCTCGGCGACGACGTCGTCCGCCGCGACCGCCGCCGCGCAGTCCGCCGCCGCCCGCTCGATCGCCACCAGGTCGTCCTCGGTGAGGGCGGGCAGGGCGGCGAACGCCGCCTCGCGCTCGAGCAGGGCGCGGAGCGCGTAGATCTCCTCGAGGTCGGCGATGTTGAGCTCGGTGACGACGTAGCCGCGGCGCGGCCGGTAGGTCACCTGGCCCTCGCGCTCGAGGATCCGCAGCGCCTCGCGCACCGGGGCCAGCGAGATGCCGAGCCGTCCCGCGACGCTCTCCTGCCCGATGCGCGCGCCCGGCAGGAGCGACCCGGACACGATCTCCGCGCGCAGGTAGGCGAGAGCATGCTGGGCGGTCGTGTTCGGCCCCGCTCGGTCGCCGTTGACGCTCGTGCTCATGCCGGACTCACGGGGCCGCTCAGGAGCGGAACGCCGAGGTCCCGGTGAGCGCGCCGCCGACGACGAGCGCGTGCACGTCGGCGGTGCCCTCGTACGTGACGACCGACTCGAGGTTGTTCATGTGCCGGATGACCGGATACTCGAGCGTGATGCCGTTGGCGCCGAGCACCTGGCGCGCGGTGCGGGCGACGTCGAGCGCATCGTTGACGTTGCCGAGCTTCCCCATCGAGACGTGCTCCGGGCGGAGCTCGCCCGCGTCCTTGAGCCGGCCGAGATGCAGCGCGAGCAGCGAGGAGCGGTTGACCTGGAGCGCCATCGTGGCGAGCTTCTGCTGCTGCAGCTGGGTGGCCGCGATCGGCTTGCCGAACACGGTCCGCTCCTTCGCGTACTGGAGCGCCGCCTCGAAGCAGGCGCGCGCGGCGCCGGCGGCGCCCCACACGATCCCGTAGCGGGCCTCGTCCAGGCACGAGAGCGGGCCGCGCAGGCTCGTCGCCTCGGGCAGGCGGGCGGAGTCGGGCAGGCGGACGTCGTCAAGGATCAGCTCCGAGGTGATCGAGGCGCGCAGCGAGAGCTTCTTGTGGATGTCCTGGGTGCTGAAGCCGGGGGTTCCTTTGGGCACGATGAAGCCGCGGATGCCCTCGTCGGTCTGCGCCCACACGATCGCGACCTCGGCGACCGATCCGTTCGTGATCCACATCTTCGTGCCGTTGAGGATCCAGTCGGCGCCGTCGCGGCGGGCGCGGGTGCGCATCGAGCCGGGGTCGGAGCCGGCGTCGGGCTCGGTGAGGCCGAAGCAGCCGATCGCCTCGCCGGCCGCCATCCGGGGCAGCCACTCGTTCTTCTGCTCCTCCGAGCCCCAGCGCCAGATCGCGAACATGGCCAGCGAGCCCTGCACCGAGACGAGGCTCCGGATGCCGCTGTCGCCGGCCTCGAGCTCCATGCACGTCAGGCCATAGGCGGTGGCCGACGCGCCGGCGCAGCCGTACCCCTCCAGGTGCATGCCGAGCACGCCGATCTGGCCGAGCTCCTTGGCCAGCTCGAGCGGGATCGTGCCCTCCTCGAACCACTCGCCGACGTACGGGGTCACCTTGTCGGCGACGAACGCCCGCACCGTGTCGCGGATGTCCCGCTCCTCGTCGGACAGCCGGCGGTCGAGGCCGAGGTAGTCACGCGGGTTGAGGGCGGGTGGGGCGGACGTGGTGGTGGCCATGGCGGGCGGGCTCTCCTGGGTTGTAGGGGGTTCCGGATAGACGGGAGCGCGGGATGGATGGGGGGTGGGGGTGGCGAGACGAGGCGAGCGCTTCGTCTCACCACGCGAGACGAGGCGAGCGCTTCGAGATTCGATTTTCGAAAATCGGCGTGAAGCGTATCGCATCCGGCGCGCGACGCGATGTGTACGTTCTGGGCTCTCATGGAGCCCAGAACGGCCATCTGTGGACCTGGCCGCTGGATCATGTGGGGCAGGCGCCATCCAATGCCGCTCCCCGTCTGTCCGCGTCAGCCACCGGCTGACCCGGCTGGCGGAGCCGAAGGCGCCGCCCGCGGCTCCCCCGGCTGACGCACGGTCACTCGGGGTCGAACAGCCTTCGCTCGTTCGTGATCACGCCGCTGACGCCGAGCGCGCGCAGCCGGGCGAGCCGGCGCGGATCGTCGACGGTCCAGACGAACAGCTCGGCGCCGCGGCCGGTGACGGCCGAGACGAGGCGCTGGGTGACGACGCCCCAGTGGGCCATGATCGCGTCCGCCTCGCCCGCGTCGAGCGTGCGCGCGACGCGGCCGGGGAGCGTCCGGCGCAGGTAGGCGAGCACCGCATAGGCGGCCGGCCGCGTGAGCGGATGGGCGAGATAGTCGCGGCGGGCGAGCGGCACCGAGAGGCCGAGCC
Source organism: Solirubrobacteraceae bacterium (assembly GCA_035294545.1). Lineage (GTDB taxonomy): Bacteria > Actinomycetota > Thermoleophilia > Solirubrobacterales > Solirubrobacteraceae > Palsa-465. Next base: position 66,842 of record DATGKS010000040.1, on the reverse strand, counting down.
TGAGCTCGGGCGCCTCGCGGCGCAGGATCGCCAGGCTTTCCCGATGCATCGTGGAGACGAGCGTGCGCCCGGTGATGCCCGCTTGGGCGATCGCGGCTGCCGCCTCGCGCTCGTAGCCGGTCGCCTTGAGGTCGACGTCGAAGCGCACCGTCGGCTCGGCGAGCGCCGCCAGAGCGCGGAGCGCGTCCCCGAACTCGATCGGGGTGGCGCCCTGCAGATCCCGCGGGTGGTGGGCGACGACGAGCCGGCCGTCGTGACGAAGCACGTCGAGCTCGACCATGTCCCACCCGGCGCCGTCGAGGCGCGCGGCGAGCCCGTCCAGGCCCGAGCGGGCGCTCACGATCGCGTGGCCGACACGCAACAGCCTGGCGCGTTCCGCACCGGAGGCGGTCATCGACCGCAGCGTAGAAACCCGCGCGTACTAGCGTTCCGCCCGCCCCATGCTGTCGATCCTGATGCCCGTCTACAACGAGCGCGAGCGGGTCGGGCGCGCCCTGCAGGAGGTGCTCGACACCGTCCTGCCGGTGGACTTCGAGCTGATCGTGATCGACGACGGCTCCACCGACGGCACGCGCGAGCTGCTCCGCGCCCGCGTCGCCGGCGAGCATGCCGACGGACGGGTTCGCCTGATCGAGCACGACCACAACCGGGGCAAGGGCGCGGCCGTCCGCAGCGGCCTTCAGCATGCCCGCGGCGAGTTCACGTGCGTGTTCGATGCCGACCTCGAATACGACCCGGAGGACCTCGCGCGGCTCCTCGGTCCGCTGCTCGACGGGTCGGTGAACGCCTGCTTCGGCGTGCGCGCGTTCGACGGCTACACGAGCCACTCGTTCCTGTTCGTGCTCGGCAACAAGGGCGTGACGTTCATCTGCAACGCCCTGTTCAACGTCTACCTGCGGGACATCATGACCTGCCACAAGATGATGCGCACCGAGCTGTTCCGCTCGCTGCGCCTGCGCGCGAGCGGGTTCACGATCGAGCCGGAGATCGCCGCGCGGCTCATCCAGCGCCGCGAGCGGATCTACGAGCTCCCGGTCCGCTACCGCGCCCGTAGCGACGGCGAGGGCAAGAAGCTCACCGCGCGGGACGGCTTCCGGGTTGTCGGGATGCTGCTGCGCTGCCGGCTCGGGCGCTGAGGGCTGCGCCGACCGCGGGTACGGGCGCCTCCGGCAGCCGCGGGCGCTTCCGCAGTCGGGCGCCTCCGGCTGTTGCGGGCGCCTCCGGCTGTTGCGGGTGCCTCCGGCTGTTGCGGGCGCCTCCGGCTGTTGCGGGCGCCTCCGGCTGTTGCGGGCGCTCTGGCAGCGCGGGCGCTGACGGCAGAACGCCGGCGGCGAGCTTGAGATCGCGCCGGCCCGAGCCGAGCTCAGTGCCGCCGGTGGCCGGCCGCTCGTCGCCGCGATCCGCTGGGCGAGCTCCCGGCGGCGGGTGTGGCGTGGGCGCGCGCGGCCCGGGCCGCCGCGGCCTGCAGCTCGTCCTGGGCGAGTTGCATCTCCGCAATCGCCGTGTACTCGACGATGTTGGGTGCTGCGACGCGCGCCCGCGCCTGCTCGGCGGCGGCGAGCATCGCCGGCCAGTCACGCAGCTGCTGCTCGAGCTGGGCGAGCTCCTCCCAGCTCTCGGGGTTATGCGGCTGCACGCGGGTCGCCTGCTGGAGGGCGGCGACGGCGGCAGCCGGCTGCCTGTGGTCCATGTCGAGGGTCGCAAGTGACTCGTATGGCGCGAGCGAGAACGGGTCCGCCTGCTGCGCTGCGCGGGCCTGGCCCGCATCGAGGAGCTGTGCGGAGTGCAGCGGCCGCCACACGAGCCAGCCGCCGATCACGACCGCCACCGCGAGCGCCGCACAGGCGACAAGCGCGCCGGGGCGGTCGAGCGGCGAGCGCGGCCGCAGCGCGAGCGGCGCCCCGGGACCGCGACCGGCGACCCAGCCGGCGGCCAGCAGCACCGGAACGCCAAGCCCGGTGAAGTACCAGGTCCAGTCGAGCGTGCTCTGGATCCCGAACCCGACGACCAGCACGGCGAGCGTGATGAGCGCGATGCGCTCCGGGTCGGTTCCGGGTCGGGCGGCGGAGCGTCGGCCGATCGACCGTCCGGTCGCGGCGAGCCAGGCGACGAGCAGTCCGGCGGACAAGAGGCAGCCGAGCGCGCCGAGATCCGCGTAGGTCTCGAACACGTAGCTGTGGGCCTGGAACACCGTCTCCACGCTCTGCGGATCGAGCAGTCGCGCGACCGAGAAGCCGAGCTCCCCCACGCCCTTCCAGTACGCGAGCTTGCCGACGAACAGCGCCTCGTGCCAATAGAGCGGCCGGCTCGAGCCGAACTGGAAGACGCGCGAGGCGCTCTCCGCCGAGACGGTGCCGGCCGGGTTCGTGAGCTCGTGCCAGCGGTAGGAGATCTCGCCGGTGAGCCCACGCGAGGACAGCGCGACGGCGAGCACGCCGAGCGCGATCCCGAGGCCGAGCAGCGCGATCAGACCGGCGCCGATCCGCCGGCGAGCCTCCTCGGAAACGCGCGTGCGGTCCATCGCGTCGCTCGCCGCGACGCCGACCACCGCCTCGAGAACGACCACGATCAGGAGCACGAGGCCGAACCCGTGGCCGGCGTGGTCCTGCGCCGAGAGCGGCACCGCGTTGCCGGCGAGGCCATGGTGGGTGAGGAACCAGGCGCTGATCACCCCCGCGCCGGCGGCGGCGCCGACAAGCAGCGCGACCGCACGCAGCCGGCGCGGCACGGCGATGAGCCACAATGCGGCGGCGGCCGCCGCGGCGGCGTCCGCCGAGCGGGAGTAGGAGAGCACGAGGACGGAGATGAGCAGCGTCAGCGCCGGCGCGGCGAGCCCCGCGATGCGCCGTCCGCCCTCTCGCCGCGTGCCGAGCCACAGGCAGGCGGGGACGCCCATCGCCGCGCACAGGGCGATCGCGTTCCAGTAGCCGAACGGAGCCTGGAGTCGGCCGTACTGATTGCCGGGCGCAAGCGCCGACGGGAACACCTTGACGAGCAGCGACCACGCGCAGAGCGTCGTCGACCACAGCAGGAGCGCGCCCAGGACGATCGCCCAGCCCCGCGCCCACGGCCGGGCGAGCATGATCGCCCCGGCGAACACCGACAGGTAGGCGAGCATCTGCGCGGCGCCGAGCCACGAGCTGTCCGGCGCCCAGGACCAGGAGATCGAGGCCGCTGTATCGGCGAACAGGAGCGCCATCATCGCCCCCGTGATCCAGCCCGAGCGCCGCTCGCCGGGGGCGTGGCGGAAGATCCCGGCGCCGACGGCGAGCGCGCCGACCGCGATCAGGGCGATCTCGGTCCAGGTGTTGCCGGTCGACGCGACGTTCTGGTCCACTCCGCCGCCGCTGAGGAACGAGATTGCGACAAGCGCGGCCGCCAGGCCGAGGGTGCAGGCGGCGCGCGGAAGAAAACCTCCGGGCGGGCTCGAGGGGGGAGTGGTCCCGCCGGTCGCCGGACGCGCGGGCGCCTCGGTGGCGGTTGACACGCCGCCGGAGATTACCAACAGCCTGGGCCGCCCCATCGCCGCTACGCCCGCCTCGCGATCAGCATGAGCGTGTGGCCGAAGCGCGCCGCCCGGGCGCGGGAGCCGAGCCGGTCGGCGGGCTCGAGCGCGCGCTGCAGCGCCACCGGGAGGCGGCGCCAGGCGTACGTGATCGCGTGCAGCTCGGGGACGAGCCCGGCGGCCCGCGCCTCGGCGCAGAGCCGCCGGGGGGAGAGCGGCACGTCGTCGGGCGTGCCGTGGACGCGCTCGCCGAGCCCCGCCCGATTGGTGAGCGCAAGCGCGGCTCCGACCGGGTGCCAGAGGCCCGGCTCGATCGCCACGAGCGCGCCGCCCGGTGCGAGGAGCCGCGCCGCCTCCGCGAACACCGGCCTGAGCGGTCCCTGGAAGACGATGTGGTGGAGCACGAGCCTGTAGAGAACGATGTCGAATGACGCGGCGGGGAGCGCCAGCTCGCCCGCGTGGCCGTGCAGCACCGTGTCGGCGCGGCCGCTCCCGGCAAGGCCCGCCACCTTGCCGGGGTCGGAGTCGACGGCGACGATCTGGAACGCCGGCGCCGGGAACAGGTGGCGACCGGGGTGCCAGCCGGCGCCGACCGAGAGGACGCGCCCCGAGGTCAGGGGCACTCGGCGGCGGAGGATCTCCCGCTCGCGGCGCTCAAGCAGCCGGTAGTGGTGCTGAAGCGCCGGCTCGGAGGAGAGCCGGTCGAGCAGGTTGTCGGGGTCGTAGGGCTCTGAGGTGTGGCTCACGGGATCCGTCGGCGCAGCCCGGCGTCGCTCACCGGACCGCGGCGTCGAGGCATGGTTCATGAGGAGCCTGCCACGGCCCGGAGCGCGTCCGCGACCCCGGCCGCGCATGCGTCCCAGCTGAAGCGCGCGGCGAACGCCCGCGCCGCGGCACCCATCGCGGTCCGCCGCTCGGGGTCGAGCAGCCCGACGACGGCGGCGGCGAACGCGGCCGCCGTCGGCTCGACGAGCAAACCGGTCTCCCCGTCGCGGAGTGCCTCGGCGGTCGCGGTGCCGCGGGCGGCGACGGCCGGCAGCCCGCGCGACTGCGCCTCGGCGACGACGAGACCGAACCCCTCGAGCGTCGAGCCGAACAGCAGGAGCTCCGCGCCGTCGTAGAGCGCCCACTTGCGGGCATCGTCGACTCGCCCGAGGAATCGCACCCGGTTCCCGACCCCGAGCGCGGATGCGGCCTCGGCCAGCGGACCGCGCTCCGGCCCCTCGCCGGCGAGCGCGAGCGACGCGGGGTGGCCGGCGTGGATGAGCTCGGCGAGCGTCCGCACGGCCAGCTCAGGCCGCTTGCGCGCCTCGAGGCGCCCGAGGTAGAGCAGCCGCAGGCCCTCGGCCGGCCAGGTCTCGGGTGGCTCGGGCGCCCGCACCGCCGGTCCCTCGACGCCGTTGTGAGCGACCGTGATCCGCGCCGGGTCGACGCCCGCCCGCTCCAGCTCAAGACGCTCATGCTCGGAGACCGCGAGCACGACGTCGGCACGGCGCAGGATCCAGGCCTCGAGGCGCCGCCAGCGCGGCTCAAAGTGGTGATGGTGGATCGCGACCGGCGCGCGCCGCCGGCCGCAGAGCGCGCGGACGGCGAGCAGCGAGGGTCCGGCGTAACGGACGGACGGCGCCCGCAGCACGTCGGCCCGGCGGCCGAGCACGAGCGCGAGCGCCCAGGGCACGAACACGAGCGGCGCCCACGTCCAGTGCAGCGACGCGGGGCGCGGCAGCGCGACGGCGCGCACCCCGGGGGTCGGCTCAAGACCGTGGTCCGGGGGCATCCCGATGAGCACGCGCACCCCGTGGGCCGGGAGCCGGCGGACGAGCTCCCGCTCGTACAGCTCCCCGCCGACGTCCGTCCCCGCGGCAAGCCCGTAGACGCTCGGTCCGCCGGCGGTGATCATCTGTCCGTCGGCCGAACTCATCGCCAACCGCGGTGCTCGGCGACGATCCGCTGGGCAGCGACCGCCGGCACGTAGTCGTGCCCGGCGAGGAACCGGCGGGCCTCCTCGCGGGCGTCGCCCGCGGCGTAGGCGCTCGCGACCCGGCGCAGCGCGTGCGCGATCGGCATCGCGTCGATCACCCCCTCGCGCCAGCCGCGCTGCCGGGCGAGCGCCGACCAGTGGAGCTCGAGTCCCCAGCCGAAGCGGAGCTCGGGGAACGAGAGCAGGGCATCGAACGTGCGCGCGTGGAACGCGGTCACCGGGCCGATCTCGACGAAACGGGTCTCGTGCGCGACGAGTCCCGGCCGGCGGCGGGTCACCCGCCAGGCGGCGTGGGACCGATGGCGATGGGCGGGCTGGGCGAGCGCGAGGTCGAAGCGCTCGGCGAGGAACAGGAACACGTCGAGGAAGCCGCGGGGCAGCGCGACGTCGTCGTCGATGACGAGCAGCCAGTCGTGGCCGGCGGCGGGGTGCCCGCGCAGGAGCGCGTTGAGGTTCTCGAACTTGCCGACCCCGTCGACCGCCTTGGCGGCGATCGTCACCTCGTGCCGGGAGCGCTCGAGCTCGCGGCGGGCGTCGTCGAGCAGGTTGTCGGCGTCGGCGCGCTCGACCGCGAGCACGAGCACGCGCCGGCGCGGCAGCGCGCGGGCCGCGGCGCGCAGCCGCCACGGTTCGCCCCGGGCGATCGCCACCAGGTCGCACCACGCGTCGGCGGCGAGCGCCCGGGCGGTCGCGCGGATCCCCGACACCTCGCCGCTCTCGCCCGACAGGAAGTCGTCTTCGCCGACGTCCGCCACCGCTCCGGGCTCGGCGAGGGCCTCGCGCACCCGCCCCGCGGCGTGGGCGCCGATCGCGATCATGTTCGGGCAGCGGCGGCGCACGACGTGAACGGCGCAGCCGGCGAGCACCCGCAGCTCCGTCCGGAGCGTCGGCGCCGCGCCCTTGCGCATGTCGTAGCGGCGCGCGGTGCGCCCGAGCGCGTAGGCGCTGCGGACGAGCGCGGTCAGACGGGCATCGGCGCCGGCCCGCCGGTGCACGATCCGCGCCGCCGCCAGATAGCGGATGCGGCCGCCGAGCGCCGCGTAGCGCCGTTCCCAGTCCTCCTCCTCGCCGCGGCCGCGGATCGTCTCCTCAAACGGCCCGACCCGCTCGAGCGCGCGCCGTCGGATCGCCATGTTCGCCGACCACACGAGCTCGACGTCGCGGTCGGCGGGACCGAGGTCGAGCGCGGTGATCGGCGCGCCCTCACGGCCGCACGAGCGCGGCCCGCCCTTGAGCTCGGCAAGGATCGGCCCGCCGAAGACATCGACGTCCGGTGCGCCGGCGACGCCGTCGAGCAGCGCCCGCAGCCAGCCCGCCGGCGCCCGGACGTCGTCGTCGATGAACACGACCGGGTCTCCGTCCGTCGCCGCCACGCCCGCGTTGCGCGCCGCGTTCGCTCCCCGCCTCCCGCCCGTCGACAGGACGCGGACGCCATGGCGGGCGGCGACGGGAGCGACGCTCGCGTCGTGCCCGTCGTCGACGACGAGCAGCTCGGCGCCCGCGGCCGCCACCTGCGGCGCGACCGAGGAGAGCGTCACCTCGAGGTAGTCCGGGCGCCCGCGAGTCGGGATGATGATCGTGGCGGCCAACGGATTATCAGAGGACTCCGGCGGATACGCCGGGGAGGGTGGGGTGGCCGACTGCCGGGGTCACCGCCCGGCGGCGGCACCGCGCAGGCGGTGGGCGAGGACCTGGCGCGAAAGCGCGAGGACGAAGCGTGGGTTGTAACGGAGGTAGCGCCGCCACAAGCGGCGAGGCTCCTGGACAAGCCGGTAGGCCCATTCAAGACCGGCCCGTTGCAGGGCCGCCGGCGCCTGTGGGACGAGCCCGGCGTGAAAGTCGAAAGCCGCGCCCACCCCGATCAAGACAGGCGCGTGTAGCCGGTCGCGCATCGCCGCCATCCACTTCTCCTGCTTGGGGACGCCGATTCCGACCCACACGACGTCGGCCCCACTGGAGTTGATCTCCTCAACGATTCGCTGCTCCTCCTCGGTGGTCAGCGGCCGGTGGGGTGGCGAGTAGCCGCCGACGATGCGGACCCCCGGGTAGCGCGTGCGGAGGTTGAGAGCGAGCTGCACGAGGGCGCCCTGGTTGCGCCCGCCGTAGAGGTAGAAGCGCTGTCCGTTCTCGGTGGCCCGCGCACAGGCGCGCGCCATCAACTCAGGGCCATACACGCGGTCGCGTAGAGAGTGGCCGAGCAGGTTGAGCGCCCACACGAGCGGCATGCCGTCCGGGACGTTGAACGTCGAGGACTCAAGCGCCTGGCGCAGCTCGAGATCTTCCTCGGCCGCCATCACGGAATGCACGTTTGAGACGCAAACGTATGTTCGGATACCGGCGTCGACCGCGGCTTCGATGAACCGCAACGTCCGCGCGTAGTCTGTAAGAGCAACAGGAATACTTAGCACGCGATCGCTGGCGGGGACGGCGACGGACGCGTCGGATTCCAGGTTCGCGAGGCGCTGTGTGCTCTCGGGCATCATGTCCGTAGAAACAGGCATATGCGATGAAAGTTACGAAGCTTCGCGACTGCGTGCAGGTCGAGGGAGGGCTTCCCGGCTTGGATGAGCCGGCAGCTAACAAGCCCTCAATCAAACCCGCAATTCGGCGCCGGGCGTAGGAAAAGCGCTCGGCTAGTCTTCGGCCAATGTCCACAGCGGCGCGAGGCTCTGAGCTGCCGGCGGTCGCTGCGCGCTCGGTCAGCAAGACCTTTATGGTCCCCGAGGAGCAGGTCCACACGCTGAAGGAACGCGCGATGCATCCGCGCCGCCGCATCCGCAGTCGGACCTATCACGCGCTGAACGACGTGACGTTCGAGGTTGCGCGCGGGGAGTTCTTCGGGATCGCAGGCCGGAACGGCAGTGGAAAGAGCACGATGCTGAAGTGCCTCGCCGGCATCTACCGCGCCGACGGAGACATCTGGGTGCGGGGTCGCGTTTCCACATTCATCGAGCTGGGGGTGGGGTTCAACCTCGACCTCGCTGCACGCGACAACGTCATCGTGAACGGGATCATGATGGGCCTGACCCCGCGCGAAGCGCGCAGGCGCTACGACGAGGTGATCGACTTCGCGGAGCTCCGCGAGTTCGAGGATCTCAAGCTCAAGAACTACTCGTCGGGAATGCACGTGCGCCTCGCCTTCTCGGTCGCTATCCAGGTCGACGCCGACATCCTGATGATCGACGAGGTGCTTGCGGTGGGCGACGCCTCCTTTCAGCAAAAGTGCTTTGACGTATTCAACGACATGCGGGATCGCGGAAAGACGATCATCTTCGTCACGCACGACATGGCGTCGCTTCAGCGCTTCTGTCATCGGGCGCTGCTGCTCGAGCGGGGCCGTGCGGTCTACATCGGCGAGCCTCACGAGGTCGCCGATCGCTACTTGGAGCTCAATTTCGGCCGATCCGCGGAGGCGATCAGCGGCCAGTCGCTCGATCACGTCGGCGATGGCCAGGCCAAGATCGCGGAGGTGTGGTTCGAAGACGTCGCTGGTGAGCGTCTCTCGGCCGTGCCGCAGGGCTCCCGTGTCAGCCTCAAAGCGCGGGTGACCTTCTTTGTCGATGTGGAAGACCCCGCCGCGACCGTGCAGTTCCTCAATGACGAACACCGGGCGGTGCTGGTGGCCACCACAGGCGTCGACAATGAACGCTCTGGCCATTTCCGCGCCGGCGAGGAGGCGATCTTCGGGTTCACATTCGAGAACGTGTTCGCTCCCGGCCGCTACTCGCCGGTTTTCGAGGTGAGCCATCGTGGCTCCGGCCTCAACGTGATCGACCGCTTCGAGGGCGCTTATTCCTTCGTCGTCACCAGCTCTCGGGCGCTCGGAGGCCTCATTGATCTTCCAGTGGAGGCGAGCGTCTCAAGATCGGTGCATACGCCGGCCGGGAGTCTGCGGTCGTGAGCCTCAGCGCTGACATTCCACCGCAACCCCAGTCGCAGCGGCCGCTCGATTACGAGGCGCTCGGACGGCCGATCCAGGGTCCGCGAGCGCTCAGCGGTGGGTGGCGGCGATTCTGGCACCTGACGATCAACATCGCCGTAAACCAGTGGAAGCTGCGCTTCTTTGGCTCTGTGCTCGGCTATTTCTGGCAGTTGGTGCGGCCGCTTCTGCTCTTCCTCGTGCTGTACGTCTTCTTCACCAAAGTGTCGAGCATCGGCCGCTCCCCAGGGGGCGCGTATCAGTACGACGGAGCGCAATTGCTCGGGGCTGTCGTGCTATTCACGTTCTTCAGCGAGTCAACAATGGGCGCCGTGCGGTGCGTCGTCGACAACGAGGCGCTCGTGCGGAAGATTCAGTTTCCGCGGATGGTCATCCCCGTGTCGACCGTCCTGGTGACGGTCTTCAATCTCGGGCTCAATCTCATCGTCGTCACCATCTTCGCGCTGATCGCGGGCGTCCGACCGATGTGGACCTGGTTCGAGTTGCCGCTGATCGTCCTCGTGCTGGTTGTGTTCTGCACCGGGATCGCGATGCTGCTCTCCGCGCTCTTCGTCTACTTTCGCGATATTCAGCCGATCTGGGAGGTGGTCAACCAGGTGGTGTTCTATGCCTCCCCGATCATCATTCCCGTTCTGAAGGTGCGTCCAGTGCTCGCGCCTTGGCTGTTCCACCTGTACATGCTCAACCCACTCGCGGTCATCTTTCAGCAGTTCCGGCACGCCTACATCACACATGCGACGCCGAGCGCGGCGAGTCTGCTCGGTTCCTCAGTTCAGCTGCTTGAGCCGATCGCGATCGTGATCGCCGTGTTTGCGCTCGGCTTCTGGACGTTCAACCGGTTCGCGCCGAAGGTCGCGGAGGACCTATGACGACGACTCAACTCCAGGCTGGACGCGGCCGCTCGTAGGCCCACGCTGGAGCCTGGATTCGGCGTGGCCTTCATCGTCATCACGTTTCTCTATCCGCTCCTGCTCGGCGCGTTGTCGGCTGGTGCTGGTCTTCTCGTCGAGCGGTGCAGCCGTGCCGCACTGCCGTCCGTGCTCGTCCCGGTGGTCGGATTCTGCGCCCTCGTCGTCCTCGCGCAGTTCATTGTGATCAGCGGTGCGACCGCACCTGCGACTCCGTGGGTGGTTGTCTTCGTGGCGGTGCTCGGCTTCGCCCTAGGATGGGGAGGCCTTGCCGAGCGCCTCCGGGGTCTGAGGTGGTCCAGACTGTGGCCGCTGCTGGCGGCGGTCCTGGTTTATCTCACGGTGGCCTCGCCGCTCATCGCGTCTGGCCGGCTTACTTTCCCGGGCTACCTGCTCGACACCACGGCGGGGATCCATCTGGCGACGGCGGCGTACGTTCTCCAGCACGGGATGCACTTCCCTGCGCCCTATCACGCGTATGGGGCCATGCTCCGTGCCTACGATGGGAGCGGCTATCCGGATGGCGGTCAGATCCTCCTGGGTGCCACTGGATTGCTCACCGGACAGAGTCTCGTCTGGATGTACTTCCCATTCCAGGTCGTCGCGTTGGCGATCGCGTCCCTTGTGCTCTATCACATCGCGCGAGGGGCCGGCTTGAGGCCCTGGGCGGCAGCCGGCTCCGCGTGGATCGCTGGAGTGCCGGCGCTGGTCACCGCCTACGCGCTCATGGGCTCGATCAAGGAGTTGACCGCACTGCCCGCGCTGTTGCTCATAGGGTCGTTCATCGTCGATGCCGAGCGAGGCGCGTTGAAGGAGCGGCGCGCTGCGATCCCGCTCTCGGTCGGAGGTGCGGCGGCGATCGCAGCGATCGGGCCGGCGGCCGCTCCGTGGATCGTCCTGCTCGTCATTGCGGCGGCGATCGTCGCCTTTCTTCCGGGCCAGGCTCGATCGTTCGCGTCCGGTCTACGATCCAGCGTCCGAGCGCTCCGGCGCGCGAGCCTCGTCCGCGGTGGAGGTCCGATGATCGTCGTCGGCTTCTGCCTGTTCGTCGTGCTCATCATCCCGACGCTCCTGCGCCTTCATGCCGCCCTAGCGACCGCCGGGTCGCTCTCCGGCTCGAACAAGGCCGCCGCTAACGACCCGGGGAACCTCCTGCGTCCCCTCCGCTTCGTTCAGGTCTTCGGCGTCTGGCTCGGTCCAGACCATCGACTTCCGGCTCAGTACGCGTATCAGACGTATCTGTTAATCGGGGTCGTGATCGTCGCGTTCGCCGCCGGCATCTGGTTGCTGATCCTGAAGCGAACCTGGTCGGTGCTGGCATGGCTTCTCGCCTCGTTGCTCGTATGGTGGCTGCTGTTCGAGCGTGGGACTGAGTGGACGGACGCGAAGGTGATGATGCTCACCTCCCCGGTCATCGTGCTCGTGGCCATGGTCGGCGCTCTGGGCGGCTTGCGTCGACTTGGTGCCGTCGGCCTGTTCCTCGGCTTCGCCGTTGGGGTTGGGGTGCTCGCGTCAGATGCCCTCCTGTACCACGGCACGAATCTGGCGCCCGCGCCACGCTTCGAGGAGCTTGCGTCGATCGGCAGCCGGTTCGCCGGCCAGGGGCCGACGCTTGTCACAGACTTTGACGAGTACGCGTTCTTTGCGTTGCCGACCCTGAAGATCGACGGCCCGAGCTTTGCCCCGGACATGCGTGGCATCAACGTGGTCGACGGTCATGTGCCGGTGGGATATGGACTGAGCTACGACCCCGACAACCTGACCCGGGACATACAGCGCTACAGGCTGATTGTGATGCGGCGCTCCCCACGCTGGAGCCGTCCCCCGGGCAATTTCGAGCTCGTGTACGACGGGCGCTACTACGAGGTGTGGAGGCGTAGCGGTCCGGCTCCGCTCGCTCATCAGCCGTTGGGCGCTGCGTCGGATGGATTTGGATCGACCACGCAGCCGATCGCCCGCGCGCGTTGCTCAGTTGTGCACCGGTTGGGCGATGAGGCGAGACGGCACCAAGCCAAGCTTCGATACGCGACCCGTCCGGCTCCGGTGATCGCGAACCTGACACGAGCGAGCCTTGCCGGCATCGTCGGGTTCGGGTCGGACGCGGAGAGCGCTCCCGAGATCGTCTTCAACGGGCCCGCGCGCGTCGTGAGTCGAATCGTCATTCCGCGGACCGGCATGTACCAAGTGTGGCTCGAAGGCAATATCGGCAATCGGCGCGTCGAGGTGGACCTCGATGGACGGCCGGTCGGCGGCGTGATTGATCAACTGGGTGGAGACGGAAACATGTCGGAGGTGGCGACTGTTCGGCTAACCCGCGGTCGCCATACGGTCACTCTGGTGCGCGGGGGCGGCTCGCTGGCCCCGGGCAACGGATCACCGACCTACGTCGACGGGATCTACCTCGCAACAGAACTGAACACCGATGAGAGGCCCATCACCCTTGATCCGTCCAGGTGGCGCTCCCTATGTGGACACGCGCTGGACTGGATCGAGGTCACCTACTAACACGGCGTAGTAAGTAGATCACGTTTCAGGTAGGATCTGGGCTGTGACTCGGGACGCCAGATCGCTGCCTCAGCCGGCGCAGGAAGAGGTCCGGCGGCTGGCGGCGAGGCTGGTGGATGAGGGGCGCTCGCACACGGAGGTGGCGGGGATCGTGGGGGTCGCGCGAGAGACGGTGTCGCGGTGGATGGGCCGGCGTGCGGCGACTGGGGAGCGGGCGCTTGATGCGCGGCGGCGGGGTCGGCGGCCGGGGCATACGAAGCTCACCGAGGCTCAGCAGCGCCGGATCGCTTCCTTGATCGTGGGCAAGAACCCTGATCAGTTGAAGCTGCCGGGGTTCTTGTGGACGCGGGCGTTGGTGCGCGAGCTGATCGCCCGGGAGTGTGGTCTGGATGTCGGGCTGGACACCGTCGGGCGTTACCTGCGCGCGTGGGGCATGAGCCCGCAGAAGCCGATGCGTCGCGCCTATGAGCAGTCCGATGAGGCGGTCCGGCGTTGGCTTGAGGTCGACTACCCGGCGATCGTCAAGCGGGCCCGCAAGGAGGGCGCGGAGATCCTGTGGGAGGACGAGTCGGGGCTGCGCTCTGATCACACCGCGGGGCGGTCGTGGGCGCCGGTCGGGCAGACGCCGGTGACCAAGGGGACCGGCAAGCGCTTCTCTGCCAACATGATCGCGGCGATCTCCAACACCGGCACGCTGCGCTTCCGCGTGTTTGAGGGCAAGTTCAACGGCCCGCTGTTCCTTGACTTCCTCAAGCGCCTGACCCGCGACGCCCACGGCAAGAAGATCCACCTGATCCTCGACGGGCATCCGGCGCACCGCGCCCGCGTTGTGCGCGACTGGACCGACGCTCACCCCGAGCTGATCGAGCTGCACTTCCTGCCCGGCTACGCGCCCGAGCTCAACCCCGCCGAGTGCCTGAACCAGGACGTCAAGACCAACGCGTTGGGCAAGCGCCGCCCCCGCACGATCACCGAGCTCAAGGCCGACATCCGCGGGTTCCTGCGCTCCCGCCAACGCCAACCCCACCGCGTCGCCCGCTACTTCCACGAACGCTACGTCCGCTACGCCGCAGCGTGACCTATTTGACACTCAGGAGTGGTAACGGCGGCCATCAGCGGATCTGGGTGCGCCTCGCGCAGCCGGAGGGCGTGTCGGAGCGCCGCTTCGACCTGATCGGTGGCATGGTCCCACGTGTGAGCGGCGACGAAACGCCGTCCCGCCCGCGAGCGCTCGGTCAGCAGGTCGTGGTCTTCAATCAGTCGTTGCATCGCATCGGCAATCGCAGTCGGGTTCAGGGGCGCGAGCTCGAGCGGGCCATCGCTGCCGAAGATCGACTCGCCACTCACTCCGGCGAGCTCCACACACGGGAGTCCGCACGCGAGCATTTCCTTTGGCATCAGCGAGAAGTTGGTGAGGGAGAGACAAAGGCCGATCGTGGCCTGCGAGTAGAGCCACGAGAGCTGATAGGGACTCAGCACTCCCTGATGCTCGTACGGGAACGTCGTCCAGATCGGCTCGGGATCATCATTGCCGAATAGGACGATCCGCAGGTCGGGTCGGCGCCGGTACAACTCGCCGAGTGCCATGAGCCCGAAAGGGACCGCCCGACGAGGAGTCGCGTGGCGGGCATAGTAGATGACTGTGTCACCGCGGCGCCCAACAGGTCGTGGCTGGTAGTCCTCGAAGTCGACGCCGAGCTGGAATGCGTCGGCCGACGCTCCATAGCGCTCGATAAGCAAATCGCGAAGCCACGGGCTGGCGGCGATGCAGTGGAGCCCCTGGCGGTAGGTGTCCTCTGCGATGCGCCGTTCGCTCGAAGTGGCAAAGAACTCAGGCTCGTGGTCGTTGACGATGTAGGCGCGGGCGTGACAGCCGGGTAGCCGCAATACCGGGTGGACGGTGTCCCAGCCGGTCGCGATGACGACATCGGCTCCGTGCCAATCGTCGAAACCTCTGAAGACCGGCGCGTCGAGCGGTGCGAAGAACTCACGGATCTGGTGACGTAGAAGTCCCGGCCAGCGGTTGTCGAGGTGATTGAAGTAGCTGTGCATCCAGATCGTGCACTCGTGTCCACGCAGCTCAAGGCGCCGAAGGATCTGCAGGAGCGTGTTGTGGCCGCCACTGCCCTTGTCGAACGGCGGGAGCACGAGAGCGATGCGCAGCCGCGAGCGGTCTGGCAGGCCTGGTGGGCAGGGCTCCAAAGGCACCGGGCCCCCGTTCCAGGTCTCCTGTACGACGTGGTAGTCGGTCGAGCGGAGCATTCGCTCAACATGTGTTGAGGGCGGGAGGGGCGGTGGCTCTGTACGCGGCGCCTCCAGCTCTGCCACGTCGGCGTCGTCGCGCGCCTCCAGCGAGAGCAGCCGTCGGGCTGGCGGGGGAAGGCGGTCGGCGCGGGACCCCAGTGCGGAGAACAGCCGCCGACCCGTATGGTGCACGACGGACCGCACGAGCTGGCGCCCGGCAGGTGAACCCGAGATGCCGTGCTCGCGGAGCCACCGGCGGTCCGCGGTGGTTTCGGCTCGAACGTACGCGACGGTTGCACGCAGGCTGAACGGCTCGACGTGCCCGACACTCGCTCGTAAGCCGCGGAACTCGTCGAAGTAGCGGCGCATGAACTCGAGCGGCGGATAGTCGTGTGAGTGCCAAACCCGGGCCGCTGGTTGGTATGCCTTCGCCCAGCCGGCGGCGAGCATGTCGACGCCGAACGCTTGGTCCTCGGCGTACGCGACGTCGCGGAACCGGATCTCCTCCCAGCAGCCGCGCCGGTAGCACGCGTTGACGTTGGAGAGAAAGGTCGGATCGCCATCGCGCTGGATCCGGATTGACCCATCGGGCGAAAAGGTCTCGAAGAACTCGGTGAGCTCTCGTGCGATCATCGGACTCGCGCCGGGGCGAGGAACATGGGGGCCGTAGACGGCCCCAATGCGCTCATCGACTCCGAAGGCGAGCCGGTAGGCGGCGAGCCACTCGGGCTGCGGCGTCGCGTCTTGGGTGAGGAAAGCGACGAGGTCGGCGCGGGTCTCTTCCATCGCGAGGTTGCGCGTGCGGCCGTGGCCGAATTGAGCCGGCGCGATCTGGATCACCCGCGCCCCCGCACTCCGAGCGATCTGGACCGAGCCATCCCTCGATCCGGAGTCGATCACGAGCAGTTCGTCGGGGTTCTGGGCGACGACCGCGTCAAGCACCTCATGGAGATATCGCTCACCGTCCTTGACGGGAAGCGCAACGCCGATCGTGCTCATTCTCGGAACGAGCGCTTGGCGCGCTTGAAAAACCGGTAGACGCCGCGAACCGCGCGAATCGACGCGCGGAACTCATCGGCGCCTGGCCGTTCCATCAGGGCATTCAAATCGATGTGCCAGCGGTCAAGCCAGTACACCTTGTCCTGCGCCTCGGCGACCGCTCGGTTCGCCCAGGCTTCGGTCTCGACCAGCCTCGCCTGCAACTCGTCGATCCGGGCGCGGAGTCTCACGATCTCGGCCGTGGCCGTTTCACCCGTTTCGGTGTGATCCACGTCGGACACGTCGGCGATCCTAGTGCACACTCTGCGGGCGGCTGCTGCCGGCGGTCAGTCGCGCGACCCCCACCGCTCCGCCTGATCGCGGCGACGAAGGCCGAGGATCGAGATCAGGAACGAGGTGAAGAACACCTGGATCCCGATGATCACCAGCGTGGCGGCGAGCACCGAGAGGTATTCGTAGGCGAGGGCGCCGAAGCCGTGATGGGCCCATTCCACGAGGATGACGATGCCGCCGAGGATCCCCACGGACGTGATCGCTCCGCCGACCGCGAGGCCATGCTCCAATCGGTAGCGGGCCCGCATCCGGTCAAACCAGCGGTCCCTCTCGTTCATGAAGTACGTCGCGTAGGCGTGGGCGCAGATGCCGAGCGCGAGCACCTGGATCCCGACGACGGCGAGCAGCGAGCCGCCGACGAGGGCGTGGAAGCCCCAGACGCGGCCGAACAGGTCGACCTGGAAGACGACGAGCAGCTCGATCACCGCGCCGAGCGCCGCCATCAGCGCGCCCGGGAGGATGAACAGATGGTTGGGGGAGTGGACGAGCAGGAAGCGCAGGTGGCGCCACCCGTCGCGGAAGCTCGAGAGCTTCGACTCCCCGCCCCGCGGGTGGTACTCGATCGGGAACTGAGCGAGGACGAGCTTCTCCTTGGCGGCCCGGATGACCATCTCGGAGGCGAACTCCATGCCGGTCGTGCGCAGGTCGAGCTGCGCGAGGCGGTCCCGTCTCAGCGCGCGCATCCCGCAGTGGGCGTCGTCGATCCCGGTCTTGAACAGGAGGTTGAGGAAGCCCGACAGCAGCGGGTTGCCGATGTAGCGGTGATGCCAGGGCATCGCGCCCGGATGGATGTTCTTCATCCGGTCGCCGATCACCATGTCGGCGCCCTTCTCCAGCTCGGCGACGAAGCGCGGGATCTCCTCGAAGTCGTATGTGAGGTCGGCGTCGGCCATCACGATGTAGCGGCCACGGGCCGCGCCGAACCCCGCCAGGTAGGCGCTGCCGTAGCCGCGGACCGGCTGGTGGACGACGATCGCACCCGCCTGGGCGGCGATCAGCGGGCTTCCGTCATCCGAGTCGTTGTCGGCGACGATCACCTCGCCCGGATAGCCGTTCGCCTCGAGCACGTCGAGCGCCGATCGGACGCACCGTTCGATGCACTCGGACTCGTTCAGGCAGGGGATGACGACCGAGACGAGAAGCTCGGAAGATTCGGCCGGCGTGCCCGTCGCGGGCAGCTTCTCCTTGAGTGAGCTCATGAGTTCCCCGCCTGCTGCATAAACGTAGGCTACCCGGCAAGGTTGCGGCAGCGGACGGCGCGTCCGCCGAGGATCTGGAAGCCTGCGAGGCCGTGCGCGTCTGCATCGTCTACGACTGCCTGTTTCCGCACACCGTCGGCGGCGCCGAGCGCTGGTACCGGGCGCTCGCCGAGCGTCTCGCCGCCGACGGGCACGAGGTCACCTACCTCACGCTGCGCCAGTGGGAGCGGGGCGAGGGCCCGGGCGTGCCCGGCGTCCGCGTCCGGATCGTCGGGCCGCGGATGGCGCTCTACGACGCGCCCGGCCACCGAAGGATCCTGCCGCCGCTCGTGTTCGGGGCGGGCGTGCTGTGGCACCTGCTTCGCCACGGCCGGCGGTACGACGTCGTGCACACGTGCGCGTTCCCGTACTTCTCCCTGCTCGCCGCCGCACTCGCCCGTCGCGCGGGCGGCTATCGGGTCGTCGTCGACTGGTTCGAGGTGTGGAGCCCGCAGTATTGGCGGGAGTACCTCGGCCGCCTCGGCGCCATCGGCGTGCTCGTGCAGCGGCTCTGCGTGCGAGTGCGTCAGCGCGCCTTCTGCTTCAGCCGCCTGTACGCGACGCGGCTCCGTGCCGAGGGACTCCGCGGCGAGATCACGATGCTCGCGGGCGCCTACGAGGGTCCGCTCGAGCCCTCGGCGCCGGTTCCGCCTGAGCCGCTCATCGTATTCGCAGGGCGCCACATCCCCGAGAAAAGGGTTTCGGCGATCCCGCCCGCGATCGCCGCGCTGCGCGAGCGGCTGCCCGACGTGCGGGCGACGATCTTCGGCGACGGCCCGGAGCGCGACGTGACGAGGCGGGAGATCGAGCGCCTCGGATTGAGTGAGGTCATCTCGCTTCCGGGTTTCGTCGCCACCGAGCAGGTCGATGCCGGGATCGCGCGCGCGATGTGCCTGCTGCTGCCCTCCCGGCGCGAGGGCTATGGCCTCGTCGTCGTCGAGGCGGCCGCGCACGGAACCCCGAGCGTCGTCGTCGCCGGCCCGGACAACGCCGCGGTCGAGCTCGTCCAGGACGGCATCAATGGCGTCGTCGCCCCCGACGCCTCGCCGCAGGCGCTCGCGGCTGCGATCGAGCGGGTCGCCGACGCTGGCGAGACGATGCGCGCGAGCACCCGCCGCTGGTTCGAGGACAACGCCGAGCGCATGTCGCTCGCCCGCTCGCTGCAGATCGCGCTCGACACGTACGCGGACACCGCGCCTTGGGGGAACCGGGGGTAGAAAGGAAGATGTTAGTCTTCCTTCATGGCGCTCAACATCAAAGACCCAGAAACCGACAGGCTTGCGCGTGAGCTCGCGGACTTGTCAGGGCTGCCGATCACCGCGGCGGTGCGTGAAGCGCTCGAGGAGCGGGTCGCGATCTTGCGATCCCGTGCCCGCGCGGCGCCTCCCGGCCTCGACGAGATCATTGCGCGGGGGCGCGCGCGGACGACCATCGACACGCGTCCCGAGGACCAGATTCTCGGTTACGACAGCGCCGGGCTGCCCGCGTGATCGCCGCCGACACCTCCGCGCTGGTCGCGGTGGTCCTCGGCGAGCCTGAGGCGGAGCGATTCCTCGCGGCGATGCGATCAGACGTGGTGGTCGTCTCGGCCGTTTCTCTCGCGGAGGCGCTTGTCGTTGCGGAGGCGCGGCAGGGCGCGGACGCGGCCAGAGACCTGGAGCTCCTGGTCTCCGGCGTCGTCGACCGCGTCGTGCCGGTCGACGAGGCCCACGCACGGGCGGCGGTGGGTGCGTGGCGCCGGTTCGGCAAGGGCCGCCACCCCGCGGGCCTTAACTTCGGGGATTGTTTCGCATACGCCGCCGCCTCGCTGGCGAACGTCTCCCTCCTGTTCAAGGGCGGCGATTTCGCGCAGACCGACATTGCCACCGCATGACCGCGAGCCGCTCTGCTGCGTCTACGGACCCGCGACGGCGCGGGTGTAGCTTGCGAGCGTCAGCTCGGCCGTGCGCCGCCAGCTGAATCGCGCCGCCCGTGCGGGACCGGCCGCGCGCAGCCGCCGGCGAAGCGCCGCATCGGCGAGCAGCCGACCGATCGCGGCGCCGATCGCCCGCTCGGAGCGCGGATCGAAGAAGAGCGCGTCCTCGCCCGCCACCTCGCGGAGCACCGGGATGTCCGAGCACGCGACGGGAACCGAGCGGGCCATCGCCTCGAGCACCGGCAGCCCGAACCCCTCGGCGAGCGTCGGGAACACGAACGCGGCCGCGGCGGCGTACATGCCCTCGAGCTCATCGGCCGCGACCCAGCCGCGGAAGCGCACGTCGGCGTCGATCCCGAGCGAGGCTGCGCGAACCCGCAGCTCTCCCTCGTGCGGGGTGGGGTAGCCCGGCAGCACGAGCAGCGGCCGTTCGTCTGACGGAATCGACGCGAGCGCGTCGATCAGCCGGCCGAGGTTCTTGTGCGCGAGCTTCGCCGAGACCGTGAGCAGAATCGGCCGGTCGCCAGCGTCCAGCCGCCGGCGCAGCTCCTCCTCGGCAATCGGGGCGGTGCGGCGCGCGGCGCCGATGCCGAGCGGCACGATGTCGATCCGCTCGCGCGGGACGCGCAGGTGAGCGTGCACGTCGTCGGCCGTGGCGGCGGAGTCCGCGATCACCCGCTGCGAGCGATGCGCGCCGAGCGGGACGAGCACGCGCATGCCGAGCGCGCGCAGGCCCGGGTGCGCTTCGGGGAGCGTCCGATAGATGAGGTCGTGGATCGTCACCACGCGGCGGAACGGTCCCCACGCGGGCGCGGTCGAGGCGAAGCTGTGCAGGAGATCGATCCCGGCCCGGCGGGCGAGCGGCGGCAGCAGCAGCTGCTCGCCGCGCACCCACTGCATCCGGCTCCGCGCCGAAACGGGCACGACGACCGAGCCCGTGCGCCGCTGCCACGGGCCGTCCTGGGCCGCCGCCTCGCGGTTGACGAACGCGGTGAAGCGGTGCTCCGGCGCGGCGGCGACGAGCTCCGGGATGAGCTCCCGGGCGTAGGTCTCCATGCCCCCCTGTTCGCCGGGGGTGAGAAACACCAGGTTCAGGCCGATGTGCACGGCCGCCTACGCGCCCCGGTAGGAGCCTCGACGCAGTGCGATCGCGTCGCGCAGCGAGAGCCGCGGATCGACCGCCTCCTCGGGCGGACGCGTGCGCCGCGGCAGTCCACGTGCGCTCGTCCATCCCTCCAACCGGCCGCGTGCCGCCGCCAGGTCCCGGGAGAGCGCGAGATCCCCGGCACAGACGAGCAGCTCGGTGAGGAGCGCGCGTGGTCCCGCGCGCGTCCCGAGCACCCCGTAACGGCGCAGCAGATATCCCCGCGAGTGTCCGAACCGCCGGCGCTGACCCGCGGAGCGCCGGCCGAACGTGGCGCCGCCGACGTGGACGGCGATGGCGTCACGGGCGACGGTCGAGCTCCACCCGGCAGCGCGCAGCCGCAACGCGAGATCGAGGTCCTCTCCGTAGGCGCGGATCCGCTCGTCGAGGCCGCCGACCGAGTTCCATGCCGCGCGCCGAAACGCGGCCGCGGCCCCGGCCGGCCCGCTGAGGACGGGATCCGGGTCTCCGGCGCTCTGCGGCGGACGGCCCTGCAGGCGCGGGAACCCCGCGAGCGTCACGTCGGCGACGAGCCCGACGCTGTCGATGCGACTCTCGCCGGGTGTGAGCAGGACGCTCGCCGCCGAGCCGAGGCGCGGGTTTGCGTCGAAGGGTGCGCACAGCCGCGCCAGGAAGTCCGGTCGGGCGTCGACGTCGTTGTTCATCATCACGACGAGCTCGGCCTCGCCGGCGGCGACGGCCGCGTTGCACGCGACGGGGTAGGGCATGTTGCGCCCGAAGGCGACGACGGTCACCTCGGGGAACTCGCGCCGCACGCGCTCGGCGGTGCCCTCGTCGCAGCCATTGGCACAGAGCTGGACGCGGTGCGGGAGCGTCTGCGCCCGCAGGTGGCTGAGGCAGCTGCGGGTGAGGTCCCAGCGCCGGTAGGCGACGATTGCGACGTCGACGTCGCTCACCGAAGCGTGCCCCGCCACCACCGGATCGTCTCGTGCGCCGCGTCCTTCAGATCGAGCCCGGGCGCCCAGCCGACCTCCTCGCGCAGCCGCGTGACGTCGGCGGTGAGGCGGGTGGGCTCCGAGCCGGCGGGGCGCGCGCCGAGCCGGATGAGGTCCGGCCTGCCCGCCGCCCGGCCAAGGGCCTCCACGAGGTCGCGGATCCGCAGCGGTCGACCCGAGGCCATGTTCACGGCGCCCTGCACCTCGGAGCCGAGCAGCGCCACGAACGCGGCCGCCAGCTCCGGCGCATAGATGAAGTCGCGAACCTGCTCTCCGTGGGAGCAGAGTGCCGGCTCGCCGGACACGAGCGCCGAGGCGACCGAGCCCCCGAGCCGGGCGCGATCCTCGTGCGGCCCGAACACGAAGAAGATCCGACCCCAGGCGAGCGACACGCCGGACTCGCGCGCATACGCGGCCGCGATCGTGTGCAGCCCATGCTTGGCGGCCCCGTAGAGCGTCGCCGGAACGCACGGCGTGACCGCCTCGACGCACTCGGTCTCATCCTCCCAGGCATACTCCGCGCAGCTGCCCGCGAACACGGCGCGCCGGCCGCCGGCCTGCGCGAACGCTCGCAGCAGCGAGAGGCTCGCCCGCACCCAGTCGAGATTGCGCTCCGAACGCCAGAAGCGCCCCGGCTCCGCATACCAGGCGAAATGCAGCAGCTCGTCGGCGCCGATCTCCGCGACCGCCCGGGCGGCATCCTCGGAGAGCAGATCGACCGCATGCCAGCTGACGCCGGAACCGTCGTCCGCGGACGCGCCGCGGGAGCTGAGGGCGTGGACCTCGGCGCCGGCCGCGAGGAGCGGCGCGAGCGAGCCGCGACCGATGAACCCGGTCGCTCCGGTGACCAGCACCCGCCGGCTCACGCGTCGAAGTCCGGGTACGTCGCGTCGCGCTCGGACATCGTTCGTCCAGACGGGGGCGGCGCCGGCCACTCGACCGCGAACGCCGGGTCGTTCCAGCGCACGCCGCGCCCCGCGCCCGGCACGTACGGCGTCGACATGAGGTACAGGACCTCGGTGTCGTCGCGGAGGCTCTGGAAGCCGTGGGCGCATCCCGCCGGGATGTGCAGCGCACGACGGTTCTCGGCGGTGAGCTCCGTGCCGAACCACCGCAGTCGTGTCGGCGAGCCCTCGCGCAGATCGATCGCGACGTCGTAGATCGCGCCCCGGGTGACCCGCACGAGCTTCGCCTCGCCGTGCGGGGCCGCCTGGTAGTGCATGCCGCGCAGCGTGCCCGCACGGGCGTTGAGGGAGATGTTCGTCTGGGCGACGCGCGGGTCGAGCCCCCGAGCCTCGAACTCCTCGGCGCAGAACGTCCGCGCAAACGCCCCCCGTTCGTCGGCGAGCATCTCCGGCTCGACGATCACGACGCCGGGGAGCGGCGTGTCCTGGAAGATCACGGGGCGAAGGCTAGCCTTCGCGGCCGTGTCCGCCCGCCCCAGCGTGCTCTTCATCTGCCCCGATCCGGTCGGCGCCGAGATGGCCGGGCTGGGCATCCGCCACTGGGAGCTCGCCTCCGCGGTGCGCGACCGGGCGACGGTGACGATCGCGCACGGCGGCGGCGATGCGACCGAGGAGCCCGGGCTGCGCACGGTGCCCTTTCGCCCGCACGACCCGCGTCCCGTCCTCCCGCTCATCGGGAAGGCGGACCTCGTCGTCGCCCCACCGCAGTGGCCGACCGTCGCCGGCGCGCTCCGGCGCGCCCGGGCGCGGGTCGTCTACGACCTCTACGACCCCGAGACATTGGAGACGCTCGAGCTGCTTACGGGGCGGCCGCTCTTCATACGGCGGCAGTTCACCGCCACGACCCTCGACCGGCTGCATCGGGCGCTGCGCGACGGCCACCACTTCATGTGCGCCTCCGAGACGCAGCGTGACCTCTGGCTCGGCGCGCTCCTCGCGCTGCGGACGATCGACCCGGCGGTGTACGACCGCGATCCCGGATATCGCTCGGTGATCGACCTCGTGCCCTTCGGAGTCCCGTCCAGCCGTCCGGTTCGCGGCGCCGGACCCGGCCCGCGCGAGCTGCTCGGGCTTTCCCGAGACAGGGAGATCGTGCTCTGGAACGGCGGCATCTGGCAGTGGCTCGACCCGACGACCGCCGTGCGTGCACTCGCCGCGCTCCGCGAAACCCGGCCACGCGCGGTGCTCGTGTTCATGGGCGGTGCGGGCGATCACCCCGCGGCACGGCGGAATGCCGCCGCCGCGGCGGCGGTCGCTCGCGAGTGCGGGCTGCTCGGCTCCGGGGTGATCTTTCACGACGGTTGGGTGCCGTACCGCGAGCGGCAGCGATGGCTGCTTGACGCCGATTGCGCGATCGCGGCCGCTCACGACCACCTCGAGACCCGCTTTGCGTTTCGCACCCGGCTGCTCGACTGCTTCTGGGCGGGCCTGCCCGTCGCCTGCACGACCGGGGACGAGCTCGCCTCAAGGGTCGCTCGCGAGGACCTTGGGGCGGTCGCGCCGCCGGGCGAGGCCCGGGCGCTCGCTCACGCGCTCGAACGGATCCTGGAGCGCGGGCGCGCCGACTTCGCGCCGCAGTTGCGCGGGGCGGCCGAGCGCGCAACCTGGACGCGGGCGGCCGCCCCCCTGCGCCGCTGGATCGACGCGGCCGCGGCCACCGGCCCGGACGCCCGCGCCGCCCGCCCGGCCGCGGCGAGCGCGCTGCGGCCGCCCGTCCTGCAGCGGCTGCGCGACGGCGCCTATCTCGCCGTCGGTCGCCGGCTGCTCGACCGGCGGCGGTCAACGTGAGCGCTCTGCCGGACCCGGGGCCGAACCCCCGGCTCACCGTCGCCGTCCTCTCCTATGACGGGCGGCATCTGCTCGAGACGATCCTGCCCTCGCTCGCCGCGCAGCGGTTCCGCGACTTCGAGGTGGTCGTCGTCGACAACGGGTCGCGCGACGGAACGATCGAGTGGCTGCGCGAGCGCTGGCCGACGGTGGCGGTGCACTCCATCCCCGACAACGTCGGCGTCACCCCGGCGCTCAACGTGTGCGCCCGCGCCGGTCACGGGGAGCTCGTCGGTCTCTTCAACAATGACCTCGAGCTCGCCCCGGGCTGCCTCGGAGAGCTCGTCGCCGCGCTCGACGCGCATCCGGAGGCGGGCTGGGCGGGCCCGAAGCAGATGCGGTTCGACGATCGGCGGGTGCTCGACGGCGCGGGCGACATCTTCACCTGGCGAGGCGGCGGCCACCGGCGCGGCCACGGTGAGCTCGACCGCGGCCAGTACGACGCGCCGTCCTCGATCTTCGGCGCCTGCGGCGGAGCGGCGATCTACCGGCGCAGCGCGCTGCTGGCGGTCGGCCCGTTCGACGAGGACTTCCACGCCTTCTACGAGGACATCGACTGGGACTTCCGCGCCCAGCTGCTGGGATTTCGCTGCCGGTACGTGCCCCGGGCGGTCGTCTATCACATCGGCAGCGCGACGATCGGCGCCGGGCTCACCGATTTCACGCGCTACCACCTGTGGCGCAACGCGATCTGGGTGCTCGCCAAGAACGCTCCGGGGCGGCTGCTCGTCCGTCACCTTCCGGAGCTCATGCTCGGGCAACTGCTCAACCTCGCGGTCGCCGCGCGCGACCGCGCCCTCCGCATCTACCTGCGCGCCTGGCGCGATGCGCTCGCTGCAATGCCGCGCGTGCGTCGCCAGCGCCGGGACATCCAACGCCGCCGGCGTGTCGACGAGCGCCGCATCGAATCGGTCATCGGCGCACCGACCGGCGAGCGGTGAGCGGCTACTAGATTCCTGGCGCGTGTTCCTCTCGGTCCTGCTGCCGACCCACAACCGGCTGCCCTACCTCCGCCACGCAGTGGACTCGGTGCGGCGCCAGGACGACCCCGACTGGGAGATCGTCGTCTCGGACAACGCCTCCGAGGAGGACGTCGAGGGCTTCGTCGCCGAGCTGCAGGACCCACGTGTGCGCTACGTGCGCACCGAGCGCTTCGTGCCCGTGACCGACAACTGGAACAACGCGCTGCACCACAGCCGAGGCGACTGGATCGTGATGCTCGGTGACGACGACGCTCTGCTCCCCGGATACATCACGACGCTGCGCGACACCGTCGCGCGCTGTCGCGACCCGCAGGCCGTGTATGTCGGCGCCTACCACTTCGCCTATCCCGGGGTGCTCCCCGACGCGCCTGAGGGCTATCTGCGCCTCGCGCTCACCGCGCCGTTCTTCGCCCACAGCCGGGAGCCCTTCGTGGTCGACCCCGACCAGGCGCACGGCCTGGCCCGGGCGGCCGCCGGCCTGCGCAACCTCTACGACTTCAACATGCAGCACGCGGCGGTCGCCCGGACGACGGTCGAGGAGCTCGCCGCCGGGGGCGACTTCTTCCGCTCGCCGTTTCCCGACTACTACGCGATGAACCACATCTTCGCCGTCGGCGAGCGCATCGGCGTCGACCCGAACCCGCGGGTCGTCGTCGGCATCACCCCACGGTCCCACGGCTTCCTGCACTACAACCGTCGCGAGGCCGATGCGCGCGCGATGCTCGCCTCCGACGCGGTCGAGCCGGAGATCCTCGCCGAACTGGAGTCCGTCCTCATGCCGGGCACGAACATGAACACCTCGTGGCTCGTCGCCATGCAGACGCTGTATCGCCGGCTCGGCTCGCCGCCCGAGATGCGGCCCGATTACGCCCGCTACCGGCGCCTGCAGCTCATCTTCTGCGAGCAGGCCCACCACGTGCATCGCGCGATCGATCGCGAGCAGCTCGCCGAGGCGGAGGCGACACTGCCCGCCCCTCAGCGCCTCGCGGTCGAGGCGCTCGGCCCGGTCGCCGGCTGGATCCTGCGCCGGTTCCCCGACCTGCGTCCGCGCCTCGGCGCCGCCTTCGACGCGCTCGTGGGGCGGAGGGTGACGGTCGCCCGCTCCGCGCCGGAGGAGACCGGGCGCTTCGCGACGATGGCGGACGTGCTCGACCGCTTCGAGCGCCTGCCCGCCCTCCCGAGCTCTGCGTAGACGGCTCGTCGGCGGCCGCGGCCGGGCACGACGCCGACGCTCATGTGGGCGACAGCCCCACGGTGCGAGGAGCACGGCCGGACGCTGAACGCTCAGCCGGGCAATCGCCTGACGATGCGGGCGGGGGCGCCGACGGCGACCGCGCGGGCCGGCACGTCGGAGCGGACCACTGAGCCCGCGCCGATGACCGCTCCGGCCCCGATCGTCACGCCGGACAGGACGACGACGTTCTGCGCAAGCCAGGCGCCGTCGCCGATCCGCACCGGGGCGACCTTGGCAAGCGGCTGGTCCATCACCGGCTCGGAGCCCTCGTAGCCGTGATCGCTGTCGGCGACGTAGACGTTCGTGCCGAACAGGACTCGGCTGCCGATCGTCACCGACCGCACCGCGGACAGGACGCAGTTGCCCGATAGCCGGCATCCATCGCCGATCTCGAGCCGACCCGGCGCCTGGGTGTAGAGCCAGCTCCCGCGCCCGACGTGGACCCCGCGGCCGAGCGAGATCCCCTCGGCACCGGTGACCCGAACCGGCAGCTCGAGCAGCGTGGCCGCGCCGCAACGCGCGAACGCCCCGGCAGCGACGCGGGAGAACGCGCGGTCTCGCAGCCAGCGAGCGGTCTGGTAGGCGCCGAGCGCGTTCACCGTCGACGCTCGCTCAGTCCAGGAAGCGCATCTCCGGCGACCGGGCGGCGAAGCGTCCGCCCCAGTCGCGCACGTAGGCGTGCTGCTCGATGATCTCCTCCCGCAGATTCCAGGGCAGGATGAGGACGACGTCGGGCCGCGTTTCGCGGAGCGTCTCCGGGGCGCGGATCGGAATGTGGCTGCCGGGCAGCAGTTGCCCCTGCTTGTGGGGGTTGAGATCGACGGTGTAGTCGAGGAAGTCGGTGCCGACGCCGCAATAGTTGAGCAGCGTGTTTCCCTTGGCCGGGGCGCCGTACCCCGCGACCGTGAGACCCTCGTCCTTGAGGCCGATGAGGAACGACAGGATGCGACGCTTCTCACCCGGCAGCTCCCGCGCGAAGCGCCGGTAGAGGTCGAGTTCGCCGTATCCCGCGGCCCGCTCGCGCTCCAGCAGCCCCGTCGCCCGCGCGCTGGTCGGGCGCTCCGCGTCGGCGTGGCAGCCGTGGATGCGCAGCGAGCCGCCATGCGTGGGGATCTCCTCGACGTCGAACAGGCGCAGCCCGTGCGCCGCGAACACCTCGCTCACGGTGAGGAATGAGAAGTAGCTGAAGTGCTCGTGGTAGATCGTGTCGAACTGGCGCTCCTCGACGAGGCGCATGAGGTGGGGGAACTCCATCGTGATCACCCCGTCCGGGGCGAGCAGGACCTGCATCCCGGCGACGAAGTCGTTGAGGTCGGGAACGTGGGCGAGCACGTTGTTGCCGAGCAGCAGGTCGGCGCGGCGCTCGGCGGCGACCTCGCGCGCGGTCTCGCGGCCGAAGAAGCGTACGCGCGTCGGGATGCCCTTCGCCTCGGCGGCCGCCGCGACGTTGGCGGCGGGCTCGATCCCGAGCACGGGAACCCCGCGTGCGGCGAAGTACTGAAGCAGATAGCCGTCGTTGGATGCGAGCTCCACGACCTGGCTGTCGGCGCCGATGCCGTAGACGTCGATCATCTGCGCGACGTAGCGCTCGGCGTGCGCGAGCCAGCTGCTCGAGTACGAGGAGAAGTACGCGTAGTCGGAGAAGATCGCGTCCGGCGTCTCGAACTCCTGGAGCTGCACGAGCATGCACGCGGAGCACACCCAGGCGAGCAGCGGATAGGTCGGCTCCATACCTGACGCCTGCTCGGGAGTGAGGTAGCTGTTGGACAGCGGCGACATTCCGAGGTCGGCGAACACGTCGGTGAGCGGTGCGGCGCAGAACCGGCAGACGGGGTCGGGCATGGCTGGCGAGACTAGCGAGCGGTCCCGGCGCGCCGGAGGTGGGCGAGCTCAGGCGGCAGCCGGCGGCAGACGGCGAGCACCGCCATGTACGCGGCGAGCCCGATGAGGGCGCGGAGCGGGGAGCCGACGGAGACGAACTGCGCTGCGCCGCCGATCAACCCCGCTCCGAGCGCCACGCCGACCGTCGACCAGCTCGGCCTCACCGGCGCGGCCCGCAGCAGGAAGGCGAGCTGCCCGACCGCCAGGCAGCTCTCGGCAGCAACCGCCGAGATCGCCGCTCCCTGCGCGTGGTCGAGCGGGACGAGGGCCAGCGACAGGGCGACGTTGGCGGTCAGAGCCGCTCCGTTGCCGAGGAGCAGGGCCGTGTTGCGCCGCAGCGAGAGCAGTGGGAATCCGCTGGCGGTGGCGGTGAACGTGGCGAGCAGCGCGAACGCCTGGATCTGAAGTACCGGCGTGGCGGGCGCGCCCGCGTGGCCGCCGAGCACGAGCACGATGAACGGCGCGCCGAGCACGACGGCAAGCACCACGGGCACGCCGGCGATCGCCGCCAGCTCGAGGATCCGCGCCGAGGCGGCGGCGAACCGCTCCGAGTCGGCCCGCGCGGAGTGGGCGAGGATCGGGAACGCGGCGCCGATCGCGAGGCTCGGCACCCCGATGAGCACCTGAACGACGCGGAAGGACAGCGCGAAGTAGCCCGTCTGCGTCGGCGAGGCGAGCTGATGCATGACGAGGATCGTCACCTGGAAGTAGACCGTGTTGACGGCGATCGCCGCGGCGTACGGGAGCGTCCCGCGCACGAGCGCCCAGCCCTCGGGCCCATACAGCGCCGGCCGCAAGGGCATCCGTCCGCGGACGACCCAGGCGGTGAGCGCGAGCGTCGCCACGCCCGCGGGGATCGTCACCGCCAGGAACGGCAAGAGCCCCGCCCCGGCGAGCACGAGCATGACGATCAGGGCGACCGCGACGGCCTGCCGCGTCACCGTGATGACGGCCGGCCAGCCAAAGCGGAGCTCTCCCTGCATCGCGACCGCCAACACGTCGGCGAGGATCTGCAGGAGCATCCCTGCCCCGGCGAGGATCGTTCCGATCACAAGCGCATCTCCGAAGCCCGCGACGAGCGCATAGCCGGTCCCCAGGGCGACGCCGGCGACCCCGAGCTCCAGCCGGATACCGAGCAGCAGGCGCATGGTCGCGCGTCGGTCCTCGCCCGCGCGGGTCGTCCATTCCCGCAGTGCGATGTTCACCATGCCGGCGTCGGTCAGTCCGGCGATCACGGTCACGAGCGAGACGACCGTCGTGTAGCGACCGAAGCCCGCGGGACCGAGGTGGCGGAAGAGAAGCGGGGCCGAGACGAGCGAGAGCAGGAACGTCGCCACGTACGCCCCGCTCTGCAGCACACTGCCGCGCACCGCGGCGGCTCCGGCGGCACGCGTCTCCACGAGGCGGGGCTCCGGAGCGTCGGTCACGCAGCCATAATGGCGCTCCATGCACGTTGCACGACGCCCTGCGAGCCGGCGATGAAGGCCGTCATCCTCGCCGGCGGCCTCGGCTCCCGGCTGAGCGAAGAGACGGTCGCGAGGCCCAAGCCGATGGTCGAGATCGGCGGTCGGCCGATCCTCTGGCACATCATGAAGATCTATGCCGCCCACGGCATCGACGAGTTCATCGTCTGCCTCGGGTACCGCGGCTACATGATCAAGGAGTTCTTCGCGAACTACTACCTGCACACGTGCGACATCACATTCGACCTGGCGGGCGGGGACATGGAGGTCCATCGCTCCTCGGCCGAGCCCTGGAAGGTGACGCTCATCGACACCGGGCAGAGCACGATGACCGGCGGTCGCCTGCGTCGGGTGCTGCCATACCTGGAGGACGGCGAGGACTTCTGCCTCACGTACGGTGACGGGGTCGCGGACATCGACGTCGGTGCGCTCGTCGACTTCCACCGCGCCCGGGGCCGGATGGCGACGGTGACGGCGGTCCAGCCGCCCGGCCGGTTCGGCGCGATGCGCCTGGAGGGCGACCTCGTCGAGTCCTTCGAGGAGAAGCCGCGCGGCGACGGTGCATGGATGAACGGCGGCTTCTTCGTTTTGCGGCCCGAGGTCGGCCGCTACCTGCGCGGCGACGACACCGTCTGGGAGCAGGAGCCGCTGCGCGGCCTGGCCGCCGACGGCGAGCTGTCCTGCTACCGCCACGACGGCTTCTGGCACCCGATGGACACGCTGCGGGATCGCAACGAGCTGGAGCGCCTGTGGGCGGACGGACAGGCCCCGTGGGCGACCTGGTCGCCCGTCGCCGGATGATCGACACGTCGTTCTGGCAGGGCCGGCGCGTGCTCGTGACGGGGCACACCGGCTTCAAGGGAGGCTGGCTGTCGCTGTGGCTCCACCGCCTGGGTGCGCGTGTCGCCGGCCTGTCGGCTGACGTGCCGACCGATCCCTCGCTCTACGAGCTGGCCGCGGTGGCCGGGGTGATGGACTTCGAGGCGGTCGTCGACATCCGCGAGATGGACGCGCTCGCGTCCGCGCTCGCCCCGCAAGAGCCGGAGATCGTCATCCACATGGCCGCGCAGTCGCTCGTTCGGCCGTCCTTCCGCGACCCCCGCGCAACCTTCGAAACCAATGTGATGGGCACCGTCAACGTGCTTGAGGCGATCCGTCACGTCCCGTCTGTCCGCGTGGTGGTCGTCGTCACGTCGGACAAGTGCTACGAGAACCGCGAGTGGGAGTGGGGCTACCGCGAGGACGAGGCGATGGGGGGGCACGATCCGTACTCCAGTTCGAAGGGCGCCGCCGAGCTCGTCACCACCGCCTACCGCCGCTCGTTCTTCGCCGAGCCGGGCGCCGCCGCGATCGCCACCGCGCGGGCCGGCAACGTCATCGGCGGCGGCGACTTCGCGCCCGAGCGGCTCGTGCCGGACATCGTGCGCGCGGTCGGCTCGCAGACGACGCTCGCGATCCGGAACCCGACGTCCACCCGGCCCTGGCAGCACGTGCTCAATCCGCTGAGCGGCTACCTGCGGCTCGCCGAGGCCCTGTGGGAGCGACCCGAGCTCGCCTCAGGGTGGAACTTCGGCCCGTTCGAGGAGGACGCCCGCCCGGTCTCGTGGATCGTCGAGCGGATGGCCGACCGCTGGGCCGGGCGTCTGCGCTGGGAGGCCGCGCCCGGACCCCACCCGCACGAGGCCGGGATGCTCAAGCTCGACTCATCGCGTGCCCGGACGCGGCTCGGCTGGCGGCCGCTCGTGCCGCTCGACGCCGCGCTCGACTCGATCGTCGACTGGCACGAGGCGCTCGACGACGGCGGCGACATGCGAGCGGTGACGCTCGCTCAGCTCGACCGGCTCGTGCGCGCCTGAGCGATCCGGCCAAGCGGCAGGGTGGCAGCTCGGATCCGGTCGGTCACCGCGGTCGCCTGCTCGTCGGTGAGCCACGGGTTGAACGCGATCGCGAGGTGCGTGAGTGAGAGCTGCTCGGTGACGGGCAGCTCGACGCCCCGGGCGTAGGGGGCGAGCGCGGGCGAGCGGTGGATCGGGGGCCGGTAGTAGACCTTGTTGCCGATCTGGGCGGCGGTGAGCGCCTCGGAGATCGCATCGACGTGGGGCGAGCGGATGACGTAGACGTGCCAGGCGGGAGCGGCCCCGTCGGCGGGCGCCGGCAGCGCGACGTGCTCGCCGAGGCCGGCGCGCTCGTAGCGCGCGGCCGCCTCGCGGCGCGCGTCGGCCCAGCCGTCGAGCTCTGTGAGCAGGACGCGCAGGAAGGCCGCCTGGATCGCGTCCAGGCGCGAGTTGTAGCCGATGTGCTCCCAGGTGACCTGGTCGCGGGAGCCGTGGAAGCGGAGCGCCCGGGCGGTTTCCGCGATCCGCGAGTCGCGGGTGGCGATCGCGCCGCCGTCGCCGAGGCA
The DNA here is from genome assembly GCA_035294545.1 of Solirubrobacteraceae bacterium. Lineage (GTDB taxonomy): Bacteria > Actinomycetota > Thermoleophilia > Solirubrobacterales > Solirubrobacteraceae > Palsa-465. The sequence goes on along the minus strand of DATGKS010000040.1, from coordinate 34,420 downwards.
GCCGAGGTTCTTGGAGGGGAAGAAGCTGAACGTCGCGGCGGTGCCGAGCGAGCCCGGTCGGCCGTCGGGCCCGAGCGAGCCCGCGGCCTGGGCGGCGTCCTCCAGCACCGGGACGCCGAGCGCCTCGATCTCGGCGACCGGCGCCACGTTGCCGAACAGGTGGACGACGATGACCGCCTTGGTGGCCGGCGTCAGAGCGGCCCTGACCGTCTCCGGGGTGACCATCATCGTCTCGGGGTCGACGTCGCAGAACACCGGCCGCGCGCCGGTCGGGGGGATCGCCTCCGCCGAGGCGTAGAACGTGAACGACGGGACGACGACGTCGTCGCCCTCGCCGACGCCCATCGCCCGCAGCGCGATCGTGAGCGCATCGGTCCCGTTCGCGACCCCGACGACGTGCTCGGCGCCCAGATACCGGGCGAACTCGGACTCGAACGCCTCGACCTCCGGGCCGAGGATGAACGTGCCCGAGTCGATCGTGGCGGCGGCCGCCGCCAGCAGCCGGTCGCGCAGGGGCTCGAGGCCGGAGTGGATGTCGAACAGGGGGATCGCGCCGTCGTCCATCGCGGCTCGCACGGTAGCGCCGGCGCGCACCTGCCCGTGAGCGAACCGGAGCGTCATGCGGAGACGCATGAGCTCATGCGTGGACGCATGTATTCCTTCAGGCATGCCGAAGACGATCCAGATCCGCAACGTCGAAGACGACGTGTACGCCGCTCTCGTGCGCCGCGCCGCGGAGGCCGGAGTGACGGTGCCGGAGCTGCTGCGCCGGGAGGCGACGAAGCTTGCTCAACGGCCGTCGATGGCCGAGTGGCTGGAGCGCGTGGGTCGCGGTCCCAGGACCGAGGGAACGATGGCAGACACGCTGGCCGCGCTCGACGAGATCCGTGGACCGTGGCCCGATGCTGATCGTTGACGCGTGATGCCTGTTCGAGGTTGTCGCGCATCGGCCGGCAGGAGAGCGGATCGCTCGCCGGCTGTCACTCGACGAAGAGTTGGCGGCGCCGCATGCGATCGACGTCGAGGTCTTCGGCGTCATCCGCCAGGAACACCGTGTCGGTCGCCTCGATGCGACCGCTGCCGCCCGCGCCGTCCAGGAGCTCGGTACCTGGCCAGGCGAGCGGTTCGACCACCGCCCGTTGCTGCCCCGAGCGTGGGAGCTGCGTGACACCGTGCGCGGTTGGGATGCGATGTATGTCGCGGCCGCGGAGATTCTCGACGCGGTTCTCCTGACCGGCGACGCGCGGCTTGCCGCGACGCCCGGCCCGACCTGTCCGATCGAGCTGTTCGCCGTCGGCTGAGACCCCGCGAAGCGCCGGGGGCTCGATACGGTGAGCGCTTCCGTGAACGAGCAGGCGCACATCCACCGCGGCGCGGTCGTCGGGCTCGGCATGATCGGCCGCCACCACGCGCGGATCCTGCAGTCCTCGCCGCGCGTCGAGTTCGCCGGCGCCGTCGATCCGAACGGCGATCGCCACCGTGCGCTGCACGATCCGGGTCTGCGGTTCGACTCCATCGCCGAGCTGCTCGACCGGGGGCCGCTCGAGTTCGCGGTGCTGGCGGCGCCGACCGGCCTGCGGCTGGCGCTCGCCCGCGAGCTGATCGAGGCGGGCGTCGCCGTGCTCATCGAGAAGCCGCTCGCCGGGACGGTCGCCGAGGCCGAGGCGATCGTCGCCCTGGCCGCCGATGGCGGCGTCGCCGCCGCCGTCGGCCACGTCGAGCGCTTCAACGCCGCCCCGCGAGAGCTGCGCCGCCGCCTGCGGGAGGGGCAGCTCGGCCGCCTGTTCACGCTCGCCACGACCCGCAGCGGCCCGTTCCCGAGCCGGATCGCCGACGTCGGCGTCGTCATGGACCTCGCCACGCACGACATCGACCTCGTCAGCTGGCTGTCGGGCTCCCGGATCGAGTCGCTCGCCGCGCAGGCCGGGCATCTCAGCGGCGGCGAGCACGAGGACCTCGTGTTCATCACCGGCCGTCTGGAGTCCGGCGCCGCCGTCAACCTGATCGTCGACCGCGTTTCGCCGACGAAGATCCGCCGCACGCGGGTGCTCGGCGAGGGCGGCATGCTGGAGGCCGACACGCTCACCGGCGACCTGCTCTTCTACGAGAACGCCGAGGTGGCGATCGAGTGGCCCGCCACCCAGCAGTTCCGGGGGGTGAGCGAGGGCAACGTCGTCCGCTACGCGCTGCGCCGCGAGGAGCCGCTGCGGGTCGAGCTGGAGACGTTCCTCGACATGCTCGAGGGGCGCGACGCCGATGTGGTGACGCTCGAGCAGGGGCTCGAGATCGTGCGCGTCGCCGAGGCCGCCCTCCAGAGCGCGCGCACCGGCCGGATCGTCGCTCCCGGGTCGGCCGGCTGATGCGGGCGGTCGTCGTCCCCCGGGTGGCCGTCTGATGCGGGCGGTCGTCGTCGCGCTCGGCAAGATCGGCCTGCCGATCGCGGTCCAGATCGCGCGTGCCGGGCACGAGGTCGTCGGCTGCGACATCGACGCGCACGTCGTCGCACAGGTGAACGACGCGGTCGAGCCGTTCCCGGGGGAGGCCGGCCTCGCCGAGGCCCTCGCCGAGGTCGTCGGCGCCGGGCGGCTGCGCGCGGCGACCGACACGACCGCCGCCGTCGCCGAGGGCGCCGACCTCGTCGTCGCGGTCCCCCCGCTCGTCGTGGGAGCGGATGCGCAGCCGGACTTCGCGGTGCTCGACGCGGTCGTCGCGGCGATCGGCGCCGGCCTGCGCGCCCGAGCGAGCGGGTCGGGTTCGACGAGCGGATCGGCTCCGACGACCGTGTCGATCGAGACGACGCTCCCCGTCGGCACGACCCGGGGTCGCGTGGCGCCCGCGCTCGCCGCGGCCTCGGGGCTGCGCTCAGAGCAGGACTTCTTCACCGTCCACAGCCCCGAGCGGGTGTACTCCGGGCGGATCTTCGCCGACCTGCGCACGTATCCGAAGCTCGTCGGCGGGCTGAGCGAGGCGGGGGAGGCACGCGCGAGCGAGCTCTACCGCTCGTTCCTCGAGGCCGAGGTGCGCGGGATGGGCGGCGCCGAGGCGGCCGAGCTCACGAAGCTCGCGGAGACGACGTACCGCGACGTGAACATCGCGCTCGCCAACGAGTTCGCCGCCTACGCCGATTCGATCGGCGTCGACGTCGACCGCGTCATCGACGCCGCGAACTCCCAGCCGTTCTCCCACATCCACCGTCCGGGGATCGCCGTCGGCGGCCACTGCATTCCGGTCTATCCGCGCTTCTACCTCGCCGGCGACGAGACCGCGCGCCTCGCCGGGACCGCGCGCGAGGTGAACGAGGCGATGCCCGCCTACGCCGTGCGCCGGCTGGCCGACGCGCTCGGCGGCCGGCCGGCCGGCCTCCGGGTGCTCGTGCTCGGCGCCGCCTACCGCGGCGGGGTCAAGGAGACCGCGTTCTCAGGCGCCTTCGGGGTCGTCGCCGAGCTCGAGCGGCGCGGAGCGACCCCGTTCGTGTCCGATCCGCTGTTCTCCGCCGACGAGCTCACCGCCCTCGAGCTCCCCCCCTGGGACGGCGAGCCGGTCGACGCCCTCGTCGTCCAAGCCGACCACGGGGAATATCGCGCGCTCACGCCCGGGGACTTCCCCGGCGTGCGGGCGGTGCTCGACGGGCGCGGCATCCTCGACCCCACGCCGTGGCGCGAGGCGGGTGTGCCGCTGCTGCGCATCGGCCGGCCCTGACGCTCGCTACGGTTACCGCCCGATGCAGACCCTCCGCACAGAGCTCGACGGCCCGGTGCTGCTAGCGCCGACGGTCCACGGCGACGAGCGCGGCTTCTTCGTCGAGACGTTCCGCGCCACTGCGCTTGCCGAGCTCGGGGTCGACTGCGCGTTCGTGCAGGACAACCATTCCCGCTCGCGCCGCGGGGTGGTGCGCGGCATGCACTTCCAGCCCGGACAGGCGAAGCTCGTGCGCTGCGCCCGGGGGGCGATCCTCGACGTGCTCGTCGACATCCGGCCGGGCTCGCCGCAGTTCGGCGACTGGGAGGCGTTCGAGCTCAACGACGTCGAGCACCATCAGCTCTACGTCCCGGACGGCTTCGCGCACGGGTTCTGCGTGCTCTCCGAGCTCGCCGACGTCACGTACAAGGTCTCCACCTACTACGACCCGTCGATCGAGAGCGGCTTCTCCTACGCGGATCCCGAGGTCGGGATCGAGTGGCCCGACGCCGACTCGCTGATCGGCTCCGAGCGCGACCGCACCGCGCCAACGCTCGGCGCGCTCGCGCCGAGCCTCTCGTAGCGCGCGCCTACCAGGCCGCGCTTGGATCCTCCCATCTGAGGCCCGGATAGCGGGCGAAATCCCGGTCCGCGCTCATGATGACAAGACCCCACTCGATGGCGAGCGCCGCCAGATGGGCGTCCGTCGTGTGATCGCCGGTCGCGCGCCCGTCGACGAGCAGGCCGCCAAAGAGCGCGGCGTGTCGTTCGGTGGGCACCGGTGTGCTGACGTTCGGGCGCTCCAGCCAGCCGTCGACCACCGCTCGGGCCGCCGGCGCATCGAGCGGGCGCTCGAGGGCGCGAGGGTGGGTCGAGATCCGCACGAAGGCGAGGATCGACGGCCAGGGAATGCCCACGACCGGGATCGTGGAGAGCGCTTCGGCAAGCCACGCCCGCGCCGGCTCGTGCTGGGTGAACTGCCGGTGGTGCGCCCAGAGCAGCAGGTTCGCGTCGAGCAGGACCGCCGCGGGCGCGGCCCGCTCACGCGCGGCCCGCTCAGGCGCGGCCCGCTCAGGCGCGGCCCGCTCACGCGCGGCCCGCTCAGGCGCCGGCATCGAGGCGTTCGAGCGCGGCGGCGACGTCGGTGACGTCGACGAGCGGGCGTCCGGTGTCGAACACCGGCGGCTCGTAGCGTTCGAGCGTGGTGGCGCTCCGCTCCTGGCGCATTCCGGCGCGCAGGAGCTCGTTCGCCGTGCGCGACAGGGAGCGACCGCGGCGGCGGGCCTCCTCGCCGAGCCCTGCCGCGACGTCGTCGTCCAGGTTCAGCGTCGTCCGCATCACCGGTCATCATACCCTGCATCACCGCGTCGGCGCTCGAACGGCGGTCCGCTTGCTGTCCGATCGCGCCAGCCCGCCGGCGCGCTCGGGTATCGTGACGAATTGCGGGCATTCTGCCGGCAAGCGCCTATGCAGCACACGCGACGCTCTCACCCTCGTGGCCTTTGACGCACATATGCGTGAGCGCCTGACGGTCACCCCCGAGCGGTTTCGGACGGCCGCGTGGTGGGCCCTGTGGCTGCTCATGGTGATCGTGTTCACCGGCGCCGCGGTCCGCCTCACCGACTCCGGCCTCGGCTGCGCCGACTGGCCGCGCTGCACGAGCAACCACCTCACGCCCCCCGATCAGCTGCACGCGCTCATCGAGTTCGGCAACCGCGCGCTGTCGGGCGTCGTTGGCGTCGTGACGGTGCTTGTGATGGCGATGGCGTTCCTGCGCCGTCCGTTCCGTCGCGACCTGGCGGCGCTCGCGACCCTGCTGCCGCTCGGCGTCGTCGCCCAGGCGGTGCTCGGCGGCTACACGGTCAAGGAGAAGCTCGCCCCCGGCTTCGTCATGGCTCACTTCAGCCTCTCGATGATCATCCTGATCGCCGCCGTTGCGCTCGTGTGGCGCACCTACCACGCGAGGGGCACGCGGCCGCGCGTCTTCGGCCGCTCGCTCGTGTGGACGGTCCGCATCGCCGTCGCGCTCGGCGCGCTCACGATCTTCGCCGGAACCGTCGCCACCGCGGCGGGCCCGCACTCCGGCGCGCACATCGGCCAGATCGTGAGGCGGCTGCGCTTTCGGGGGGCGGGGACGCTCGAATGGGCCGTGCACCAGCACGCAACCGTCGCGGCGCTGTTCGGCCTGGCGGTGATCGCCGCCTGGCTGCTGAAGCGGCGAGAGGTGCGCACGCTCGACCCGACAGAGCCGCTCACCGTGCTCGGGGTGCTGATCGCCGGGCAGGGGCTGCTCGGAAGCGTCCAGTTCGAGCTGAAGCTGCCCGCCGAGATGGTGTGGCTCCATGCCGCGCTCGCCACGATCACCTGGGTCGTCGCCCTGTGGGCGTGGGCGGACACGGGCGGCGCGCGCCGTGCGGCGGGAGAACCGCCGGCGCCGGAGCGCGTCGAGGAGCCGGTGGCCGACGCTCCCCCGCGACCGATCGAGGCGGCGCCGCTGTGACCCACTCTCCCGGCACGAACGACGCCCAGGGCGTGCGCGGCGCGACGCTCAACATCCTCGTCGTCGACGACGAGTCCGACCTGCGGGAGATGCTCACCCGCTCGTTCTCCCGCGAGGGGCATCGCGTGATGGCCGTCGCCGACGGGCGCGCGGCGATCGACCGCGCCTCCACCGAGCACTTCGACATCCTGCTGCTCGACGTCGCGCTCGGACCCGGCCCCGACGGCTACGAGGTCTGCCGCACGCTGCGCTCGCGCCGCAACGTCGTCCCGATCATCATGCTCACCGCCCTGGACTCCGAGGCGGACGCGGTGCTCGGCCTCGAGGCGGGCGCCGACGACTATGTCACGAAGCCGTTCGGGCTGGCCGAGCTCCGCAGCCGCATCCGCGCCGTGCTCCGCCGTGCGGGTACCCGTGCGATGGGCGACGAGGTGCTCGTCGTCGGCCCGATCTCGCTCGACCGGGCGCAGCGCGAGGTGACGATCGACGGAAGGCCGGTGAAGCTCACGTTCTCCGAGTTCGAGCTGCTCGACGCACTGATGACCGATCCGGGGCGTCTCCTCAACCGCCAGGAGCTGCTGCGCGCGATCTGGGGCGACAGCGCCTACCGCGACCCGCGCGCGATCGACGTTCACATCCGGCACCTGCGTGAGAAGCTGGAGCCCGAGCCCGAGAAGCCGCGCTACATCCTCACCGTGCGGGGCGCCGGGTACCGGCTCAAGGGGTCGTAGATGCGACGGATCCGCGGCGCGCTGGGGTTGCGCGGGCGGATCGCGGGCGCGGTCTTCCTCAGCGCGGTGGTGTCGCTCGTCGTCGCCGCGGTCGCGCTCCTCGGCCCGCTTGAGCACAGCCTGCGGGTGGCCGAGATCAAGTCGCTCGACAGGGCGCTTCGCCACCATCCGGAGCGGACGTTCGCAAAACTGCCGCTCTGCACGGTCGTCTCGAGCGCGCCCGACCAGCGGTTGCTCGGTCGCGCCGAGGTCAACCTCGCCAACCGCATCGGCGGCAAGGTCGTCGTCCTCGGCAGCTTCACGCCGCACGGCACGTTCTACAGGCCGCTGCCGGTCCGGGGCAACGAGGCCGCGATCGACGTGGGACGGGACACCTATCGGGATGCGGTGCTCGCCTACCAGACGGGCCGCCCGAACTCGTCGGCGACCGCGGACGTCGTGCGCAGGGCGATCCCGTTCGTCAAGAAGTGTCCGCTCGGCTCGCACCAGTCGATCTCGACGACGTACGTGCTCGCCGTGCGCAAGTCGATCGCCGGGCTGCCCGCCGTCGCGAACGTCGTGCGCCGCGCGTTCTTCGACGCCGCGCTCGCCGCGCTCGCGCTCACGCTCCTGCTCGGCATCCCGCTCTCGGCGCGGCTCGTGCGCCGGCTGCGGCGCCTGCGCGAGGTGGCGATCGAGATCGAGCACGAGGCGCCGATGATCGTCCCGGTCGACACCGCCAACGACGAGGTCGGCGATCTCGCGCGGGCGCTGCACTCGATGCAGCAGCAGCTCCAGATCCAGGAGGAGGCGCGTCGCTCGTTCGTCGCCACCGCCTCCCACGAGCTGCGCACGCCGCTCGCCTCGCTCGACGGGATGCTCGAGCTGCTCGGCGAGGACCTCCACGACGAGACGCCCGACATCGACGACGCCCGCGCGCTGCTCGACCGCGCGCGGGCGCAGTCGCGGCGCCTCGGCCGACTCGCCGCCGACCTGCTCGACCTCAGCCGGATCGACGCCCAGATCCAGCTGCGCTCCGAGCCCGTCGAGCTCGGGGAGCTCAGCCGCGCCGTGCTGGCTGAGTTCGAGCTCGGCAGCGCCGAGCGGCGCATCGCGACCGCGCTCGAGAGCGACGATCACCCGGTGTGGGCGCTCGGCGATCCTGGCTCGATCGCCCGCATCCTGCGGATCCTGCTTGACAACGCGCTCCGCGTCAGTCCGGCCGGCACTCGTATCGAGGTGAGCCTCGCCGCCTCGGCGGAGGGCGTGCGCGTCAGCGTCTGCGACGAGGGCCCGGGAGTCGACCCCGACGAGCGCGAGTCGATCTTCGAGCGCTTCAGTCGCGGCAAGGACACCGGGGGTAAGGCCGGGTTTGGACTCGGCCTGGCGATCGGGCGCGAACTTGCGCAGCGGATGGGCGGCGACCTCGTCTTGGAGGACTGCACCGAGCAGCCGCCGAGGGGCGCGCGCTTCACGCTCTGCCTGCCCGCCGCGCTCGCGCCGGAGGGCGACCCGATGCCGGTCGGCTGAGCCACCGGCACTAGCATCGCCCCGACCATGGACCCGATCGTCATGCAGGCGATGCTCGCCGCCGACGAGCGCCACTGGTGGTATCGCGGTCGGCGGCGCGTCATCCGCGCCGAGCTCGACCGCATGGAGCTGCCTGTGGGCGCCGCGATCCTCGACGCCGGCTGCGGCTCGGGGCGGACGATGCAGGAGCTCGCCGCGTACGGGACGGTGTCGGGGATCGAGCTGTCCGACGATGCCGCCGAGATCGCCCGGGCGCGCGGCGTCGGCGAGGTCGTGATCGGCAGGCTCGAGGAGCTCCCCTGGCCGCCCGAGCATTTCGACCTCACGACGTGCCTCGACGTTCTGGAGCACACGCCCGACGACCGGGCGACGCTCGCCGAGCTGCGCCGCGTCTCTCGCCCGGGCGGCCACCTGCTCCTCACCGTTCCCGCCTACCCGTGGCTGTGGTCGATCCACGACGAGGTCAACCACCATTACCGTCGCTACACGAGGGCGATGCTCCGGGCGGCGGCGCGGGACTCCGGCTGGGCAATCGAGGGGATGAGCTCGTTCAACAGCCTGCTGCTGCTGCCGGCGGCGGTCGTTCGCCTCAGCCGCCGCTGGCGGGCACGTCGCCGGCGCCGCGAGAACCCGGCCGCCGCGTACACCGACGAGCTCTCGATCGGCCCCTCGTGGCTGAACGGCGTGCTCGAGTGGCCGCTCGCGCTCGAGGCGCGCTGGCTGCGGCGCGGCGGGACCCTGCCCGCGGGGCTCTCGCTGCTCGCGATCCTGCGGAGGGGGTGATGCTCGGCCTCGCCAGCCTGATCGCGGTCACGAGCAGTCTCGGCTACTTCCTGCCCGCGATCATCGGCCTCGAGTCGTTTGGCGTCCCCTCGCCGGGGGAGACGGCGCTCATCACCGCCGCGGTGCTTGCGAGCGAGGGCAAGCTCCAGATCTGGCTCGTGCTCGTGATCGGGATCTCCTCGGCGATCATCGGCGACTCGATCGGCTATGAGCTCGGGCGGCGCCTCGGACGCGAGGTGCTCACGGCCCGGGGCCCCCTGCGCGGGGAGCGGGTCCGCGCCGTCGAAGCGGGGGAGCGCTTCTTCGCCAAGCACGGCTCGAAGACCGTGTTCTTCGCGCGCTGGATCACCGGTGTGCGCTCGGCCGCCGCCTGGCTGGCGGGCATCGACGGCATGCACTATCCGACGTTCCTCGCGTTCAACGCCGCGGGCGCGATCACCTGGGGCCTCAGCTACGGCCTCGTCGGCTACTTCGGCGGGGCCGCGGCCGCCAACGCGATCAAGACGGCGGGCACGTTCGCGCTGGTCGGGATCGGAGCGGCCGCCGTCGTGCTGCTCGCCTTCTGGTGGTGGCGCCGCCGACGGCGGGCCGCCCGCGAGAAAGAGGAGGCCGAGGCGCGCGGGCCGCAGCAGGACGCGACACCCCGGCCGCAGCAGGACGCGACACCCCGGCCGCAACAGGACGCGACACCCCGGCCGCAGGAGGCCGCAGCACCCCGGCCGCAACAGGACGCAGCACCCCGGCCGCAACAGGACGCAGCACCCCGGCCGCAGGAGGCCGCAGCACCCCGGCCGCAACAGGACGCGGGCGCCCATCCCGAGGAAGACGGCGCCGAGTAGCGGTGGATTTTCGCAAGCCCTGCGCCCAGCACGGCGCTTGCGACAAATCCGGACCCCTCCCGGCCGCCGGCTGGCGCTGCGGGCGTCCCCCGTCCGCTCAGGCGGCGTCGAGGTCGAGCGCGCAGGAGTTGATGCAGTACCGCTGGCCGGTTGGCTCCGGCCCGTCGGGGAAGACGTGGCCGAGATGGCCGCCGCAGCGCCTGCAGCGGACCTCGGTGCGAATCATGCCGTGGCTGCGGTCCTCGTGCAGCTCGACGTTCTCGGTGTTCGCCGGCTCGTAGAAGCTCGGCCAGCCCGAGCCCGACTCGAACTTCGTGTCGGAGGAGAACAGCTCGGCGCCGCAGCCGGCGCAGCGATACGTGCCGTCCGCCTTGACGTCGACGTACTTGCCCGTGAAGGGTCGCTCGGTCGCGGCATGGCGCAGGACCTCGTACTGCTCGGGGGAGAGCTTCTCCCGCCACTGCTCATCGGTCAGCTCGATCTCATGTGCGGTGTCGTCCATACCCATCACTCTACGCCGGGAGCATCTCGAGGATGAGCGAGGACCACGCGAACCGGCGGGCGCCCATCCCGGTGCCCGTGAACGGGTCGTAGTACTCGCGCAGCCCCTCGCGGACGATCGTTTCCGCGAGCCGCTCGGCGAGCGCTTCGGCCTCGTCGGCGTAGCCGAGGCGGCGCAGCCCGAGCGCGCACAGCCAGGCGGTGTTCACCCACGTCGGCCCGCGCCAGTAGCGGGCGGGCCCGCGCCCGCGGAGCGCCCGGTCGCGGCGGCTGAAGGTGGGCTCGGCGATCGACACCGACGGCGGCGCCACCGGGGTGTTGAACGTGCGCTCGTCGAGCAGGTGGGCGACGAGGCGGTGACCGATCTCCTCGGGCAGGTCGGGCAGCGCGAGCGGCGTGAGCGCGGCGATCGTCGCGACCGCCGGCCGCTGCTCGGCCGCTTGCACCCCGCCGTGACGGGCGATCGGCAGGAACAGTCCGAGCGCGGGGTCGTAGAGGCGCTCGACGATGACCTCGGTGAGCGACCCGAGCCCGAGTGCGCTGCGCGACAGCGAATACAGCACGTTCGTGAGCACCTCGCAGCACGCCGGCCCTCCGGCTCCCATGATGCGTCCCAGGTCGTAGCCGAGCCGCCGGTTGCGTCGCACCAGCATCACGAACCCGGGCATCCCGTGAGCCCGCGTTCCCCAGATCGAATCGAACTGCGGCGAGGCGTCGAGCCCGGACTCGTCGGGCTGGACGATCCACAAGAGGCCGTCGCCGTCGAGGTCGCGGTGGGTCTCGAGCCAGCGGTGGTGCGTGGCGATGCGCGGCTCGACGCGTGGGTCGCCGACCGCCAGCGACCAGGCCCAGGCGAGCGCCGGCGGCTGGATCGAGGCGGTCATGCTCGCGTCGGGCGAGAGCGTGTTGTACGTGAGCCGGCGCATCCCGGTCAGCGGACGGTCCCAGAAGATCGTGTGGCCGATGAAGCCGTCCGGACGCTGGGCGGCGAGCAGCGAGAGAAGCTCCCGCCGGGAACGATCTCGGTCGAAGCGGCGCCAGGCGATCGCGGTGAAGCACGAGTCCCAGTACCACTGCCACGGGTAGTGGCCGGGGCTGGGGGCGGTATAGGCGAACGGGACGGCGGCGAGCGTCCCCTCATGCCAGTTGTCGCGCAGCACCGCCTCGCAGCGGGCGGCCACCGCGCTCGGGTCGACGGCGACGCTCACGCGGTGGCGGCGTCGTACGCGGTCTGAAGGGCCCTCGCCACGGCCGCCGGGCCGGCGTGGCGCCGGACGAGCTCCCGACCGCGCGCGCCGGCGTCGCGGTCGGCGGCAAGACGGGCGATCACGGTCGACAGCGCGCTCGCATCGCCGGGCGGCGCGAGCCAGTCGCCCGGGACGAGCTCAGGCAGCGCGCCGACGCGGGAGGCGGCCACGGGGAGCCCCGCGTCCATCGCCTCGGCCGCGGCGAGCCCGAACGTCTCCGCCGAGCGCGAGGGGACGACGGCGACCGCGGCGCGGGAACGCAGCCGCGAGAGCTCGGCCGCCGGCACGCGACCGAGGAACGTGGCGGTCGCCCCGAGCGCACGCGCGCGGGCCTCGAGCGCCACTCGCTCCGGTCCCTCGCCGGCGACCGTGAGCGGGATGCCGGCCAGCGCGCACGCGTCGACGGCGACGTCGATGCCCTTCTCGGGAGCGAGCCGCGAGACGACGAGCGCGCCGTTCCGTCCCTGCTCGCTCGCGGCTCCGCTGCTTGGCGGCGCCTCACGGGCGGCATCCGGCGGCGGCGCCTCACGGCCGGCATCCGGCGGCGGCGCCTCGCCGACCGGGTTGGGGACGACGATCGCATTGGATACGGGCAGCCCGAGCTCGACGAGCCGTCGCCTGGCGAACTCGCTCGGCACGGCGACGACGTCCGCGTGGTCGAGCGTCGCGCGCTGCCAGGCGGCGAGCCCGGCCGCGTAGGCGAGCGCCTCACCGCGCGCGCCGCGGCAGTCGTGCAGAAGCCCGGGGAGCGTGTTGCGGGCGTGGCAGTCGGTGCAGTCCCGCCCGTCGCGGAAGCAGACGCCGATCGCGCACACGAGCCGGTAGTTGTGGAGGTGGAGCACGGTGCGTGCCCCCGCCGCCCGCGCCGCGGCGAGCGCCCGCCAGCCGAACGTCGGCTGCAGGTTGTGGGCGTGGACGATACGTGCACCGAGACGCCGCACGGCCTCCGCCACCTGGTCGGGACGCAGGCCGCCGCCCAGCAGCCCCGCCGCGGCGGCCCCGGACCCGATGTGTCCCGAGTCGCGCTCCAGCATCACGACCTCCTCGCCGAGCCGGGCGCGGACGATTCGCGCGAGCCCCTCGGCGGCCCGCTCCTCACCCCCGGAATTGCGGTAGCGATGATGAAGAAAGAGGACCATTGAGAAGCTAAGCTGGCGTCCTGTGCGGGGCTCGTGGGGATCGGCGAAGTGCCGCCCCGTCGGCTGCCGGCGGAACGGAATCCAACGTAGGGGGCAGATCACAGCATGAAGCAGATCACCGAGATCGATGACGCGCGGCTCGTCAAGGGACTGGCGCACCCGCTGCGCATCTCGATCCTGCGCGTGCTGGAGGAGCGCACCGCGAGCCCGAGTGAGATCGCCGAGGAGATCGACGCGCCGCTCGGCAACGTGAGCTACCACGTGCGCTTTCTCGCCCGCCTCGGCCTCCTTGAGCTCGTCCGCACCGAGCCCCGGCGCGGCGCGGTCGAGCACTACTACCGCGCGGTCACGCGGATGCACGTCAGCCGGGAGGCGTGGGCGCAGGTGCCGGCCCAGGTGCGCGACGCGGTGCTGAGCGCGGCGCTCGACGACGTCGCCCGCTCGGTCGGGGCGGCCGCCGCGGCCGGTGGCTTCAGCCACGAGCGGGCGCACGCGACCCGGGTCCGGGTCAGGCTCGACGACCCCGGCATGGCCGAGCTGTCGGCCGCCGTGCAGGAGCTGCGCGATCGCGCGGCGCGCATCGGCCTGGAGAGCGAGAAGCGGCTCGCCGGTCGGCGCGCGACGGAGCCCGAGTCGAACGGGGCGCTCGACGCCGCGCTCGTGCTCATGCTCTACGGCACCCCGGCGGACGGCGAGGGAGAGTAGCCGGCCGCGGGCGGCCCGGCGGCCGGGCCGGTGCGGCCCGTGACCGCTCCCGGCGGCCGACGACTAACCTCGCAGGCGTGTCGAGCGCGACCCTGTCCGGCGAGTCCACACCGTGCGAGCTCGTCGCCGGCGACTCCCGCTCGGAGGTCGGCCCGACGCTCGCCGCGCCCGTGCCGTACATCGTGATCGCGGGCGCCATCATCGGCATCGATCCTCTCGTTCGTGGCCGCGTGTCTGCTCGCCGCCGCGGGTGACCTGGTGGTGTGCCGCGGTCGTTCGAGCGCCGCCGGCATCCCCGGATGAGCGCGCCCGCGGGGCTCGTCCACGGACTCGCGGGCGATCTCGTCGCGCCCGACTGGCCGCCTCTCACCGACGAGGAGGCCCGCTGGGTGGCCGAGCGCTGGGCGCTCCCCTGGGCGTCCGGGAGCGGGACCGCCGAGGTGCGCGTGCGCTGGCACAGCCCGCGACCGCTGTCCGCGGCCGGCCTGATCGGCGCCGCCGGCGCCCAGGTGTTCGTCAAGCGGCACGACAGCCGGGTGCGCGATCCGGACTCGCTCGCGCCTGAGCACCGGTTCGCCCGTCACCTGCGGGCTGCGGGCCTCGAGGCGCCGGACGTGCTGCGGACCCCTGACGGACTCACCGCCGTCGTGCGCGCGACCGCGGTCTACGAGGTCCACGCGTGCGCTCCGGGCGCCGACCTGTACAGCGACGCCGAGTCCTGGACCGGCTTCCGGACGCGCGAGCACGCGCGTGCCGCCGGTGAGCTCCTCGCGCGCCTCCACCTCGCGGCCCGCGGGTTCGAGGCGCGGGCGCGGCCGTTCGGTCCGATCGTCGACTCCGATGAGATCGTCACCGCGCTCGATCCGATCGGCGCGCTCGGGATGCTTTCCGACGCGCGGCCGGGCCTCGCGGCCGGGCTCGCGCCGCGCCCGTGGCGGCGCGAGGTCGCGGAGGCGCTTGGCGATCTGCTCACAGAAAGCGCCAGGCGCGCGGGCGGTCTGGAGCGCGGCTGGACCCACGGCGACTGGCACCCCTCGAACGTCACCTGGTCGCCCGACGGCACGCCGGTCGCGGTTCTGGATCTCGGGCTGTCGAACCGGACGACGGTCGTCCGGGACGTCGCCATCGCGATCGAGCGCTCATGCGTGAGCTGGCTGGAGGCGACGCCCGTCGCCGACCTCGAGACGGTCGATTCGCTTCTTGCGGGCTACACGAGCGTGCGTCCGCTGAGCGACGCGGAGTGGGGCGCGCTGCCGGCGCTCACCGCGACCGCTCATGTCGAGTTCGCGCTCTCCGAGGTCGAGTACTACGCGGGCGTGCTCCGCTCGCCCGAGCGCGCCGAGGTCGCGTACCGCGACTACCTCATCGGCCACGCCCGCTGGTTTGCCACCGACCACGGCCGGAAGCTGCTGGACGCGCTTGCCGCCGCCCGGTCTGAGCCGCTGAGATCGTGACGGCCTCATGAGATCGCCGGCTCCGACGACCGAGCGGCAGCGCTGGCCAGTCACCGAGGCGACCGCGGCGAAGTCAACGTCGTAGCGGAGCCCCGTGAGGTCGAGAAGCTCGGCTGCCGACGCCGCGACCAGCGGAGCGGGCACCCTGCGTCACGCTGACTGCGCTCCGCGAGTCGTCCGAGGCCGGCCTCCCGGGGAGGCTTGATCGCGCGCTGTCGGCGCTCCGAGCCCCGAGACGAGAGAGGCCCCCGCGATCGGGGGCCTCTCTGGGCCGGCCTGGGTCCCGGCGCCGCGCACCGGTTCAGCCGATCAGATCAACCGCAGCCGGTGTTGAACCCGCAGCTGCCGCACGTGTAGCAGCTGCCGGTGCGCTGCATCATGCCGCCGCACTGCTGGCAGGCCGGCCCGAGGTCGAGCCCGATGTTGACCGCCGGGGTGACGGGCGGCTCGTCGGTGAGCGACGCCGCGGCCGGAGCCGGGGTGCCGCCGCCGCTCGCCGCCACGCGCGCCCCCGCCGGGCCGGCGGTGTCGCCGTACTGGGAGGTCGCCGCGTCCTGCGCCGCCTTGCGGGCCCGGACGTCCTTCGTGAGGATCCCGAGTTCCTCCTGCACGTCGGTGTCGAGGAACCGCGACGCGAGCCAGCGCATGATGTAGTCCGGCAGCGACTTCGAGAACGGGATCTCCGGGTTGGAGGTCATCCCCTCGGGCTCGAAGCGCATGTAGCTGAACTTGCGCACGAGCGTCTCCAGCGGGACGCCGTACTGGAGCGAGAGCGAGATCGCGGTCGCGAACGCGTTCATCATCCCGCGCAGCGTCGAGCCCTCCTTGCCGATGTCGGTGAGGAAGATCTCGCCGACCGTGCCGTCCTCGTACATGCCGGCGGTGATGTAGCCCTCGTGTCCGCCGATCGAGAACTTGTGGGTGATCGACTGGCGCTCGCGCGGCATCCGCCGCCGCTTGGGCCCGACCTTCGCGAGCGCCTCCTTCACCGCCCTGTCGATCTGGGCCTGCACGTCGACCTCGCTCGCCGCGCCCTTCGACCCGTCGGTGCGGAGCGCCTGGGCGGTCTTCGAGCCGTCGCGGTAGATCGCGAGCGCCTTGACGCCCATCCGCCACGCCTGGAGGTAGGCGTCCGCGATGTCGTCGACCGTCGCCGACTGCGGCATGTTGACGGTCTTCGAGATCGCGCCCGACAGGAACGGCTGGATCGCGCCCATCATCTTGATGTGGCCCATGTAGTGGATCGCCCGCTCGCCGACGGCGACGTCGAACACCGGCAGGTCCTCGGAGGCGAGGCCCGGCGCGCCGACGATCGTGCCGTGCTCGTTGATGTAGGCGACGATCTGCTCGATGTGGTCTGACTCGTAGCCGAGCGTCTGCAGCGCGAGCGGCACCGTGCGGTTGACGATCGTCATCTGCCCGCCGCCGACGAGCTCCTTGAACTTCACGAGCGAGAAGTCGGGCTCGACGCCGGTCGTGTCGCAGTCCATGAGGAAGCTGATCGTGCCCGTCGGGGCCATCACGGTCGCCTGCGCGTTGCGGTAGCCGTGGCGCTCGCCCGCCGCGACCGCCTCGTCCCACGTCGTGCGCGCCGCCGTGAGCAGGTTGCCGTCGAGGCAGTCCTCCACCGGGATCCGGTACGCCGCGTCACGGTGCTTGCGCATCACGCGGTTGTGCGGCTCGCGGTTCTCCTCGTAGCGCTCGTACGGCCCCATCGCCGCCGCGATCCGCGCCGACCCCAGGTAGCCGCGCCCGGTCATCAGCGCCGTGATCGCGGCCGCCGTGCCGCGGCCCTGGTCGGAGTCGTAGGGCACGCCGTCGGCCATCAGGTAGGCGCCGAGGTTCGCGTAGCCCATCCCGAGCTGGCGGAACGCGCGCGCGTTGGCGCCGATCTCCTCGGTCGGGTAGCTCGACGGCGAAACGATGATCTCCTGCGCGAGGAACACGATGTCGACCGCGTGGGTGAACGACTCGACGTCGAAGGTCCCGTCGGCGCGGCGGAACTTCAGCAGGTTGAGCGACGCGAGGTTGCACGCCGAGTCATCGACATGCATGTACTCCGAGCACGGATTGGAGGCGTTGATCCGCCCTGACTCAGGGCACGTGTGCCAGTCGTTGATGATCGTGTCGTATTGGACGCCCGGGTCGGCGCAGCGCCACGCCGCCTCCGCGATCTCCTTCATCAGCTGACGCGCGGGGATCGGATCGCCGATCGGCTCACCGGTCGTGCGCGCGATCAGGTGCCAGTCCTCGTCGTTCGCGACGGCCTCCATGAAGGCGTCGGAGACCCGGACGGAGTTGTTCGCGTTCTGGTATTGGATCGAGTAGAAGCCGTCGCCGTCGATCGACATGTCGAAGCCGGCGTCGCGCAGCGCGGCGGCCTTCTCCTCCTCCTTGGCCTTGCACCAGATGAAGTCGCGGATGTCGGGGTGGTCGACGTCGAGCACGATCATCTTCGCCGCCCGGCGCGTCTTGCCGCCGGACTTGATCGTTCCCGCCCACGCGTCGGCGCCGCGCATGAAGCTCACCGGGCCGGACGCCGTCCCACCCTTCGACAGCGGCTCCATCGACCCGCGGATCCTCGAGAGGTTGATGCCCGACCCGGAGCCGCCGCGGAAGATCTTGCCCTCCTTGGTGTTCCAGTCGAGGATCGACTCCATCTCGTCCTCGACCGAGAGGATGAAGCACGCGCTGCACTGCGGGCTCTCCTCGAAGCCGACGTTGAACCACACCGGCGAGTTGAACGCCGCCATCTGGTGCAGCAGGATGTGGGTGAGCTCCTCCTGGAAGACGACCGAGTCCTCCTCGGTGGCGAAGTAGCCCCGCTCCCGGCCCCAGACGGTGATCGTGCCGGCGACGCGGCCGATCATCTGCTTGACCGAGCGCTCACGCGCGGGTGAGCCGAGCTGGCCGCGGAAGTACTTCTGGGCGACGATGTTCGTCGCGTTCTGCGACCACGACTTCGGGAACTCGACGTCGCGCTGCTCGAAGGAAACCCGGTCGCCGTGCCCGATGCGCGCGTCGCGGATCTCCCACTCGACCGCGTCGAACGGATGCGTCCCGGCCTGCGTGAAGTACCGGCGGATCGAGAGGCCCTCGCCCGTCCGGAGGCCCTCTCGACGCTGCGTGTCTGTTGACGTGGCCATCCGTACTGCTCCTTCCGCTTTCCGCTGCCTCGAAGATCGTTCACTCGGCCATCTGGGGTGCCGAGTTGGGCGGGGAATGCTGCACCAGCCGCCGGACGGAAAGAGCTCGCCAAACCGCTCCTCGCGAGCTTCTGCTGATACTGCATGGATTTTATCGTGCACGCCGCGCGTTTTCCCTCGTCGACGGCCCCTGTCGGCGCCCCCTCATCACCCACAGGAAGCGAGACCGCGACACCATGAAACTGCTCGTCACCGGCGGCGCCGGCTATATCGGATCGATCGTCTCGCGCCAGCTTCTGGAGCGCGGCCACGACGTCGTCGTGCTCGACAACCTCGAGCGCGGACACCGGGCGGCGGTCGCTGCCGAGGCGCGGTTCATCGAGGCCGATCTCCGCAACGACGCCCAGGTCTCAGCGGCGCTCGCCGAGGGGTTCGACGGGGTCCTGCACTTCGCCGCGCTCGCGCTCGTCTCCGAGTCGGTGAGCAACCCGGAGCGCTACTACCGCACGAACGTCACGGGGACGCTCAACCTGCTGGAGGCGATGCGCGACGCCTCCGTCCCCCGGCTCGTGTTCTCCTCGACCTGCGCCGTCTACGGTCAGCCCGACGAGGTCCCGATCCGCGAGGACGCCCCGCCGCGCCCGGCGAACGCCTACGGTGCCTCCAAGCTCGCGGTCGACGGGATGATCGGGGACTTCTGCGTCGCCTACGGGCTCGGCGCGGTGAGCCTGCGCTACTTCAACGTCGCCGGCGCCGCGTATGGCGCCGGCGAGGACCACGACCCGGAGACCCACCTGATCCCGAACGTGCTGCGGACCGCCCAGGGCCGCAACCCGGAGGTCGAGATCTTCGGTACCGACTATCCGACCCCGGACGGGACCGCGATCCGCGACTACATCCACATCACCGACCTGTCCGAGGCGCACCTCCTGGCGCTCGAGGCGGCGAGCGGCGGCGAGCACCGCATCTACAACCTCGGGACCGGCAACGGCTACTCGGTGCGCGAGGTGGTGGAGGCCGCGCGCGCGGTGACCGGGGCGGAGCTCCCGGTCATCGAGCGCGACCGTCGCCCCGGCGATCCGCCCCGGCTCGTCGCCGGCGCCGAGAAGATCCGCGCCGAGCTCGGCTGGGAGCCGACGCAGGACCTCTCGCGGATGATCGCCGACGCGTGGGAGTTCGCGCAGGCGCACCCGCACGGCTACACGGCCGGCTGAACGGCCGCCCGGTCAGCCCCGGCCGAGCAGGTCCTCGATGGCGCCGAGCGCCGCCGCCAGCAGCTTCGCCGGCGACAGCGAGGCGTCGAGCACTCGGATCCGATCCGGTTCGGCGTCGGCGAGCCGGCGGTAGGCGGCGGCGGTGCGTGCGAAGAAGTCATCGCCCTCCCGCTCGATCCGGTCGGGAACGTCCCCGCGCGCGCTTGAGCGGGCCCGCGCGACCCCGGGATCGAGCTCGAGCAGCAGCGTCCGGTCGGGCGCAAGTCCGCCGGTGGCGAACGCGTTGATCGCGCGGACCGCCTCGACGCCGAGGCGGCGGCCCGCGCCCTGATAGACGAGCGAGGAGTCGACGAACCGGTCGACCAGCACGAAGCTTCCGGCCGCCAGGAGCGGTCGCACGAGCTCCTCGACGAGCTGGGCGCGCGCCGCCGCATACAGCAGCGCCTCGGCCCGCGGCCCGATCCGCTGGGCGGGGTCGTGCACGAGCTCCCGGATGCGCTCAGCCGCGACGACGCCTCCCGGCTCTCGCAGCAGCCGAACGTCGATGCCGCGCGCAGCGAGCGCCGCGTGCATCCCCCGTGCGAGCGTCGACTTCCCGGCTCCGTCGATGCCCTCGAGGGTGATGAGCGTCCCGGCGGCCATGGACCGCTGGCGAGCGTACGAGAGGCGGCGGACACGCCGAGTTACGATCCGGGCGTGCTCGCGGAGATCGAACGCCACCCGCACGCGCGTGCCGTGCTCGGGCCGGCGCTCGGCGAGCCGCTGCGCCCCTCGCACGCCTACCTGTTCCACGGCCCGGGCGGCGCCGGCAAGCGGGCCGCGGCCCGCGCGCTCGCCGCCGAGCTGCTCGCCGAGAGCGCGGCGAATCCCGAGAACGCCCGCCTGCGGGTCGCGCACGGCACCCACCCGGACCTCACGTGGGTGACTCCGAGCGGCGCGCACGAGATGCTCGTCTCCGACATCGACGAGCCGGTCGTCGCCGCCGCCGCCAAGACACCGTTCGAGTCGCGTCGGCGGGTGTTCGTGATCGAGCGCGTCGACGAGATGGGGGACGAGGCGGCCAACCGGATGCTGAAGACGCTCGAGGAGCCACCCCCGTTCGTCCACCTCGTGCTCCTCACCGAGCGCCCCGGAGAGGTGCTGCCAACGATCCGCTCCCGCTGCCAGGCCGTTCGCTTCGAGGCGCCGAGCGAGGAGCAGGCGGTGGCCGCGGTGGGGCGACTCGGGGTCGACGAGCAACGGGCGCTCGCGTGCGTGCGCCTCGCCCTCCAGGACTCCGAGCGCGCCGCCGAGCTCGCCTCGCCCGACGGGCAAGCGCTGCGCGCCGCCGCCGAGGCGTACGCGCGTGCCGCGCTCGCGGCACGGACGGCGGCCGAGCGGCCCTGGGAGGCGATGCTCGGCGCGGCCCGCTCCCGGGGAGCGTCGGCGGGCACGGCGCTCGAGGCCCGGCAGGCCGCGGAGCTGGAGCTCGTGCCGCGCAAGGAGCAGAAGCGCGTGAGAACCGCCTGGGAGGAGCGGATCAAGCGGGCGCGACGCCGGGCGCAGACGGGCGCGCTCGACCTCGCGCTCCAGGTCGTCTCGCTGTGGTTCGCCGACCTCGCGGCGCTCGCCCTCGGCGCGCCCGATCTCGTGCGCAACGTCGACCGCCGCGCCGAGCTTGCGCACGACGGCGCCACCGCCGCCAACCCGCTCTCGCTGCGGACGGCGATGGAGCTCGTCGAGGAGACCCGTCGTCGCTTCGAGCTCAACGTCTCCGAGGACCTCGCCTGCGAGGCGCTCGCCTACCGGCTCGAGGGGGTGCTGGCGCGATGACGAACGTGTCAAGGGTCCTGCATCCCTCGGAGATCACGCGCGTGTACATCCGCGCGCCGGTCCGCGACGACCGCGAGGAGTTCACCGAGCTCATGCGGGTCAGCCGCGAGTTCCACAGCCCGTGGGCGACGGCGCCGACCGACGATGAGCGGTTTGCGGCGTACCTAGCGGACGCGCGGCGGGCCGACTTCGAGGCGATGCTGCTCTGCCGCAGCGAGGACGACGCGATCGTCGGCTTCTTCAATCTCTCCCAGATCGTCCGCCGCCGGCTGCAGAGCGCGTATCTCGGCTACGCGGTGGGCGCGCCGTTCGCGGGCCACGGCTACATGCGCGACGGGCTCGAGCTTGTGCTGCAGCATTCCTTCACCCATCTGGAGCTCCACCGCGTCGAGGCCAACATCCAACCCGGCAACGAGAAGTCGCTCGCGCTCGCGCGCGGCGCCGGCTTCCGCCGCGAGGGCTTCTCCCCCCGCTACCTGAAGATCGGTGGGCGCTGGCGCGACCATGAGCGCTGGGCGATCCTGGTGGAGGACTGGCGCGCCCGCACCGGCGCGCCCGTCCAGCCCGACGGCCCCTTCTGATCATCGGCCGGCGCTGCCCCAGATGTCCTCCAGGTAGCGATTCTCCTCGCGCATCCGGGCAAGCCAGCCCTCGGCCTCGGCGTCGCCCTCGTGGCGGCGCACGACCGCCTCGAACGCGGCGCGCACCGCGGGAGCCATCCGACGGGCGTCGCCGCAGACGTAGACGCGCGCCCCTTTTCGCAGCGCCTGCCCGACCGCGTCGGACTCGCGGAGGATGGCGTCCTGCACATAGGTGCGCTCGGTGTCCGGTGCCTGGGACGGCGCCAGGACGACGCGCACCAGTCCGCGTTCCTCGTAGGCGGCGAGCTCATCGCCGTAGAGCAGATCGCGCGCCGGGTCGCGCAGGCCGAAGAACAGCATCGACGGCGCGACCGGCATCCCTGCGTCCTGTCGTTGTGCCTGCTCCTGCAGGAACCCGCGAAACGGCGCCAGGCCGGTTCCGGCGGCGACCATGATCATCGGGTCCCGGGGGCAGGCAGGCGGATGGAACGGGATCGACGGACGTCGGACGAACGCATAGATCGTGCTCTGCGGGGCGCGCTCTTCCAGGTAGCCCGAGCAGACTCCGACGGCGCGGTCCTGCGGCCGCGACCCGCCGAAGGTGCGGACACCGACGGTGACGGTGCAGGTGTCGGCCGCCGCCAGCGGCGAGGAGGAGATCGAGTAGTAGCGCGGGCGAAGCGCCGGCAGCCGACCGAGGAAGACGTCGAACGGCAGATGACATGCCGGGTGGGTCTCGAGCAGCTCGATCAGCGACCGGCGTGGCGCGACCACGTCGGCTTCGTAGCCCTCGCCCGACAGCCCGGACAGCTCCTCGCGCTGGGCTGCGTCGTCGGTGTGCTCGGCGAGCAGCGCGACGTCGGACCGTGAGGCGACCGCCTGCAGATCGACGTTGCCCGCCAGCACCCCGAGCAACGGCGTCTCGTCGGCGGGCAGATGCGGGTGGGTCTGGCCGGCCGATCCGATCTCCACCCACAGTCCGGGGTCGAGCGCGAAGTGGCGCATCACCCGGCCGACGACCTCAGCTCGGTTGCGCGGGATCACGCCGAGGTGATCGCCGGTGGAATAGGTCACCCCCTCGGGCAGCCGGACCGCGATGTGGCGCACCGCTCGTGAGCCGTCCGCCAGCCCGTGGTCGTACAGGGCGTCGTTGGTGACCACGCGCGCAGCCCGGGCCTGATGGGCGAGGACGGTGGGATTGGCCGTCGGACGGTGGTGCAGGCGTAGGCTGAGCGTCCTCGGGGCCGGGCGGGCGACGGTCACCCGGTCCTCGAGCGACAGCGCACGTCGCAGCTCGGTCCACAGCGTGTCGGTCCACTCCTCCCACTCGGTTTCCAGGTCGCCGGCGACGTCGCCTTCGCCGCGTGCCGCCAGGCGCTGGGCTCCGGCGGCCCGCAGGCGCTCGTCCAGGAGCGCGGGGACCGCCTGGTAGGTCGCCGCCCAGTCGCGGCTGCCGCACCCGAACAGCGCGTAGCGCACGCCGCTCAGGTCGAGTCCGTCCTGCGCCAGCCACCGGCAGAAGTCGACCGCGTTGTCGGGCGCGCCGCCGTTGTAGGTGCTGCTGAGCACGACCGTGGCGCCCTCGCGGGGGAGGTCGCCGACCCGTTCGTCGAGCGCGGCGGTCGTGGCGCGAAAGCCACGGCCGGTCGCCTGCTGGGCCAGATCGGCGGCGAGTTGCTCGGTGGCGCCGAGGTTGGAGCCGAACAGGATGAGCAGCGGCGTTGCGTGCGCGCCGGCGGGCAGGGCGGTCGCCGCACGCGGTGCGGTCGCCGCCGGCGGCCCGGCGGGCCGCGCGCCCGCATCGGGCCGTGCTGGAGCCGCGATGCGGGAGCGAGCGTCCCGCGCGCGCACGCGGAGGGTCAGCCCCGTCGGCTTGATCGTGAGCGTCTCGGCGATCTTCAGCCGGTAGTCGGTCGGGCCGACGAGGTCGAAGCGCTGCAGGATCATCCCGAGCACGAGCGTTGCCTCTTGCATCGCGAACTGGCGACCGATGCAGGCGCGCTGGCCGGCGCCGAACGGGTAGAACGCGTGCGGCGGGAGCTCCCGGCGTCGTGCCGGGGCGAAATGGTCGGGGTTGAACCGCTCGGCGTCCTCGCCCCAGACCGACCGATCACGGTGCAGGATCGGCGTGAGCACGATCACCGATGAGCCCTCGGGCAGGTGGTAGCGACCGCCGAGCGTCGTGTCGGCGAGCGGGGTCCGGGTGAAGCCGGGGGCGGTGGGCCACAGGCGCAGGACCTCGTCGAGGATCTGGGCGACATAGGCGAGCTTGCGCACCTGCGCGACGGTCGGCGGCACCCCGGGGTCGGTGCCGAGCACCTCGTCGACCTCGCGCTGCGCGCGGGCGGCGACCTCCGGGTGCTTGAGCAGGAAGTGGATGGCGAACGTGAGCAGGCCGCTCGTCGTCTCGTGGCCGGCGATCAGGAAGGTGATGCACTGCGCCCGGATGTTGACGTCGGGCAACCCCTCGCCGGTCCGGCGGTCGACGCCGTTGAGCATCGCGTCGAGCAGGTCGTGGTGCGCGCCGTCACGGTCGCGGCGGCGTGCCGCGATGATCTCGTCGACCACCTGCTCCATGTAGGCGTTGTCGGCGGCCATCTGCCGCGCCGCGCGCACCCGCAGGCGCCTGGCGAGCGGCAGCTGGCGCGACCGGGCCTGCGCCTCGCCCAACGTGCGCACCATCGCGGCGACGAACGGGTGCTCGGTCTCGCGGTAGAACGAGTTGAACCGGTAGCTGAAGCCGCACAGCGCGATCGTGTCCAGCGTCAGGCGGGTCATGTCGTCAGACACATCGATCGTGTCGCCCGGATTCAGTCGCGACCACTTGTCGATCATCTGCTGGGCGACGTCGACCATCATCGGGTGGTAGTCGCTCAACCCCTGCGGGCCGAAGCTCGGCATCAGGATGTTGTGCGCGCGCCGCCACAGCGGGTTGGTCGTCTCGGCGGTGAACAGCCCCGCCGACTCGGGGTCCCGGCGGACCTCGGAGAGGCCGCCGGCGACCAGCTTGTCGAACCGTTCGGGGTCGCACACCTCGGCCACCAGGTCGGCGCCGGAGACGATGATCCGATCGGGGGAGCCGGGGAGGCGCAGCCGGAAGATCGGCCCGTGCCGGCGCGCCAGCTCCATGATGCTCTCGAGCGTCCGAGAGGTGTCGATGTCGCGCAGGTTGCCGATGAGCGGCGTGGGTGCCGGGCCGGGGATGGGGAGCTGGGGGGTCACGGTGGTGGCGTGGTCGTGGTCGGCCATGAGGGTGGTCATCAGTTGGTCTCGTCGGTCGTGGTGGATGGGGTGAGGGCGGCGGTGCGACGGCCGGCCCAGAGGGCGAGGCTGATGGCGACCGTCCAGGCCGGCATCAGGATCAGGACGGCGGGGTTGGTGCTGGCGGCGATCAGCAGGACGACGGCCGCGACGTAGCCGGCGACCGACAGCCACATGGGGATCAGGCCCCGGCGGGTCGCCATCGTGGTGGTTGCGATCATGAACGCGCCGGCCATGCGCACGCCGTAGAGGAAGACGAGCGTGTAGCCGAGGCTCGTGTGGGCGCGGATCGCCTCCATGTGGAGGGGGAACACCCCGGTGCGGTGCTGCAGGAATGCGGCGGAGGCCAGCGCGGCGGCTCCTGCGAACAGCAGGCAGAGAAACGCGATGCCGGTCGCCAGCTGCAGCCCGCCGACGATCGTGTCGTCGTCGCTGCGGCCGAGGGCCTGGCGCAGCGTGAACATGAACCACAGGAACGCGACTCCCGCGAGCGGAACCAGGTAGACGCCGATCGTCACGAGCGGTCCGGCGCCGTCGACGTAGAAGCGCAGGTAGTCGAGGGTCGAGGCACCGAGCGACGGAATGCGATCGAGCAGCAGCAGCGCGGCGCACAGCAGTGCGGCGAACGTTGCGCCGGCGATCGCGCAGCGACGGGCGGGGCGAACGCCGTCGTCGCCGGCCGCCGTCGCCGCCGCGGTGAAGCGGCGCAGTGCGGCGGGGCGGGGCAGGGTAGAGGTCGTCACGTCAGATCCTTTCGCTGGGATGAGAGGGCCACAGCCGGAGAGCCGTGCTAGAACCCTTAGTTGAATACGTTCTAACAAGCTATTTGAATCATGTCAAATAAGAATTCCGTCTCATCCCGCCGACGGCTCGCTCCGGACGAGCGGCGCCGCCAGCTGATCGAGGTGGCCCGGTCCCTGCTGCAGCAGCGGCCCGGGGGTTCGATCTCAACCGCCGACGTCGCCGAGGCCGCGGGGGTCACCCGCGCCCTTGTGCACCGCTACTTCCACGGCATCGACGAGCTGCGCCTGGCGGTCGCGGCCGACATGGCCGGACGCGCCGGATCGGTGCTCACCGTCGGCCCGGGGACGCCGGTGCGCGAGCGCGTGCGCCACAACGTCGCCGCGTTCCTCGACGGCATCGAGGCCAGCCGGGAGGTGTGGCTGTCGACCATGCAGTCCGAACGAGCCCGGACGACCGACCACCCCGCCGAGATCCTCCGCCGGGCGATGCTCGAGCGAATGCTCGACAACAACGCAGACCTCGTCGAGGACACGCCCTGGACGCGACTGTGCCTGCAGGCCTACATCGGCTCCAGCGACGCGATCTGCCGTGAGTGGGTGCTCGGCCGCGCGACCCGCGAACAGGCGGAGGCGATCCTCATCGACAGCCTGCTGCACATGCTCACCGAGGTCATCCCGGGCGGCGGCCCGGCGCTGCAGTCCTGAGCTCGTCCCTGTAAACGGACCTCCGCCCAAAGTTGACAGCGCTGCCACTTTGTGTCAGGCTGGCAGCCATGACAACTTCAGGGGCCGGATTTCTCTCTCAGCTCGGCGGGTGGTCGGCGCGCCACCGCCGCTGGATTCTTCTCGCCTGGGTCTGCCTCGTGGTCGGGGCCACCCTCGCGCATCGCGCCGTGGGCAGCGTGTTCAGCGACACCCTCACCATTCCGGGCAGCGCGGCCCAGCACGGGCTCAACACCCTCCGCGCGCACGACCCCAAGGGCGGTGGCGTGAGCGGCCAGCTCGTGTACTCGACGACGTCGGGCAAGCTCTCCGCCGATCAGGCGGCGATCGAGCAGGCCAACGAGAACGTGGCCAAGCTGCCGCACGTGCTGTCGGTCTCCGATCCGCTCAGTGCGGGGACGACCTCCAAGGACGGCATGACGGCGTACGCGACCGTCCACTTCGACACGAATCCGCAGAACCTCGGCGAGGACTACGTCACGACCGTTGACCGGGCGGTCGCGCCCGCGACGAGCAAGGGCGTCGACGTCTCCTATGGCGGGGCGCTCGGCCAGGCGGCGGTCCCGAAGGCCAACGACATCAACTCCGAGCTGATCGGATTCGCGGTCGCTCTCATCGTGCTGCTGATCGGCTTCGGCAGCGTCTACGCCGCGCTCATGCCGCTGCTCACCGCGCTGCTCGGCGTCGTTGCGGGCATCGGCCTGCTCGGCACGCTCGCGGCCGCCATCAGCTTCGGCACCGCGTCTCCGACGCTCGCGACGATGATGGGGCTCGGCGTCGGCATCGACTACGCGCTATTCCTCATCACGCGCCACCGCCAGCTGCTGATCGACGGTGAGGATTCCGACACGGCGATCCGCCGCACGATGGCCAACAGCGGGCACTCGCTGGTGATCGCGGGCTCGACGGTGATCATCGCGATGCTCGGCCTGTACGCCTCGGGGATCTCGTTCATCGGCAAGCTCGGACTCGCGGCATCGATCACCGTCGCGGTCGCCATGCTTGCCGGGCTCACGCTCGTGCCGGCGATGCTCGGGTTCGCCCGCGAGGGAATCGACCGCTTCGCGGTGCGCCGGGCGGTCGCCGAGCCGATCGACGAGACCGGCCGCCTGCACGCCTACACGCACGCCGTCGCCCGCCACCCGTGGCGCTTCGCCCTCAGCGGGATCGCGCTGCTGCTCGTGCTGGCGATCCCGATGCTGTCGATGACGCTCGGCCATGTCGGCGCCGGCAGCGAGCCGCGCAGCTACTCCGAGCGCCAGGCCTACGACGCGATCTCCAAGGGCTTTGGGCCGGGGGCCAACGGCCCGCTGACGATCGTCGTCTCGATGCCCAAGAACGCCACCGCCTCGCAGCGCAGCTCACTGGAGCAGTCCCTCCCGGCCACCCTGGCCAAGACGCCCGGCGTCGCCTCGGTGACGCCGTTGAAGGCCAGCCCCGACAACGCGATCCTCATCGGTTCGGTGATCCCGACGACCGGTCCGGATTCGACCGCCACCGAGAATCTCCAGCAGCAGCTGCAGAACGAGGTGCTGCCGGATGCGCTGGCCTCCGACCATGCGACCGCCGATGTCACCGGGACGACGGCGGCGACCAACGACTTCGGGCACACGGTCGCCTCGCGCCTGCCGGTGATCATCGGCGTCGTGCTCGTCGCCGCCTTCCTCGTGCTGCTCATGTCCTTCCGCAGCCCGCTGGTCGCGCTCAAGGCGGCCCTGCTCAACCTGCTGTCGATCGGCGCCGCGTACGGGATCCTGGTCGCCGTCTTCCAATGGGGCTGGGGCTCGAGCCTGCTCGGGGTCAGCGGGACGGTGCCGATCGAGTCCTACGTGCCGATGATCATCTTCGCGATCGTCTTCGGCCTGTCGATGGACTACGAGGTGTTCCTCGTCTCGCGGATCCGCGAACACTGGCTGGCCACCGGCGACAACGTCCGCAGCGTCGCGCTCGGCCTGGACCAGACCGCTCGCGTCATCACCTGCGCGGCGGTGATCCTGGCGAGCGTGTTCTTCGCCTTCCTGCTGTCGACCAGCGTGGTGGTGAAGATGCTCGCGCTCGGTCTCGGAGCGAGCGTGATCATCGACGCGACGGTCATCCGCATGATGATCGTGCCGGCTCTGATGTTCGTGTTCGACCGCGGCAACTGGTGGATCCCCGCGTGGCTGGACCGCGTCCTGCCCCGCCTGGAGCCTGAACCGGAGGTCCCGGCGGCCGAGCCGGTCATCCCGGCGCCGGTCGCCCCCGCCCCGGCTCCCACCGGTCAGGCCTGACCGATGAGATCGCCGATCCGGCGGTTCCTCAGCTAGCCTTGCCGCAGACGCCGACGTAGCTCAGCTGGTAGAGCACTTCACTCGTAATGAAGGGGTCCGGGGTTCAAGTCCCCGCGTCGGCTCTGAGCAGGCCCTCCAGATTCGGGCCGGTCGAGAAAGTCCTACGGCCCACCCGGAGCCGCGCACCTGACGTTGATCTGAGTGGTCAACTGAGTCTTGTTGCCAGCAGGCAGACGTCGTCGGCCTCGGACGGGTCCCGCAGCGCCTGTGCAACCTGGCCGGTGAACCCAGCGAAGGGCAGATCAAGGCCAGCTGCGACTGTCTCCAGCAGTCGCGCCAGGCCGTCGTCGGTCCGGTGGCGATGCTCGGTCAGTCCGTCGGTGTACATCAGGAACGTCCCTCCGCGTCCGAGCGAGAGGCATGACTCCGCGCGTGGAGCGCAGTCCGGGTAGGCGTTGATCGGCGTCGAGCGGCCCTCCCAGACAAAATCGGGAGCCTCGCCGGGATTTCCCACGATCGGCGGCGGATGGCCGGCGCAGGCGAAGCACAGCGACCCGGTCGTGACCTCGAGCTGGGCGAACACGACGGTGGCCATCTTGCCGACCTGGTGTCGGCGCGAGTACCTGTCAAGCGCGGCGAGGACCCCCGCGGGTCCAAGGCCGGTGCCGGCGAAGGCGCGAACCGCGCTGCGCAGCTGCCCCATGGCGGCCGCCGCGGTGATTCCGCGCCCGACGACATCACCCACGACCAGCCCGACCGTCAACCCGTCTTCGAGCCAGAACGCGTCGTACCAGTCGCCGCCGACCTCGGTCCCTTTGACCGCTGCGCGGTAGAAGACGTCGATCGCCAGACCAGGTGTCTCGGGAAGCGATCCGGAGAGCAGGCTGCGCTGCAGCTGCTCGGCCGTCGCGTGCTCCCGCCGGCGGGAGCGCAGGAGCTCCTGCTCATATCGACGCCGGTCCGTGGCGTCGAAGATCGTGGTGCGGATGACCCGAGGGCGCTCGGCTTCGTCGCGCCTGAGAACCGAGTTGATCAGGACGGGAAGCGACGACCCGTCGGCGCGGACGATCTCGGCTGCGATCTCCCGCACGGACCCCTGCATCTGCAGCAGCGGCGCGTAGTGCGTCTCATAGTAGATCCGTCCTCCCGGCGAGAGCAGGTCCTGAAATCGCACCCGGCCGAGCACATCCCCGCGTTCGTGGCCCGTCCACGCCTCGAAGGTCCGGTTGACCTGGACGATCGTTCCGTCCACCCGCGTCGAGACATAGCCACACGGAGCCTCTTCGAAGAGTTCCTCGGCTCTGTCCTCCAGCAGCTCCGACTCGGTGCTCACCCCGCCAGATATTCCCGCATGGCCGCGATCGTCTCCTCGGGAGCGCTCAGGTTCGGGCAGTGGCCCACCGCCTGAAGCTGCACCAACCGGCTGTGGGCAAGATGACGCTGAACGTACTCGCCGACCGCCTGAGGAGCGATCGCATCGTCAGCGCACTGCAGCACAAGCGACCGAGTGCTCACCCGGGTCAGATCGGCGCGATTGTCCGACAGGAAGGTCACGCGCGCAAACTGAGCTGCGATCTCCGGATCGGCCCGGCAAAAACTGTTGGTCAGCTCCTCCCCCAGCTCAGGACGGTCTCCGTTGCCCATGATCACGGGCGCCATTGCGCTCGACCAGCCCAGGTAATTGCTCTCCAGCGACTCCAGCAGGCCCTCGATGTCCTCTCGGGTGAAGCCGCCAACGTAGTCGTCGTCGTTGATGTACCGCGGTGACGGTCCGATCAGCACGAGCCGAGCGAACCGCTCCGGCTCCTGAATCGCGGCGAGCACGCCGATCATCGCGCTCACCGAATGGCCCACGAATACGACATCGCTGAGGTCAAGCTCGCGACAGATGTCAAGCACGTCGTCGGCGTACCCCCGCAGGGAGGAGTATCGCTCCCGGTCGTAGGCCCGGACATCTGAGCCGCCCGCGCCGACGTGATCGAGCAGCACGATCCGATACTCGTCGGCGAACGCCGGCCAGATGTAGCGCCACATGTTCTGATCGCAGCCGAAGCCGTGAGCGAACACCATCGGAGGCCCATCCTCCCGACCCCGCAGCACGACGTTGTTACGGCGAACCGCCCCCGCCGTCACGCGTGCTGCACATCGTTTCGCACCATCCCGCACGCTCCAGCCAGGTCCCGCATGCCGCTCAATCTACCGCAGCCACACGGCCGCGGAAGATGATCTCGTTCTTCCCAAGTGCCGGGGGAGGTACCCGGCGCGGGACGAATCTGGTCACAAACCCGTCTTGAGCCGGAACTGGTGATTAGTGGCCGACCGACGCAACGAGAGTGATGAAGCGCTGTTGGCCTGCACCCCGGCGGACGCCGAGGCGTTCGCGGAGTTCTACCGGCGGTGGGAGCGGCCGGTCGCGGCGTTCTTCATGAGGGCGGTCGGGCGCGGAGAGGTCGCGGCCGATCTGACTGCTGAGGCGTTCGCTGAGGCCCTCGCCTCAGCTCAGCGGTTTGATCCTGATCGCGGTCGAGCGCCGGCCTGGTTGTTCGGGATCGCGCGTCACCTGCTGGCCCGCAGCCGCGAACAGGGTCGAGTTGAGGACCGCGCCCGTGCCCGTCTCGGGATGCCGCCGCTGGCGATTGATGATGAGCTCATCGCTCGCGTCGAGGCGGCGGGGGATGACGCGACGTTGAGGCTTCTCGACGACTTGCCGGACGATCAAGAGCGCGCGCTTCGCGCGCGCGTGCTCCAGGAGCGCGGCTACGAGGAGATCGCTGCGGACTTGCAGTGCTCAGAGAGTGTGGTGCGCAAACGGGTCAGCCGTGGCCTGGCGGCTCTTCGAACCAAGCTCGGAGGGACACGATGAAGCTGCTGATGCCCGACTACGAGCGCCAGCTCAAAGACGCAACCCGGCGACTGGCGGCCCAAGGTGACCGCTCAGCGTCTCGTTGGAGGAGCCTCTCTTCACGGCTGCTTGTCGGGATCAGCGCCGCGGTCGCCCTCGGGATCGCAGCGCTCGTGCTGGTCCTGGTGCACAGCTCACAACCGACGCAGACCGCCGGCCAGTCACTTCCCGCAGTCCAATATGACTGCGGCGCCCAGAAGATCGTGCCAGACGAAGGACCGCTTGTGCCGATCGCGCGGGGCACCGTCGCGGGCATGACGTGGCTGCTTGAGGCAGACAGCGCGCGTCACGGCCTGCTCAGCCTGCAAGCCGGACGACTGCTGCTCGACGGTCACTCCTATGGATTCTGCCGGAGCCGGCTGGAGGTCGAACTGATCAACGCCGGTCCTCACGGCGTCACGTACGGCCTGCTGGCTGCGCCGAACCGCCCACCGCTCCAGATCGAGGGATTCCCCGGGCACGCACGCGCCGCACATCCGGTCCACGCACGCAACGCACAGGTCAAGGTCACCCGCGTCCGCGGCGCGTTTCTGTACGTCGGCTCGCTGCCGAGATCGGCGTGCGCCTACCGGAACCTCGCGATCACCGCCACGCGGGGACCCAGCCAAGGCACGCTTGGCGCAAGCGGCCTCTTCGTCGGTACGTGTCTTCCTGGCCAGCTTCGCCAAGCCAGGCGCGAACGCGCCGCGTCGGCGACGCCGCGCGTCAACGCACCCAAGAACCTCTCGCCGTCTGGACGCGCGGAGTACAACGCCGGCCGGGCCGAACTCGGCCAAACCGGATGCCTGGCCTGCCATCAGATCGGCGCTGATGGAAACCACGGACCGGGCCCTAACCTCACGCATATCGGCGAGATCCTCCACTCCCAAGCCCTGCGTGCGACGTTGATCAACCCCACCGCGCCGATGCCCTCCTACAAAAACCTCCCGCCCCGAAAACTGCGCGCGATCGTCTTCTTCCTCCAGCACCTGCGCTAACGCAACCCCCGACGGGCACGTGAGTACCTCCATGCGCATGCCATCCTCGCCCAGGAGGTGGCCGCCGGGGACCGGTTGTGAGAAGCGAGAGCGACCGGTCGGGAGCTCCAAGCGGCATGGGTTCCCGTTGCTCTTGCGCCCGAGAGCCTCTCACGCTGGCGGGTATGAGAGGCTACGTGGGTGAGTGTGATCGAGGATCGCCTGGCTGAGACGGGATTCAAGCTTCCCGCACCACTCAAAGCTCCGGCGGGGGTCCGGCTTCCGTACGAGTCGGTCCGAGTGCATGGCGATCTTGCGTACATCTCCGGCCACGGGCCGTTCGATGGGAGTCGGCAGCTTTTCTCCGGCAGCGTCGGCGCCGAGCTCTCGATCGAGCAGGCGTATGACGCCGCGCGCGCGACCGCTCTTTCGATGCTCGCCTCGCTCAAGCAGGAGCTCGGCGACCTGGACGAGGTGAAGGCCTGGATCAAGGTTCTCGGTTTCGTCAAGTGCGCGGATGGGTTCAACGTCACCCCGGCGGCGATCAACGGCTTTAGCGATCTCATTCTCACTCTCTGGGGTCCGGCCGGACGCCACGCGCGTTCAGCGATCGGGGCCGGCGAGCTGCCCATGGGCATGCCGGTCGAGGTCGAGGCGATCGTCGCGCTGAGCTGATCACCCGGGACGGCCGGACGGGAACGACAACGAACCCCGCGCTGCTCCTGACCGACCAGACGGCGGGGCGCAGATTGATTCGATCGAGTGGCCGCCGGGGCGCCGGCGGATGGACCTCGGTCCCGCGCTAGGCAGAGCTGTCTGGGCGCTTCGGCTTGCTGGTGGCGACCTGGGAGAGGCCGTAGGAGACGACGGAGGGAGGCGCGCCGCCGCGGCCGGGGGACGGATCAGGAAAGAGGGTCTGGGCGCGCCCGGCGGCGTCCAGGACGTCCTGGGCGTCGATCTCGTGGCGGGTCAGCTCGATCCCCGCGGCCGGCCACTCGCACACGAAACTCAGCCGGCCGGGTGGCGGCAGCGGCCACACCCACTGCTCCTGGTGGTACTCGCGATCTGAGCCGCTTCCACCGACGGCATGCATGACCGGCCCGGATGGCTGGTCCTCGGTGTCATCGAAGGTGCCGATGTTGGTGGCCTTCTGGCCATCTGAGAACTGCACCCCGAGCCGGAGGCGCTCGGGGTCGAGCGGGTCGAGCTGCCGGTGGTGGCCACGGCGGTGGTGGCCAAAGAGCGCCGCCCCCATGTCGAGCTGCTCATCTTGGCCGGCGGGCGCAGCGATCACCATCACGTCAAATCCGAATCCCGTCGGGTAGCCCAGCAGCCGCGCGATGTAGATCGCGACCCGGTCGGTGTGAGCGAGCACCAGCTCCAGTGCGGCCACGCCGGGCAGAGTCCCCGCCGGCGGCGCGAACCACGGGGCGGGAGAGTGCTGTGGCTCGTCGGGAGGCGGCGGGGGAGGCTCAAAGAACGCGCTCACGCGCGGCCGAGCCTACCGCGGACATGCAGTAGCGTGCCGCCGTGGTTCCGAATCCCTCGCCGCTCGCAGTCGCCGCGGTGATCGCCGCGGCGGTTGGCGTGTGTGCTCTCGCCTCCTCGGCCATGGACCCGCTCAATGGCGTACCGCCCTGGGTCCTGGCTGCCGGCGGCGCCGCACTGCTGGTGGTCTCTCTGGTCGTGCTTTGGCGGATGCAGCGACGCAGAGACCGTTCTCTTT
>DATGKS010000039.1:0-17990 GCA_035294545.1 Solirubrobacteraceae bacterium | reverse complement strand
CGATCCCGCGCGAGACGTCCTCCAGGATCCGGCCCTGCATCGTCGTCGGGATCGCGCTTGCGCACTCGACCATCTCGATCATGCGCCCGACCTCGGCGCGCGCGTCGCCGATCGTCTTGCCCATCTCGACCGTCACCGAGCGGGCGAGGTCCTCCTGGCGGGCGACGAGCCGCTCGCGGAGCTCGAACAGCTTGCGCGCGCGGGCGATCGTCGACACCGCCCGCCACTCCGGGAGCGCCGCCCGCGCCGCCGAGACCGCGGCGTCGAGGTCGGCCGCGCCGGACAGCGGCACGCGCGCCAGCACCTCACCCGACGCGGGGTTGACGACGTCGAGTTCGCCGGTGGCGGCGGCGGGCGCGGTCCAGGCGCCGGCGATGTAGTTGTCGATGAGGCGGGCGGCGGTCGTGGTCATGGGCTCAAGTTTCTCCCGAAGGCGTCGATCATGTGACTGGTGGCGGCCTTCCAGACGTTAGATCCCGTGCGCGCGCGGTCGGCGGGCGACCCGTCGCAACTCCCGCGGCGCCGCAGGACGATGTGACATGGGACGATCCGCGCGGAGTCTCGTGATGCCGATGTGCATCCGACGCCCGGTCCCGCGGGCGACCA
Organism: Solirubrobacteraceae bacterium; assembly: GCA_035294545.1. Classification (GTDB taxonomy): domain Bacteria; phylum Actinomycetota; class Thermoleophilia; order Solirubrobacterales; family Solirubrobacteraceae; genus Palsa-465. The sequence goes on along the minus strand of DATGKS010000039.1, from coordinate 17,384 downwards.
CGCTTGCGGAGGCGGGTCGTCGACGCGCATCGGTCGTCATTGCCGCAGCGCTCACCGCGACGCTGGCCGTCGCACTCGGGGCGCTCCTGCCCGCCCGCGCGCTTGCCGCACCGGGGCCGCTGTTCGCCACCGCCGCACAGCCCGCCGTCCCCGCCGGCGGGGCGACCGGGACCTCGGAGTCGGCGGAGTTCGACGCGATCTCGTGCACCGCGCCCGGCGAGTGCGTGGCCGGCGGCCGTTACCGGACCGCGGCCGGCGGCGAGCAGGCGATGGTCGAGACCGAGACCGACGGCACCTGGGGCGCGCCACAGCGCATCGTGCCGCCGGCCGGCGCCTCGACGAAGAACCCGAGCGCGACCATCGCCTCTGTCTCATGCGCGACGCGGGGATTCTGCGTCGCCGTCGGCTCCTATCGCGGCTCCGGCAGCGGCGGGCTCGTCGCGACCGAGACCAACGGCGCGTGGGCGCCCGCGAGCGCGCTCTCCCCGGTGTCCGGCCAGCTCACGGGCGGCAGCGCCCTGAACTCGGTGTCCTGCCCGGCGGTCGGAGCGTGCGTCGCGGCGGGCACGGTGGCGACGAGCCGCGGGCTGATCCGGCCGCTGATCGCCACCGAGACCGGCGGGGCGTGGGCGGCGCCGTCGCTGCCGACGCTCCCGGCGGGAGACACGGACACGGCGGCCACGTCGCTGTCGGTGAGCTGCCCGGCGGTCGGCGCCTGCGTCGTCGCCGGCACCGACTACCCGGTGTCCGGCCCGGAGCTGCCGATGGTCATCTCCGAGAGCGGCGGACGGTGGGCGGCGCCCGTGACGCTCGGGCTCCCGGGCGCGGTCGGCGACCCGAACCAGACGATCTCGCTCGGCGCGATCGACTGCGCCGCCGTCGGGCAGTGCACCGCGGTCGGCAACGAGCGGACGGCGGGCGGCGCGTCGGGGTTCGCGCTCATCGACGCGAACGGCAGCTTCAGCGTCGTCGGCCTCGCCTATCCGGCGGGCGCCGCCGGGTTCCTCGCGAGCCGCGCCGACCTCGGGGTCGACGCGGTCGGCTGTGCCGACGCCGGCGACTGCGCCGCCGCCGGCGCCTACCCGACGGCCGGAACGCCGACGCAGCCCGCCGCCGCCCCGATGACCGCGGTGCAGGGCGGCGGCACCTGGTTCGCGCCGCTCGCGCTCCCGGCCCCCGCCGACGCCGCGCCCGGCGGCTCCGGGGTGGCAACGGTGCGCGGCATGAGCTGCCCGGCGCCGGGCCAGTGCGAGGGCGCGGGCAGCTACCAGACCGCTTCTGGTCAGGTGCTTCCGATGCTCGCGGTCACCGTGCCCCCGCTTGCGGTGGCGACGAGCTCGCTGCCGCTTGCCCGCCCCGGCCATCCATATTTCGCGCAGCTCCAGGCAGGCGGCGGCGCCGGCGCCGCGAGCTGGGCGGTGACGTCCGGGACGCTCCCCGTCGGGCTCGCGCTCGATCCCGCGACCGGGGTCATTTCCGGCACGCCGCGGTTCGTGCAGCGTGCGGCGTTCACCGTCGGCGTCTCGGATGCCGGCCCGCCCCCGCAGTCGGCGAGCGCGACGCTCTCCATCACGGTCACCAACGCGGCTCCGCCGGCGCCGCGGATCACCCGCCTGCGGGTCTCGCCGCGGCGCGTGTCGGCGGCCGGGCGACGGGTCGGGCGCCGCTGCAAGGCGATCACGCGCCGCGACCGCCACCGCCCCCACTGTCTGCGCACCGTCCGCTTCACCCTCCGCGCCCGGCTCACGGTGGCCGCCACGGTGCGGCTGACCGCGACCCGCCTGCTCCCCGGACGCCGCGTCCGCCACGGCCTCGTGCTCCGCTGCGTCGCCCCGCGCCGGCGCAACCGTCACGCCGGCCGCTGCACACGTGAGCGGCCCGTCCGCGGCCACGCGACGCTCCACCTGCGCGCAGGCGCCGATCGGGTGCGCTTCGTCGCGGCGCTCGGCGGCCACCGACTCGCGCCCGGAACGTACCGTCTGCGGCTGCTGCCACGCGCCGGGCGGCGGACCGGTCGCGCGGCGACCGTGACGATCACGATCACCGGCTGAGCGAGACGCGCCCGCGCGGGCCAGGGTGGTCGCGCCGCCAGACCACCCGGAGGCCCCCTCCGCTATGTTGCGGGCGATGAGCGCCGCGGCCGACCGTCCGATCTTCAGCCGGGTGACGCTCACCGTCAACGGCACCGAGCACGTGCTGGAGCTCGACAACCGCACGACGCTCCTCGACCTGCTCCGCGAGCACCTCGATCTCACCGGGACGAAAAAGGGCTGCGACCACGGGCAGTGCGGTGCCTGCACCGTGCTGCTCGACGGCGAGCGGGTGAACAGCTGCCTCGTGCTCGCCCCGGTCGCCGACGGGCACGACGTGACGACGATCGAGGGTCTCGCGGGCGAGGAGCTTCACCCGATGCAGCGCGCGTTTCTCGACCACGACGGCCTGCAGTGCGGGTACTGCACGCCCGGCCAGATCTGCTCGGCGGTCGCGATGCTCGGCGAGGCCGAGCGCGGGTGGCCGAGCCGCGTCACCCCCGCCGTCGCCGTCGGGCCCGAGGGCGCCCATGCGCTCAGCCCCGACGAGGTCGCCGAGCGGATGAGCGGCAACCTGTGCCGCTGCGGCGCGTACGTCGGCATCGTCGCCGCGATCCTCGAGGCGGCCGGCGCTCCGCCACGCGACGCCGCCGAGCTCCCCGGCGACCCGGACCGGACCGCATGAGACAGCTCGCCTACGAGCGGGCGTCCGACGCCCGCGCCGCCCAACGGGCGGTCGCCGACGAGGCGGACACGATGTTTCTCGCCGGCGGCACGAACCTCGTCGACCTGATGAAGCTCGGCGTCGCCCGCCCCGACCGCCTGATCGACATCACCGGCCTCGGCCTCGACCGCATCGAGCACCGGCCCGACGGATCGGCCCGGATCGGCGCCACGGTGCGCAACTCCGCGCTCGCCGCCGACCCGGGCGTTCGCGCGCGCTTCCCGGCGCTCAGCCAGGCGCTGTTGTCCGGCGCCTCCGGCCAGCTCCGCAACCTGGCGACGACCGCCGGCAACCTCCTGCAGCGCACCCGCTGCGTCTACTTCCAGGACACGACGAAGCCGTGCAACAAGCGGGCGCCGGGAAGCGGCTGCCCGGCGATCGAGGGCGCCCACCGCGACCTCGCGCTGCTCGGCACGAGCGAGCGCTGCGTCGCCTCGCACCCGTCGGACATGGCGGTCGCGCTCGCCGCGCTCGATGCGCGGGTGGCGCTGCTGGGCGCGGATGGGAGCGCCGACACGCTCGACTCCCTCGACGAGCTGTACCGCGAGCCCGGCGATGACCCGCGCCGCGACACGACGCTTGCGCCCGGCGACCTGATCACCGCGGTCGAGCTGCCCGCGCCGCCGGTCGGCGCGCGCATGGCGTACCGCAAGGTGCGGGACCGCTGGTCGTATGCGTTCGCGCTCGTGTCGGTCGCGGCGCTGATCGTCGCCGACGAGGACGGCCGGCTGCGCGAGACGCGGATCGCGCTCGGCGGCGTCGGCTCGAGGCCGTGGCGGGCGCGGCGGGCCGAGGCGCTGCTCTCCGGTGCGCGCCCGGATCCGGGCGGCTCGAGCGTCCGCGCCGCGGTGCTCGCCGAGTTCGATCGCGCCCGTCCGCTGCCCGGCAACGCGTTCAAGGCCGAGCTCGCCGCCGACACGGCCGCCGCCGTCGTGAACGACCTGCTCTGGGGGGCGAGGTCGTGAACGACCTCTTGAACGGGGTGCGATCGTGAGCGGCGCGCGCGCGGGGGCACGGGGGTGAGCGCGACCGCGACGGGGATCGTCGGTGCCGGGATCGAGCGAGCCGACGGCGTCGACAAGGTGACGGGTGCGGCGCGCTACTCGTTCGAGCGCCGGTTTCCCGACCTCGCCTACGTCGTCCCGGTCCAGTCGACGATCGCGCGCGGGCGCGTCGTGCGGGTCGAGTCGGAGCGGGCGCTCGCGGAGTCCGGGGTGCTCGCGGTGCTCGATGCGTCCTGCGCCCCGCGCCTCGAGCGCCCCGAGGGCACCCATCCCGAGCTGCTCGTGCTCCAGAGCGACCGGGTTGCCTACCGCGGCCAGATCGTCGCCGCCGTCGTCGCGACGACGCTCGACGCGGCGCGCGAGGCGGCGGGACTCGTCGAGATCGAGTACGAGGCCGAACCGCACGACGTCATCCTCCGCGCCGACCACCCGGGTCTCTACGTGCCGGAGAACGCGAACGCCGGCGTGCCGGGCGCGTGGTCGGACGGCGACGTCGCGCCGGCGCTCGCCCGCGCCGCCGTGATTGTCGATGAGACGTACACGACGGCCATCGAGCACCACAACCCGATGGAGCCGCACGCCGCGACCGCCGTCTGGGAGCATGACGGGCTCACGCTCCACAACGCCGACCAGGGCCCGTACATGACCGCGGTGGCGGTCGCCGGGCTGTTCGGGCTGCGGCCCGAGCAGGTCCGGGTCGTCTCCGAGTACGTCGGCGGCGGCTTCGGCTCCAAGGCGACGATGTCCCGCCCGCCGGCGGTGCTGGCGGCGATGGCGGCGCGGGTCCTCGGTCGTCCGGTGAAGATCGCGCTCACCCGCCAGCAGCTGTTCGCGCTCATCTCCTACCGGCCGCCGTCGATCCAGCGGGTGCGGCTCGGCGCCGCCGCCGACGGCCGCCTCGTCGCGATCGACCACGAGGCGATCACCCAGACCTCGCGCATCCACGAATACGTCGACCAGATCGGCGCCTCGACCCGGGTCGTGTACGCGGCGCCGTGTCGGCGCGTCGTGCACCGGGTCGTGCGCCTCGACGTGCCGACTCCCGGGTTCATGCGCGGCCCGGGCCACGCATCCGGGATGTTCGCGCTCGAGGTCGCCGTCGACGAGCTCGCCGCTCGGCTCGGCATCGACCCGATCGCGCTGCGGATCGCGAACGACACCGCCGTCGAGCCCTACAGTGGCCGGGAGTTCTCGAGCCGCTCGCTCGTCGAGTGCCTGCAGACCGGCGCCGAGCGCTTCGGCTGGATGACCCGGGGCGCCGGCTCGGACGGGGCCGACGCGCCGCGCCGCGAGGGTCGCCACCTGATCGGCACCGGGGTCGCCGCCGCCCACCATCCGGACTACCGCTTCGGCTCGACCGCGCGCGCCCGGGCGCTCCCCGACGGCCGCTTCGCCGTCGAGATCGCCGCCTCGGACATCGGCACCGGCGCACGCACCGCGCTGCTCCAGGTCGCCGCCGACGCGCTCGGGGTCGACCCGGATCGGGTCGCGCTCACGATCGGGCACAGCGCGAGCGGCCAGGCGATGATGGCGGGTGGCTCGATGGGCACCTCCTCGTGGAGCTGGCCGGTCGACATGGCCTGCCGGGAGCTCGCCAGGCGGCTCGGCGCGCGCGCGGACGCGGGCGAGGCGATTCCCCCCGAGGGAATCGAGGTCCGTGCCGACTCCGCCGAGGCGGTCCAGGCGGCGGGCTCGCTCGCGCGGCACACGTTCGGCGCCCACTTCGCCGAGGTCGCCGTCGACGCGCGCACCGGCGAGGTGCGGGTGCGGCGGATGCTCGGCGTGTTCGCCGCGGGCACGATCGTCAACGCCCGCACCGCCCGCTCGCAGTTCTACGGGGGGATGATCATGGCCCACGGGCAGGCGCTCCTCGAGCGTGGCGAGATCGACCCCGCCGACGGCGACTTCGTCGTCCACGACCTCGCGAGCTACCACGTGCCCGCGAACGCGGACATCGGCCACCTCGAGGTCGTGATGCTCGATGAGCGCGACCGCTCCGGGCACCCGGTCGGCGTCAAGGGCATCGGCGAGCTCGCGATGATGGGCGGTGCCGCGGCGATCGCCAATGCGCTCTCGCAGGCGGTCGGCCACCGCTTCCGGGACGTGCCGATCCGAATCGAGGACGTGCGGTCGGCGCTGCGCAGGCAATAGCCTGTCGGCTCAGCGCATGGCCTTCTACATCACCACCGCGATCGACTACGTCAACGGCGTCCCGCACGTCGGCCACGCCTACGAGAAGATCGCCACCGACGTGATCGCGCGCCACATGCGCCAGCGCGGCGGCGATGTGTTCTTTCTCACGGGCGCCGATGAGCACGGCGAGCCGGTCGCCGATGCGGCTGCCGCGGAGGGCATCACGCCGCAGGAGCTCGCCGATCGCAACGTCGCCCGCTTCAAGGCGCTGTTGCCGATGCTCGAGATCTCCAACGACTTCTACGTGCGCACGACCGACGAGGGGCACGAGCGCCGCGTCCAGGAGGTGATGACGCGCATCCACGACAACGGGTACACGTACAAGGGGCTCTACGAGGGCTGGTACTGCCCGCGCTGCGCGGACTTCAAGGTCGAGAACGAGATCCTCGAGGGCAACCGCTGCCCGATCCACGAGATCGCGCTCACCCGCGAGACCGAGGAGAACTGGTTCTTCAAGCTCTCGGAGTTCCAGGTCGAGCTGGAGGCGCTGTACGCCGACCACCCGTCGTTCGTGATGCCGCTGTCGCGCTACAACGAGGCGCTGTCGTTCATCCAGTCCGGGCTTCAGGACGTCTCGCTGAGTCGCGCGCACCTGAAGTGGGGGATCACGGTGCCGTGGGATCCCGACCACGTCTTCTATGTGTGGTTCGACGCGCTGCTCAACTACTACACGGCGCTTGGCTACGCGCGCGAGGGCGAGGATCTCACCGAGCTCTTCTGGCCGGCCCAGTTCCACATCATCGGCAAGGACATCCTCAAGTTCCACACGGTGTTCTGGCCGGCGATGCTCATGGCCGCCGGTCTGCCGCTGCCCGAGCACGTGTTCGTCCACGGCTTCCTGCTCGGCGCCGACGGTCGCAAGATGTCGAAGTCGCTCGGCAACGTGCTCGACCCGTTCGAGGTGCTCGAGCGCTTCGGCGCCGACGCGCTGCGCTTCTACCTGATGCGCGACGTCCAGTTCGGGGCCGACGGGGCGGTCGGGATGGAGGCGCTCCAGGCGCGATACGAGAACGAGCTCGCCAACGAGTACGGCAACCTCGCGAGCCGCACGATCGCGATGGTGCGCCGCTACCGCGACGGGGTCGTGCCCGACGTCGAGCTCGACCCGGCGCTCCGTGCCGGGTTCGAGGGGCTCGCCGACGAGGTCTGCGACCTGATGGACGGCGCCGAGGTGACGGCGGCGCTCGACCGCATCTGGCAGCGGGTGCGTCGCTGCAACCGCTACGTCGAGGAGCGCGCGCCGTGGACGCTCGCCAAGGATGAGTCCCGCGCGCACGAGCTGAACGTCGTGCTCGCCTCCCTGGCCGAGGCGGTGCGGGTGCTGAGCGTGCTGCTCACGCCCTTCCTGCCGGGCGCGACCGGGACGCTCCTGACCGCGCTCGGGGCGCGGTTCGCCTCGATCGACCAGGCGGTGTTCGCCGCGCACGGCTCCGGGGCGCTCGTCGAGGCGATCGAGCCGCTGTTTCCACGACGCTGATCAGCCGCGGGCGATGAGCTCGTCGATCGAGTTCGTCGCGTCGGCGAGCTCATCGACGATCGCGGCGAGCGCCTGCGCCTGCTCGGTCGAGGCGTCCTGGCCGAAGCGGTCCGACAGCGAGCGTAGGTCGACGTACTCGGAGCTCAGCCGGAGCTCGTCGGAGCGCAGCGCGCGGGAGATCGCCGCCAGCTGGACGTCGAGCGCCCGCGCGAACGGCTGCAGCGCAGGCAGAGGCGCGCGGTCGGGCTCGTCCTGGGCCTCGAGGCGAAGCGCGTGCATCGCATGCACGAGCCGGAGCATTTCGTCGAGCACGCCGGAGCCGACGCGCGCGTCGATCCGCCGCCGGGCGGGCTCCGACAGCGAGCGGCCGACCGCGGCTGTCGCCTGGGCGCGGGCGAGCCGGGCCTCCCGCGCGCTCGCGCGCGCCGCCCGATCAGGAACCGGCACGCCGTCGATGAGCGCCTCCAGGATGAGCGCGCCGTAGCGGCGCAGCGCGTCGGCCAGCTCGGAGAGCAGCTCCTGGGCGGGGCGCCGCGACCAGGTCGGCCAGGCGGCGAACACGGCGAGGCCGACGGCACCACCGATCAGCGTGTCGACGAGCCGCGCGCTCGCGGTGGCGAACGTGTCCGGCGCGAGTGTGTTGAGCAGGAACACGACGAGCGCGGTGATGCAGGAGAAGCCGAGCGCGTAGCTGGCCGCGAACGTCGACATCGCCGCCCAGGCAAAGAGCCCGACGTAGCCGACCGTCGCCGCCTCGCCGGGGTGCAGCGCCGTCGCGATCAGGCCGGCGAGCGCGACGCCGAGCGCGGTTCCGCCGACGCGCTCGATCCCGCGCGTGAACGTCGCCCCGAACTCCGGGCGGATCGTCGCCGCCGCGGCGACCACGACCCAGTAGCCGCGCTGCAACGGCAGCGCCCCCGCCAGCAGCTCGGTTCCGGGGACGATGACCGCGAGCCGCAGCGCGTGGCGGGTGGGGGGCGAGTCGAGCGACAGATTCGCCCGCAGCTCGGCCAGATCGGTGCGCAACTGCCGCAGGGGGTGGCTCGTGCGCCGGTGCGGGCGGCGATCCCGCAGTCCGGAGCCCGCGGCCGCGGCGGGAACGAGACCGGCGACCGCGCGCAGCTGCCCGGCGAGTGCCGCCAGCCGGCGGACGAGCACGACCCACACCGTGTCCGGCGCCCCGTCGGGAGCGTCGCGCGCCTGCAGATCGGCGACCGCGCGGGTGATCTCCCCGACGAGCCGCTCGAGCACCTCGGCGCCGTGCCCCGAGCCCTCGATCCCGTCGGCGGCGCTCTGCAGCGCAAGGCGCGTGTCGACGCCGATCGCGTGCACCGCCGCGGCCGCTCCGGGGCTGTCGGCGATCCGGCCCGCGAGGCCGTTGAGGGCGGTGATCGCGACGCGCAGCCGGTGCCCCTCGTTGACGAGGCTGCGCAGTGGCGCGATCGCACTCGCCCCGAACAGCGTGCCGCCCGACAGCGTCGTGCGCGCCTCGTCGAGCGCGGTGGCGGCCGGCAGCGCCGAGGTGAGCTCATCGCCGGCCGCGAGCTCGGCGAGCTCCCGGTAGGCGGCGGCGGTCGCCCGCCGTTGCGCGACGAGCGGCGGCGGCCAGCGGACGACGATCAGGAACGCGACCTGCGCCAGGCCGCCCGCGCCGACGAGGCCGGCGATGCCGGCGGCCGGCCCGAGCGGCTCGGCGAAGCGGCCGAACACGACGACGGCGAGCAGCGACTGGAAGCCGACGATGCCCGCGGCGCGCCCGAGGCCGACGAGCAGCCCGCCGGCCAGCGAGAACGCGGCGAGGATGACGAGGTGCAGCCACAGGATGTGCCCGGACAGGCAGCCGGCGAACGTCGCGAGCGCCATCAGCACCGCGTCGGTCGCCATCACCGCGTACGGCGGGCGGCCGCCCTGGACGCGCCAGGCGATCGCCACGAACATCGCCCCGACGGCGCTCGTGATCCCGGCGACGGGCTGGCCGGCGGCGATCAGCCCGCCGAGGAGCGCGACCATCGGGATCGCCGCCAGCGCGCCGGCGGTCGGGGAGACCGCGGCGCGGTTGAACTGGACGGCGGCCCGAGCGAGCGTCGTGACCGTCGATCGCTGGCTGGACGTGGTGGACATGCGGCGCCGCCGACGGTACCCGGCCGGCGCGCGTGGGCATCGGCGCCGCCCACCGCCACCTGCGCCAGGCGGTGCTGGGCGCGAAAGGTCGCGTGACGCGACGTGGTGGCGTCCGGCGCTCGGCGCACCGCCGTGGCATATGCCACAATCGTTTGCGGGTATGTCAACCGGCCTGACAATGAGGGGCCGGCGGACGCCGCCGGGAGAGGATCATCGAACGAAGGGCGGAGATGTCTGAGAGCAAGGGTTCGCAGCAGGGTTCGCAGCTCACCACCGGCACGATCGTCGCGGCGTGCCTGGCCGCGTGCGTCGGCCAGATCGGGTTCGCCACGCCGGCCGTGCTCAACGGCCTGTTCCAGCAGGACCTCGGGACGACCGCCTCGCAGCTGAACTGGATCTCGGCGGCGATCGTCATCCCGCTCACGCTGTTCGAGCTCACGTTCGGCGTGATCGGCGACATCTTCGGGCGCAAGCGGCTGCTCGTCGGCGGCGCCGTGCTGATGACGATCGGCGAGCTCGTCGGCGCCGTGGCCACGCCCGGCGCGGGCACCCACAACGGCGTCGTCGTGCTCTGGATCGGGATGGCGATCGCCGGGATCGGCGGCGCCGCGCTGTTCCCGACCTCGCTCGCGATGATCGCCGCCAAGACGACGACCGCGCGCGCGCGCGGGAAGACGATCTCGATCTACGCCGCGGCGCTCTCCTCGGGGGGCTTCCTCTCGCCGGTGATCGCCGGTCTGCTCACGAAGCTCAAGTGGGGCAGCGATCCGACGGCGAGCTGGCGCTGGGCCGTGCTCGGGGTGATGGCGGCCGCCGTGCTGAGCGCGATCGTCTCGTTCGTCGCCGCCGAGGACTCGAAGTCGCCCGAGGGTCGGACGCTCGACTGGCCGGGGCAGGTCACGTTCGCGATCGGCCTGTTCGCGCTGCTGTTCGCGGTCGTGCAGGCGTCCTCGTTCGGCTGGACCGGCACGCAGAGCGTGATCGGCTACATCGTCTGCGTCGTGTTCCTCGGCTGGTTCGTGTGGATCGAGCAGCGCACGCGCGAGCCGCTGCTCCGCCTGCACCTGTTCACGAGCCGCAACTTCTCGCTCAACTCGTTCGTCACCGTCGTCGGGATGTTCGCGTTCCTCGGATGCGCCGCCGCCACGAGCATCCGCCTCACCGCCGTCCAGGGCTTCACGCCCTTGCAGGCGTCTGTCGGGTTCGTCGCGCTCCAGGGGTTCGCGCTGTTCCTGCAGCCGGTGATCTCCTGGGCGATGCCGCGCATCAACCCCCGGTGGCTGCTCGGCGGCGGCTTCGTGCTGATCGCCGCGGGCGCAGCCTGGGCGGCCACCGTGTCGATCGACCATCACTCGGTGTGGGCGATCATCCCGCCGCTGTGCGTCGTCGGCATCGGGTTCGGCTTCGCGGTCGCGTCCGTGACGGCGGTCGCGGTCAACACCGTGCGGATCCAGTTCGCCGGCATGGCGAGCGCGACGACGAGCCTGCTGCGCGACTTCGGCTTCGCACTCGGCCCGACCGTCGTGATCGCGATCGGCACAAGCCGCGCCGCCGGCAAGATCAAGGCGGCGATCGCCTCAAGCCCGGCGCTCCAGCACCACCTCGCCGCGTTCTACCACTCGGTCGCGGCGGCCCCGCCGGCCGCCAAGGCGCAGGCGGCGGCCGCCGTCGGCGCGGTGAAGTCCGGCCCGCTCGGCGCCGTCGCGGTGCCGGCGACGGCGAAGGTCGGCGGCCACACGGTGCCGCTCAACCCGCTGCACGATGTCGCCTACCACGCGCTCGGCAGCGCCTACCAGGTCGTGTTCGCGATCTGCGCCGTGTGCGCGGCCGTCGCCGCGGTCCTCGTGCTGGCGGTGCTCCGGGCCGACGCCCACCACGACGCCGACGAACTCGCGCTCATCGAGTCGGGCCAGGTCCGGGTCGAGGGGGACATGACGGTCGAACCCGCCTGAGCCGCTCGGTCGGCTGGGGCCAGTGGCCCCTCACACAAATACGCACGCATTCGAGGCACGTCTGGCGGCGCCAGGCGGCGTCCTCGGACACTCGATGTGGCAGGGCCACACCTTCGGTCCTGCGTCCTTGCCTGGCCCCCCCAGCCGCACCTCTCGGTGCGCACGTACTTGCGTGAGCGACCACTAGCCTCCTCAGCCGACGGTGAGCGGATGATCGACAGCCACACGCACCTGCACCTGTGCGAGCCGCCCGACGCCGAGCTCATCGAGGCGGCGGTCGCCGAGGGCGTGACCCGGATCGTGACCGTCGGCACCGACGGCGAGTCCTGCCGGGCCGCGCTCGCCGCCGCCGAGGCGTTTCCGCAGGTGTACGCCGCGATCGGACGCCATCCGAGCGCCGCGACCGGCTTCGACGACGCGGACCTCGCCGAGCTGGAGGCGCTTGCCGCGCACGAGCGGTGTGTCGCCATCGGCGAAACGGGCCTTGACTACCACCGACCACCCGCTTCGCGGGCGGTGCCCCGGGCGCCGGTCGAGGATCAGCGCCGCGCGCTCGTCGCCCAGGTCGAGCTCGCCCGCCGGGTCGGCAAGCCGCTCGTCATCCACACGCGCGCCGCCGAGGAGGAGACGCTCGCGCTGCTCGACGAGCATGCCGCCGGCCTGCGCGTCATCCTGCACTGCTTCTCGATGGCCGATCACGTCGTCGAGTGCCTCGAGCACCCGGACTGGTGGCTGTCGTTCGCCGGCAACTGCACGTACCCGAAGAACAGCGCGCTGATGGACGCGGCGCTCCGCGTCCCGTCCGGACGGCTGCTCGTCGAGACCGACGCGCCCTACCTCGCCCCGCAGCCGCGGCGCGGGCGCCCGAACGCGCCCGCGCAGGTGGCGATCACCGCGCGGGCGATCGCGCTCGCGCGACGCGTCTCCTACGAGGAGCTCGACCGCGATCTCGAGGCGAGCGCCGCCGACGTCTTCGGATGGTGAGCGCGGTGGGTCGATCTCCGGCTCGCTCGGCACGTCAGCGCGAGCTTGGGCAGAACTTCCTCGTCGACCGGAACATCCTCGATGTGATCGAGCGGCTCGCCGACCTGTCGGAGCGGGACGTCGCGCTCGAGGTCGGTGGTGGCCCGGGCGCGCTCTCGCAGCGGCTGGCGGCGCGCGCGGGCCACGTCCACGTGATCGAGAAGGACGAGCGGCTGCGCGAGACGCTGCTCGGCGCGGTTGCCGGATTCGGGACCGTCGAGGTCGTGTTCGGCGACGCGCTCGCGGTCGACCTGCGGGCGCTCGCGCCGCCGCCGACCGCGATGGTCGCCAACCTGCCCTACGGGATCGCCGCGACGCTGCTGTTGCGCACGATCGAGGAGCTTCCGTCGATCGGCCGCTGGGTCGTGATGGTGCAGCGCGAGGTCGGCGAGCGGCTCGCCGCCGCGCCCGGCGGTGCCGCCTACGGCGTGCCGTCGGTGCTCGCGCAGCTCCGCTGCGAGGTGAGCGTGCTGCGGCCGGTCTCCCGGCACGTGTTCCGGCCGGTGCCGAACGTCGACTCGGTGCTGCTCGGGATGCGTCGCCGCGCCGACACCTCGGAGACAGACCGGTCTGTCTCCGAGCTCGTGCGCGGCGCGTTCGCCCACCGCCGCAAGGCGCTCGCGGGCTCGCTCGCGCTCTCGCTGCCGCGACCGGTCGACGGCCCGGGCGTGCGGGAGCGGGCGCGGGCGGCGCTCGTCGCGCTCGGCCACCCGCCCGACGTGCGGGCCGAACGATTGGCCCCTGAGGAGTTCGTGGCGCTCGCCCGTGCGCTCGCGGGGGAGGGCTCGTGAGCCTCACCGTCATCGAGCAGGCCCATGCGAAGGTCAACCTCTGCCTGTTCCTCGGGCCGACGCGCGCGGACGGCCGTCACGAGCTCGTCACCGTGTTCGACTCGGTGCGGCTCGCCGACGAGCTGATCGTCGGCGCATCCGAGAGCGGCGTCGACGAGGTCGTGTGCGAGAAGGTCGCGGGGCCGAACCTCGTGAGCGACGCGCTCCGCGGCCTGCGCACCGCCGGCTGGACGGCACCCCCGGTGCGGGTCGAGGTCTGGAAGCGGATCCCGGTGGCGGCGGGGATGGGCGGCGGCTCAGCGGACGCCGCCGCGATGCTCCGCTGCGCGCGGCGCCTCGCGCCCGTCGACGAGTCCGCGGTCGCCGAGATCGCGGCCTCGCTCGGCGCCGACGTGCCGAGCCAGCTCCGTCCCGGGCCGTCGCTCGGAACCGGCGCCGGGGAGCGGATCGCACCGCTCGCCACGCTCGAGGCCTACGGCGTGCTCGTCCTGCCCCAGCCGTTCGGGCTCTCCACGCCGGAGGTCTACCGCGAGGCCGACCGGCTCGGGATCGGCCGCAGCGCCGAGGAGCTCGGTGAGCTGCGGGCGCGCCTGGCGCGGCTGCTCCCCGCCAGAGGACGCGACGGCGCGCCCGGGCGCGTGCCGGCCGAGCTCTGCGTCAACGACCTGCAGGCGGCCGCGCTGTCGCTCGCGCCGCAGCTCGGCGACGCGCTTGACGCCGCGCGTGCCGCGGGCGCCGACCACGCGCTCGTGTGCGGCTCGGGGCCGACCGTGATCGGCCTCTTCCACGGCCGTGACGCGGGCGCCCGCGCGCGCGAGGCCGCCGCCGAGGAGACGCTCCGCGCTCGCTTCCCGGGCGCCGTCGCCGCCGCGCCGGTCCATTCGGCACAATTGACGGTGCCGTGAGCAACCAGACGATCACCTACGTCGTGGCCGCCGGCTGCGCCGCGATCGCCCTGATCGCGTTCACGACGCTCGTGCTCGTGCCCGTGCTCAGCTCCTACCGCAGCGCCGTGGCCCGCGTCGGCGCGTTCCTGCTCTCGCTGTACGTGCTCGCCGCGTTCGTGGGCGTCGGGGTGGTCGCCGGCGCGCTCATCATCGTCAAGTGGCCGCAATGGGGGTTCTGAGCGTCGACGCCGCCGGTTCGCGCTGAGGTGGCCGGCGTGGCCGATCTCGGCGCGTTCGCGGCGATCACCGACGCGGTCGAGGCCGGCGCGGGCCTGCCTGAGATCCTGCGCGGGGCGGCGCGCGCGCTCGATGCGAGTCTCGTCCTGATCGACCGCTCGGCGAGCGTGCTCGCGGTCGCCGCGCGCTCGCCCGCCGACGAGCGCTCGCTGATGCGCGACTCCGACGACGTCGTGACGCTCGAGCTCAAGGTCGCCGACGCGCCGGTCGGCCAGCTGCGCATGCGCGCCCGTGGCGACGCACCGGACCCGGCCGTGCTGCGACTCGTGACGACGCTCATCGCCTCCGAGGTGGAGCGGGTGCGTGCGCCCGCCCGCGCGTCCGAGGAGGCGGCGGTCGGCTTCCTGCGCGACGTGCTCGCGCGGCGGATCGACGATCGCGAGGACCTCGTGGCGCGTGGCAAGGAGCTCGGGATCGACCTCGGCGGCGGTGGCTCCGCGCTCGTTGCGCGGGCGCACGCGCGGGCGCCGACCGAGGACGACTGGCGACGGCGGATGGTCGCGGTCGCCTCCCGCGGCGCGCGCTCGATCGCCTCGGGGGCGATCACCGCCCCGACCGAGGAGGGCGACGGCGAGGTCGTCGTGCTCATCCCCGACCAGGACGGCGAGGCGGGACGCCGGGTCGCGGGCGCCGTCCTGCGAGAGCTCGAATCCGGTCTCGCGGGCTTCATCGTGCGCGTCGGGCGCAGCCGCCGCGTCGAGGACCCGCTCGAGCTCCAGCGCGCCTACGACGAGGCGCTGCTCGCGCTCAACGTCGTCGAGGGCGACCCGGAGCGGCGCGAGCTCGGCTACGAGCAGACCGGCACCTACCAGCTGCTCTTGCCCTACATGCGCGACCCCGCCGAGCTGCAGCGCTTCTACCGCGAGACCGTGCGGCCGCTCGTCGCTTACGATGAGCAGTACGACACCGACCTGCTCGGCACGCTCGTCGCCTTCCTCGACTGCGACGCGAACGTCAACGCGACGGCCGCGCGGCTCATCACCCACCGCCACACGATCCGCTACCGCTTCGAGCGGGTGCGGGAGCTCACCGGCCTCGACGTTTCCTCGACCGACGGGCGCGAGAAGCTCTCGCTCGGGCTCAAGGCGATGCGCGTGCTCGGGATCGCGGCGCCCCGCGGGCCGGCGAGCGAGCCCGGGGCGGGTGGCGGCCGCGTGCCGCACTGAGGCGAGCGGTGCGGGTCGCGATCATCACGGGCTCGGGGACCCATGCGCTGCCCGGGTTCACCGACGCGAGCGTCGAGCCGGTCAACACGCCGTTCGGCGCCGTCGAGGTGACGCGCGGCCGCTTCGCCGGCTCCGAGGCGCTCCACGTGTCCCGCCACGGGGCCGGGCACGTGCGGCTCTCCCACCAGGTGCCGCACCGCGCCGATGTCTGGGCGCTGCATGAGCTCGGGGCCGAGGCGGTGGTCGGCTGCACCGTGTGCGGCGCGGTCGACCCGGCGCTTGAGCTCGGCACGCTGCTCGTGTTCGACGACCTCTGGTTCCCGTCGAACCGGCTGCCCGACGGCTCGCTGTGCACGTTCTTCCTGCGCGAGCGCGACCCCCGCCGCGGGCACTGGGTCCTGCACGGCGGGCCGTTTTCGGCTGACGTGCGGGCGGCGCTCGTCGCGGGCGCCGGCGACGCGGGTCGCCTCGCGAGGGATGGCGGCACCTACGGCCATGTCGATGGGCCGCGCTTCAACACGCCGGCGGAGATCGCGGGCCTCGCCGCCTGCGGAGTGAGCGCGGTCAGCCAGACCGGCGGGCCGGAGACGGTGCTCTGCGGCGAGCTCGAGCTCCCGTTCGCGCTGCTCGGCTACGTCACCGACCATGCAAACGAGGTCCGGCGCGGCGAGACGACTCCCGTGGCCGTGCTCCGGGAGATGATGGCCGCGAGCACCGCGACGTTCGCGGCGGTCCTCGCGGCGGCGGTTCGGCGGCTGCAGGCGCTCGGGACGTGTGTGCCGGCCGGCACGATGTACCGGTTCGAGCGGGACTGAGCGGGGCATGCGGGTGCTCGTGCTCGCCGGCGACGGCGACCCGCCGGCCTCGCTCGCGCGGGCGCTCGGCCCGGAGCGGGCCTCGCGCGTCCGGCGGCTGCTCGTCGCGCGGGCGCGTGCCTGGGCCGCGGCGGCGTTCGGTGCCGATGTGGTCTCGCTCGAGGCGAGCGGGTCGCTCGCCGGCGCGCTCACGGATGACGGCGCCGGTCGGCGTCGCGCCGGTGCCGATGGTCGTCGCCCCGGTGCCGGCCACGCCGGTGCCGGTCCCGCCGCTCCCGGTGGCTGGCCCGCGGACGGCGGGACGCTCGTCGCGATCCGACCTGAGCTGCCGGCCTGGCACCCGGAGCTTGCGCCCGCCGTCCGCGACGACCTGGCGGCCGGCTGCGGGCTTGCGCTCGGGCCGATCTTCGACGGCGGCCTCTACCTGCTCGCGGTGGCCGAGGGCGCCCTCGGCCCGAACGTGCTCCGAGCACTTGATCTCTCCGGCCCCGCCGGCCTGGGCGACCTGATCGCGCTCGCGCGGCGCGAGCACCGGCACGTCGGGCTGCTGCGCTCCGAGCGCGGCCTGCGGCGGGAGCGCGACGTGCGGGCGCTCCTTGCCGACCCGCTCACCGATCCGGAGCTGCGGGTCCTGCTCCGGTAGCCTCAGGTCGTCGGCCGTGCCAATGCACTGGGGAGTGGTGTAACGGCAACATGCACGCCTTTGGAGCGTTGCGATCCCGGTCCGAATCCGGGCTCCCCAATGAACCGCCCACGGGTGGGATTTGTCGCAAACACCGCGCTGAGCGCGGCATCCGCGACAAATCCAAGCCGTCGGTCGGCGCGGCACCCGGGGGATCTCCTACGATCGGAGCGTGGCCGGTCCGGTCGTCGTCATCCTCGCCGCAGGCCAGGGCACACGCAT
>DATGKS010000038.1:0-32926 GCA_035294545.1 Solirubrobacteraceae bacterium | reverse complement strand
TGCCAGGCAAGGACGCGGGCACCGACGGCGAAGCCGTTGGTCCGAAGGTGTGCCTCTGGCACATCGAGTGTCCGAGGACGCCGCCTGGCGCCGCCAGACGCGCCTCGAATGCGTGCGTATTTGCGGGAGCGACCACTAGTGTCGTGTTTGGAGTTGGTTGGCACCAGGAGGTCCCACCGGTGGATGCCCGGCAACCGCACGGTTGAGCGCAGCATTTTCCGGCGCTGCGGGGGAATGTCGTCCAACATCGCGTCCCTCGCCCAACGGCCGCGCCGCCGCGCGCCGTTCAGCCCCGGCGGAACGTGACGAGCGCGGCGCTTGCGCCGGCGACCCGCACGACGACGCTGCGCCCCCCGCCCGACGGCGCGCGCGTCGTCCGCGGCGCCCCGAGCCGGCCGGTCCGCGTCACCGCGCCGAACGTGCGCCCGCCGAGCCGCACGCCGGCGCGAGCCGCGACGGACGGCGCGGTGAGCCGCTCGACCCGGACATCGCGCGCGGCAAAGCCGCGCGGGACCGCGACCCGCACGATCCGGGCGCGCCCCGGGTCCTTGTCGATCAGCACGAGCCGCTCTGACCCGTCCCGCGCGCGGGTCGCCCAGGCGCTGAGCGACACGCTCCGCGACACCCCCCGGACGGCGAGCAGGCGCGACCCGGCGGGCGCCGCCTGCGCGAACAGCCGCAGCCCGTAGTACTCGGGCTCGACGTGCGCCTGCCAGCGGCCGCCCACGCGGGAGAGCGTGAACGGCTCGTAGGCGGCGTCCGGGAGCGTGTGGAGGTTGACTCCCTGCACGCCGGCCGCCGCGAGTGAGAACAGCGCGTCCGTCGCCCAGAGCGCGCTGGCGAAGGTGTCGCTCACCCCCGGCTGGCCGCGGCAGGCGACCGAGCCGAGCTCATCGATCCGCACCGTCCGGCCCTGTGCGCGCGCAATCCGCACCCACACGCGCACGCCCGCCGCGAGTCCCGCGCTGGAGTACTCGGAGAGCAGGTGCGGAATCGTCGGCTGCTGCGGCGATCCCCGGGAGACGAAACAGCGCTTGAGCGGGTAGCGGTGGACGGTGAGCTGACGGACGTCCGGCTCCGAGCGCAGGAACGCCGCCATCGAGGTCTTCCACACGCCGGCGGCGGCGGGATTCTGGTTGGCGGCGAGCGCCGGCCCGACGAGCGGCCACGGTCCCCCGACGCCGGCGAGCGCGCGCACGACCGCCGCCACCTCGCCGCGGTAGCGCGGCGGGCCGTAGCCGCGCGGGCGCGCCTTGACCTTGCGCCCGTCGGCGAGCGTCCACTCGGCGATCGTCGCGTACAGGTTGGGCTCGTTGCCGATCTCGAGCGCCGCGATCGACCGACGGCCGAACGCGGCAGCGAATGCGCGCGCCTCGGCGGCGTCGAGCGCCGGGTCGCCGGCGGCGAGATCGAGCCCGAGGATCATCCGCGCGTCGAGCTCGTGAGCGAGCGCCCCCGCGGTCGCCAACCAGCGCCGGGTGAGCGGATACGTGTAGCCGGAGAACCACGGCGGGCGCACGCCGGGCGCGGGCACCCACGAGACGTCGGTGCTGTCGCCGCCGATCCGGAGCACCGGCCGCTGCCCCGGGGTGAGCGCCCGAATCAGCGCCACGAGCACGGGATCGACGGCCCGCGGATCGGTGCCCGCGTACGCCGGAAGCGCCTGGAACTCCATCGACAGCCCGAGGAACCCGGCGGGGATCGGTCGCCCGACCAACCCCAGGCGGAGCGTCGGGGTGCCCGGCGGGACGCGGACGTCCGGCACCGACCGCGGCCGGCCGGACCCTCCGCAGCCGGCGATGAGCAGCGCGCAGGCGATGAGCAGTGCGCGGCCTGCGCGGGGCGGCCCCGGGCGCGCCTGGCGTCCGCCCGTCCGCGGCCGGCGGCCGAGCCGCCTCGTCCTCCGCGCGCGGCGTCTCGCCGGTCTCACCGTCCTTCGTTGCCGCCGTCGAGCGCCGCCTCGACCTCGGCGATCGCCTGCTCGGTCTCCCGGAACCACACGGCCCGCATCCCGAGCGCGGACGCGGCCTCGCAGTTGATCTGCAGATCGTCGACGAACACCGCCGCCCCGGGCGCGACGCCGAGCGCGGTGAGCGTCGCCTCGTAGATGCGCGGGTCGGGCTTGCGCACGCCGAGCTCCGAGGAGTCGACGACGACGTCGAACAGCTCGTCCACCGGGATCATCGCCCGCCAGCGCGTCGCCCATTCGCGGACGTTGTTCGTGCAGATCGCGGTCGCGTGCCCGCGTTCGCGCAGCATCCGCATGAACGCGACGAACCGCTCGTTCGGACGCAGGCCGGCGAACAGCGCCTCGCCGAGGCCCACGAGCGACACCGGGCGTCCGCGCGTCCGCTCGATCGCCTCGGCGAGCGCCGCCATGAACTCGGCCTCGGTCATCCGGCCGGTCTCCAGCGCGTAGAGCGGGTTCTCGCCGCGCGCGGCACCGGCCGCGGCCATCGCCGCGCCGAGCTCCTCGAGCGTCACGTCCGAGCGCTCGGAGAAACCCTGGAACGCCGCCGCCAGCGGCGTCGTGAGCACGCCGCCGAAGTCGCTGATCACCGCCCGCGCCGTCACCGCCGGCTCGCTCAGAAGCTCGCGAGCACGTAGAGGCCGACGCCCTCCTCGCCCCGGCTGTGGCAGCGCAGCGGGACCACCTGCAGGTCGCCACCCGCTGACGGCGCGCCGGCGGCCTCGGCGGCCGCGCGCCGGGGGAACTCGTGCTCGCCCGTGCCGATCCAGAGCTCGAGGTTGAGCCGGGTCGGAAGGCCGGCGCCGTCGTACGTCGTCGACAGGCGCGGCTCGGAGACGGCCAGCCAGCGCTCGGGATCGAACAGCGTCGCGCGGACGGTGTCCTCGTCGGGACGGCCGTCGGGCCGCGGACGGGCCGCGATCAGACCGAGCGCCGACCCGTCCGCCAGCCAGCCGGCCACGAACCGCGTCGAGCCCGGCGCCTTCCTCGACGGGCGCGACGGCGGGAGGCTCACGCGGATCCCGCGCCACTGCAGCGGGCGCCCGGCCACGGTGCCCGTCACGCGACACAGCTCGGGTCCCTCGCCGGGCACGAACGCCGCCCCCGGCGGCGGCTCCGTGTCCGGGTCGGCGGGCTCCGCCGCAGCGGGGGCCGGCGGCTCGTCGGGCACGACGCGCAGCGACACCGAGGCGCCGTCAGGACCGGCGTCTCGCTCGAGCCGCCAGCCGCCGTCCGGGGTGTCCGTCACGAGCAGCGCCCGCTCGGGCGGGCCGTCGTCGTCCGGCTCGAGCCGCAGCGCGCAGCGCTCCCCGTTCGAAAGCGCGGCGCCCCAGGCGCTCCCGTCGGGGCTCGCGAACGCGATCGCGCGCAGGCCCGCGGCCGCGTCGGGTGCCGACGGACTCATGCGTGCGGCTCAGACACGACGAGGAGCATCCCGGCCAAGCCTATCCCGCGATTCGAAGCGACCGCTCGTCGCCCGGGAGCGTCGGCTGAGCCCGCGCGCCGTCCGGGTCGACGTCGGTCGCGCGAGCTCGCGCCCACCGGCCGGGGGGCGTCAGTCGAGCCCGAGCGCTGCCTCGGCGGCCGCCAGCGCGTCGGGGTCGGGTTCGGGCAACGGGTCCAGCCCCGCGCCGTACCGCGAGCGCGTTTCCCAGTTGAAGAACGCGAGGTCGAGCGCCTCGAGCGGCAGCGCGCAGGCGTCCGCCAGATCGGCGGCGCGACGCTCAAGCAGCATCGGATCGCCGATCCCGAGGATCCGCTTGGCGCCGAGCGTGACCTGGTCGGACCCGCCGAGATGCAGGCGGCCGGCGCGCAGCTCGTAGACCCCGAGCCGGTCGAGCGTGACGAGCAGGTCGTAGCGTGGGTCGCGGCTCATCGACGCCAGAGCGCCGAGCCGCTCGAACACGCGGTCGAAGCGCCGCTCCGGACTCCACGCCGCCTCCCCGCGGAAGCCGGCCTCCTGCGAGCCGAGGCGGGACGCCCATCCGCGGTAGGCCTCGGCCGCGCGCACCGCGCGGACCGTGTCGCCGGCGCCGCGCGGCCCGAGCCTCGCATCGGCGAGCGCCGGCGGTTCGCCCGAGTCCCAGCGAGAGCGGGCCGCGGCGATCGCCGCGAACGGCCCGCCCTCGGCGCCCGCGTCGAGCGGGCCGAGGAGGGCGATCTGAACCGCGAGCCACGTCCGCTCCTCGAGCGGACCGTCCGCCGCGACCTCGGCGTACAGGCCCGGGGGATCGGCAGCAAGCATGTCCAGGCGCGTGGCCGCGAACGCGAGCTCCTCCGCCAGCCGCGCCGCGGCGGCGCGCGAGTGGATGCCCGGCACGAGCGGGACGCCGTACCCGTCGTCGGCCTCGCGGGCCAGCCGCCGGACGCGGAGTCCCGTGGCCGAGCGGCCGCCCGCGGCGCGCGTGGGGGCGGCGGCAGGCGCCGAGCGGCGCGTGCCGCCGGCCGGGGCGGCGCGGGACGGCCGGGGCTCGGGTCGGCCGCCGGGCGAGACGACCGGGCGCATCTCGATGTCCTGCTCGCGGGCGCAGATCGGGCAGTTCTGGACGAGGCGGTTGTGTCGGCAGAACGTCGGCATGCGGCCCGCCCGTGACTATAGGTGCGGAACGGCTCGCGGTCCCGGCGCGAGCGAGCCGAGCCCGTGGCATGAGCGACCCGGGTGCCGCCGGGCATCGAAACCACCCCACGCGTGGGTGCGGCGCGAGCGAGCCGAGCCCGTGGCATGAGCGACCCGGGTGCCGCCGGGCATCGAAACCACCTCACGCGTGGGTGAGACGCCCAGCATTCCCGGCGGTGGGCGCCGCGCTCAGCCGAAGGCCCGTCGCGACGCGCCCCTCACGTAGAACCGGGGGGCCCAGATCCATCTGGGCCCCCCGGAGAGCCAGGGAAGTGGGGGCGCAGTTCCCTGACCGACAGGGACGGATCTTCCCGCCCCAAGCTTCGCTCAAACCTCCAGCCCCAAAATTGTGTCGACGAGGCGCGGCATGGATCACGCCATCTCCCGGGTCGCACGGTAGCACCTTGCCGCGCTCGACGG
Source organism: Solirubrobacteraceae bacterium (assembly GCA_035294545.1). GTDB lineage: Bacteria > Actinomycetota > Thermoleophilia > Solirubrobacterales > Solirubrobacteraceae > Palsa-465. The sequence goes on along the minus strand of DATGKS010000038.1, from coordinate 27,920 downwards.
GAGTTTCCATGTCGGCTCGCGGACAGAGGCCGAAGCCGCGGGCGGCGTCATCGTCGCCTCAGGCGCGCCGCGTCGCGGGACCGCTGAAGAACTGATCGCCGGGCCGCAGCGAGCCCGCCGCCTCGGCCTGGTGGCGGAGCGTCTGGTCGGTCTCGCCGCTCCAGGCGCCGACGGCAAGCCGCTCGCGGTCGGCGTCCATCGGCGAGCCGCCGAGATCGGCGTTGACGACGCGGGCGCACTTGCGGCCCTCGGCGATCGCCGAGACGACGAGCGACTGCCCGATCCGCGCGTCGCCGCAGGCGTAGACGCGGCCGACCGACGTCCGGTAGGTCTGCTCGGTGCGCAGATTGCCGCGCCGGTCGAGCTCGACGCCGAGCTCCGCGACGACCCCGTCGGGCTCAGGCCCCGTGAAGCCGATCGCGACGAGCACGACGTCGGCCTCCAGCACGAACTCCGAGCCGGGCACCGGCGTGAGGTCGCGCGAGGACTTGCCGGTCACCTGGCGCGCGTAGACGTGGCTCACGTGCCCGTCGCGTCCGCCGAACGCGGTCACCTCGGTCCCCCAGCGGCGCCTGCCACCCTCCTCCAGCGCGTACGTGGATGCGGTGCGCTTGGGCGGCAGCGGCCAGGGGGCGCGCGGGTCCTCGCCCTCGGGCAGCTCGGTGTAGACGTCGAGCATGACGACGCGCTCCGCACCCTCGCGATGGGAGTTCGAGATGCAGTCCATGCCGGTGTCGCCGCCGCCGATCACGATCACCTTCTTGCCGGCGGTCGTGATCTCGGCCATGCCCGCCTGCGTCGGCGTGCGCGCCGGGCGGCCCTGGCTTGCGGCAACCCAGCGGTTGCGCTGGTAGAGGTAGTCCATCGCCGGGTGGATCCCCTGCAGGTGGTTGCCCTCGACCTCGAGCGGCCGCGGCACGCGCGAGCCGATCGCCAGCACGACCGCGTCGTGGCGTCGCTGGAGCTCCTCGGCGCTCACGTCGCGCCCGATCTCGCAGTCGTAGACGAACTCGATCCCCTCCTGCTGCAACAGCGCGACCCGGCGGTCGATGATCCACTTCTCGAGCTTCGCGTCCGGAACACCGAAGCGCAGCAGGCCGCCCGGGCCCTCGTCGCGCTCGTACACCGTGACCGCGTGCCCGCTCTTGTTGAGCTCGGCGGCGACCGCGAGCCCGGCGGGTCCAGAGCCGACGACCCCGACGGTGCGTCCCGAGCGACGGTCGGGCGGCTCGGCGACGACCCAGCCCTCCTGGAATGCGCGCTCGATGATCGACAGCTCGATCTGCTCGATCGTCACCGCATCGTCATTGATCTTCAGCACGCAGGCGGACTCGCACGGCGCCGGGCAGATCAGCCCGGTGAACTCGGGAAAGTTGTTCGTGGCATGCAGCTGGTCGATCGCGTCGCGCCACTTCCCCCGGTAGACGAGGTCGTTCCAGTCGGGGATCAGGTTGCCCAGCGGGCAGCCCTCGTGGCAGAACGGGACGCCGCAGTCCATGCAGCGCGCGCCCTGCCGGCGGAGCTCCTCCTCGGGCTGGAGCGCGAAGTACTGGCGGTAGTCGCCGACGCGGCTGCGGGGATCGCGCTTGTCGAAGCCGACGCGGTGGATCCTGAGGAACGCGCCGAGCTCACCCATGGGCCACCTCCGCCTGCGCGCGCGCCTGAAGCACGCGGCGGTAGTCCCGCGGCATCACCTTGACGAACCGCTCCCGACGCTGCTCCCACGAGGCGAGGATGTTGCGCGCCGGCAGCGAGCCGGTGCGCGCGGCATGCTCGGCGATGAGCTCACGGATCTCGGCCTCATCGGCCTCGGCGAGCTCCTCGAGGTCGACGAGCTCGGTGTTGCACCGCGAACGGAACCGCCGGTCGGCGTCGTAGACGTACGCGATCCCACCGCTCATGCCGGCGGCGAAGTTGCGGCCGGTGGCGCCGAGCACGACGACGCGGCCGCCGGTCATGTACTCGCAGCCGTGGTCCCCGACCCCCTCGACGACCGCGAGCGCGCCGGAATTGCGGACCGCGAAGCGCTCGCCCGCCAGCCCACGAAAGAACGCGCGCCCGGCGGTCGCCCCGTAGAGCACGGTGTTGCCGACGAGCATGTTCTCCTCGGGACGGAACCGCCCCCCCTCCGGCGGCCGCACCGAGATGATGCCGCCGGACAGCCCCTTGCCGGTGTAGTCGTTGCACTCGCCGCGCAGCGAGAACGTCACCCCGGGCGCGAGCCAGGCGCCGAAGCTCTGGCCCGCTGACCCGGAGAACGCGATCTCGATCGTGCCCTCCGGCAGCCCGCGGGCGCCGTGCCGCCGGGCGATCTCGCCCGACAGGATGCCGCCGACCGCGCGGTTGACGTTGCGCACGGGGATCGCCGCTCCCGCGCCGAGGCGCACCCGCTCGCCCGTCTCGAGCGCGGGCCGACAGGCGCCGACGAGCTCCCAGTCGAGCGCGTCGTCGAGCACGGACAGCTGAGCGCGGGTGCGCCGGCGAGGAACCTCGGGTGGCAGGTCGGGCGAGCCGAGCACCATCGAGAGGTCGACGCCGCGCGCCTTGTAGTGCTCGATCGCCTCGTCGGCCTCGAGCAGATCGGTGCGTCCGATCAGGTCCTCGAAGCGGCGGATGCCGAGCCCCGCCATCAGGCTCCGCACCTCCTCGGCGACGAACACCAGATACGAGGTGACGTGCTCCGGCACGCCCCGGAAGCGGCGGCGCAGCTCGGGATTCTGGGTGGCGATCCCGACCGGGCAGGTGTTGAGGTGGCAGACGCGCATCATGATGCAGCCGAGCGCGATGAGCGGCGCGGTCGAGAAGCCGAATTCGTCGGCGCCGAGCAGCGCCCCGATCACGACATCGCGCCCGGTCTTCATCTGGCCGTCGACCTCGACCGCCACGCGCGAGCGCAGGTCGTTGAGGAGCAGCGTCTGCTGCGTCTCCGCCAGACCGATCTCCCACGGCACGCCCGCGCCCTGGATCGAGGACTGCGGCGAGGCGCCGGTGCCGCCATCGTGTCCGGAGATCGTCACGTGGTCGGCGCCCGCCTTCACGACTCCGGAGGCGACGGTCCCGACCCCGACCTCGGCGACGAGCTTCACCGACACCGACGCGCTCGGGTTCGCGCAGCGCAGGTCGTAGATGAGCTGCTTGAGGTCCTCGATCGAGTAGATGTCGTGGTGCGGCGGCGGGGAGATGAGCCCGACGCCGGGCGTCGAGTTGCGGATCCGCGCGATGTACCCGTCGACCTTGTGGCCGGGCAGCTGCCCGCCCTCCCCCGGCTTCGCGCCCTGGGCCATCTTGATCTGCAGCTGGTCGGCGTTGACGAGGTAGTCGACGGTCACCCCGAACCGGCCGGAGGCGACCTGCTTGATCGCGGAGCGGCGCCGGTCGCCGTTCGCGTCCGGCGTGTAGCGCTCGGGGTCCTCGCCGCCCTCGCCGGTGTTCGACTTGCCGCCGAGGCGGTTCATGGCGACCGCGAGCGTCTCGTGCGACTCGCGGGAGAGCGACCCGAGCGACATCGCGCCGGTCGAGAAGCGCTTGACGATCTCGGTCGCCGGCTCGACCTCGTCGAGCGGGACCGGCTCCGCCGCCGGCTTGAGCGACATCAGGCCGCGGAGCGCCGCCTTGCGCGTCGCCTCCTCGTTCACCTGGCGCGCGAACTCGTCGTAGATCTCCTGCGGCTCCCGACCGGCCCGGTCGGCGGGCGCGAGCTCACGCCGGGCCTGCGCGCGGACCGCGTGCTGGAGCGTGGCGATCGTGTCCGGGTTCCAGATGTGGCGCTCGCCGTCCCGGCGCCACTGGAGCACGCCGCCGACCGGCAGCACGTCGCGCGCGGTCCGCGGATAGGCGCGGAAGTGGCGCGCGAGCGCCTCGGCGGCGAGCGTTTCGGCGCCGACCCCGCCGATACGGGACGCGGTACCCGTGAAGTGGCGGTCGATCAGTTCGCGCTCCAGCCCGACCGCCTCGAAGATCTGCGCGCCGCAGTAGGACTGGATCGTCGAGATCCCCATCTTCGAGATCGTCTTCAAAAGGCCCTTGCCGATCGCCTTGACGATGCGCCGCTCGGCCTCGTCCATCTCCAGATCCTCGGGCAGCAGCGAGCGCTCGGCGAGCTCATCGAGCGACTCGAACATGAGGTACGGGTTGATCGCCGAGGCGCCGTAGCCGATGAGCGTCGCCATGTGATGGATGTCGCGCGGCTCGCCGGACTCGATGACGAGGCCGGTGCGCAGGCGCGTGCCGGCGCGCACGAGGTGCTGGTGGACCGCCGCGACCGCCAGCAGCGACGGGATCGCGACTCGCTCGGGGCCGAGGTTGCGGTCGGACAGGATGAGGATGTTCGCGCCGTGCTCCACCTGGGTCTCGGCCTCGCGGCAGACGGCGTCCAGGCGCCGCTCCATCCCCTCGGGCCCCTCCTCGATCGGCCAGCTGATGTCGAGCGTGGCGGCGTCGAAGATCTCGTGCGAGACCTGGCGCAGCTTCTCGAGCTCGTGGTTGCGGAGGATCGGCTGGTCCATGACGAGCTGGTGCGCCTGCTCGGGCCCCTCGCCGAGGAGGTTGAGCTCGGCGCCGACCCCGGTCTGCAGCGACATCACGACCGACTCGCGGATCGGGTCGATCGGCGGGTTGGTCACCTGCGCGAACAGCTGCTTGAAGTAGTTGAACAGCGGCGGCTGACGATCGGAGAGCACGGCGAGCGCGGCGTCGTTGCCCATCGACGCGGTCGGCTCCTCCCCATTCGTCGCCATCGGCGCGATCACGAGCCGCAGGTCCTCCTGCGTGTAGCCGAACGCGAGCTGCCGGGAGCGCAGCGGCTCCACGCGCGGGACGCGCGGCTCGCGCTCAGGCAGGTCGTCGATGTGGACGACCGAGCGCGCGTACCACTCGCCGTAGGGCCGGCGGCGCGAGACGCGGCGCTTCACCTCGGAGTCGTCGACGATCCGCCCCTCCTCGAGGTCGAGCAGGAACATGCGGCCGGGCGCAAGGCGTCCCTTGCGCTGCACGTGCTCCGGGGCGACGGTGATGACACCCGTCTCGGAGGCGAGCACGACGTAGCCCTCGGTGTCCTGCACCCAGCGGCCGGGTCGCAGCCCATTGCGGTCGAGCACCGCGCCCGCCCAGCGGCCGTCGGTGAACGCGATCGCCGCCGGGCCGTCCCACGGCTCCATCAGGCACGAGTGGAAGTCGTAGAAGCCGCGCACGTCGGGGTCGAGGTCGGTCTGCGAGCGGTAGGCCTCCGGCACCATCATCATCAGCGCGTGCGGGAGCGAGCGGCCGGCGAGCACGAGCAGCTCGAGCACGTTGTCGAACGTCGCGGAGTCCGAGCCGCCGCTGCGGACGACCGGCAGCACCTTGGCGAGGTCCTCGCCGAACAGCTCGGAGGCGAGCTGGGACTCCCGCGCCCGCATCCAGTTGATGTTGCCGCGGACCGTGTTCACCTCGCCGTTGTGGGCGATCATCCGGTAGGGGTGCGCGAGCTCCCAGCTCGGGAACGTGTTCGTCGAGAAGCGCGAGTGCACGAGCGCCACGCGCGTGGCGACGCGCGGATCCCGGAGGTCCGGGAAGTAGCGCGGCAGCTGCGGGGCGGTGAGCATCCCCTTGTAGACGAGCGTGCGGCTGGAGAAGCTCGGCAGTGCGAGCTCGCCGCCGGTCTCGCGCTCGATCAGCCGCCGGATCACGTACAGCTTGCGCTCGAACGCCGCCTGGTCGGCGATCTCCTCGCCGGCCTCGACGATCAGCTGGCGGATGACGGGGGCGGCGGTCTTCGCGATCTCGCCGACGAAGCGGTCGTCGACCGGGACGTCGCGCCACCACACGGGCCGCTGGCCCTCGGCGGCGACCGTCTCCTCGATCAGCTGCTCGCAGATCGCGCGACGCTCGGGGTCGCGCGGGAGGTAGCAGACGCCGACGCCGTAGCGACCCGGCGCCGGCAGGTCGATCCCGGCCACGGCGCCGCGGATGAACGCGTCGGGGATCTGGATGAGGATGCCGGCCCCGTCCCCGGTGTTCGGGTCCGCGCCCTCGGCGCCGCGATGCTCGAGGTGCTCGAGCGCCTCGAGCGCCCTCTCGACGACCGCATGGCTCGCCTCCCCCCACAACTTCGCGACCATCGCGATGCCGCAGGCGTCGTGCTCATGGGTTGGGTCGTAGAGACCGGACGGCCCGGGTATGGCGAGACGGGGCATACAGCGGTGCCTTTGCGGCGGGGCGGACAGGGACAGGCACTGCGGAGGCAGTGCGCCGAATCCTACCGGACGGCCCCGCCCACCCCGAGGGGCCGAGCGCTCGAAGGCCGGTCAGCTCTTGGACTTGGCCTTTGCCCGTGAGCCCGAGCCACCGGTTCGGGTGGGGGGCCCGTCTGCCTTCGACGTCGGGCGCTTGCGCGACTTGGCGGGCGCGGCCTTCTTCGGTGCGACGTCGTCGGAGGAGCCGGCGCGGACCTCCGCGAGGCTCGCCTCCAGCGCGGCCATGAGGTCCGGCGCGGGGCTGGTGTCCTCGGCCTCGGGCTGGACGGCGATCTCCTCGCCCGCCGCCTTCTTCTCGATCAGCTGCAGCACGCGCTCGCGGTACTCGTCCTTGAACTTCGCCGGGTCGAACTCGGCGGACAGCGAGTCGATCAGCTGCTGGGCCATCGTCACCTCGCGCTTGCTCGCCTCGGCCTCGTCGAGCGCCTCGAGCTCATCGATCCGATCGGGCGGGAGCACCTCGTCGCCGAACAGCATCGTCGAAAGCCCGAGCGCCTCGCCGATCGGGCGCAGCGCGCACAGCTGCTGCTTGGAGCGGATCACGATCCGCCCGATCGCGATCTTCTGCGACTCCTTCATCGCCTCGAGCAGGAGGCGGTAGGCCTTCGCCCCGCCGGCCGCCGGCGCGAGGTAGTACGAGTGGTCGTAATAGATCGGATCGATCTCCGAGAGCTCGACGAACTCCTCGATGTCGATCGTGCGCGTCGCCTTGGGGTCGAGCGCGTCGAGCTCATCGGGCTCGATGAGCACGTAGCGGTCGGGGCTGAGCTCGTAGCCCTTGACGATGTCCTCGTAGGCGACCTCCTCGCCGGTCGAGGGGTCGACCCGCTTCTGGCGGATGCGCGTGCCCGTCTTGGCGGACAGCTGGTGGAAGCGCACCGTCTTGGGGGAGGTCGCGCTGTACAGCTTGACGGGCACGTTGACCAGCCCGAAGCTGATCGCGCCGCTCCAAATCGCTCGTGGCATTCGCGTGTTTGTATACCCGTACCCGCGTCCGGGCAAGAGCTGGTGGCGGACTTGCCATGCGCTCGCCTTCGGATCACGTCCCATCGTTCGCTGCCAGGAGGTTTTCGATGCGCCCGCTCACCACCACCGTCGCCGCCGCCGGCGCCGCCGCCGCGGTGACCGGAGCGCTCGTGCTCTCGGCCGGCGGCGCGGGAGCCGCCGACGCCGCGTCCTCGGGCCCGACGACGCCGCCCCAGAGGACGGTCAGGGGCACTTTGATCCGCGTCCAGAACGGGACGCTCGCGGTCGGCTCCCAGGTTCCGAACAACCACATCAACGCTCGTCGCACATACTTCGGCAACTCGTGGGCGGTGACCCTCGGCCACGACCGCCAGGGCGCCGTCTATCCGGTCCAGACCGGCAACGGCGGCCGACACTGGCGGACGGTCGGTCCCGCGCTCTGGGTGCCCGCGGCGGACGCTCCGAACGTGGTGAACACGGTTACCGCCGCCAGCCGGACGCTGCAGTACGCCTACGGCGGCGGCGGCCAGGTCGTCGACGTGACCCGCGACGGCGGGCCGCAGTGGCGCCGGGCGACGTTCGACGGCACCGTGCTTGCCGTCTCCCCGGGCGTGCGCAAGAACGAGCTCGTCGCGTTCGTCAACAACGGCGCCGGCGTCACCTGGCAGTTCGTCACCCGCGACGGCGGCGCGACCTGGACGTACTTCCCGCGCTACAGCGGCTGACCGGCGGCGCCGGGCGCCCGGTCCTCCATCAGCGCCGGTCGGTCCTCTCGACAATTTCGATCGAATTAAGTCTAGTAGGAGCGGGCTCCGGTGATCGGCCGGCGTTCGCGCCGAGAGCTCAGCGGCGCGCCGGGAGCTCAGCGGCCGATCCCGGACATGTCCGGGTAGCGGTCCCCGGCGGCGGCGCCGATCGGCGCCGCCTCCTCGAGCGCGCCGAGGTCGTCGGCCGAGAGCTCGATCTCGGCGGCCTGGGCGTTCTGCTCCAGGTACGCGCGTCGCTTGGTCCCGGGGATCGGGACGACGTCGGCGCCCTGCGCGAGCACCCAGGCGAGCGCGAGCTGACCCGGCGTGCAGTCCTTCTCCCGGGCGATCGCCTCGACCCTCCGGACGAGCTCCAGGTTGCGCTCGAGGTTCGCGCCCTGGAAGCGCGGGTTGCGGCGGCGGAAGTCGTCGGGCGGCAGCTCGTCGGCGCTCGTGATGCGACCGGTGAGGAAGCCGCGGCCGAGCGGGCTGTAGGCGACGAGCCCGATCCCGAGCTCGGCGAGGGCGGGTCGCACCTCCTGCTCGATGTCGCGGCTCCACAGCGAGTACTCGCTCTGCACGGCGGAGATCGGATGGACCGCATGGGCGCGGCGGATCGTCTCCGGCCCGGCCTCCGAGAGACCGAGGAAGCGGACCTTGCCGGCGTCGACGAGCTCGGCCATCGCGCCGACGGTCTCCTCGATCGGGACGTCGGGGTCGACGCGGTGCTGGTAGTAGAGGTCGATGTGGTCGACCCCGAGGCGCCGCAGGGAGGCGTCGCAGGCGCGGTGCACGTAGTCGGGCCGGCCATTGACGGCGCGGAAGGCCGGGTCGCTGCGGTCCCGCACGATCCCGAACTTCGTCGCGAGCACGACATCGTCGCGCCGGTCGGCGATCGCCTCGCCGACGAGCCGCTCGTTGTCGCCGAGGCCGTACATGTCAGCGGTGTCGAGCAGGTCGATCCCCAGCTCAAGCGCGCGGTGGATCGTGGCCACGGCCTCGGCCTCGTCGGCGGTGCCGTAGAACTCGGACATCCCCATGCAGCCGAGGCCCTCGGCGGAAACCTCGAGGCCCTGCGTTCCGAGCGTGCGGCGCTCCATCGGACGTGAGGGTAGCCAGTCCTCCACTCGCAGTTCGGGCTCGGGGCGAGCGACACGATGGCCGGGCTCCCATTCCGCCGTGCGGGGCGCTTGGCCGCGCCCGGGATGGGTAGAAGCGCCAACATGACAAACGCTCTGCGGCGCTTCGACGCCTTCCAGCAGGGCCGGGCCTGGCTGGCGCTGCCGCTGGCGATCGTCAAGAAGGCCAGCGACGACCAGGGCGGGAACCTGGCCGCGGTCCTCTCCTACTACGGCTTCTTCTCGCTGTTCCCGCTGCTGCTCGTGTTCACGACGATCCTCGGCTTCGTGCTCGCTGGCGACGTGTCGCAGCAGCATTCGGTCGAGCAGTCGATCCGCAACCAGTTCCCGTCGCTCGGCAACGACCTGCCGCTCAACCACATCACCGGCTCGGCGGTCGCGCTCATCCTCGGCCTGCTCGTGTCGCTGTGGGCGGGACTCGGGGTGACGAGCGCCGCCCAGAACGTGCTGAACACGGTGTGGGCCGTCCCGCACAAGGATCGGCCGAACTTCGTCCAGTCGCGGCTGCGCGGGCTCTTCCTGCTGCTCGCGCTCGGGCTGCTGTTCTTCGTCTCGACGTTCGTGACGGGCGCGGTGAGCTCGACGTTCGGCGGCGCCGGCGCGAAGGTCGGCGGGTACGTCATCTCGATCCTCGTCAACTTCGCCCTCTTCTTCGCCTCCTTCCGGCTGATGACCGACGACGACGTCGCGACCCGCGACCTGCGCGCGGGCGCGGCGATTGGCGCCGTGCTGTGGACGATCCTGCAGGCCGTCGGCGCTGTCTACCTGCATCACGTCACGACGAAGCACTACGGTCAGTTCGCGATCGTCATCCCGCTCATCATCTGGCTCCACCTCGGCGCCCAGGTGTTCATGTACTCGGCCGAGGCGAACGTCGTGCTCTCGCGCAAGCTGTGGCCCCGCTCGTTCTTCGGGCCGCCCGCCGAGCGCGCCGACCAGGAGGCGCGAGCGGCGCTCGCCAAGGTCGAGGAGCGCTCCGAGGAACAGCGCGTCGATGTCGTCTTCACCGAGGAGCCGGGCGGTTCCGGGGGCGGGTAGATGCGGCGCTCGGCATGGTGGGTAGCGCCACGCGACCAAGGATGCCCAGCGCCCCAGGTCCCCGCAGCAGGGGTCAGAAGAGCGTGTCCGCGGATTCCCGCCGGGTGAGCTGCCGCGGCCAGGAGCACAGGCCGCCCTCCGCCGGGCAGCCCGTGCAGAGCCGGCGGTGCGGGTCGGGCGCGACCGGGAAGCGGCGCTCGATCACGCCGGCGGCGAGCGCGCGCAGGCGCGCCTTGAGCTCGTCGCGCTGCGCGGCGACGAACGTCGCGCTCGCCGGCTCCTCGGGCGCCTCCAGGAAGCAGTGCGCGACCTCCACCTCGGCCGCGCCGGCGTGGAGCGCCGCGAGCGCGTACACGAGCTGCTGCCCCTCGTACGCGCGCCGCGCCAGCTCCGCGGGCCGGGCGCTCCCGAGCCGGTCGGTCTTGTAGTCGACGACGAGCAGCCGCTCGCCGCCGCCCGGACCGGACGGGCCCTCGGCTCCCGTACGGCCGCCGACCCCCGACGCGACCGGCTCGCGGGCGAGCACGTCGAGCGCGCCGACGATCATCGGCGATCCCGGCCGATCCTCGAGCGCGAACGCGAACCGCTGCTCGCGCCGGGGCGCGCTCGCCCGCCCGAGCCGCGCGCACAGCTCGCTCTCCGCGAAGCGACGGACGAGCGCCACGAGGCCGTCGAGCTCCTCGGGCCCGGGCGGCGGATCGAGCCCCGCCCGGGCGGCCGCGGCGCGCGCGTGCTCGACGCTCGGCACGACCGGGCGGCGGAAGTCGAGGCGCTCGAGCAGCGCGTGCGCGAGCACCCCACGGCGGCGACCACGCTCGGCGGGGGCGGCGCCCGTCCGGGATTCGCCGCGCTCTGCGTCGGCCCCGGCCGCCGCGGGCAGCCCGAGCACTCGCTCGACGTAGAAGCGATATCCGCAGCGCCGGTAGTCGGCGAGCGCCGAGTAGCTGAGCGTCGCGACCGGGGAGCCCGCACGAGCGACCGGCGGCGCGGGAGCGACCGGCGGCGCGAGCGGGACCGGCGGCGCGAAAGCGGGCGGGCCGGGAGCGGCGGGCGGCGGGTCCGGAGCGGCCGACGGCGCGTCCGGAGCGGCGGGCGGCGCGACCGGCGCCGACCCGTCGGCCGCCTCGTCCTCGCCCGGGCGAAGCAGCGCGACCCGGATGCGCCCGCCCGCGTGCTCGACGACCCCGCCGCCGTCGGCGACGACGCTTCCGATCGATGGCACGAACGCGGGCGCGATCCAGGCGATCGGACCGCCCCCCACCTTCGTGCTGCCCTCGACCCAGCACTCGAGCTTCGCCGCCCCGCTCAGCACGAGCCGATCGCGGGCGCGCGTCATCGCCACGTAGAACAGCCGTCGCTCCTCGGCCTCCTCCGCGGCCCGCGCGTCATTGCCGATCGCCGTGTAGTCGAGTGCCGACTCGCGCCCCGCCGCCCCGGCGCGGGCGAGGCGCAGCCCGATCCGCGGGGGTCGGCCGGGCCCCTCCTCGGAGGCGGCCTCGCCCGGGTCGACTCGCAGGATCGCCGACGACGGCCGTACCGAGCGGCCGAGGTCGGCGACGCACACGATCTCGAACTCCAGCCCCTTGGAGCGATGGATCGTCATCAGGCGGATCGCGTCGAGCGCCTCTCCCTCGACCGGCGCCTCGCCCTCGCGGACGCCCTCCCCGGCGCGCCCGCGCGACTCGAGCGCGTCGAGGAAGCCGCGCAGGTCGGGCCCGTGGAGCGCCTCGTGCTCCCGGGCGAGGCGCATCAGCTTGCGCACGTTCGCCAGCCGGCGGCGTCCCCCGGGCATCGCGAGCATCGCCAGGTCGTAGCCGGTGATCGTGAGCGCGCGGTCGATGAGCTCCTCGATCGACCCGCGCGCCACCCGCCCTCGCTCGGCCTCGAACCACCCGGCGAACGCCTGAAGTCGCGCCGCGTCCTCCGTGCCCATGCCGGCCTCGCGCAGCCGCTCGAGCGCCGCCTCGCCGCCGGCGAGAGCGCGGTACACCTCGCATCCGGCCGCGCGCGCCGCCGCCGCGAGGATCACCAGTCCATCGAACGAGAGCTCGACGAGCGGCGAGGCGAGCACCCCGTAGAGCGCCTCCGCGTCGCGGGGGTTGGCGAGCGCCCGCAGGTAGGCGACGACGTCGAGGACCTGGGGGTGGTCCCAGTAGCCGCGGCCGCCGATCACGTACGTCGGCAGGCCCCGCTCCTCGAGCGCCCGCTCGTAGGCGCGCATGTCGGTGCTCGCGCGCATGAGGACGACGATCTCCCCGGGGGCGGCGCCCGCGGCGACGAGCTCCGCGATCCGCTCGGCGAGCCCGCGGGCCTCGGCCAGCCGCCACGGCGAGGCGATCCCCTCGAGGTCCCAATCCGCACCCTTGTCGGCGATCAGCAGCTCGACCCGCGGATCGGTTCCGCCGCCGTCCGGCGAGGCGGCCGGCTCGACCGGCGCGACGCTGCGTCCGGCGCGCAACGGCTCGAACTCCTCGCCCATCGCCTCGGCAAAGCCGGGGTTGAGGACGTCGATGATCTCCGGGCGGGTCCGGAAGTTCGTGCGCAGCGTCTCCCGCGCGCCCGTCGCCTGCAGGCGCCGGCCGCGCGCGCGGAACAGCTCGACGTCGGCGTGCCGGAAGCCGTAGATCGACTGCTGGGCGTCGCCGACCGTGAACAGGTTGTCGGCGGCGATCGCCTCGATCAGCTCCAGCTGGACGCGGTTCGTGTCCTGGAGCTCGTCGACCATGATCGCGTGGAAGCGCTCCGCGTAGCGCGCGCGGAGCGCCGGCTGCTCGGCGAACAGCCGCCGGGTGAGCAGCTCGAGGTCCTCGAAGTCGACGCCGGACACCTCGGCCTTGGCATCGGCGTAGCGCGCCGCGAACGCGCGCAGCAGCGCGTCGAGCGCCTCGCGGACCGGTCCGGCCGCCGCGGCGGCGGACGCGGCGCGGAACGCCGCGAGCGCCTCCGCGTACTCCTCGCATGCCGCCGTCGAGAGCGCCGCCCCGTTGCGCGGCAGCTTCGCCCGCCACAGCTCCGCGGGCCACACCTGCTCCGGCGCCGGCAGCTCGAGCGCCCGCCCCACCGCCTCGAGCGCCTGGACGACGCTCGGACCGGGATCCGGGATCGCTCCGAGCTCGGCGGCGAGCGCGCTGGCGGCGGCCCGGAGGCGACCCGCGGGATCCGGAGTGTCCGGCGACGCCAGGGGAGGCAACCTCGGCTCGAGCTGCCCGAGCGAGCGCAGCTGGCCGTGGACGGACAGGATCGCCGTGCGCAGCGTGGGGACGCCGTAGGCGGCGATCAGCTCGACCGGGTCGATCATCGCCCCGTCGGGACCGCCGGGCGCCGGCGCGGCGGGCGCCCCGGCCGGCGCCGTCACCTCCCCGGCCGGCCCGGCGAGCTCCTCGAGCGCGCGCTCGAACGCGGCCCCGGCGAGCAGCGACGCGCGATCGGCATCGAGCACCTCGAAGCGCGGGTCGAGCCCGGCGGCGAGCGCCTGCGTGCGGAGCACGCGCGCGCAGAAGCCGTGGATCGTCGAGATGAACGCGCCCTCGGTGGCGCGGGCCGCCCCGCTCGCGCCGAGCTCGACGAAGCGCGCCCGGATCCTCTCGCGCAGCTCGGCGGCCGCCTTCTCGGTGAACGTGATCGTGAGGATCGCCCCGACCTCGGCCCCGTCCTCGAGCACCGCGCGCACGAACCGCTCGACGAGCACCGCCGTCTTGCCGCTGCCCGCGGACGCGTCGAGCAGCAACGCGCCCTGCCGCCGTCCGATCGCGCGGACCTGCTCGTCGGTCCACGGCCGCTCCGCGAGGCTCGCTGGGCTCGACTCCACGGGACTCACCGGCTGCGGCAGATCGCGGGATGCGCGCAGCCGTTCGGCGTGCAGGTCTGCGGACACGGGGTGACCTCGCCCGAGCGCAGGCGGCGGGCGAGCGCGAGCGCCCGCTCGGCGGCCCCCGTGAGCTCGGCGTCGAGCTCCTCGGCGGGCCGCAGGTCGCGGGGGTGGATCTCAGGCCCGAACGCGATCCCCTCGCGGGCGGCGCCGCGTGCCCGCAGGTCCTCGCCGCGCAGCGGCTGGTAGACGCCGGCGACCGGGTCGAGGCGCGCGAGGTCGCGCACGACGAGCATGTAGAGCGCCACCTGCAGGCGGCGGTCGAGGCTCCAGCGCGCGACCGGCCAGTTCGCCTGGGGCGCGCCGCTCTTGTAGTCGCGCACGATCGCCCGGGCGCGGCCACCGCCCGCGTCGCCGCCGGGCTCGACGTCGACGCGATCGATCACGCCGCGGACGCGCACCTCGTCCTCGCCGGAACCGAGCACGAGCGGGGGCAGGCTCGGCGCCCCGTCCTCGAACCCGAAGCGCCACTCGAGCGCCAGCGGCGCCCAGCCGCTCCCGTTGGCGGCCTCGTGCGCCAGATAGCGCTCGACGTCCGCCTGCACGCCGCGGAGCGCCCCCGCCCGGACGACCTCCGGGACGCCGGCGGCAAAGCCGCCACCCGCCTGCGCGAGCTCGTCGATTTCCCGGGCGAGCAGCATCCGGGCGCGTCCGAGGTTCTCGCCGGTGACCGGACCGCCGAGCTCGGCGACGAGCGCCTCCAGCACCGCGTGGATGAGCGAGCCCCGCGCCAGCGGATCGGCCGGCGGCTCCAGGCGGGCCGGGTCGAGCTCGCCCTCGACGAGCCAGCGCACGGGACATTCGGCGTAGCGCTCGAGGGCACCCGCCGACACGACGCGCGTGTGCCGCACGTGCGCAAGCGCCGCCGCGCCGAGCCGGCGCGCCGGCTCGGGCGGCTCGCCGGTGAGCGGCGCCCGGGCGGCGGCCGCGGCGCGCTCGGCCTCGCGCTCGGTCGGGGCCTCTCCGGCGGGCCAGGTCACGTCGGCGAGCAGGCGGCGCCGACGGGCCGCGCGCCACCCCGCGCCGAGCAGCGCCTCCACGTCGTCGATGAACGGCGAGGGGAGCGCGAGATTGCCCTCCTCATCGGAGCTGCGATAGGAGAGGAACAACCGCTCGGTCGCCCTGGAGAGCGC
Organism: Solirubrobacteraceae bacterium; assembly: GCA_035294545.1. Lineage (GTDB taxonomy): Bacteria > Actinomycetota > Thermoleophilia > Solirubrobacterales > Solirubrobacteraceae > Palsa-465. Next base: position 12,797 of record DATGKS010000038.1, on the reverse strand, counting down.
GGAGTAGAACAGGTAGCGCTCGCCCTCGAGCGCGTCCTCGCGAGGACGGAGCACAAGCCCGGAGGCGAGCGAAAGCTCGCGCCGCCGCTCGTCGGAGAGGAACGGCTCGGGCCGCCCGGGCGCGGGGAACTCGCCCTCCTGAAGCCCGCAGACGAACACCGCGCGAAAGCGCCGGGCGCGGATCTCGGCGGGCGCCGCGAGGAGCACTCCCGCCGGCTCGCCGTCCGCGGTGGAGAGCTCGACCGGCAGCTCGCCGACGAGCTCGATGAGGTCGGCCGCCGTCAGCCGCAATCGAGGAGACCCGTCGCCGAGGCCAAGCTCGGCGAGCTCCGCAAGCGCGCGGACGAGCGCCGCCACCGCGCGCGCGTCGAGCTCCTCGTCGGCGTCGAGCGAAGCTGCGGCTGCGCGGTGCGGGGCGGCGAGGAGCCGCTCGGCAAGACGGCACAGCTCGGCGACCGCGCGCGCGCCGACCGGAGGACGAGCTGGCCCGTCGACGGTCGCCGCGAGCGAGTCGAGCTCGCCGAGCTCCCAGCCGAGCGCCGTCCGGGCCGCCGCCACGGTCGTGATCGGCACCTGGCGGATCTCGGCCTCGAGTGCGTCGGTCAGGTCGGCGCGCTGCAGCAGCCCAGGCGCGCGCAGGTACGCGAGGAGATCCGCCGGAGCCGCCGCCTCGCCGAGCCACGCGCAGCGGGCGGCGCCGATCAGCGCCCGCCCGAGCGCGGTGTGGCGGAGCTCGACGCACCGCGTCGCGGCGACCGGGATGCCGTAGCCCGAGAGCACCCGCGCGAACAGGGCGGCCACGGAGGCGGGCGCGCGATGCACGACGACGATCTCCTCCGGGGCGAGGCCGTCCCGCCGCAGGGCGAGGATCTCGCCGGCGACGAGCTCAGCCTCGGCCCGTGCCCCGCCCGCCTCCAGCAGCGTCACGACCGCGCCCGGATCGGGGGGCGGGGTCCGCTCCGCGCCGGCAGCCGCGTCCTCGAAGAGCTCGCGCTCGAGCAGGTGCAGGACGGCGCGCGAGGCGGGCGCGTAGTGGGTGTCGGAGGCGGGCAGCTCCCGGACCTCGCGGGCGAGCGGGCGCAGCGCCTCAACCGCCTCCGCGCGGGCGGTGAGCGCGGCCCGGCCGGGCTCGTAGGTGAGCGACACCATCACCTCGACGCCGGGGATCCGCGCGAGCGTCTCGACGGCGTCGCGCTCAAGCGGGGTCAGATCGTCGAAGCCGTAGACGAACACCGCCTCCGGCGCCGGGCGCGACCAGCTCTCCGGGTCGGCGCGGAGCGCGTCGAGCGCCCGCCAGGCGAACAGCTCGCGGTCGACCCGGCCGCGCGCCTCGAGCTCCCGCACGTAGGCGGCGTAGATCCGGCCGACGTCTCGGCTGAAGCCGGCACGCCGTACGTCCTGCGCCGCCCACGCCCGCAGCGCCTGCGTGAATCGCTGCGGCGTCACGAGCGAGCGCTCGAGCTCGGCGATGAGCTCGCCGGCGGCGAGCGCAAAGCCGCGTCCGCGCGCGGGACGCGCGAGCGCGTCGAGGCCGTCGTCGCGCAGCCGCGCGATGACCGCGACGAGCAGTCGCTGACGCTGAAGCGGCGTCAGGCGGCGTCCGGCGTAGCCGGTCCGCTCGGCGATCCGGCCGACGAGCCCATCGAACGTGAGCACCGAGCCGAGCACGACCGGCGGCCGCCCGTCAGCGCCCGGGGCGGCGAGCTCCCGCTCGTAGTGGCGCGCGTCCCGCGCGGTCGGAACGACGAGCACGGCGCCGCGGCGGCTCGCCGCCGCGTAGGCCGCGAACACCTCCCCCGCCTTGGCCGAGTTCGCCGGACCGGTGATGAGCGTGAGCGTCACCGTCCCATCGTGACGCGCCGCCCCGACGGCACCTCTGGACGGCGTCAGGCGGCCTCGGCGGCCGTCGGCTCGACGGCCGTCCGCTCGCCGTCCCGCGTCTCCGCGGGCTCGGCCTCGGGCGGTTTCGCGCCGTCGCGCGCCCACGGCTCGTCGAACTCGACGCGCCAGCGGCCCTCCTCGGTCTGCTGCAGCGCGAGATGCGCCCGGAACGACTTGCCGGAGCGGCCCTTGAAGCCGGTCACCGGCCGGGCGGTGCGCCCGGTCTTGATGAGCTCGCGCGCGACGGCCACCGGCAGCTGCTTGCCGGCCTTGCCCTTCCAGATCACGAACCCGCAGCCGGGATCCTCGCGCGACCAGCACGAGTAGCCCTTGCGGTTCTCGTTGATGTCATGGCCGCACACCGGGCACGGACCGAGGTTGGCGCGCGGGATGCGCACGTCCTTGAGCTTCGTATCGAGCTCGGTGACCGTCGACTCCGCGAACTTGACGATGTCGCCCATGAACGCCCTGCGGGAGTCCGCTCCGGTCTCGATCTTCGCCAGCCGGTTCTCCCAGTCTCCGGTGAGCGACGGCGAGGTGAGCGGGTGGCCGCCGAGCAGCCGGATGACGTTCAGCCCCTTCTCGGTGACGACGAGCGCCCGCCCGTCGCGCTCGATGTAGCCGACCTGGAGCAGCCGCTCGATGATCGCCGCGCGCGTGGCGGGGGTGCCGATCCCCGACTCCTTCATCGCCTCGCGCAGCTCCTCGTCGTCGACGAGCTTGCCCGCGGTCTCCATCATCTGCAGCAGCGAGCCGTCGTTGTAGCGCGGCGGCGGCTTCGTCTCCTTGCGCTCGAACGCGACCTCGCGCACCGCGGCCGCCTCGCCCTCGGCGAGCTTGGGGAGCCGCTGGCTCGTGGCTTCATCCTCCTCGGCGGCATCCGTCCGCGTCTCCCCGGTCTCGGCGCTCTCGCCGTACGCGGCGCGCCAGCCGGGGACGAGCAGCACCCGGCCCTGCGTGCGGAAGACGTGATCGCCGATCGTCGTCTCCACGCGCGTGTTCTCCCACTCGGCCTCGGGGAAGAAGACGGCGAGGAAGCGGCGCACGACCATGTCGTAGATCCGCCGCTCGTCGTCGTTCATCCTGTCGACGGGGTGGCGCTCGGCGTTCGTCGGGATGATCGCGTGGTGGTCGGTGACCTTCGCGTCGTCGACGACGCGGGCGAGCGGCAGGACGTCGAGCCCGGTCACGTAGGCCGCGGCCTGCGCGTACTCCCGCTGGTCGCCGACGAGCCTCGCGATCGGCTTGATCTCGCCGACCATGTCGCTCGTGAGGTAGCGGGAGTTCGTGCGCGGATAGGTGAGCGCCTTGTGCTCCTCATAGAGCCGCTGGGCGGCGGCGAGCGTCCGCGCGGCGCGGAAGCCGTAGCGCGTCGAGGCCTCGCGCTGGAGCGAGGTGAGGTCGTAGAGGAGCGGGACGCGCTCCCTGCGCCGGGACTTCGCGAGCTTCGTGATCTCGCCCGTCCGGCCCTCGCAGGCGGCGACGACCGCGGCCGCCTCCTCGGCGCTCGGGATGCGATACCCGTCGGAGCCGGTCGCGTGCTGGTAGCGCCCGGAGTACGTCCGTCCCGAGGGAGCGTCGAGCACGTCGAAGCGCGCGTCGACGACCCAGTAGGGCTCGGGCACGAAGGCCCGGATCTCCTCCTCTCGCCGGGCGAGGATGGCGAGCGTGGGGGTCTGGACGCGGCCCAGCGAGACGGCGCCGTCGAACGACGAGCGCAGGCGGATGGTGGCCGCGCGGGTGGCGTTCATGCCGACGATCCAGTCTGCCTCCGAGCGCGAGCGTGCGGCCTCCTCGAGCGGCGCGAACTGCTCGGCCGGCCGCAGATCGGCGAACGCGGCCTGGATCGCCGCCTTCGTCATCGAGTTGAGCCACAGCCGTCGCACCGGCTTCTTGGAGCCGGCCTTCTCATACAGGTAGGCGAAGATCAGCTCGCCCTCGCGGCCGGCGTCGCAGGCGTTGACGATGTCCTCGACGTCGTCGCGGGCGAGCAGCCGCTTGACGACGTTCATCTGCTTCTTGGAGCGCTCGTCTCGGACGACCAGCTTGAACCGCTGCGGCACGATCGGCAGGTCCGCCATCCGCCACTTCTTGTACTTCGCGTCGTACTCGTCGGGATCGGCGAGCTGCACGAGGTGGCCAACCGCCCACGTGATCACGTGCGCATCGCCCTCGAGGTACTGCTCCCCCTTCGGGCCCTGCTTCGCGAACGCGCCGGGAAGCACGCGCGCGAGGTCCTGGCCGACCGACGGCTTCTCCGCGATGACGAGTGTCTTGCCCATGGTCCGCGGAGGGTAGCGACCGCCTCCGGCCGCTCAGCCCACCCGGGCGGCGAGCGCCTCCGCCATCCGCGCGACCCGCGGCAGGGCGAGCTCCTGCGCCGTCCGGGCCGCCGCCGCGACGAGATCCCGCGCGCGCTCGCTCGCGCCGAGCGCCCGCGCGAGCTCGAGCTGCGTGGTGGCGACCTGGATGCGCGCGCCGAGCGCCGTGTTCGCCCGCAGCGCCCGCTCGAGGTGGGCGAGCGCCGGATCGGTGCGGCCGCAGGCGAGCGCGAGCCGCCCGAGGCACAGCGACACCGAGCCCCAGCAGACCGCGCCGACCCCGAGCACGAGCACGGTGTCCGCGTACGGCTCGAGGCGCTCGTAGAGCGTCGCCGCCCGCTCGGCGTCGCCGAGGGCGCTCGCGGTTTCGCCGAGCAGGACGGTCGCCCCGAGCCATTCCCCGTCGGACGGGATCTCCGGCGCCCCGGGCCCGACGAGCGCCTCGAGCTCCGCCCGCGCGCGCTCGCGCTGCCCGGCGTCGAGGTGGTGGATGGCGGCGCCCGCGCGCCAGGTGACCCGCCCCTCGGTCTCCCTCAGGATGTCCGCCAGCACGGCCGACATCTCCGCGGCCCGTCCCTGCTCGGAGCGGATCGCGAGCATCTGCATGACGTGGTACTGCGAGGCCGCGCGACCCTCGATCCGGATCCCGTCGGCGAGCGCCTGCGCCGACAGCCGCTCCGCGTCCGCGAGGCGACCGTCGAGCAGCGCAAGCATCGCCCGCCAGGTGAGCACGTTCCAGACCAGGCGCGGCTGGCGCAGCGGCTCGGCCTCCAGCGCGAACGCGTCGATCTGCGCTTCGACCGCCGCGCGGTCGCCGGCCTCGAGCAGATCGAGCACGAGCCACAGATGCCCCTGGAGGATGAGCTCGACGTTGCCCGCCTCGCGTGCGGAGCGCAGGAGCATCGTCGAGTCCGCGAGACGCCGCTCGAGCTGACCCGGCCCCCACCACGCGCGCCGCCGCGCCCCGGCGGCGAGCGCCGCCGCCTCGGGGTCGCCGAGCTCGGCGGCGATCGCGGTCGCCTCCGCCGACAGCCGTCGCGTCTCGCCGCGACGCGGGGTGAAGTAGAGCGCCGTGCACAGGCGCGCGAGCAGCCACACGCGCGTCACCGAGCGCTCTCCCGCGGTCTGCGCGAGCGCCAGGTCGAGCAGTTCGATGAGGTCGTGCTCGACGAGGCCGGGCGGCTGAATGAACCGTCGCGAGGCCTCGATGGCGGCACGGATGAGCGCCTCCCGGTCGCCGAGCTCGAGCGCGAGCGCCGCCGCCTCCCGGAACGCCGGCCATGCCTCGACACGGTCGCCTCCGCGCAGGCGCGCCTCGCCGAGCTCCAGCAGCAGCGCGAGCCGGCGCTCACGCCCGGCGCCGAGCCCGTCGGTCCGGTCGAGCACCTCGAGCGCGCGCCCGTAGTGCTCGGCGGCCTCCTCGTGGGCGAGCATCTGGGTCGCCTGCTCGCCGGCCGCGAGCGCATAGGTGATCGCCCGCTCGGGGTCGCGCGCGTCGCCCGCACGGGTGAAATGGTGGGCGAGCGCGGCGATCTCACCGTCGGTCGGGGCGAGCGGTCCCGTCCCGTCGGGGGCGGCGCGGGCCGCGGCGCGACCCTCGAGCGCGAGCCCGACGCGATGGTGGGTGCGCAGACGCCGGGGGGCCGAGGTGCCCGCGTAGAGGGTCTCCCGGACGAGCGCGTGCGAGAACATGTAGCGGGCCTCGCCGGGCCGGCCCCCGGGCGCCTCGGCGATCAGGCGCGCCTCGAGCGCCTCCTCGAGCGCCTCCAGGAAGCGGTCCTCGTCGAACCCGAGCACCGCCTCGAGCAGCGAGGCGTCGAACTCCCGGCCGATCACCGCCGCGCCGCGCAGCCATTCCAGGCCGTCCGCGCTGAGGCGCTCGAGCCGGCGGGAGATGAGCGCCCGCACGTCGTCGGGCAGGCCGACGGCGCGCAGATCCCCGAGTCCCGCCTGAAGCGGCGGGATCCCGCACTCCTGCAGGTGCCGCACGAGCTCGGAGAGGAACAGCGGGTTGCCCTCGGTCTCCTCGTAGAGCGCACGCTGAAGCGCCGCCGACGGCGTGCCGCCGGCCCGCAGCCGCAGCAGCTCGACCGAGGCGTCCCGGTCAAGGCCGCCGATGTCGAGCCCACGCACCAGCCCCTCGCGCCGCAGCGGCGCGACCATGGCGGTCAGCCCCGCGGCCCCCGGCTCCCCCGTTCGATAGGCGCCGAGGATCCGCAGCCCGGCCGCCTGGGGCGAGCGGAGCAGGTGGCGGAGCATGAGCAGCGTCGGCCGGTCCGCCCAGTGCAGGTCGTCGAGCACGATCAGCAGCTGACCCGAGGCGGCGATCCAGCCGAGCAGGTCGGCGACGGCCTCGAACAGGCGGTAGCGGTCGGTGTCCGGATCGCTCGCCCGCGGCGCGGGAAGCTCGGGCAGCCGCCGGCGAAGCTCGGGGACGAGGCGCGCGAGGTCGGCGCCCGCCTCGCCGGAGCGCTGCACGGCCGCGCGCAGCTCCGCGAGCGGCGCCCCGAACGCGAACCGCCCGATCGCCTCGAGCAGCGGCTGGTAGGGAACGAGCGCCTCGTCGGGCGCATGCCCGGCGAGCACGATGACCCCCCCGCGGTGCACCTCGGCGGCGAGCTCGGCCTGCAACCGGCTCTTCCCCATTCCGGGCTCGCCCGCGAGCAGCAGCATGCGCTCGCCCGCGGTCCCCCACCACGCCCGGATCGCGGCGAGCTCGGCGTCACGCCCGACCAGCGTGTCCTGCGCAAGCGCCCGCAGCGAGGCGGGAAGCTCGAGCTCGGTTCGCTCCGGGCCCTTTGAGCGCGGCTCATCGCTCGCGCGGACGGCGCGCCCCGGGCTCCCGCCGGCGCCGAGCAGCCGCTCATGGACCCCGATCGCCTCCGGCGAGGGCACCGTCCCCAGGTCGTCGCGCAGCAGCCGCCGCAGCCGCTCGAACACCCGGACGGCCTCGGCGAGATTCCCCTGCGCGGCGAGCGCCTCCATGAGCAGCACGTAGCCGGACTCGCGAAACGGCTCGAGCTCGATCAGCGCCCGCCCCGCGCGCTCGACGGAGCCAAGCTGGGTGCCGCCGAGCTCAAGGCCCGCCCGGCCGATCACCTCGAGCGCCTCGAGGCGCAACTCGGCAAGCTCGCGCCGGCGCGGCTCGACCCAGCTCGCCTGCAGGCCGGGCAGGAGACCACGGCCCGCGATGTTGAGCGGCACCTGGGCGAGCGCCCAGGCGGCGCGTGCGTCGCCGCGCTCGAGCGCCTCGGCGGCTCGCGGGAGCTGTGCGGCGGCCGCCTCCACGTCGATCCAGGCGGGCTCGGGCAGCACGAGCGCCACCTCGTCGCGGCCGACGACCGCGCCTGAGCCGAGGACCGAACGCAGCCGCGAGAGCAGCGTCCGCAGCGCCCCATCCTGGGAGCGCGGCGCCGAGTCGGGCCACAGCGCCTCGGCGAGCTCGTCGCGCGACATCGCCCGGTTGCGGCCGAGGACCATGTAGGCGAACAGGAGCGGCACCTGGCGCCCGCGCAGCCGGTGGGCCAGCTCATCGCCGTCGACCTCGATCGAGAGTCGCCCGCAGAGCTGGATCCGTGCTCTCTCCCTCGTGCTCAGAGCCTCTGGCAACGTTATGGAAACGTACCGCCAACGACCTCGTGACAGGGTGCCGCTCCGTGACCAAGAGTCAGGTCACAGGCGTGGCGAGCGGCCGTCCAGGGCACTCGCCGCGGGATAGCCGTCAGGCATCAGTCAGCGACCATGACCGACACCAAGGAAGAGCACACCCGGATCGCGTACTGCGAGTGCGGGGCGCGTCTCGTGGGCAACAGCCGCGGTGAGCTCTTCGAGGCGGCGCAGTCGCACATCGCGCATCACCACCCTGAGCTCCTGGGGGCAGTTGGGGCGGATGTGGTGAGTCAGATGACGCAGGTGCGACCGGGGGCAGTGAGCGCCTAGAGGCGGGCGGCGTGCAGACCGCCGCCCGCCCGGGGCGCTCGTTTCGGCGCGCCCGGGGACGGAGGGAAGGGACGGTCGGGTCCGCGGTCCGTGGGGGGCCGGGGATCCGACCGCCCTCACTCCGCGCAGTGGCCCGTGCTCACCGGCAGCCGCTGCCGGCGCGCCCGCGCGACGACCGCCCGGACGACGTCGTCGGGGATCGCGAAGCCGCCCGGCCGGGAGGTCCCGGTGATCGCGGCGAACACGGTCGCGCGCACCCGCCCCCGCGCGTCGACGAGCGGCCCGCCGGAGTTGCCCGGCTTCACCGTCCCGCGCAGGGCTGCGATCTCCCGCATCACGTGCCCCTCGCCGTACGCGTTCTGGGTGGAGACGTCCTGGATCTGGCCGAGCCGGCCGGCCCGGGCGCGGAACGGCCCGTCGAGCGGATAGCCGAGGATCGCGACCGACTCGCCGGCCCGCGCGTCGGGCGCCATCGCGAGCGGCGCCAGCGGCAGCGCCCGCACGCGCAGCACCGCGAGATCGTCCCGCACGTCGAAGGCGACGACCGCGACGGGCGTCGCGGGGCCGACGCCGCGCACCTGGATCTCGGTGTCGCGCTCCCCGGCGACGACGTGGGCGTTCGTGACGATCAGGTCCGGCGCCACGACCCAGCCGCTGCCCTCGATGCCGAGGCCGCAGGCCATCCCGTAGACCTTGACGACGCTCGCGCCCGCCGCGCGGGCGCCGGCGGTGGCGAGGATCGCGGGCGAGGGCGCGGCGACGTTCGCGGCCGGCCCGTGAACGGTCGGCTGCGGATCGAGGTGCGAGAGGGCGCCGATCACGAGTTGGGAGGGCGGCAGCACACGGTCGAGCGCACGCAGGATCTGCGAGCCGTCGATGTCCGAGCGCAGCGGCGGCGAGCTTGACGTATCGAGTGCGATCGCGCCCGCGATCCACGCGATCCCGAGCGCGACGCAGCCGGTGAGGAGCGCGCCGAGCAGCCCGTCGAGCGTGCGGAAGCCCGGCACTCGGAGCCGGGCGCGCAGCCGCCCGCCGAACGCCTCCAGGCCGCTCGCGCACACGCCGCCGACAAGGAGCGCGCCGACGAGCGTGAACAGCGGCGCGTCGCTCGGGCGCTGGCCGGCGTGCAGCAGAAGCGGCGCGATCCTCGTGCCGAGGAAGCCGCCGACCGCAAACCCGGCGAGCGACAGGGCGCCGACGAGGAATCCCTGCGCGTAGCCGTAGAGGGCCAGGAGCGCGGTGAAGCCGAGGATCACCCAATCGAGAATCGACAACGCCGGGAGAGTATGAGCGCTCATCGGCCGGGTGGCCACGACGGGGACCCACTACCGTTTCCGCGCACCATGGACAACGGCGGTCCGACCGTGGCCCGCAGCCGATCCGCCGCGCGACCCCGTCACTCGCGCCGCCGACGGCTGCTCACGAGGACGGGTCCGGTCGTCGTGCTCGCGCTCGGCGCGTTTGCCGCCGGCGTCGCCGTGGGCAGCGCTCCGGGGCGAGCCGAGCGCCGGCTCGTCGAGCGCTACGTGACGCTCTGGACCCGCGGGGACCCAGCGGACATGTACAGGCTTCTCGACTCCGAGTCACGCGCGCGCGTCACCCCCGCCGCCTTCGAGTCCGAGCTGCTCGCCGCCGAGCGAACCGCGACCGTCCGCTCGCTGCGGATGCTCGGATCGCCGCACATCGGATCCGCCGTCGCGTCGGTTCAGGTGGCCGTCTCCACGCGCCTGTGGGGCACGCTTCACGAGACGCTCGAGCTGCCGCTCACCGGCTCGGGAGCCGAGGCGCGCATCCACCTCGAGGACTCGATCCTGTTCCCGGGCCTGCGCGCCGGCGAGTCGCTCGCCCGCCGGACGGCGCTGCCCGCGCGCGCCGCGCTGTTGTCAGCGAGCGGCGTCCCGCTCGCCGAGGGGCCCGCGCGCACGAGCCCGGACCCGGTCGCCGCCGGCGAGGTCGTGGGCACGCTCGGCCCGGTCCCGCCGGCGGAGCGCGCCCGCTACGAGGCGCTCGGCTATCCCCCGGGCGCGAAGATCGGGCTCGACGGCCTCGAGCGCACGTTCCAGACACGGCTTGCGGGGCGCCCCGGCGGCGTCCTGCTGGCGGGCGGGGTCGTGCGGGGCGGGCGGGTGCTCGCGCGCTCGACCCCGGTCGCCGCGGCGCCGGTGCGCACGACGATCAGCATCCCGCTCGAGGATGACGCGATCGCCGCGCTCGGCGGCCGCTACGCCGGGATGGCCGTCATGAACCCCCGCACCGGAGGCCTCGTGGCGCTCGCCGGCCTCGCGTACGATGCGCCGCAGCCGCCGGGCTCGACGATGAAGATCATCACCGCGACCGCCGCCCTGCAGGCCGGGATCGTGAGGCTCACGACGCAGTTCCCGGATCAGTCGAGCGCGACGATCGACGGCTACACCCTGCATAACGCGAACGACGAGGTGTGCGGGGGCACGCTGATCAACGCGTTCGCCGTTTCCTGCAACTCGGTGTACGCGCCGCTCGGCGCGCGGGTCGGCGGCCGGCGGCTCGTCGCCACCGCCGAGCGCTACGGCTTCGATCAGCGGCCGTCGATCCTCGGAGCGGATGAGTCGACGATCCCGTCGGCGGCGACGATCGGCTCGGCGCTGTCGATCGCCTCCTCGGCGATCGGGCAGGGCCGGGTGCTCGCCACCCCGCTCGAGATGGCCGACGTCGCGGCGACGATCGCCGACGGCGGCCGGCGCCCGATCCCGACGCTGTCGGCGAGCGCCCGTCCCCGCTTCGTGCGCGTCACGACGCCGCAGGTGGCCGCCGAGATCAAGCGGATGATGATCGCGGTCGTCGATTACGGGACGGGCGTCACCGCCCAGATCCCCGGCGTTCAGGTCGCCGGCAAGACGGGAACCGCGGAGCTGCGCACGACGACGAGCAGGGCCGCCTCGAACAATCCGCGGAACACCGACTCGTGGTTCGTCGGCTTCGCGCCCGCGAATGCGCCGAGGCTCGCCGCCGCCGTGCTGTTCCCGAGCGCCGGCTACGGCGAGCAGACCGCCGCGCCGGCCGTGAGATCCGTGCTCGAGTCGGCGCTCGGGGGCTGAGCCCCGCGCTACAGGTCGAGCGAGATGCTGCCCAGCTCCCGGCCGGAGGAGGAGAGGATGTACAGCGTGAGCGGCCGGTTCGAGTAGATCGACGTGTTCAGCCGGAACAGGATCAGCTTGCCGCCCGAGTAGAACTGCGAGGCGATCGAGTCCTGGCTCGGCTCGGTCTCCCCGTAGACGAGCGTTCGCGGATTCCACGCGAACGGGTTGAGGTTCGGGTTGAGCTTGATCGGGCGGTAGACGTCACCGTAGGTGTCGACGATCTTGAAGTTCGCGGCGGTCGTGATCGGACGGTGGTGCTGGTTCTTCGCCCACAGGAAGACGCCGTACCAGAGCTGGTCGGGCTTGATCCGGTAGATCGGCATGCCCTTCGGCAGGCCCTTGAAGTACTGGCTGTCCTCCGCCCCCCACGGGTTGAGGACGCGCGAGATCTCGAGCTGGTAGGTGATCCCGCCGGCCTCGATGTAGGCGCCGTCGTTGTTGGAGTCGGCGACCTCCCGCCCGGACAGGATGCCGCCGGCGTGATGCACGTCCGCGGGGCTCGAGGTCGCGCATCCGGACGCGCCGACGGCCAGGGCCAGGGCGGCGAGGAGGATGCGGAGGCGGGGGTGGCTCACGGCGGCGGAAGTCTAACGCCGAGGGGTGGACGGACGCTTCACCGCGCGCCCGCGCGGCGGTCCGCCCGCTGACGGAGCGCGTGCCGCCGGTCCGGCGTTCCGGGGATCACCCGACCGCGTCGCCCGCGCGCAGGCCGCGGATCACTCGACCGCGTAGCCGGCACGCACGCCGCGGTCCCGGTCGTGCTCAAGAATCGAGCGCATCCGGCGCAGCGCCCTCTGGGACTTGCGCTTCTGCCAGGAGCGGCCCCCGAGGATCTCCATCAGCTTGTCGGAGGGCAGGCGCGGCTCCGTCTCGTACGTGTACTGCACGCGAGTGCCGCCCGGCGCCGGCTGCAGCGTGTAGACGGCGAGCATCCGGATCCGGTTGTACTTGCCCCCGCGGCCGTGCATGAGGATCTTGTACGGCGGCTGCATCTCGGCGATCACCATGTCGCCCCAGGCGAAGCGATTGCGCGGCATCTTCGAGCGAAACGATGCCCCGGCGCCGACCCCGTACGAGTTCTCGCGGGTCAGATGCCAGTCGACCAGGTAGTGGTCGGAGAACTCCGCGTGGTTGGCGATGTCCGCGAGGTACTCGTAGACCTCCTCGCGCGGGCGGTTGATGGTCGTCGTGACGGTGAACGGCTCCACGGCGCGGCATCTTAGATGGACCGTGCGCGCACCCGTACGCCGGTCGACGCAATCCCGCGCGCTGCCGTCCGGCGGTCGGTGCGACCCCGCGCGCTCACCGTCCGGCGGTCGGTGCGACCCCGCGCGCTCGCCGTCCGGCGGTCGGTGCGACCCCGCGGCCGCCGCGCCCGCCGGTCGATCCGACCCGATCTGCCTAGGTGTAGATCCTGAGCACGTTGTTCCGCCAGTGAGTTAGCCATCCGGTGCTCCTTGGAGGCTGAGAGCTGCCAAGCCACCTCAGTCCCAAGGAGGACACCGGATGAAGCTGCACCGTAACGCCAAGCTCAGCGTCA
>DATGKS010000037.1:0-30562 GCA_035294545.1 Solirubrobacteraceae bacterium | reverse complement strand
GACGCAGCTCATGAACGACCACAACCTCAGCCTGCTGACGATCACCAAGGCCGGCCGCGCGTCGCTCGCGCTCCAGCACCGGCTCGCGTATTGAGCGCGCCGGTGCCGTCCCGCCGCGGCCTCCGTGGTCGACCCCGGTCGCTCGACCGCTTCGAGCTCGGCGCGCTCGTCGTGCTCGCGCTGCTGTCGCTGTGGGACGTCGTCTCCGATCTGGCGATCGCCCGCGCCCACGGGCTCGTGTGGACGCGCACCGACGGATTCTTCGCCGTCGACCAGCTCCAGTACCTCGCGTGGATCCAGTCCTCCGCCCACCACTGGCTGATCGCCGACATGTTCGTGCTGCGCCCGACGACCGCCGACTACCTGCAGCCGGCGATTCTGCTCTCGGGCCTGCTCGTCCGCGCCGGTGTCGCCTCCTGGCTCGCGCTCATGCTGTGGAAGCCCGTCGCCGTCATCGCGGTCACGCTCGCCGCCGTCGCGCTCACCCGTCGCTGCTTCGAGCGGACGTTCGACCGCCGGGCCGCGCTCGTGCTCGCGCTGTTCTACGCGTCGCTGAGCGACGTGAACGGCTCGCTCGGGGTGATCGGGGACATGATGTCCGTGTGGCAGTCCTGGGGGTACCCGTTCGGACTCCTCGCGGCCGCGCTCATCACCGCCGGGCTGATCGTCTACGCCGACGCCCGGGAGCGGGGGAGCCTCACCCTCGTCCCCGGGCTGCTCGGCGCGCTCGCCGGCCTGCTGCACCCCTGGCAGGGCGAGCTCATGTTCCTGATCGTCGTGATCGCCGAGCTGTGCGGTCCCGCCCGCCCTCCGGCCACGCTCCGAGCCCGCCGGGCGGGCGATCGGGCCTGGGCGCGGCCGCCGGCGCTCGCCGCGGTGACGCTCGCGCTCGTCGCGCTGCCGCTGCTCTACTACTTCGGCCTCGGCCATCTCGACGCGGTGTGGCGGGTCGGCCAACAGCGCGCCCGGCACACGTTCTCGGCGACCGCGACGCTGCTCGCCGCGGCGCCGCTGCTCGCGTGTGCGCTGCTCGGCTACCGCGGCCGTCCGCGCGACACGCTCGAGCTCCTGCTTCGCGCCTGGGTGCCGGCCGCGGTCGTCATCTGGGTGTTCTCGCAGTCCGCGCTCGGCGCGACGCCGCTGCACGCGGTCGGCGGGCTGCCGCTGCCGATGGCGGTGCTCGCGGTGCGCGGCGTCCACCGCGCGAGGCTTGACCGGCTCCGTCACGGACGCGCGCTCGCCGTCCTCGGGATCGCGCTCCTCACCGTGCCGGCGACCGCGTACTGCATGGGCTACGCGCACACGTTCCTGCGACCGTCCCCGACGAGCGGGAACTTCGTCACGCCGTCGGAGAGCCGTGCGCTTCGCCATCTCACCGTCGTCGGTCCGCGCGGGGGCGTGCTCGCGGCGTTCCGGCTCGGCCAGGTCGTCCCCGGCGTCACCGGCCACCGCACGTACATCGGGGACTGCCTGTGGTCCGAGCCGCGCTGCGACGTGCGCAAGCGCACGATGGAGACGCTCCTGCAGGGGGAGATGGCGCCCGCCGCCGCCCGGCGGTTCGTGCGCGGCACCGGCGCCGAATGGCTGCTCGGCGGCTGCGGGGCGCGGCGGGCGGCGGTCGACCGGGAGCTGCGTGGCCTGGTCTCCAACGAGCTTCCCGAGGGGTGCGCGACCGTCTGGCAGCTCAAGCAGGGGCGCAGCTCAAGCCGTGGGGGCCCAGCTCAAGCCGGAGGGGCCTCCCACTACCGTGGGGGCCCAGCTCAAGCCGGAGGGGCCTCCCACTACCATCCGCGGCCGTATGCGTCTGTTCGCGCTCCGAGGCGCCAATAGCGTGGCGGCCAACGACAAGGACGCGATCCTCGACGCCACCGACGTGCTCATCCGCGAGCTGATGAGCCGCAACGCGCTTGCGGTCGAGGCGTTCGTGAGCTGCATCTTCACGCTCACCCCGGACCTCGATGCGGAGTTCCCGGCGGTGGCGGCGCGGCGCCTCGGCTTCGACCGGGTGCCGCTGCTGTGCGCGCGGGAGATCCCCGTCCCCGGTGCGCTCCCGTCGGTCATCCGCGTCCTCGCCCACTACTACGCCGAGCCCGGTCACGACCCCCAGCACGTGTACCTGGGGGCCGCGCAGTCGCTGCGCCAAGATCTCACCTCAGCCCAATAGACCGCCCAATAACCTGATCGCCGCATATGCCGATCGAGTTCGGAGAGCGCATCCGCCGCATCCCCGCCTACCCGCTGGCGGCCGGCTACGACCTCGGCGAGGACGTGGCGATGCTCGCCTCCAACGAGTCGTGCTTCGAGCCGCACCCGGATGCGATCGCCGCCGCGCATCGCGCGCTCGCCGGCGTCAATCGCTATCCGGATCCCGCCTACCGGCCGCTGCGCGAGGCGCTCGCCTCCCGGTACGGCATCCCGCTGAACCGGATCGTGCTCGGGAACGGCTCCTGCGACATCCTGCTCTGCGCCGGCGAGGCGCTGCTTGAGCCGGGCGCCGAGGTCGTCTACGGCTGGCCGTCGTTCTCGGTCTACCCGCACCTGGCGGCGGCCTCCGGCGCGCGCGCCCTCGAGGTCCCGCTCGACGCGGAGGACCGCCACGACCTCGACGCGATGGCCGCCGAGATCACTGTCGCCACCCGCCTCGTGCTCGTCTGCAACCCGAACAACCCGACCTCGACGTCACTCGGCCTCGACGCGATCGACGCGTTCCTGGGGCGTGTCCCCCCGTACTGCGCGGTCATCCTCGACGAGGCGTACTGCGAGTTCGCGCTCGCGCTCGGTGACCCGTACGCATCGGTCGAGCTGCTGCGCCGTCATCCGAACCTCATGCTGCTGCGCACGTTCTCCAAGGCCTACGGCCTCGCCGGCATGCGCGTCGGCTATGGCCTGTGCGGGTCAGAGGATTTGCGCCAGGCGATCGACCAGGTGCGACAGCCGTTCTACCTCAACGCCCCCGCCCAGGCCGCCGCCGTGCAGGCGCTCGGCCATCAGGACGAGGTCGAGCGCCGGGTCGCGCACACGGTCGCCGCCCGTCTCGAGCTCACCGACGGGCTGCGTGCGCTCGGCTGCTGGGTCGCGGAGTCCGACGCGAACTTCGTCTGGGCGCGCCTGCCGGACGCCGACGTCGAGCCCGACGTCGTGAGCGGGCTGCGCGAGCGGGGGGTGCTCGTGCGCGCCGGCTCCTCCCTCGGACGGCCGGGGGCGCTCCGGGTGACGATCGGGACCGAGTCCGACAACCGGCGCTTCCTCGGAGCGATGGGTGAGCTCCTCTAGCGCCCCGCAATCGGGCGCAGGCCCGGGCGTCATCGCGGAGGGCCCACGACTGGCCGCCGCCGTCGCCGGGCGCGGCCGCCCCGGGCTGGAGGCGGCAGCGCGGCCGCTGTGGCGCTGGTGGGTGTGGCTGCTCGTTGCCGCCGCCGTGATCGGCGGGGCGGTCGCGCTCGTGCTCGTCACCGGGATGACGCCGTCGTTCGACGCCTACGGCTGGCTGATCTGGGGCCACCAGCTCCTCTACGGGAACCTCAACCTCAACTCGGCGCCGTCGTGGAAACCGCTGATGATCGTCTTCACGCTGCCGATGTCGCTGTTCGGCGGCGCCACGCCGCCGCGCCTCGAGTCGATCGCGATGGTGGCCGGCACGCTCGCGATGGCGCCGTTCGCCGGGCGGATCGTCTACCGGCTGATGCTCGCCGACCGCGGGTCGATCGCCGGGCGGCGGCTGAGAGCGGCCGCCTGGATCGGTGCGCTGTTCGCCGCGGTCGGGGTGCTCGGCATGCAGGGGTACGGCCTGCCCCTGCACCTCAGTCCCCCGCAGAGCCTGTGGCGGTTGACGTTCATCGCCGACTCCGACCCGATGTGCGCGGCGATCGTGCTCGCGGCGGTCGACGCGCACCTCTCGCGCCGCCCGCGCCTGGCCTACGTGCTCTTGTTCTGCGCGGGGCTCAACCGGCCGGAGGCGTGGCCGTTCCTGTTCCTGTACGGCATCTACCTGCTGCGCCGGGTGCCGGGCAGCCGCGTGCTCGTGCTCGGCGGGTGGGTCATGACGCTGATCGCGTGGTACCTGCCGACGGCGGTTGCGGCCAAGAGCATCTTCCAGGCGAGCAAGCTCGACCAGGGCAAGGCGGTCGCGATCAAGGGCGAGCCGGTGCTCCCGGTGCTCCGCCGCTGGCTGACGTACTACGAGTGGCCGATGCAGGCGGCGGCGGCGCTCGGGATCCTCGTCGGACTCGTGCGCCGCGACCGGCACGTGCTCGTCCTCACCGCGGCGACGGCGCTCTGGCTGGTCGTCGAGATGGCGTTCGCCTACCACGGCTTCTCGGCGGTGGCGCGCTACATGATCGAGCCGGCGGCGGTCATGATCGTCGTCGCCGGGTACGGGATCGCCCAGGCGCTCGCCGGCCCGTCGCCGGCGCTCGCCGGCTCGGCGCGTGCCTGGCGGTGGACGGCCGGCCTGCTCGGCCCGGTGCTCGCGCTCGGCCTGATCGCCGGGGTCGGCTTCTTCCTGCACCTGCGCCAGCGCCGCGTCCGCGACATGGTCCCGGCCGTCCGCAACTTCGGCGTCGTCAAGCGCCACATGTCGGAGGCGATCGCGAAGGCCGGCGGCCCCAGGGCGATCCTCGCCTGCGGGCCGCCCGCCGCGCTCAACGGCTACCAGACCCAGCTCGCATGGTCGATGGGCGTCAACGGCGATCACGTGATGTTTAACCCGCCGTGGCTCCTCAGCCACCACGTGCGCATGGTGCTGTTCACCGAGACGGGCCTGAACGGCTGGGTGCTGCGTCCCTACAACGTCCCGGCTCCGCTCGCGGCGAAGTGTGCGCGGACGGTCTCGGTGACCGTGCCGAGCTCCTGAGCCGGTTCGGCCGCCCAGGTCCGCCACCGCGGCCCCACGCCCGCCGGCGATCGACGACCGTCGTCGCCGGGCCTCCGGGCACCGTCTGGTAGAACTACGCGTGCGCATGAGCGTTCGCACCCCCACCGCCGTCGGTCACGACGCCTCCTTCGGGTGGTGCTGCTACGCGCGCTTCTACGCCTGGCGATTGAGCTAGGCGCTCGGCCCACTCCCTCGCGCCGCCAGGAGCGCGGCAGATCCGGAGGTCGGGCGCCGACACCCGCTGAGTGCGGGTCCCGCGCGGACCCGCCCCGCCCGCGGCCCCCCACCCGAAGGGGTGGCTCGGGCGGACCGACCTTCCGGCGTAGTAAGAAAGGACGCACCGAGATGCACACGATGGGCGCCACGGCGCAGACCGGCGAAGAGGAACCACTCGATGACCACGGGGTACTGATGACAGATCCGAATCTGGACTCACCTGTCCGAAGGACTGTGATGGCCGACCCCTCGACGCGCAGCGGCCGCATCCGCGACCGGCGCATCCAGCGCAGCGTGCCGCTGTCCGCTCCCCGCGAGCTGATGGAGGAGATCCCGCTCTCCGACGTGCACGCCGAGGTGCTGCTGCGCGGCCGCGCCGACGTCCAGGGCGTGCTGCGCGGTGAGGACGACCGGCTCCTCGTCGTCGTCGGCCCGTGCAGCGTGCACGATGTCGACGCGACGCGCGAGTACGCGGAGCGCCTGTCCGAGGAGGCGGCGGAGTACGACGAGGATCTGTGCATCGCGATGCGCGTCTACTTCGAGAAGCCACGCACGACGATCGGCTGGAAGGGGCTGATCAACGACCCCCACCTCGACGGCTCGAGCGACGTGAACACCGGACTGCGGATGGCGCGGCGGCTGCTCGTTCAGGTGCTCGGA
The DNA here is from genome assembly GCA_035294545.1 of Solirubrobacteraceae bacterium. Lineage (GTDB taxonomy): Bacteria > Actinomycetota > Thermoleophilia > Solirubrobacterales > Solirubrobacteraceae > Palsa-465. Next base: position 24,813 of record DATGKS010000037.1, on the reverse strand, counting down.
GTCGGCCTGCCGGTCGGCTGTGAGTTCCTCGACCCGATCACCCCGCAGTACATCTCCGACGCCGTCTGCTGGGGCGCGATCGGGGCGCGCACCGTCGAGAGCCAGATCCACCGCCAGCTCGGCTCGGGCCTGTCGATGCCCGTCGGCTTCAAGAACCGCACCGACGGGGACGTGCAGGTCGCGGTCGACGCCGTTCGCGCCGCCGGCGTCGGGCACGCGTTCGCCGGCATCGACGACGAGGGCACGCCGGCGATCCTCTACACGACGGGCAACGCCGACTGCCACCTCATCCTGCGCGGCGGCCGGAGCGCGCCGAACTACGACGCCGCCTCGGTCCGCTCCGCGTGCGAGCGGCTGCGCGCCGTCGGGCTGCCGGAGCGGGTGATGATCGACCTCTCCCACGACAACTCCGGTAAGCGCCCTGAGCGCCAGCCCGATGTCGCGCGCGAGGTCGGCGACCAGATCGCGACGGGCGACGGCCGGATCGTGGGCGTGATGATCGAGTCGTTCCTCGTCGAGGGCCGCCAGGACCACGATCCCGCGAACCCCGACCGGCCGCTCGTCTACGGCCAGTCGATCACCGACGGCTGCATCGGCTGGGAGCAGACGGTCGAGGTGCTCGACGGCCTCGCTCAGGCCGTCCGCGCGCGGCGCGAGCGCTCGTAAGCGGTCGGGACGAACGCGGTGCGGATCGCGGTGCTCGGCGTCGGGCTGATCGGGGGTTCGATCGCGCTCGCCGCGCGCGAGCGGCTCGCCGCGGAGGTCGCCGGCTGGGACCCGGCGAAGCCGGCGCTCTCCGCCGCCGTGAGGCGCGGCGCTCTCGGGCGCGCGGCCGGCTCGGTCGCCGCGGCGGTCGCCGGCGCCGACGCCGTCTTCTGCGCGGCGCCGGTCGCGCGCCTGCCGGGGCTCGTCGCCGAGGCGCTCGCCGCCGCCGGTCCCGAGTGCGTCGTCACCGACGTCGGCTCGACCAAGCGCGCGGTCGTCGAGGCGTTCGCGGATCCGCGGTTCGTCGGCGGCCACCCGCTCGCGGGCGCGGAGACGGCCGGCGTCGCGCACGCGCGCGCGGACCTGTTCGATGCCGCCACCTGGTACCTCACCCCGCGGGAGGCGACCTCCGGCGTGCTCTACGAGCGCCTCCACCGCCTGCTGCGCGGCATCGGCGCGCAGCCCGCGGCGATCGACGCCGACACCCACGACCGGGTGCTCGCCGCCGTCTCGCACCTGCCGCACGTGCTTGCGAACGTGCTCGTCGCCCAGGCGGCGGCGACGCTGCGCGCCGGCGGGGAGCGGCTGCCGGCGACCGGTCCGAGCTTCCGCGACGCGACGCGCGTGGCGGGCGCGCCGAGTGCGATCTGGACCGACATCTATCTCGCCAACCGCGACGCGCTCCTGCGCGAGCTCGACGGCACGCTCGAGCGCCTGCAGGCGGTGCGGGGGGCGCTCGCCGACGGCGATCCGGAGGCGATCACCGACTGGAACGACGCCGCCGCCGAGGACCGGCGAACGCTGCTCGAGTCGCATCTCGCGGGCGAGGACGTCTTCCAGCTGCGCGCCTCGGTTCCCAACCAGCCGGGCGTCGTCGCGCGCATCGCGCTTGAGCTGGGGCGCGCGGGGGTCAACATCGCCGACATGGCGCTCTCGCCGGCCCCCGACATGAGCGAAGGCGTCATCGCGCTCTGGATCGCCGGTCGCGGTTCCGCCGAGCGCGCCGCGGCGCTGATCGGGGGACTCGGATTCCCGGTGGCGGGGCCGTGAACGCGGCCTCGGGCGCGGTTCGGGCGGGCCGGAGGCCGGCCGTCGTGCGCGTCGCCCCGGGGGCGCCGCCCGCGCGCTGGTCGGTGCGCGTCCCCGGGTCAAAGTCGCTCACGAACCGCGCGCTGCTCCTGGCGGGCATCGCCGCGGGCTCGACGCGCCTCGTCGCGCCGCTGCTCGCCGACGACACCGAGGTGATGATGGCGGCGCTGCGCGCGCTCGGCGCCGGCGTGCACCGCGTCCGGGACGCGAGTGGGCAGGCCGTCGTCGTCGACGGGCTCGGCGGGCCGCCGCGGGCGCCGGCCGGGGAGGCGGTGGTGGTCGACTGCGGCATGGCCGGCACCGTTGGGCGGTTCCTGGTGCCGGTGCTCGCCGCCGGCGAGGGCCGGTTCGCGGTCGACGGGCACCCGCAGCTGCGCCGCCGCCCGCTCGGCCCCCTGCTCGCCGCGCTCCGCGCCCAGGGGGCGGCGATCGACGGCGACGCGCTGCCCCTCACGCTCGTCGCCGGCGGCCTCGCGGGGGGCGTCGTCGCCGTCGACGCGTCGGTCTCCAGCCAGTTCCTGTCCGGGCTGGCGATCGCCGCGCCGCTCGCCCGGGAGGCGACGACGCTCCGCTTCGGCTCGCTCGTGAGCGCGCCGTACCTCGAGCTCACGCTCGACGCGATGCGGGCATTCGGGGCCTCGGTCGAGCGCGAGCCCGGTGCGCTGCGGATCGCCGCCGGCGGCTACCGGACCCCCGGCCGCTACACGGTCGAGCCCGATGTCTCGACCGCGTCGTATTTTCTGGCGAGCGCCGCCCTCACCGGCACGACCGTGACGCTCCCGGGTCTCGATCTCGACGCGACCGGCCAGGGCGACATCGAGCTCGTCTCCCATCTGCAGGCGATGGGCTGCGCGGTGGCCGGCCGCGCGCCGCTGACCCTCACCGGGCCGGCGCGGCTGCGCGGTATCGAGGCCGACATGAACGCCAGCTCGGACGTGTTCATGACGCTCGCCTGCGCTGCCGTGTTCGCCGACGGGCCGACGACGATCACGGGCATCGGCCACGCCCGCGTCAAGGAGTCCGACCGCGTCGACGCCACCGCGCGGAACCTGCGCGCGCTCGGGATCGACATCGAGGAGGGGCGCGACTGGCTCCGCGTCCATCCCGGCCCACCGCGTCCGGCGCGGCTGCCGACGTTCGACGACCACCGAATCGCGATGGCGTTCTCGCTGATCGGCGCGCGCGTGCCGGTCGAGCTGGAGGACCCGGGCGTCGTTGCCAAGACGTGCCCGGCGTTCTTCTCGCTGTGGCCGGCGACGGGCGCGGTCGTGGAGGCGGTCGGATGACGGTGGTCGCGATCGACGGGCCGGCGGGCGCCGGGAAGTCAACGGTCGCCCGTGCCGTGGCCGGGCGGATCGGGGGCGTCTACCTCGACTCCGGCGCGATGTACCGGGCGGTGGCGCTGGCGGCGCAGCGGCGGGGCATCAATCCCGAGGCAGCCGCCGACGTCGCCAGGACTATTTCGATAGAATTACTACCTGGCGGCGGGGTGCTGCTCGACGGGGAGGAGGTGACGGGGCTCATCCGCGATCCCGCGGTCTCCGAGGGCGCCTCGGCGGTCGCCGCCGTGCCCGAGGTGCGGGCGGCGATGGTGGAGCAGCAGCGGGCGCTGCTCGGCTCAGGAGGCGAGTGGGTCGCCGAGGGCCGCGACATCGGCACGGTCGTCTGGCCGCAGGCCGAGGTGAAGGTGTACCTCACCGCCTCCCCGGAGGTGCGCGCCGAGCGGCGCGCCGCTGAGCTCGGGCTGCCGGTCGCCGACGTGCTCGCCCAGATCGCCGAGCGCGACGGGCGCGACACGACGCGTGAGCACTCGCCGCTGCGCGCCGCCCCCGATGCGGTGACGCTCGACACGACCGGCCTGTCGCTCGACGAGGTCGTCGGCCGCGTGGCCGCGCTCGTCGACGCGGTCCGCGCCTGAGTCCGGCGCACGCGCGGGCATACTGAGGGCGCCATGAAGGTCGCGATCGTCGGATATCCGAACGTCGGGAAGTCCTCGCTGGTCAACCGCCTCAGCGAGTCGCGGGAGGCGGTCGTGCACGAGCGCGCCGGCATCACGCGCGACCGCAAGGAGCTGCGCACCGAGTGGAACGGCCGGCCGCTCACGCTCATCGACACCGGCGGCGTCGACCTCGAGGACGAGGACGCGATGGCCGCCCAGATCCAGGCGCAGGCGCGGGCCGCGCTCGCCGAGGCGGACGCGGCGGTGCTCGTCGTCGACGCCCGCGCCGGCCTGCGGCCCGGCGACGCCGAGCTCGCCGAGATGCTCCGCCGGGGCGCGCTCCCGGTGCTCGTCGCCGCGAACAAGATCGACTCGGCGAAGGACCTCCCGCTCGCCGCCGAGTTCTACGCGCTCGGGGTCGGCGATCCGATCGCGGTGTCGGCGGCCCAGGGGCTCGGCACCGGCGATCTCCTCGACCGGATCGTCGCGCTCGGAGAGGCTGGGGACCTCTTCGCTGACGAGGAGGACCGCGACGACGACGCGATCCGGCTCGCGCTCATCGGGCGGCCGAACGTCGGCAAGTCCTCGCTGCTCAACCGCTTCGCGGGCTCCGAGCGGGTGATCGTGTCCGAGGTCGCGGGCACGACGCGCGACGCGATCGATGAGCCGATCGAGTTCGGCGAGCGAAGGATCGTGCTCGTCGACACGGCCGGCATCCGCCGCCAGGCGAAGGTGGGAGACTCGGTGGAGTACTACACGGCGCTCCGCTCCGAGCGGGCCGCGCAGCGCGCCGACGTCGCGCTCGTCGTCTGCGACGCGACCGCCGGCGTCACCACCCAGGATCTGCGGATCGCCGAGCTCGCGATGCGCTCCGGGTGCGCGACCGCGCTGGTGCTCAACAAGTGGGACATCGCTCAAGGCGTCGACCTCGACTACGAGCGCGCCCGGGTGCTGCGGAAGCTTCGCCTCCGTCCCCGCGTGCTCACCGCGTCGGCGAGGACCGGCCGGCATGTGGAGCGGCTGCTCGTGGAGGCGGTCGCGCTCGCCGACCGGGCGCGCGCCCGGATCCCCACCGCGCAGCTCAACCGCTTCCTGTCCGAGGCGGTCGCGGTCCGCCAGCCGCCGGTCGGCAACGGCGGCAAGGGGGCGCGCTCCGGCCACCGGCTGCGTCTCATCTTCATGACTCAGACCGCCGAGCGTCCGCCGCGCTTCTCGATCCAGGTCAACTCGCGGGCCCGGGTCACCCGCGACTACGCCTACTTCCTGGAGAACCGGCTGCGCGAGCGCTACCGCCTGGAGGGGGTGCCGGCGATCATCGACTTCGTCGAGCGCGGCGAGCAGGCGCAGGGCGGGGCCGGCGACCGCGCTACCGGCGGCGAGCGCCGGTCCCGGCGTCGGGCGACCGCCTGAGGTCGCCGATGGTGGTCGTGAGCCCGCGCCGGCCATGATCGCCCGCGTGCAGCCGCTCACGCGCACCCGGGCGGTGCGCGGCCCGTTCGACTACGCGGTGCCGGAGGCGATGGCCGCCGAGGTCGCGGTCGGTGCGCTGCTCCGGGTGCCGTTCTCCGGGCGGAAGGTCCCGGGCGTGGTCGTCGAGCTCGCCGCGGGCTCCGAGCTCGCCCCGGAGCGGCTCGCGACCCCCGAGCGCGTGCTCAACGCGGGGCTCACGCCCGAGCTCGTCGCGCTCGCGCGGTGGATGGCGCGCGAGTACTGCTCGACGACCGCGCGGGCGCTCGCGCTCATGCTCCCGCCGGGCGCCGCCGACGGCCGGGGCGCGAAGCGCGCGCTCGTCGCGACGCTCACCGCCGACGGCGCCGCCGTGCTCGGGGATCCGGGGGGCGCTGGGCATCTCAACCACCCCAGCCGTGGTTTCGATGCCCAGCGCGCCGGAGGGCGGGCGCTCACCGACGCCCAACGGGCGCTGCTGCAACAGCTCGCCGCGCGGGGCGGGACCGCGACCGCCGCGGAGCTCGGGACCGAGGCGCTGCGCCGGCTCGAGCGCCGCGGTCTCGTCCAGATCGCGCCGCGGATCGTGCCCCGCCGCCCGGCGAATCTCGTCGTCGGGCGCGCCGACGCGCTCGCGCCGCCGCTCACCCCGGATCAGCGCGCCGCCGCCGACGCGCTCCTCGCCGTCCTCCACGCGCCGGCCGCCCGTCGGCGCGAGGAGTTCCTGCTGCAGGGGGTGACGGGCTCGGGCAAGACCGAGGTCTACCTCGCCGCCGTGCAGGCGGCGCTCGACCTGGGTCGGACGGCGATCGTGCTCGTGCCCGAGATCGCGCTCACGCCCCAGGCGCTCGGCCGCTTCCAGGCGCGCTTCGGGGACGTCGTCGCGGTCCTGCACTCGGCGCTGTCCGCCGGCGAGCGCCACGACGAGTGGATGCGCCTGCGCTGCGGCGAGGCGCGGGTGTGCGTCGGGCCGCGCTCCGCGGTGCTCGCGCCGCTCGAGGACATCGGGCTGATCGTCGTCGACGAGGAGCACGAGAGCTCCTACAAGCACGAGGGCGACCCCCGCTACGACGCCCGCGGCGTCGCTCGCCGGCGGGCCCGCGAGCATGACGCGCTGCTCGTGTTCGGCTCGGCCACGCCGCGGCCGGAGACCGTCACCGAGATGCGCCGGCTGTCGCTGCCCCACCGGGTCGACGGGCGCGCGATGCCGCCGGTCGAGGTGCTCGACATGCGCGGGTCCCACCAGCCGCTGCACCCCGAGACCCGGATGGCGCTCGCCGACCTGCGCCACGGCGGCGGCAAGGCGATCCTGCTGCTCAACCGGCGCGGCTGGTCGAACTTCCTCTCCTGTCGCTCCTGCGGGCACGTGTGGCTGTGCCCGAACTGCGAGCTCGCGCTCGTCCTGCACGCCGCGCGGTCGTCCGGCGCGCTGCGCGGCCACGTCGCCTGCCACCACTGCGGGCACCGTGAGCCGGTCCCCGGGCGCTGCCCGGAATGCGCGTCGGTGTCGGTGGCGCGCCACGGCGCGGGCACCGAGCGCATCGAGCACGAGCTGCGGGAGGCGCTCGGCTCCGCAGGCTTCCCCGTGTTCCGCCTCGACGCGGGCGCAACGGGCCTCGAGGTCCGCGCCCGCACGCTGCAGGCGTTCGAGCGGGCACCGGCCGGCCTGCTTGTCGGGACGCAGATGGTCGCCAAGGGCCACGACTTCCCCGACGTCTCGCTCGGGGTCGTGCTCGACGCCGACCAGACGCTCCGCTTCCCCGACTTCCGCGCCGAGGAGCGCACGTTCTCGCTCGTCACCCAGCTCGCGGGGCGGATCGGCCGCCCGGGTGGGGACGGGCGCCCGGGTGCGGGGGCGAGCCGGGTGCTCGTGCAGACGCTCGCGCCCGACGCGCGGCCGCTGCGCTTCGCCGCCGAGCACGACGCCGACGGGTTCATCGCCGACGAGCTCATCCGCCGGCGGGCGCTCGCCTACCCGCCGTATGCGTCGCTCATCCGCGTCGTCTGCGCGGCCGAGTCCGAGGCGCCCGCGCGCGAGGCGGCGGAGGCGATCCACGCCCGGCTCGTGCACGGCGAGGCGCTCCTCCTGGGGCCCGCGCCGCTGTTTCGCCTGCGCGGGCGCCACCGTACGCAGATCGTCGTCAAGGCCCGTGAGCGGCGACCGGCGATCGACGCGGTCGGCGCGGCCGTCGACGCGGTCGGCCCGGCGGCCGCCCGGGCCGGGGTGAGCGTGAGCGTCGACGTCGACCCCCAGTAGCCTGCCTGCGTTCACCCGGCGGGCCGGCCTGCGGGAGCGTCGATCACCGGCCGACCCGCCTCCGTAGACTTCGAGGGGATGACCGAACACGCCACCGAGGCGGAGCTCGACGCGGTCGAGGTCGAGCCCGAGGAGGACGAGCCGCCCGAGCTCGACCCGGAGACCCGGGCGCGGCGCGACCGTGCGCTCGCCCACGTGCGCAAGTGGGGGGACCCCGTCCTGCGGACGCGCGCTCGCCCGGTCGAGCGCTTCGACGAGGACCTCGTGCGGGAGGTCGAGCGCATGGGGGAGCTCATGCACGACGCGCTCGGCGTCGGCCTCGCCGCCACGCAGCTCGGCGTGCTGCACCGCGTGCTCGTCTACCGCGTGCACCCGCAGTCGCCGGTCGCCGCGCTCGTCAACCCCGAGCTCGAATGGGCCGGCCGCGAGGCCGAGAGCCTCGAGGAGGGATGCCTCTCGCTGCCGGGCGTCCACGTCCCGGTCGAACGCGCCGTGCACGTGCGCGTCCGCGCCCGGGGCGTGCACGGCGAGCCGGTGCTCGTCGAGGCCGCGGGGCTCGAGGCGCGGGTCATCCAGCACGAGATGGACCACCTCGACGGCGTGCTCGTGCTCGACCGGATCGGGCGCTCGGAGCGCAAGGAGGCGATGAAGGCCCTCCGCGCCGCTCTCGGCGACGCCTGAGGGCGGTCGGGGCTCGTTTCGGCCGGTGCGCACCGTCTACCTCGGCACCTCGCCGTTCGCTGCCGCGGTGCTGCGCGCGCTCGCGGCGACCCCGCATCGTCCACGGCTCGTCATCACCCGCCCCGACCGGCCGCGCGGCCGCGGCCGCCGGCTCGCCGCCCCGCCGGTCGCCGACGCGGCCCGGGAGCTCGACCTCGAGCTCGCCCAGCCCCCGTCGGTCAACGAACCGCCCGCGCGCGAGCGGATCGCCGCCGCCTCCCCCGACGTGCTCGTCGTGTGCGCGTTCGGCGCGCTCATCAAGGAGCCGCTGCTCTCAGACCACGAGGTGCTCAACGTCCATCCCTCGCTGCTGCCGCGCTGGCGCGGGGCGGCGCCGATCGAGCGCGCGATCATGGCCGGCGACGCGCGCACCGGCGTGTCCATCATGCGCCTCACCGCGGGCCTCGACACCGGCCCGGTCGCGCTCCGCGGCGAGGAGCCGATCGAGCCGGGCGACACGTACGGCACGCTGTCGGAGCGGCTGCAGGAGCTCGGCGCGAGGCTGCTGATCGAGGCGCTCGACGCCGGCCCGGACGGGCTCCGCTTCGAGGAGCAGCCCGACGAGGGCGCGACGTACGCCGAGAAGATCACCGCCGGGGACCGGCTGCTGCACCCGAGCGCGGAGCCCGCCGGCGTGCTCGAGCGTCGGATCCGCGCGCTCAACCCCCACATCGGGGCGGCGCTCACGCTGCCCGACGGCGCTCGCCTCGGCGTGTGGGACGCCCGGGCACGCCCCGGCGGGCCCGGCGACCCGGCGGCGGGGGAACTCGATCTCACGCGGACGCCGCCCGTGCTCGGGTGCGCAGGACCCTCGGCGCTCGAGCTCGGCGAGGTCCAGCCCGCGGGCGGACGGCGGATGGACGCCGCCGCCTGGGCGCGCGGCCACGCACCGAGGTGACCGAGGTTTCGCCGGCGCGCGTCTGCGCGCTCACGGTCGTACGGCGGGTGTTCGAGCAGGGCGCCTACGCCGACCGCGCGCTCGCCGCCGCGGCCGCCCGCCTTGACCCGCGCGACCGGGCGCTCGCCACCGCGCTCGCGTATACGACCGTGCAGCGGCGGGCGACGCTCGACCACGTGATCGAGAGGCTGTCGAGCCGGCCGCTGCGGCGCCTCGACGCCCCGACGCTCGCGGCGCTCCGGCTCGGGCTCGCCCAGCTTCTGCTGCTCGACGGGATCGCCGACCACGCCGCCGTCAACGAGACGGTCGAGCTCGCCAAGCGCGACTCTCCCGGCGGCGCCGGGCTCGCCAACGCCGTCCTGCGCCGGGCTGCGCGGGAGGGCCGTACGATCCTCGACGCGCTCGACGACGCGACCCCCGGCCACGCCGCCGTCCTGCGCTCGGTGCCGCGTTGGCTCGCCGAGCTGTGGTTCGCAGAGCTCGGGACCGAAGAGGCGCGGGCGCTGCTTGAGGCCGTCAACCGCCCGCCCGAGTCGGCGGTCCGCGTCAACACGCTGGTGAGCGATCCGCCGACGGTCGCGGCTGCGCTGCCGGTCGCCAGTCATCCCGCCCCGGGAATCGCCGAGGGCCTCGTGCTCGAGGGGCCGTTCGACATCGAGGGCTCGGAGCTGTGGCGTGCGGGCGCGGTCATGGGCCAGTCGCGCGGCTCGATGACCCCGGCGCGGGCGCTGGGCCCCCGGCCGGGGGAGCGGGTGCTCGACCTCTGCGCCGCGCCGGGCGCGAAGACCGGTCAGCTGGCGGCGCTCATGGCGGACGAGGGGCGAGTCCTCGCGGTCGAGCGCCATCCCGGCCGTGCCGCCGCGCTCGAGCGGACGCTCGCCCGCCTGCGGGTCCGCTGCGCGGAGGTGCGCGTCGCCGACGCCGCCGCGCTCGACACGGACGAGCGCTTCGACCGGGTGCTCGTCGACCCGCCGTGCAGCGGCCTCGGCACGCTCCAGTCGCGACCGGACATCCGCTGGCGCGTGACGCCCGAGCGCCTTGCGGCCCTGCCCGACCTGCAGTTGCGGCTCCTGCGCGCCGGCGCGGCGCTGCTCGCTCCCGAGGGGACGCTCGTCTACTCGGTGTGCACGATCTCGAGGATGGAGTCCGAGGGAGTGATCGAGCGGTTCCTTGACGGCGAGCCCGGCTTCGACGTCAGCCCGATCGGGGGCGCGCGTGATGTCGGGCCGTTCGTGCGCCTGCTCCCGCATCGCGACGGCACGGACGGGTTCTTCGTCGCGCGCCTCGTACGCCGCTGACGCGCGGTGTGCGGCGAGCGGCGCATCGGCGACGGCGCACGCGGGAAGTAGGCTGAGGATCTCCACATGAGCGAGTCCCCGGTCAACCTCGGTCCGGAGTGCCCCCACTGCCACGAGCCGTGGCTGCGGCCGACGACCGTCCCGGGCCGCTACCGCTGCGTGTACTGCCTGCAGCGCTACGAGCTCGTGTCCGTGTGCCCGAACTGCGGGGAGCACTCGACGATCGTGCGGATGTCGAGCACGGCGGTCGTGGAGTGCAACCACTGCCGGGCCTCGATGCTCGTCGCCGTCTGAGCCGAGCCGGACGCGGCCCGCACCGCCCCGCATATCCTGCGGGAGGTTCATGGCGCCTCACGACTACCGTCCGGTCGCGCTCACCGAGCGCCGCGTCGCCCCCTCGATCCTGTCGGCCGACTTCGGGCGCCTGCGCTCCCAGGTGCGGGAGGTGCTCGACGCGGGCGCGCGCGTCATTCACGTCGACGTGATGGACGGGCACTTCGTCCCGCCGATCACGTTCGGCGCGGTCGCGGTGCAGGCGATCGCCGACACGGTGCACGACGCGGGAGGGATCGTCGACGTGCACCTGATGATCGAGCGGCCGGAGCGGCACGTCGCGGACATCGCCTCCGCCGGCGCCGACTCGATCACGATGCATGTCGAGGCCACCCCGCACGTGCACTACGCGCTGCAGACGATCCGGGAGGCGGGGTGCACCGCGGGCGCGGCGCTGTGCCCGGCGACGCCGGTCGAGACCCTCGTCGACGTCGCCTCCGAGACGCTCGACGTGGCGCTCTGCATGTCCGTCAACCCGGGGTGGGGCGGACAGAGCTTCATCGAGGGCTCGATCGACAAGCTCCACCGGCTGCGGCGGATGCTGCCCGACGAGGTGGGCGTCGAGGTCGACGGCGGGATCAACGAGCAGACCGCTCCGCGGGTCGCGCGGGCGGGCGCGAACCTGCTCGTCGCCGGCTCCGCGGTGTTCGGGTCGGCGGACCCCGCGGCCACCTACGCTGCGCTCGCCGAGGCCGCGGGCGCCGTCTGAGACCGCCTCCCGAGGCGATAGACCGCCCACAGCGCGAGCGCGAGGAGAGCGGTCGCGCCGCAATAGCCGAGCTCGACGCGGGCCACGCGTCCGGCGACGGCCGGCGCGATCTGGAAGCCGAGGAACGCCGCCGCGCAGGCCAGCCAGCATACGGCCGCGCGCCCGGCGTGGCCGCGGGCGAGCGCCGCCTGGTTGAACGTGCCCGCGATCAGGTGCAGTCCCATGCCGAGGCCGACCGCCGCCAGCCCGAACCGGCCGTAGTGAAAGCCCTTGTGGCCGAGCACCACCCCCATGACCGCCGGCCCGATCGCGAGCAGCCCGAGCGCCACCGCGAGCCCGAACCCGCCGGTCGCCGCGACCGTGACCCGGATCGCCCGCCGCACCGCGCGGACGTCACGCCGCGTCTCGAGGCCCGTGAGGTGGGGGAGGATTGAGGTCTGGATCGCTTGGAAGAGCTGCAGCGGGGCGCGGACGATGAGCATCACGTTGAAGACGAACCCGACGAGGCCGCCGTTCAGGTCGGTCGTGCCGACGCTCGCGGCGGCGACGAGCACGCCGGCGTTCATGAGCGTCTGCTCGGAGAGCATGATCGCGACGACGCTCGTCGCAAAGCCGCCGCCGTGGCGCAGCGTGAGCGACCGGACCCCGCCCGGCTCCGCGTCGGCCGGTCGTGTGGCGACCGCCGCCGCGTCGGCCGTCGGACGCCGCGCGAGGGCCCACGCGGCCGGCATCACCGCAAGCGACACGAACGGCGCGACCGCCATTCCGAGCGCGACGAGCGTCAGCCCGCCCCCGAGCCCGACGACGACCGCGAGCGCGAGACAGAAGCGACTGACGGACTCCAGGAAGACGAGCGCCCCATAGAGCGCGAACGCCCGATGCCCGGCGAGCCAGCCGCGCGCGAAGTAGCTGCCCGCGTAGGCGAGCACGCCCACGACGAGCACCCGGTAGAGGACCGAGGAGCCACCGAACATCCCGCGTTCGATCGGGCCTCGCGCGGCGAGCGCCGCGGCGAGGAAGGCGGCCGCAAACCCCGCCTGCAGGACGGCCGGGACGCGCAGCGGGTGGGCCGCGATCCCCTGCGCGCGGCGCTCGGCGATCGTGCGGGAGAGCAGTTGCTCGATCGGCCGGTAGATCACCGACAGGATCACGAACATCACCGCCCAGCACAGCGACACCCGGCTGTAGGCGCGCGGCGTGAGCACGTGGCTCGCGCTCGCCAGGTAGGCGAAGGTGAAGATCCCGGTGCTCGCGATCCCGACGCTCAGCACGCGGGTTCCGGCGGCGAGCGACGGCTCGGGCGCGCCGCGGGGCTCGGGGGGCGCGAGCGGACCGGAGACCGACATCAGCCGACCCGCACGAGCAGCATCGTCCACGGCAGTGGCGCGCGGGCGCACACGATCTCGCCGTGCGCCGCGAGCAGCCGTCGAAACGACGCCGGGGTCCAGTGGTGCAGATGCCCCGGCGTATTGCCGAGCTCGGCGAGGTAGGCCCCGCGGCCGAGGTTGAGCATCCGCCAGAGCGGCTCGCGCGGGACCGAGACGAGCAGCCAGCGCGCGGCCACCCGGCCCATCTCGACGAGCGCGGCCCACGGGTCGGCGACATGCTCCAGCACCTCGGTGGCGGCGACGAGCTCGAACGCGTCATCGTCGAACGCGAGCGCCTCGGCCTCCATCGTCGCGAAGCGGAGGTTCGCGCGCGGCGGACGCTCCGCCCACCGGGCGGCGAGCTCGGGATCGGGCAGGTCGACGCCGACGGTCTCGCAGCCCGGGTCCCGCGCCGCCCAGCGCTCGGTGAGCACGCCCTCGCCGCAGCCCACGTCGAGCAGCGAGCGGGGTGCGGCGTGGTCGAGCAGCTCGGCGGCGGCGCGCTCGAAGCCCGCCATGAGCCGCCGCACGACCGGGTGCGCCGAGCCGTACTTGTCGAACGTGTTGCCGGTGGGAACCGGGATCCGGGCCGCGGGGGAGGTCGCACCCGCCACGGGATGGCCCGCCGCGCGGGCGAGCCGCTGCTCGTCGGTCACAGCTCGACCGGCTCGCGCCCCGGTTCGTAGTGGGACGGCTCGATCCCGAGCTCCAGCTCGATGCGGCGCACGCGCTCGAACGTCTGCTGGGAGAGCGTGCGCTGCGCGGCGAGCAGGTCGCCGATGACCCCGATCGCCCCGAGCAGCATCGCCGCGTTGAACAGCACCGCGCCGGCGATCAGCGACTGGATGTGTCCGCGGCCGGCGGTCGAGGGGCTCTCGGCGAAGTACACGAGGAAGCGCACGAACACCGCGAGCGCGAGCAGCCCCATGACCGCAGCCGCGCTCCAGAACACGCGCAGGGGCTCGTACTGGGAGTAGACGCGGAAGATCGACAGCCCGTTGCGGCGGATGTAGGCGGGGATCGAGGGGAACAGCCGCGAGGGCCGGGTCGGCGGGTTCGTGTCGATCGGGATCGTCTCCACGGCAACGAGCTGCTTGCCCGCCTGGATGATCGTCTCCAGCGTGTAGGTGAACTTGGAGACGACGTGGACCTGGAGCGCCGCCTCGCGGTTGTAGGCCCGAAAGCCGGACGTCGTGTCGGCCACCTCGGTCGACGAAGCCTGGCGCACGACCCATGAGCCGAGCCGGGAGGCGGTCCGCTTCGTGCGGGAGAAGTGCTCGTTGGACTCGATCCGGCGGTCGCCGACGACCATGTCGGCGGTGCCGGCGAGGATCGGCGCCACGAGCCGGGGGATGTCCGAGCCGCGGTACTGGCCGTCGGCGTCGGTGTTGACGATCACATCCGCGCCGAGCTTCAGCCCAGCGTCGAGTCCCGCCTGGAAGGCGGCGGCGAGACCCCGGTGCCCGGTGAGACGCACGAGATGCTCGACCCCGTGCTCACGGGCGACCCGGAGCGTCTCGTCCGTCGAGCCGTCGTCGATCACGAGCCGCTCGACCGAGTCGAAGCCGTCCACCTCCCGCGGCAGGTCGGCGAGTGTGGCGCCGAGCTGCCGCTGCTCGTTGAAGCACGGGATCTGGATGATCAGCTTCATCGCTGCGGACGGTAGCGGTGCTGAGCGACATCTATCCTCATCTGAGTGACCGCTCACGCGAGTACGCACCCATTCCAGGCCCGCTCGCGATGAACCTCGATCCCGCCACCGATCGCCGCCACCTCGCGCGGGCGATCGAGATCGCCGAGCAGGGACGTGGGCGGGTGTCGCCCAACCCGCTCGTCGGGGCGGTCATCGCCGACCGCGACGGGGTCATCGGCGAGGGGTTCCACGGCATGCTCGGCGGCCCGCACGCCGAGGTCGCCGCGATCGCCGCCGCCGGCGACGCCGACCTGCGTGAGGCGACGCTCTACGTGTCGCTCGAGCCGTGCTGCCACCGGGGCCGCACGCCGCCGTGCACCGACGCGATCCGCGAGGCCGGGATCGGTCGGGTCGTCGTCGCCTCCGACGACCCGTCCGCCCATGCCAACGGGCGCGGTCTCGGCATCCTGCGCGACGAGGGCGTCGAGGTCGTGCTCGCCTCCGAGGACCTCGCGGTCCGCGCCCGCATGCTCAACCAGCCGTTCCGCAAGCGCGCGCGCACGGGAAGGCCGTGGGTGCTGTTCAAGTCCGCGATGACGCTCGACGGCAAGGTCGCCACGCGCTCCGGGGATTCGAAGTGGATCTCGGGCACCGAGAGCCGGGCGCTCACCCACCGCTGGCGCTCGGAGTGCGACGCGGTCGCGGTCGGCATCGGCACCGCGCTCGCCGACGATCCGCAGCTCACCGCCCGGTTCGACGGGGACGACGCCGCCGGAGAGCCCCCGCGTCAGCCGCGGCGCGTCGTGTTCGACGCGCTCGGGCGGTTGCCGCTCGACGGCCGCCTCGTCCGCGACGCGCGCACGGTCCCGCTCACGATCGTCGTCTCCCGGGCGGCGCCGCGCTCGGCGACCGACGCGCTGGAGGCGCACGGGGCGGAGGTGATCGTCGCGCCCGGCGAGAACGAGCCGGCCCGCGTCGTCGCGGCGCTCGACCTGCTCGGGGCGGCGGAGGTCGGTTCGGTGATGCTGGAGGGCGGTCCCCGGCTCGCGGGAGCGTTCCTCGACGCCGGCGAGATCGACGAGGTGCGGCTGTTCCTCGCCCCGTTGATCCTCGGCGGGCGCACGGCGCGCGATCCGCTCGAGGGCGAGGGGGTCGAGCAGATCGCGGACGCGATGCGCGCCCACTCGCTGCACTGCGAGCGGGTCGGCGAGGACCTGCTCGTCACCGCGAGGATCAGGACATGGTGAACTCCCGGGAGGGCGCATGTTCACCGGCCTGATCGCGGATCTCGGGGAGATCGTCGGCGCGGAGCGCTCGGCCGACGGCGTGCGGCTCACGGTGGCCAGCCGGCTCGTGCCCGAGCTCTCCGAGGGCGACTCGATCGCTGTCAACGGCGTGTGCCTGACCGCGACCTCGGTCGACGCCGAAACGGGCGTGTTCGACGCCGACGTCATGCACGAGACGCTGCGGCGCAGCTCCCTGGCCGAGGCGCGGGCCGGCGGGCCGCCGGTCAACCTCGAGCTTCCCCTGCGAGCGACCGACCGGCTCGGCGGCCATGTCGTGCAGGGCCACGTCGACGCGACCGGCGAAGTCGTGGCGATCGCCGAGGACGGCTTCTCGCGCCGCGTCGAGATCAGCGCGCCGCCGGAGATCCTGCGCTACGTCGTCGAGAAGGGCTCGATCACGATCGACGGCATCTCGCTCACCGTCGCCGAGCTGGCGACGGACTCGCTGACGGTGTCGCTCATCCCCGAGACGCTCGCACGCACCAACCTCGGTGTCGCCGAGGTCGGCACGGTCGTCAACCTGGAGGTCGATGTGCTCGCCAAGTACGTAGAGAGGCTGGTCGATAGCCGGATGATTCACGCCGCCGACTTACAAGCGGGGCCGGACGCCGAGCGGAGGCGATCAGCGTGACGGGTACCACGAAGGTCGCGATGTCGAGCGTCGAGGAGGCGCTCGAGGAGATCGCCGCCGGCCGGATGGTCGTCGTCGTCGACGACGAGGACCGCGAGAACGAGGGCGATCTCGTCATGGCCGCCCAGTTCGTCACCCCCGACGCGATCAACTTCATGACCCGGCAGGCGGGCGGCTGGATCTGCCTCGCGCTCACGCCCGAGCGCTGCGACGAGCTCGGCCTCGAGCTGATGACGCTCAAGAACGAGAGCGCCCACGAGACGCCGTTCACGGTGACGATCGAGGCGCGCGAGGGCGTGACGACGGGCATCAGCGTCCACGACCAGGCGCACACGATGCAGGTCGCGATCGACCCGACGAAGGGCCCGGGCGACATCGTCAAGCCCGGGCATGTGCGCCCCCTCAAGGCGAAGGCGGGCGGCGTGCTGGAGCGCACCGGCCACACCGAGGCCTCGGTCGACCTCGCGCGCCTCGCGGGCCTCAACCCCGCCGGCGTCATCTGCGAGATCCAGAACGAGGACGGGTCGATGGCCCGCGGCGAGGACCTCGCCGTGTACTGCTTCAAGCACGGCCTGAAGATGATCTCGATCGCCGACCTGATCGCCTACCGGCGCATGCACGACAAGCTCGTCGAGCGGGTCGTCGACACCGCGCTGCCGACCGCGTTCGGGGACTTCACCGCCGTCGGCTACCGCTCGCTCGTCGACAACAAGCACCACGTGGCGCTCGTCAAGGGCGAGGTCGCCGGCAAGCAGGACGTGCTCGTGCGCGTCCACTCCGAGTGCCTCACCGGCGACGTCTTCCACTCGCTGCGCTGCGACTGCGGCGAGCAGCTCGAGGCGGCGCTCGCGATGATCGAACGCGAGGGAACCGGCGTGCTCCTCTACCTGAGCCAGGAGGGCCGCGGCATCGGCCTGCTCAACAAGCTCAAGGCGTACAAGCTCCAGCAGGAGGAGGGGCTTGACACAGTCGACGCGAACCTCCGCCTCGGCCTGCCCGTCGACCTGCGCGACTACGGGATCGGCGCCCAGATCCTCGCCGACCTCGGGCTCTCCTCGATGCGGATCCTCACGAACAACCCGAAGAAGATCTCCGGGTTGACGGGCTACGGGCTGTCGGTCACCGACCAGGTGCCGATCGAGCACGCGCCCAACCCGCACAACGAGGCGTACATGCGCGCCAAGGCGCTGAAGATGGGCCACACGCTCCACCACCAGGGCCTCGCGCTCGACGAGGAGATGATCGAGCGTGAGGCCGAGACCGATCGCGAGCGGCGCGAGGGCTCGGGTGGCCACTGAGGAGGCGGCGCCGGCGCCGTGGCGGGTCGCACTCTGCGTGGCCCGCTTCTACGAGGATCTCGCCGCGCGCCTGGAGCGCGGCGCCCGTGAGCGGCTCGCCGAGGCGGGCATCGACGCGCCGCCGTCGTTCGACGTGCCGGGCGCGTTCGAGCTTCCATACGTGGCCAAGCTCGCCGCCGAGTCCGGTCGCTTCGACGGCATCGTCTGCCTCGGGGCCGTGATCCGCGGCGAGACCGACCACTACGACCACGTGTGCCGGGGGGCGAGCGACGGCATCCTGCGCGTTGCGCTCGACACCGGTGTGCCGTGCGGCTTCGGCGTGCTCACGGTCGACACGACGGAACAGGCGCTCGCGCGTGTCGCCGGCGGCGCCAAGCGCGACAGCGGCCGGCACGCCGTGGAGGCGGTGCTCGACTGCCTGGCGGCGCGTGACGCGCTCCGCCTCGCCTGACCCCGGAGGCCGCGATTCCTCCCCGGCCCGGCGGCGGGATCGAGCGCCCTGGCACCCGGGACGCTGCACGCGCGCGTGACGGGCGTGCCGATCCCGGGAACCCCGGGCGCGAGCGGCGTCTCGGCCACCGAGGGGGCGCCGAGCGCGGTCCCCGCGTCCACGAGCGGCCAGATCGCCCGGCTGAAGGTGGCGCCTGCCTCTGCTCATCGACGAAACGGGGCGGTTCACCTCGCAGGAGGTCGCCGCGTGTGGCGTGTCGCTTCGGGTGTCGCCCGCCCGGGAGCGGCGCGCCGCGGCGTCCGGTCGGGACCGGCGGGTCTCCGCCCTCAGACGAATCGCGGGTGGCCCACCGAGCCGATCGCGCCCGCCCGGCGCTCAGCCGATCGCGGCGACGAGCAGCGAGAAGCCGTCGGCGTGATGGTGGCGGTCGTGGTGGCGCCACCACCGCCGCCACGCACGCGCGTGCGCGCCCCTGCCGGGCGGACCGGCCTCAGGCGGCGTCGGCTGCTTCGCGTGAGGCACCCTGCCGCCGCTCCCGGGCCCGGTGAGGCCGGCGCCGCCCGAGCCCGGCCGGGCCGGGGTTCCAGGGGTCGCCGGGGTCGTCGACGGGTTCGTCGTGCCCGCCGAGGCGCCGCCCGAGCCGGTCCCCGCCTGCCCCTGTCCAGTCTGGCGCAGCGCGACGGCGAGGAGCGAGCGCACGACGTCGCGCTGGTTGTTGATCTGCAGCCGCTGGCGCAGCACCGGGATCGCGGCCTGCGGGTCGCCGTTCAGCACCTCGGCGTGTCCGAGGTCGTACAGCGCGTACGCGTACGTCGGGCTGTCGTGGGGCGCGGCCGCGACCGCCTGTTCGAGGACCGGGATCGCCCCCGCGTAGTTGCCCTCGAGGATGTCCTGATGGCCGGTCGCCTCGAGGTTCACGGCGGTCTGCGTCTCGGTCGTCGTCGAGGAGACCGGTGTCGTCGTCGCGTGGCTCTGCGTCGTGCGGGTGCGCGCCGCAGTCACGGTTCGCTTCCGGTGCGTGGTGACCGTTTTGCTCGCCCGGTCCGCCACCCGCGCTCCCGCGTGCCCCGTGGCATGGCCGCCCCGCATCGTCGCCAGCGCGATCCCCGCGACGACCGCCACCGCGAGCACGATCGCGCCGACGGCGACGGCCCGGTGCCGTCCGCGCTCGGCGCCCGTCTCGGCCGCGCTCCGGCTCGTCGGCGGACGCGTGGCGCTCGTGCGCTCGCGCCGGCGCGCGGCCGCGGTCGAGGCGCCGGGCGCCGCCGGGTCGGGGATCCGCGGTCGTCCGCGCCGCGCGTCGAGCCGTGCGCTCGCGTCCCCGCTCGGCCAGCCGCCGCGGAGCGCCTCCTCGAGCGCCGCCACGAATGCTCCGGCGCTCTCCGGCCGCGCGGCGGGGTCCTTGGCCAGGCCCGTGAACAGGACCTCGTCGACGGCCGGCGGGAGGCTGTGATCGACCTCGGAGGCGGCGGGCGGCGGCTCCTCGATGTGCTGGCGCGCCTGGGCGGAGAAGTGCTCGGCGGAGAACGGGCGCTCGCCGGTGAGCAGCTCGAACGCGGCCACGGCGAGCGCGTAGCGGTCCGAGGCGCCGGTCGCCTCGCGGCCGAGGGCCTGCTCGGGCGAGAGGTACGCGGCGGTGCCGAACAGCTGGTCGGAGCTCGTCAGCGTGTCCTCGGTCGCGAGGTGCGCGATCCCGAAGTCGGCGACGTGCAGCATGCGCGCGCGGTCGAGCAGGAAGTTCGCGGGCTTGATGTCGCGGTGGACGATGCCGCGCCCGTGCGCATGGTCAAGGGCCGAGGCGGCCTCGGCGAGCCAGCGCATCGCCTCCGGGCGGCGCACCGAGTCGTGCCGGATCGCGTCCGCGACCGTGCCGCCGGCGAGGAACTCCATGACGATGAAGGCCCCGCCGCCGCGCCGGGTCGCGTCCGCGCCCACGGGCGGCTCGAGCTCACCGACGTCGTAGACCGTGACGACGTGCGGGTGGTTGGACACGCGAGCGGCGGCTCGGGCCTCGCGCTTGAAGCGGAGCACGGCCACGTGGTCGTCGGCGAAGCGCTCGGCGAGCACCTTGACCGCGACGTTCCGGCTGAGCACGCGGTCCTCCGCGCACCACACCGATGCCATTCCGCCGCTGGCGATGTGCCGCTTGACGCGGTAGCGGTCCGGCAGTCCGAGCGGCCGCTCGAGGGACTGGTTGGTGTCAGGACTCATCGTGTCAGGGACGTACCCACGTGAGGTGCTCGCTCACCACGACCTCCGGGCATCCTATTGGGAGAGCCGGACTCGTGCTCGCGTCGCCCGGCAGGTGCCTATACTGCCCGCGATGGCCAAGATCTGTCATGTGTGCGCGAAGGGACCGGCCTACGGCAACAGCCGGAGCCACTCGATGATCGCGACCCGCCGCCGTTTCGAGCCGAATCTCCAGCGCGTCCGCATCGACGATGCCGGTACGCCCCGGCGCGTGTACGTGTGCACGCGCTGCCTCAAGGCCGGCAAGGTCGCCAAGGCGCGCTGATCGCCACGGCCGGCGTGGCGGAGGGGAGCGCTTCCGAGCGGGCCGCGCGCCGCCACGGCGCCGCCGATCCGAGCATCGTCCGCGTGCGGGCGGTGATCGCCGCCGGGCTCGAGGCGCTCGAGGCGCGGCGCGAGGAGGTCAACGCGCTCGACGTCGGCTGGGCGGCCGACCACGACACCGGCGACAACATGGTCGCGACGCTCCGTGCGGTGCTCGACGAGCTCGACCGCCTCGCCGGAGACTCCGAGGGCCGCACGATCGACGAGATCGGCCGGGCGGAGATCGTCGCCTCGGTCGCTCGCGCGGCGCTGCTCGGCGCGCGCGGCCGGGCCGGGGTGATCCTCAGCCAGCTGGTCCGCGGCGCCGCCGAGGAGCTCGCCAGCCGGCCCGGGGAGCTCGTCGACCCTGTGCTCATCGGCGCGGCGCTCTCCCGCGCCGCCGATCAGGCCTATGGCTCGGTCCGAGAGCCGACCGAGGGCACGATGCTCACGGTCGTGCGGGAGATGGCCCACCGGGTCGCCACCGAGCTCGCCCATCGCGCCGAGCCGCGGCTCGCCGCCGACGCGACCGCGCTGGAGCAGGATCTCGTGATCGCCGACGTGATCCGCTCGGCGCTGGAGTCCGGGCGCCAGTCCGTCGCCCGCAGCCCGGACCGGCTCGCCGCCCTGCGGGAGGCGGGGGTCGTCGACGCCGGCGGCTACGGGATCGTCGTGCTCATCGCGGGCATCGCCGGCGCGCTGAGCGGCGAGCGCCCTCACGACACGGCGGCGTCCTGAACGGGTCGACCGGCGCCGTCCGGTCCTCCACGTTGACCGCCGCGCCGGTCATCATGGGGCGGGTGGGTGTCGCCGCCAACCCCGTGACCCGGCTTCGGGCCGTGACCGCGTTCGCGGACCGGCGCCCCCTGAGCGAGACCGAGCTGCAGAGGGCGCCGGTCCGCTATCCGCGACCCTCGGTGCTCGCGCGGGAGCTGAAGGTGGAGGGCGCAAAGGCAAATGCGGCGGCGGCGACGCTCGGCCTGGCCACGGTCGGGGACCTGCTCGAGCATCTCCCCCGCGACCGGCGCGAGGCCCGCGCCGTCGGGGAGCTCGTGATCGGCGAGGTCGCGACCGTCGCCGTCGAGGTGCGGGCGATCTCCTCGCGTCCGGTGCGCCGCCGCGGGATGCGGCCGCTCGTCGAGGCGACCGTCGCCGACGCGAGCGGGTCGATGCGGGCGACGTTCTTCAACCAGCCGTGGCTGGCGCGGCGCTGCGCGCCGGGGACCCGGCTCATGCTCCACGGCAAGTACGAGGCTCAGGGCCGCTTCCGGGTGCAGGGCCACGCGCTCACGCGCGATGCCAGGGTGGGGGCCAGCGGGCCGGAGGAGGGCGAGGCGACAGCGTCGGCCGAACGGGCG
The DNA here is from genome assembly GCA_035294545.1 of Solirubrobacteraceae bacterium. Classification (GTDB taxonomy): domain Bacteria; phylum Actinomycetota; class Thermoleophilia; order Solirubrobacterales; family Solirubrobacteraceae; genus Palsa-465. Next base: position 2,842 of record DATGKS010000037.1, on the reverse strand, counting down.
ATCGCCCATTATCCGGCGACCGAGGGCCTGTCCTCGACCCAGATCCTCGCGCTCGTGCGCGCCCACGGGAGCGCGTTCGCCGAGGTCGACGAACCGCTTCCCGCGCGCCTGCGGGCGCTCGAGCGTCTCCCGGCTCGCGGGGAGGCGCTCGCCGCGATGCACTTCGGCGACGACGAGCGCGTGACCGGCGAGGCGCTCCGCCGGCTCGCGTTCGAGGAGCTGCTGCTCGTGCAGCTCGCGCTGCTCCGGCGCCGGCGGCTGCGCCGCGCCGGGGCGCGGGCCCCGGCGCTGTCCGAGCCACCGTCGCTGAGCGCCCGCTGGCGGTCGGAGCTGCTGCCGTTCGAGCCGACCGGCGACCAGCGGCGCGCGATGGCGGAGATCGACGCCGACCTCGCGCTCCCGCGTCCGATGCAGCGGCTGCTCATGGGCGAGGTCGGCTCCGGCAAGACCGTCGTCGCGCTCTATGCGCTCCTGCGCGCGGTCGAGCACGGCCACCAGGGAGCGCTCATGGCGCCGACCGAGCCGCTCGCCGAGCAGCATTTCGCGACGATCCAGGCGCTGATGGGCGGCGAGGCGGTCCGGATCGGCCTGTTGACCGGCTCGACGCCCGCCCGCCGACGCGCCGACCTGCTCGGCAAGCTCGCCACCGGCGAGCTCTCGCTGCTCGTCGGCACCCACGCGCTCATCGAGGAGCCGGTGCGGTTTCACTCGCTCGCGGTCGCGGTGATCGACGAGCAGCACCGGTTCGGGGTGCGCCAGCGGGCGGCGCTGGAGGCCAAGGCGGGGCACGGCCGGGACACCGGTCCCGCTCGCCCGGGCGGGCACGGCCGGGACACCGGCCCCGCCCGCCGAGGCCTGCACGCGCTGCACATGACTGCGACGCCGATCCCGCGCACGCTCGCGCTCTCCCACTACGGCGACCTCGACTTCACCGTGCTCGCCGAGCTGCCGCGCGGCCGCCAGCCGATCGACACGCACGTGTGCGCGACCGACGCCGAGCGCGCGCGGGCCTACGAGCGCATCCGCGAGGAGCTGCGCGCCGGCCGCCAGGCGTTCGTCGTCTGTCCCCTCGTCTCCGAGTCCGAGGCGCTTGCCGCGCGCGCCGCCACCGCCGAGTACGAGCGCCTGTCGTCCGGCGAGCTGCGCGACTTCCGCGTGCTCCTGATGCACGGCCAGCTCCCGTCGGCGGAGAAGCTCGCGGTCATGCAGCGCTTCGCGGCGGGCGAGGCGGACGTGCTCGTCGCCACGACCGTGGTCGAGGTCGGGATCGACGTCCCGAACGCGACCGTCATGCTCGTCGAGGACGCCGAGCGCTATGGCATCTCCCAGCTGCACCAGCTGCGCGGCCGGATCGGCCGCGGCGAGCACCGCTCGCTGTGCCTGCTGTTCGGGCCGAAGGGATCGGCCCGCCTGCAGGCGCTCGCCGCGCACTCCGACGGCTTCCGCCTTGCCGAGATCGACCTGGAGCTCCGCGGCGAGGGTGAGCTTGTCGGCGTGCGCCAGAGCGGCCTCGCTCAGTTCCGGGTCGCCGAGCTGCCCCGCGACCGCGAGCTCCAGGAGCGCGCCCGGCTGCGCGCCGAGGCGATCGACGCCGCCGACCCGTCGCTGGCGGCGCCCGAGCACGTGCCGCTTGCCGACGCGCTCGCCGAGCGCTTCGGGGAGGAGGCGGGCGCCCCGATCCGGGCGTGAGCGGAGATCGCCGGGTTGCAGGCCCGGATTCGTCGCGATCACCCCGGCATAGCGCGGCGTGACCGCCGGCCGTGCCACCCTCGAACGGTGCGCGTGATCGCGGGCAGATACGGAGGCCGTCCGCTCCACGCCCCGCACGGCCGCGGCACTCGGCCGACGTCGGACAGGGTGCGCGAGGCGCTGTTCTCGATCCTCGGCGAGATCACGGGCGCGCGGGTGCTCGATCTCTATGCCGGAACCGGGGCGCTCGCCATCGAGGCGCTCTCCCGGGGGGCGGCCGCGGCAACGCTCGTCGACTCGGGCCGGGCCGCGCGGGAGGCGATCCGCCGGAACCTGAGGGAGCTCGGGATCGAGGCGGAGGTGGCCTCGGACGACGCGCTGCGCTTCTGCGTGCGGGCGGTGCGCGCCGCGCGTCAATACGATCTCGTCTTCCTCGACCCTCCATATCGCCACGACGACGCCCTCGGAGAGGAGCTGACGGCGGCGCTCGAGCCACTGCTCGGCCCCGGTGGCCGGGTCGTCGCCGAGAGCGACCGGCGCAGGCCGCTCGAGCTCCGGCTTCCGCTGCTCGACGAGCGCCGCTACGGCGACACCCTGATCCGCATCCATGCCACGAACTGACCGCATCGCCCTCTGTCCGGGAACCTTCGACCCGGTCACCTATGGCCACCTCGACGTCATCCGCCGCGCGGCGGCGATGTTCGACGAGGTGATCGTCTCGGTCGTCAACCTGCCGTGGCGCAAGGGGCGAACGCTGTTCAGCGCCGAGGAGCGCGTCGCGTTCCTCGAGGGCGCCACCGGTGAGCTCTCCAACGTGCGGGTGGCGACGTTCAGCAACCTGCTCGTCGAGTTCGCGCGCGACCAGGGAGCGATCGCGGTGGTCAAGGGGCTGCGCGCGATCTCCGACTTCGAGTACGAGCTGGAGATGAACCAGCTCAACCGCCGGCAGGCGCCGGAGATCGAATCTGTGTACCTGATGTCCTCGCCCAAGTACAGTTTCATCAGCTCGAGTGGCGTCAAGGAGCTGGCCACCTTCGGAGGTGAGATCGGCGATCTGGTTCCCGACGAGGTGGCCGAGCAGTTGAAGGAACGTCTCGGCCGATGACGAAACAGAGGTGCGCGAGATGGATGTCCTGGTACTGATCGACAAGCT
>DATGKS010000036.1:0-84186 GCA_035294545.1 Solirubrobacteraceae bacterium | reverse complement strand
GGCGAGGTCGTAGGCGCGGATCGTCCGCAGCGCCCGCATGAAGCGGGGCCCGGCCACGCCGTCGACCGCGAGGTGGTAGCGGCGCTCGAAGCTGCGCACGACCCGGACGGTGGCGGTGTCGAAGATGCCGCTGCGATGGACGATGAAGCCCGCCTCGGTGAGCTCGCGCTGGAGATCACGCACCGCGGGACCGCGCATGCCCTGGCGCAGGACGCGCACGGACCGCTGCGCCGCGGCGGCGGCGGGGAGGATGAACGCGCCGAGCAGGACGGCGAAACCGGCCATGCGCGCAAATGCTCGTAGACGAACGACTGGGACCACGGACTAACCCTTCTCTTTCGTGTGCCTTCGGGGTTAGCTGACGGGCTCGCGCTGAAAGAGTCGCGCTACGCCGAAACATCTCGGCGATTCGCCCCTGTCGGTTCGGGTGGGAACCGGCAACGGTTTCCCCGATCACCACGGGACTGGTTCGTGGTGATTCGGCTGTGGGTGATTATCGACGCGGCAGCCTACACGACCTGCAGGATCGATGTCATGCAGCCTGCCGTGCAGGATTCTCGGCCAGAGCCTGCTAGCCGCGCACACGCGGGCAAAAGGCGAGCGAATTCGCCCACGGGCACCTGTCGGAGCGCTGACCGGGTCGCGCCCGCGGAGCCCCAGCTCGGCGCGCCTTCTAGATTCCCCTGCGGCATGCCGCGCGACTATTCACCGCAGGAGGTGTCCCGGCTCCAGGGCGAGGGCGCGATCCAGCTGATCGACGTTCGCGCGCCGCACGAGCACGAGGCCGGCCGCATCGCCGGCACGCGGCTGATCGAGCTCTCGGAGCTCACGAGCCGCGCCGGCGAGATCGACCGCCGGCGGCCCGTCGTCTTCTACTGCCGCAGCGGCGGACGCTCGGCGATGGCGACCGAGGCGTTCGCCCGAGCCGGCTACGACGCCCACAATATGACCGGCGGGATGCTCGCCTGGCAGGCCGAGGGGCTGCCGATCGAGCCCGAGGGCGGCGTCGTCGCCGACCCCTGAGTGGGGCCGGCCCCGCGCGGGAAGAACGTCAGCCATGAGCGAACGCACCCCGAACGAGAGCGAACGCACCCCGAACGAGGACCACGAGCGGCTCGCCGACGAGCTCGAGCATGGCGCCGATCAGCTCGACCGGCGCTCGGAGGAGCTTGAGGACGAGATCGAGCACGCACGCCACGAGGCGGCGATCAGGCGCCAGGAGGATCAACCCGGCGAGAGCCCCCCGCAGGACGAGCCCGGGCGCGAGCAGCGCGCGCGGGACGTGCCCCCTCGGGATGAGGAGAGCTGACCCGCCCGCCACCGGATGGCGACGGACGGGCGCAGGTCCGTGGGCCGGCCGTCCCGCGGACGACCGGGGCCCTACAGCTTCTGGACGTTGACGGCCTTGGGCCCCTTGGGGCCCGACTCCTCCTCGTAGGACACCTTCGCGCCCTCCGCGAGCGAGCGGTAGCCGTCCGCCAGGATGCTCGAGTGGTGGACGAAGAGATCGCGGCTGCCCTCATCGGGCGTGATGAAGCCGAAACCCTTCTCGTCGCTGAACCACTTGACCGTACCGGTTGCCATTGGCAATTTCCCTCCGGGGAATGTTCAGTGCTACCCGGAGGTATCCCCGCCGAGGCCTGCACCTTCTTGTCGCCGCGCGCCGTTGCGAGCGGCCTTGCGCGCGGGAAAGTAGCACGGGACGGCCGTTTCCCATAGTCCCTGTGCTGGATCGGTGCGCTTCCTTCACGCGCCGGTCACAGCTGCGCCGCCGCCAGCCCGCCGGAGCATGCCGCCGCCCCGTCCGCCGGGCATGCGGCGGCTGGGTCGCCGGGGCGCGCCATCATCGAGGATCCCATGGAGGATCCGATGACGATCAGAGGCCGCACCGCGATCCCGCTGCGCGAGGTGACGCTGCGCGCCTCCCGCTCCTCGGGACCGGGCGGCCAGCACGCCAACGTGACCGCCTCCCGGGTCGAGGCGAGCTTCGAGGTCGCCGCCTCGGAGGCGCTGTCGCCGGCGCAGAAGGCGCGGATCATCGAGCGCCTCGGCCCGGTCGTGAGCGCGGTCGCCCAGGACGAGCGCAGCCAGGCGCGCAACCGGGAGCTCGCGCTCGAGCGGCTGCGCGGACGCCTCGCGGGCGCGCTCGCCGTACCGCGCCCCCGCCGCCCGACGCGCCCGAGCGCCGCGGCGGTCGCCCGGACGCGCGAGGCCAAGCGTCGGCAGGCGGAGCGCAAGGCGCTGCGCCGGCCGCCCGGCGACGAGGCGTGAGGGCGCCCGACCTCCGCGGCCGCTGATGCGCTGGTACGTCGACGGGATGAACGTCATCGGAACCCGGCCCGACGGCTGGTGGCGCGACCGTGACGCCGCGATGACCCGCCTCGTCGACATGCTCGAGCGCTGGGCGGCGGCCGAGGACGAGGACGTCGTCGTCGTGTTCGAGCGGCCTCCGCGGCCGCCCCTGCGCTCGACCGTGATCGAGATCGCGCACGCGCCCCGCCCCCGGCCGGACGCTGCCGACGACGAGATCGTCCGCCGTCTGGAGCGCGAGCCGCAGCCCGGGCTCGTGCGCGTCGTGACCTCCGACCGCTGGCTGGCCGAGCGCGCCCAGGCGATCGGCGCCGCCGTGCACGGAGCGGACACGTTCCGCTCGATGATCGACGGGTTCTGAGTCCGGGCGGCGGGTGGCCGCCGCCGCGGTGCGGGGGCGTCAGGCCGCGCGCCGTGCGGCGGTCGGAGCCGACGCGTCTAGAGTCAGCAGCGCAGGGCCGACGCGACCGCCCCGGATCGACCTCGGCGCTTGCCACAATCATCACCCGAGGCCCATGCCCGACGACACCCCACCTCGCGGCCGGCTGCCGCAGGGCGCCCGGCGCGCCAACACGCCGCAGAGCGGCGGTCGCGGTCGGCCGCCGCAGGGCCGCGCCCAGCCGCCGTCGCCCGGACAGCACGGCTGGAAGGTGACGCCGGCGCCCGACGGGCGCGGATCCCGCCCGCCGAGCAGGCCCCCGGGTCCGCAGGGACGGTGGTGGTGGCTTGCGGTGCTCATCGTCGTGCTGCTCATCGCCAACGTGTGGATCTCCTCGCGCGTGCTGAGGCCGAACGCGCCCGTGCGGATCCCGTACAGCCCGACGTTCATCGCGCAGCTGAAGCACAAGAACGTCAAGTCGATCAACTCGACGAACGAGTCGATCACGGGCACGTTCCGCAAGGCGATCACGTACCCGTCGAGCGGCCCGAGCGCACGGACCTCGCAGAACTTCACCACCCAGGTACCGTCGTTCGCCGACCAGGCGAAGCTCAACCGCCTGCTCAACGCCGATAACGCGGTACAGAACGCGCAGCGCCCGAGCACGGGCCCCTCGACGCTCACCGACATCATCGTGAGCTTCGGGCCGACGCTCCTCATCCTGCTCATCATCTTCTTCATCTTCCGGCGGGCCGCGGCGGGCGGCGCGGGCGCCGGCGGGCTGATGTCGTTCGGCCGGTCGCGGGCGCGGCGTGTGGAGCCGACCGACCAGCACGTGACGTTCGAGGACGTCGCCGGGATCGAGGAGGCCAAGCAGGAGCTGCACGAGATCGTCGACTTCCTCAAGACGCCCGACAAGTACCTGAAGCTCGGGGCGCGGATCCCGCGCGGGGTGCTGCTCTCCGGGCAGCCCGGCACCGGCAAGACGCTGCTCGCGCGGGCCGTCGCCGGTGAGGCGGGCGTGCCGTTCTTCCAGATGTCGGCCTCGGAGTTCGTCGAGATGATCGTCGGCGTAGGCGCCTCGCGCGTGCGTGACCTGTTCCGCCAGGCGAAGGAGGACGCGCCCGCGATCATCTTCATCGATGAGCTCGACGCGATCGGCCGCTCGCGCGCCGCCAGCGGCCCGAACCTGTCGGGTGGCCACGACGAGCGTGAGCAGACGCTCAACCAGATCCTCACCGAGATGGACGGCTTCTCGCCGCGCGAGTCGGTGATCGTGCTCGGCGCCACGAACCGTCCGGAGGTGCTCGACCAGGCGCTGCTGCGCCCCGGACGCTTCGATCGCCGGATCGTCGTCTCCGCGCCCGATCGTGCGGGCCGCGAGGCGATCCTCCGCGTCCACACCCGCTCGGTGCCGCTCGGCGAGGACGTCGACCTCGGGGCGCTCGCCGCCTCGACGCCCGGGATGGTCGGCGCGGACCTCGCGAACCTCGCCAACGAGGCGGCGCTCCTCGCGGCGCGCCGCAATCACGCGACGGTCGCCGAGCAGGACTTCACCGACGCGCTCGAGCGGATCGTGCTCGGCGCCGAGCGCAAGGTGATGATCTCCGACGAGGACAAGCGCCGCACCGCCTACCACGAGTCCGGCCATGCGATCGTCGGCATGCTCACGCCCGGCGCCGACCCGGTGCGCAAGGTCTCGATCATCCCCCGCGGCCAGGCGCTCGGCGTCACGTTCTCCGCGCCGGACGCCGACCGGTTCAACTTCGACGAGCGCCATCTCATCGCCCAGATCAAGGTCGCGCTCGGCGGCCGAGTCGCCGAGGAGATCGTGTTCGGGGACATCACGACGGGCGCCGAGTCCGACATCCAGCAGCTCACGCGGATCGCGCGCGGGATGGTCGGCCGCTGGGGCATGAGCCCGGCGATCGGTCCGGTCGCGGTGCTTCCCGCCGACGGCCAGAGCCCGCTCCTACCGGGCGTCTCCGAAACCTCCGAGCGCACCCAGCAGCTGATCGACGAGGAGGTCCGCCGGATCGTCGAGACCGCCCACCGCGAGGTGACCGAGGAGCTCTCGGCGCACCGCGAGAACCTCGACTCGCTCGTCGCCGCGCTCATGGCCCACGAGACGCTCGACCAGCTCGCCGCCTACGAGGCGGCCGGCCTGCCGCTCAACCGCGAGGCTCAGCCCGAGCCCGAGGTCACCGTTCCCGCCGAGCCGGTGCTCGACCCGCGCGACGGGCCTGAGCCGATCGCCTGACCGCGCGCCGCCTGCCGGCGTCGCCGCCCGTGGCGGCAACGCCGTCCCGGCTCAGTCGCCGAGGCGCGTCATCCGCGCGAGCGCCTCGTGGCACTCGACGACGCGCCGCTTGACCGGATCGGAGTCGGGACGGTCGTGCACGAGGTCCCACGTGCGGTCCGCGATGTCCCGCGCGTTCTCCGGCGTGGCGCTCTCCCAGAGGCGGTTGACGAGCGTCAGCTCGAACTCCTGGATCTGGTCGGCGGGGTCGCCCGGGGGCATCCGCGGCAGCGGCTCGCCGGTCGCCTCCTTCCACATTCCGGTCGCCACGAGCAGCCGGTTGCGCATCTCGATCTGGTCCATCGGCGCCCCATCCTACGAGGCTCGTGCGCGGTCCGCTCAGCCACCCGGAAGGGCCTGCGTGGTCGCGAGCAGCATCGCGAACAGGTCGCCGTCGCGGCCGACCCGCTCGAGCACCCGGTCGGGCCCGAAGCTCAGCATTTCGGGGTCGTGGGCGTCGCGGCAGGCGGCCACTTCCTCCCAGCTCACGGGCGCCGAGACCGTCGGTCGCTCGCGGGCGCGCAACGAGTAGACGGTGACGGTCGTCTTGTGCGCGTCGTTCTGGCTCCAGTCGACGAGCACGCGGCCCTCGCGCAGCCGCTTGGTCATGCGCGAGACGACGAGCTTCGGCAGCCGCTGCTCGAGCGCCTCGGCGACCGACCGCGCCCACGGCTTCGTCCGCGCGTAGCCCGCGTGCGCGTTGAGCGGCACGTACACCTGCATGCCCTTCGAGCCCGAGACCTTCGCCACCGACTCCAGCCGCAGCCGCTCGAACAGCCCCCTGAGGACGAGCGCGACCTCGCAGCACTCGGGCAGCCCCGCGGGCGCGCCCGGATCGAGGTCGAACACGAGCATCGTCGGCTCCTCGGCGCCGCGACCGTTCGGGTCCAAGCGCGAAAGCGAGGTGTGCAACTCGATGTCCGCAAGGTTCGCGAGCCACACGAGCGTCGCCCGCTCCTGGCAGAGCGTGTAGTCGACGTCCCCGACTCTCGCGGTCTCCACCCAGCGCGGCCGGTGCGACGGCGACTGCTTCTCGTAGAAATAGGCCTGATCGACGCCGTTCGGGTAGCGCTTCAGCGTGAGCGGGCGGTCGCGCAGGTGCGGGAGCACGGCGGGCGCGATCCGCGTGTAGTAGGCGATCAGGTCGCCCTTCGTGAACCCGGTCTGCGGGTACAGAACCTTGTCCCAGTTGGAGATCGTGAGCGCGTGCCCGTCGAGCGTCACCGCAAGGCTCCCGTCCGGCCGACGGGTGACAGTGTCGAACAATGACTCCGGCCCGCCGTCCGGGATCGCGGCCGGGTCCTCGCGCACGACCTGGGCCGACGGCTTGTCGGGCCGCAGCCCCTTGAACGACGGCGCGCGCATCACCCCCTCCCCGGTCCACTCCCGGAACTCGATCTCGGCGACCAGCTCGGGGCGAACGAAGACCGCGTTCCGGGGCAGCCTCGGCTTCGGTTCGAAGGGACACTCGTCGGTGACGAGCGGCGCCAGGCGCCCCGCGAGCTCCTCGAGCGTGCGCTCGGTGAAGCCGGTGCCGACCCGTCCGGCGTAGCGCAGCGGGCCGGACCCGCCCGCCTCATGGACGCCCATCAGCAGCGCACCGATCCGCCGCTCACGCCGTCCCTCGCCCGGCAGCCAACCGCCGATGACCAGTTCCTGGCGATGGAGGTTCTTGACCTTGATCCAGGCGCCGGTCCGCCGCCCGGGCTCATACCGGGAGTCCAGGCGCTTGGCGACGACGCCCTCGAGGCCCTGCGCAGCGGTCGCCGTGAGCAGGTCCGCGCCCGAGCGGTCGCTGCCCGGGAACGCCGCGGGCACGCGCCAGGCCGGCCCACCGAGCTCGAGCTCCTGCAGGCGCGCGCGCCGCTCCGTGTAGGGCAGCGCCATCAGGCTGCGGCCGTCGAGATAGAGCAGGTCGAAGATCGCGAACACGACCGGCGTCGAGCGCTGCAGCCGCGCGACCTGACTCTGGGCGCTCACGTGCATCCGCCGCTGCAGCCGCTCGAAGCTCGGCCGCCCGTCCTCGCCGAAGGCGACGATCTCGCCGTCGAGCACCGCCTCGTGCATCCCGAGGGCCTCGACGAGACCGCGCACCTCGGGGTAGGTGTGCGTGATCTCGTTGAGGTTGCGGCTCTCGAGCCGCAACCGGCCCGGCTTGACGTACGCGATCGCCCGCACGCCGTCCCACTTCACCTCGAACGCCCACCGCTCATCGTCCGTTGGGAGCGAGCCGGCGCCCGCGAGCATCGGCGGGACGTGCTCGGGCATCGGCTCGCGCTCGGGATCCTCCGGCGGATCCATCCGATGGATCATCCAGTCGTCCGGATTGCCCGAGCCGTCGGCGCGGCGCCCGATCGGGAACAGGCCATAGCGGCCGTGCAGCCGCTCGCCGTGGAACGTCACCTCGACCTTGTCCTCGGCCCACTTGTGCGTCTCGTAGCTGCCGGTGTCCCAGATCGTCATCGTGCCCGCGCCGTACTGGCCCTTCGGAATCTCACCGTGGAAGTCGATGTACTCGAGCGGGTGGTCCTCGGTGTGGACCGCCAGCCGGTTCTCCCGGCGGTCGTGCGGGATCCCGTTCGGGATCGCCCACGAGACGAGCACCCCGTCGCGCTCCAGGCGCAGGTCCCAGTGCAGCCGTGTGGCGTGGTGCTCCTGCACGACGAACCGGCCCCCGTCGCCCGGATCGCCGGCGCCACCCGCGTCACCCGTCCCCCGGGCCGCGTCGGGGCCACCCGCGCCCGCTGCCTCTCCGGCGGGCTCGGGCGTCTTGCCCGGAGCGCGCTTGCGCCGGTAGGCGCTGAGCTTGTCGGCGTCCGTGCTTCCGGCGGGCATGGCCAGAGCCTACGTTGTCGCCCATCTCTTTTGGTCGCGCATCAGCCCTCCGCGCCGGCGGAGCCGGAGCGCCCCTCCCGCGCCGCCGAAGCCGAGCGCCCGCGCCCCCGAGCGCCCCCTCCCGCCCCGCGGACGCCGAGCGCCCAGCCGGGCTCCAGGAGCTCCGGGCCCTCCCCCGACCGAACTCGTCGGTTCCGTCTCGCGGAGGCAGGTGGAACCGACGAATGCGTCGGTAGCCGACGAGTTCGTCGGTTTGGGCCCCGTCGAACGGACGCGACCGACGAATTCAGCGTCTGGGGGGGGAATTCAGCGTCTGGGGGGTGAAACGGGGCCGCGCACGGGCTCTGGAAGGCATGAGACGGTCACACACGATCAACGTCGCGGGGTGGCCGGACCGCGAGGTCACCGAGCTGGCCGAACGCCAGCGCACCATGATCACCCGCCGGCAACTGCTCGCGCTCGACATCTCCGCCCAGGCGATCGACCGCGCCGTCCGCCGGGGGCGACTGCAGCGCGTCCACCGCGGCGTCTACTCGCTCGTGCCCACCCGCGCGCGCCCATCGCTCGCCGCCGAGCAGGCAGCGATCCTCGTCTGCGGGCCGAGCGCGCTGCTCTCCCACTACAGCGCTGCGCGCGTCGAGGGGCTGCGGCTCCCCGCAGCGGTTGCCGGCGTCCACGTGACGGTCACCGACTCCGACCGCGCCCACCCGGGACTCGTGATCCACACCACGACCGCCCTGCACGCGCGCGATCGCCGACGCGTGCAGGGACTGCCGGTGACCGCGCCGGCGCGCACGCTCATCGACCTCGCGCCGCTCTACACCCTCCGGCAGCTTGCGCCGCTCGTCGACCAGACGCTTCGCATGACGAGCCGCACCCAGCTCCTCGAGGCGCTCGAGCGCCATCCGCGCCGCCCCGGCACCCCGAGGCTTCGAGCGCTGCTCGGTCCCGCGCGACCGTCAGCCGACACATGGTCGAGGGCGGAGGCCCGGCTGCTCGCCGCGATTCGACGGGCGGGGCTGCCGATACCGGAGGCGAACGTCCCGATCGGCAACTACATCGCCGACCTGTACTGGCGCGCGCAGCGCGTCATCCTCGAATACGACTCAGAGCCATACCACAGCGGCCCCGCAAGCTTCCATCGCGACCGGGCCCGCCACAACGACCTCGCGACCGCCGGCCACCAGGTGCTGCACGTCACCGAGCCCCAGCTCGCCCACGAGCTGGAGCGCGTGATCGTGTGGATCACGCTCGCGCTCGCCCGCGGCGGCGGCTGGTGACCGCAAGGCCCTTCGGGTGGTCGCCTCCGGCGGGCGGCATCGTGCTGCCGCCCTCTCGGAGACCCGACCCGTCGCAGGGCCCGAAGGCCGATCGCAACGGTGCGAGGGTGCCGTTGCCGAAGGCCGGTCACAAAGGCGCGGGGGTGCTGTTCCCCTCACTTGACGCTCCTCGTCGTCGGTGCGCCGCCGGCGGCCGGTGCGTCCGCGACCGTTCGGGAACGGCACCCCCGCACCGCCCCCGCACTGCCCCTCTTCGCCAACTGTTAGGCGCGCGCGCGACAATCTCGGCATGTCCAGAGTCCTGGTGGTCGACGACGAGCCTGCCGTGCGGCGGGCCCTGGAGCGCGCGCTGCGGCTGGAGAACCACGAGGTGACGCTCGCCGCCGACGGCGAGGAGGCGCTCGATCAGCTCGCCTCCCACCCAACCGACGCGGTGATTCTCGACGTGATGATGCCCAAGCTGGACGGCCTGGAGGTGTGCCGCCGCCTGCGCACCGCCGGGGACCGCACGCCCGTGCTGATGCTCACCGCCCGCGACGCGATCGACGACCGGGTCGAGGGCCTCGACGTCGGCGCCGACGACTACCTCGTCAAGCCGTTCGCGCTGCGCGAGCTGCAGGCGCGGCTGCGGGCGCTGCTGCGGCGTGCGGGAGACGGGGCGGCCGGGGGCGAGGTGCTCCGCTACGCCGACCTCAGCCTCGACCCGATCGCCCACGAGGTCCGCCGCGGCGATCGCGTGATCGACCTCTCCAAGACCGAGTTCCTGCTGCTCGAGCTGTTCCTGCGCCATCCCCGGCAGGTGCTCACGCGCTCGACGATCTTCGAGAACGTGTGGGGCTACGACTTCGGACCGACCTCGAACGCGCTCGGCGTCTACATGGGCTACCTGCGGCGCAAGACCGAGGCCGGCGGCGAGCCGCGACTCCTGCACACGGTGCGCGGGGTCGGTTACGTCCTCAAGGACTGAATTCCGGGGCGGCATGGCCCTCCGCCGACGTCTGTCGATCATCGCCGCCGCCTCCGTCGGGGTGGCGATCTTCATCGCGGTCGCGGCCTGCTATGCCGTCGTGCGCAGCCAGCTGCTCGGCCAGGTGACCGACTCGCTGTACGCGCAGAAGACGGCGATCGAGAAGCACGAGATCAGTCTCGGCCAGCAGTTGCCGGTGATCTCGGCGAGCGCCGGGGGACCCGCGCAATACCAGCAGGTCGTGCTCGGCGACGGGCAGACGACGCGTCTGTCCGGGAACCTGCCCCTGCCCGTCGACTCCGAGGCGCAGCGCATCGCCGCGACCGGCAACGGCACCGAGGTCCGCGACGTCACCGTCGGCACGAGCCATCTGCGGCTGCTCACGTTCGGCGCCCCGCGGATCCAGCTTCAGCCGGGGGCGCCCCCGGTCAACGGCGCGGTCCAACTCGCCCGCCCGCTCAACGGCGTCGACACTGTGCTGCGCGATCTGCGCCTCATCCTCTTCCTCGTGCTCGCGGCGGGAGTCGTCGTCGCCGGCCTGCTCGGCCGGATGGCGAGCCGCCGCGTGCTCAAGCCGCTCAACGAGGTGGCGGCGACCGCCGCCTACATCGGCGAGACCGACGACCTCTCACAGCGCCTCAAGGTCCACGCCGACGACGAGGTGGGGCAGCTCGCCACGCGCTTCAACGCGATGCTCGACCGCCTGCAGCGCTCGCGGGCCGCGCTCGACGACTCGGTGCGCGCGCAGCGCCAGCTCGTCGCCGACGCCTCGCACGAGCTGCGCACACCGGTGACGAGCCTGCGCACGAACATCGAGATCCTGCTCGAGACGCCGGACCTCGAGCCGCTCGAGCGCCGGGAGATGCTCCGCGACGTCGTCGAGCAGTCCGAGGAGCTCTCGACGCTCGTCAACGACCTGATCGAGCTCGCGCGCGGTGACGAGCCGGGCGCGGACGCCGAGGACGTCCGGCTCGACCGGATCGTCGCCGGCTGCCTCGAGCGCGCGCACCGCAACGCGCCGACGCTCCGTTTCATCGCCGACCTGCACCCGGCGCGACTCGACGGCGTGGCCGAGCGCCTGGAGCGCGCGGTGAACAACCTGCTCGACAATGCCGCCCGGCACTCGCCGCCGCGGGGCACGGTCGAGGTGCACGCCGGGCCGGACGGCGTCACCGTGCGCGACCATGGCTCCGGCGTGGCCGAGGAGGACCTCCCCTACCTGTTCGACCGCTTCTACCGGGGCACGAACTCGCGCGGCAGCCAGGGGTCGGGCCTCGGCCTCGCGATCGTCCGCCAGGTGACCGAGCAGCACGGCGGGCAGGCCTCGGTCGCCAACGCGCCGGACGGCGGGGCGGTGTTTTCGCTCGCGCTGCCCGCCTCGCCGCCCGACGACACCGGAGAGCACGCCGCCGCGCCGGGCGCGGTCGACTCGCTCAACGTCTGAGGCGCCCGTCAACCCGCGCGCGGAGCGGCGCCGCGCGCCGCCCGGGCGGCCCGCGCCTGGCGGGCGGTCCGGAAGCGCTGGCGGAGCGCGAAGAACAGCAGCGCGAACACCGGCACCATGACGAGCAGCAGCCAGGCGCGGTCGCTCGGGTCGCCGAACACGGCGACGACGATTGCCTCGAGCGCGACGGTCGGCACCGCGGCGAGCAGCGTCGTATGCGAGCGGTAGCCGCTGAAGTGCTCGCGGCCAGTCACCTCGACGACGCCGAGCGCGCAGACGACAAGTCCGATGATGATCGTCGCGTGCGCCGTCTGCACGAAGCCGACGACCGCGACGATCATCCCCGCGAGGATCGCGACCTCGGAGACCGGGACGCCGCCGAACAGCCCGCGCGGCCGCTCGCCGACCCGCCCGAGGTCGCGGCTCGCGCGCCGACGCTCGCGCGCCTCCGCCTCCCGGGCGGCCCGCTCCTCACGCCGGGTCGAGGGGACCGCTCGCGGCCCCGTTCCGGAGCCCCGCCGCTTGCGCTTTGACCGTGCCGCCGCCATCGCCGCCGAGGATACGGCTGCCCGCGACCGCGAGCGTCCCCTCCAACACGGCCTCCTCGAGGCCACGCGGCGAGCGGCAGTCGCCCGCCGCGACCCAGGGCAGGCCGCGTGCCTCCAGCTCGGGAGCAAGGGCGCGCTCCGGCACCCGCCCGAGCGCCAGCACGAGCGCCGCGGCGGTCAGCTCGCTCGACAGCTCCGGGGCGTAGATGTTGCGCAGCCGCACCGTGCCGCCGGCCGCGCCGGCGAGCTCCAGGCCCGGCGTCACGGTCACGCCGGCCCGCGCGAGGCGCGCCAGGTAGCCGTTGCGCTCATACTGGTGCAGGCGCTGGCCCGCCGCCGGAGCGGCCGCCACGACCGTCACCTCGAATCCCTCGGCCGCCAGCAACTCGGCGCAGTCGAGGCCGACGGCGTCGCCCACGAGGTCGGTGACGACCACCGGCCCGTTCTCAGGCCGCGCGCCCGCCAGCACGTCGAACGCCTGCAGCACGTCGGCGTCGCGGAGCTCCACCCCGGGCACGAACGGCCGCGCGCCGGTCGCGAGCACGACGAGCGTCGGATCAAGCGCGGCCACGGCGTCCGCGTCGGCAGCGACCCCGCGACGCAGCGACACGCCGGTCCGCTCGAGCGTTCGCGCGCAGTCGGTGAGCAGCGTGTCCGCGAGCTCGCGGTGGCCGGGGGCGCGGCCCGCGAGCGCGATCTGGCCACCAATCCGATCTTCGCGCTCGAGCAGGATCACCTCGTGTCCGGCGACCGCGGCCTCGCCGGCGGCGAACAGCCCGGCGGGCCCGGCGCCGACGACGACGACGCGGCCGGGCGACTCCGCCGGCTCGGGCGGACCGAGCGACCGCTCGCGCCCGGTGCGGGGGTTGACCGCGCAGCGGATCGGGGTCTCGGCGTGGTAGTGGGCGATGCAGGCGTTGCAGCCGACGCAGCGGCGGATCTCACCGAGCGCGCCGGCTCGCGCCTTGGCCGGCAGCTGCGGATCGGCGATCAATGCGCGCGTCATCCCGACCGCGTCCGCGTCCCCACGCACGAGAAGCGCGGCCGCGTCGGCGGGCTCGACGATCCGCGTCGTCGCAAGCAGCGGCGCGCCGATCCGGAACGGGGCGGTGAGCTCGGCGATCAGGTTGCGCGGCGCGGGCGGCGGGGGCACGATTCCCGCGCAGCGGGCGACGCTCGCCGAATTGCCGACCGCGACGTGGACGTAGTCGACGAGGCCCTCCAGCTCGCCCACGATCGCCCGTGCGGGGGCCGAGTCGGCGCTCAGGCGGACGCCGACGGCGACGCCGGGCGCGCGGTCGCGGACCACCCGAAGGGCCTCGCGGACAAAGACCGCCGGCTCGCCGAAGCGGTCCTCGCGGTCGTTCACAGCGGGATCGAAGAACTGCTCGGCGAGGTAGCCGTGCGCGGCGGTGACCTCGATCCCGTCAAGGCCGGCGGCGGCCGCGAGCTCGGCGCAGCGCCCATACCCCGCGATCAGCTCCTCGACCTCACCCGTCGACAGCGCTCGCGGCTCGGTCTGGAAGCGCTGGCTCGGCCGCGCGCTCGAGGACACGATCTCGGGCCGCGGTGCCGAGGCGATCACCTCGCGCCCGCCGTGGAAGAGCTGGACGAACAGCTTGCAGCCGTGCGCTGCGACCGCCGCGCGCACCCGCCGATAGCCGTCGAGGATCGCCCGCTCATAGCCGGCGAGCGTGTGGGCGGTGAGCAGACCCGACGGCGCGACCGCGACCGCCTCCATGATGATGAGCGCCGTGCCGCCGCGGGCGCGGGCCGCCTGGTAGGCGATGAAGTCCTCGGTCGGGAGATGGCGCGCGACGAGCGTCGTCTGGTGCGACGTCGAGGCGATCCGCCCCGGCAGCGTCACCGGCCCGACCGCGAGCGGCTCGAACAGGCGGTCGAGCACGGTCAGCCGGTCGGTCCGCCGCTGACCGGCTCGGTCGCGTTCATCTCGCGCAGGCGTCCGGTGACGACGAACACGACCTGCTCCCCGATGTCGACGGTGTTGTCGCCGATCCGCTCCAGGCAGCGAGCAACGAGGATCATGAACATCGCCCACTCGCGCATCTCGAAGTCGTCGCCGATCTCGACCGCACGCTGGAAGATCGCGCGGTTGAGCCGGTTGATCTCGGCGTCCTGGGGGGCGAGGCAGCCCGCGACCTCGATCTCGCGCAGCCGGAGCACGTCGCGGGCCTGAACGACCTGGGAGCGGGCGAGCAGGCTCATCTTCTCGACCGCGTCGAGGATCTCCTTGTCCTTCGGGGCCTCGTGGCCGGAGAGCGGCACGAGCGTGGCGATGTTCACGCACTGGTCGCCCATCCGCTCCATGCAGCGCACGATGTGCAGGAGCGCGGTGATGAGCCGCAGCTCCTCCGGGCCGGGCGCCGGACGGGCGAGCAGCTCAAGCGCGCCGTGGTAGACCTCGCCGTAGCGGCGGTCGAGCTTCCGGTCGTCGGCAACGACGATCTGGGCGAGCTCGACGTCCTGGTAGCCGAGCGCCTCCTGGGCGCGGTCGAGCTGGGAGACGACGAGATCGAGGCCGCCGACGACCTGAGCCTCGAGGCCCTTGAGGTCCTCGCGAAAGCGGTGGACGGAGGCGCCCATGCCTCAACACTACGAGCTTTGGCGAGCGTGGCCGCGCCGCTCGGGACTGAGCCGGTAGCCGAGCCCGAAGTGCGTGTGGATGAATCGCCACTCGGGGAGCGCCTCCTCGAGCTTGACCCGGAGCTTGCGCACGTAGACGTCGACCGAGCGGTCGCGCGTGCGCATCGGCCGCCGCCAGACGCGCTCATACAGATCCTCACGCCGGACGATGTGATCCTCGCAGCGGGCGAGCTCGATGAGCAACGCCAGCTCTCGGGTCGAGAGCATGAGCACCCGTCCCCGCGCCCGGACGAGATGCTCCTTTGGCAGGATCCGCAGCGGACCGACGACGAGCTCCTCCACCCCGGCCTCGAGCATGATCAGACGCCGACCTCCCAGGGCGGCGAGGGATCGAGCTCGCGGAACAGTCCGGTGACGACGAACACGACCTGCTCGGCGATCTCGACGGCGTTGTCGCCGATCCGCTCCAGGCAGCGGGCGACGAGGATCATGTACATCCCCCATTCGCGCAGCTCGGGCTCGTCGCCGATCTCCACGGCGCGGCGAAAGACGAGGCGATTGAGCCGGTTGATCTCGGCGTCCCCGGAGACGACCGCGCGGGTGAGCGCCACGTCGCGCGTGGCGAGCGCGTCGCGCGCCTGCGCGAGCTGCGACTGCGCGAGCCGGCCCATCTCCTCGATCTCGTCGAGCAGCCGCGCGTCGCTCGGCGTCTCGCGGCCGGAGAGCGGTACGAGCTTGGCGATGTTCACGCACTGGTCGCCCATCCGCTCCATGCAGCGCACGACGTGCAGCAGCGCGGCGACGATCCGCAGGTCACCGGCGACCGGAGCCTGGCGGGCGAGCAGCGAGAGGATCCCCTGGTGGACCTCGAGGTAGCGGCCGTCGACGCGATCGTCGTCGGCGACGACGAGCCCCGCCAGCTCGACGTCCTGGCGGGCGACCGCCCGAAGCGCGCGGTCGAGCTGCTCGACGACGATGTCGACGCCGCCGAGCACCTGCAGCTCGGTCGCCTTGAGGTCCTCGTGGAACTGGTGGCGCGTCTCCTGCATTAGTGGTCACTCCCGTGGGCACGTGCGCACCGAGAGGTGCGGCTGGTGGTGTCAGTCAAGGACGCGGGCACCGACGGCGAAGCCGTTGGTCCGAAGGTGTGCCCCTGGCACATCGAGCGTCCGAGGACGCCGACTGCCGCCGCCGGACGCGCCTCGAATGCGGGCGTGCTCATGGGAGGGGCCACCTAGCCGAACTTCCCGGTCACGTAGCGCTCGGTGCGCTCGTCCTTCGGGTTGGTGAAGATCTCCTCGGTCGGCGCGTGCTCAACGAGCTCGCCGTCGAGCAGGAACGCCGTCGAGTCGGCGACCCGCGCCGCCTGCTGCATGTTGTGGGTGACGATCACGATCGTGTACCGGACCTTCAGCTCGTCGATCAGCTCCTCGATCTTGAGCGTCGCGATCGGGTCGAGCGCCGAGCACGGCTCGTCCATGAGGATCACCTCCGGCTCGACCGCGATCGTGCGCGCGATGCAGAGGCGCTGCTGCTGACCGCCGGAGAGCCCGACGCCCGGCGAGCCGAGCCGGTCCGACACCTCGTCCCACAGGCCGACGGCCCGCAGCGCCTGATGCACCCGCTCGCGCATCTCGCCGCCGCGGACCCCGGCGAGCCTGAGGCCGGCCGCGACGTTGTCGAAGATCGACATGGTCGGGAACGGGTTCGGCTTCTGAAACACCATGCCGATCACCCGGCGCACGGTCGTGACGTCGACTCCGGGCCCGTAGACGTCCTCCCCGTCGAGCAGGACTCGACCCTCGGCGCGGGCGGCCGGGATCTCCTCGTGCATGCGGTTGATGCAGCGCACGACGGTCGACTTGCCCGACCCGGACGGTCCGATCAGCGCGGTCACCTCGTTTGGCGCGAACGTGAGATCGACGTCCCGGATCGTGCGCCGTCCGCCGTAGTAGGCGTTCAGCCGCTCGAGCGTGACGGTGTGGCCCGCCGCCGGCGGCAGCGGCAAAGACCCCCCGGGGGCCGACGCGGCACGGGAGCCGCTCCCCGACGGGCGCGCGGGCGGGACGGACGGCGAGGAGGCGGGATCGGCTCCGCCCTGGTCCCGGGCGGTGTCGAGCTGGGATTCGGGCATCGCGAGGTCGCTCCTGGTCGGTGGTTCATGACCCGAGCCGGCGGCGGCTGCGCTCGTTGAACGTGCGGGCGACGATGCTCACGATGAGCACGAAGCCGACGAGCACGAGCGCCGCGGCCCAGGCCCGGGCGTGGTCCTGCGGGCTCGGGGATTCGGACAGGCTGAAGATCTCGACGGGGATGTTCGGGAGCGCCTCGCCGGGGTTCGTCGGCGTGCCGAACGTCGAGAAGATCGACGTGGTGAAGAGCAGCGGAGCGGTCTCCCCCGCGACCCGGGCGACGCCGAGCACCGCTCCGGTGAGCAGGCCGCCGGCGGCGGTCGGCAGCACGATGCGGAGCACGATGCGCCAGCGCCGCAGCCCGAGCGCGAGCCCCGCCTCGTGCAGGGCGCGGGGGACGAGGCCGAGCACCTCCTGCGCCGAGCGCGCGACGATCGGCAGCTCGACGACCGAGAGGGCGAGCGCGCCCGCCCAGCCGCTCTGCGTGCGGCCGATCACGAGCAGGCCGTAGATGAAGATGCCGACGACGATCGTCGGCACCCCGTTGAGGATGTCGAGCGCAAAGCGGATGGTCGTCGCCACCCGGTGCCCCGCGAACTCGGTGGTGTAGATCGCGACGAGGATGCCGAGCGGGATCGCGATCGCGCTCGCGATCCCCACGAGGATCGCCGAGCCGACGATCATGTCGCGGATGCCGCCGCCGGGCGCCCCGAACGGCGCCGGGTCCTTCGTGAAGAAGTCGAGGTTGATCGCGGGCGCGGCCCTGAGCGCGACGGACACGATCACGAGCGCGAGCACCGCGACCGCGAGCGCCGCGGCGAGCGTCGAGATCCCCTCGACGGCGCGGCTGAGCAGTCTGCGACGGCGGTAGCGGCGATCGGCGTGCAGCCGGGAGCCGGGGGCGGGCTGGGCGAGCGCGGACATCAGCGGCCCCTCTGGAAGCGGCGCACGATGAGCCGCGCCCCGATGTTGACGATCAGCGAGAGCACGAGCAGGATCGCGGCCAGGTAGATGAGCGAGGACTGGCCGAGGCCGGGGTTCGCGCTCTGGTAGGAGGAGGCGATCTGCGCCGCGAGCGTGCCGGCGGGCTGGAACAGCGACGCCTGGATCTGGGTCGCGTTGCCGATCACCTGGGTCACCGCGATCGCCTCGCCGAACGCGCGACCGAGGCCGAGCACGGCGGCGCCGACGATCCCCGGCCGCGCGATCGGGAGCACCGTCATCCGGATCATCTCCCAGCGGGTGGCGCCGAGCGCGTAGGCGCCCTCCTTCAGGTCGCCGGCGGTCGTGGCGAAGATCTCGCGGGTGAGAGCGGTGATGATCGGCAGGATCATGA
Organism: Solirubrobacteraceae bacterium; assembly: GCA_035294545.1. Classification (GTDB taxonomy): domain Bacteria; phylum Actinomycetota; class Thermoleophilia; order Solirubrobacterales; family Solirubrobacteraceae; genus Palsa-465. The sequence continues at coordinate 66,052 of DATGKS010000036.1, read as the reverse complement.
TCGTGAGGATGAGCACCGCGTTGAGCATCGAGTAGCCCGACGAGGACGCTCCGGAGAACAGCGGGATCCAGCTCAGGAACGAGCGCAGGAACGGCTCGAGGTGGCCGGTGAGGAACGGGCCGAGCACGATGATCCCCCACAGGCCGAGGATCACGCTCGGGATCGCGGCGAGGAGCTCGACGAGCATCGCGACCGGCCGGCGGACGATCCGGGGGGCGAGCTCGGTGAGGTAGATCGCGATGAGGATCGCGGCCGGCGTGGCGATGAGCAGCGCGAGCAGCGAGGAGACGAACGTGCCGTACAGGAAGGCCGCCGCCCCGAAATGGTTCTTGACCGGGTCCCAGGTCGTGTGTCCGAGGAACCCGAGCCCGAACGTCGAGAATGCGGTGCCGGAGTGGTCGAAGACCGTCTCCGCGATCCACACGAGCGTGCCGACCGCGACCGCTGCGGCGAGCGCGCACAGCGCCCTGAAGGCCGGCTCGCCGATGCGATCCGACAGCGGCACGCGGGCGCCGGCGAACCGGCGGGAGGGAATCGGGGTGGTGGCTGACATGCGAGTGCGAAGGAAAAGCGGAGCGCCGGCGCGTGGCGGGCCGCCGGGCGACCCGCCACGCCGGTCCGCGGTCAGCGCAGCTCCGCGAGCGTCGCCTTGTCGGCGCTCACGACCGCCGCGGGCAGCGGCGCGAAGTCGAGCTTCGGTCCGTCCGCCTGGCCGGCGGTGATCGCCCAGCCGATGAACTTCCTCAGCGCGCCGGCGACCGCCGGAGAGCTCGACCGCTTCGGCACGATCACGTACGTGAACGTCGAGATCGGGTACGCGCCCGCCGCAGAGGCCGGCGGGTCGACGAGCGAGATGCCCTGCGTGCCGCCCTTCGGGACCGTGGTGGCCGCCCTGGCCGCGGCCGAGATCGATGCGATCCCGGGCGTCGGGTACCTGCCCGCGGCGTTCTGGACGAGCGCGTAGTCGAACTTGTTCTCGAGCACGTAGGCGATCGCGATGTAGGCGATCGCGCCGTTCGTGCTCTGGAGCACGCCGCCGACGCCGGAGTTGCCCTTGCCGCCGACGCCGCCGGGCCAGTTGACGGTCGTGGCCACGCCGATCTTCGATTTGAACGCCGGATCGACGTGCGAGAGGTAGTTCGTGAACGCGAACGTGTCGCCCGAGCCGTCGGTGCGGTGGACGGGGACGATCTTCGTCGCCGGCAGCTTGACGCCGGGGTTGAGCCTGGCGATCGCCGGGTCGTTCCAGGAGGTGATCTGACCCATCCAGATCTTCGCCAGCACCGGGCCGGTGAGCTTCAGGTTGTTCGGCACGCCCTGGACGTGATAGGCGACATCGGTGGCGGCGAGCGCCCACGGGATCTCGAGGCAGCCCTTGCAGGCAGCCGCCTGCTGGGGGGTGAGCGGCGCGTCGGAGGCGCCGAACGTCACCGAGCGGCCGGTGATCGACTCGATCCCTCCGCCCGAGCCGATCGCGCCGTAGGTGACGGCGACGCCGTACTTCTGGTCGTACGTCGGCTCCCACTGCGACATGAGCGGTGCCACGAGCGTGGAGCCCGCGCCCACGAGCTGCTTGGCGCTCGCCAGCGAGCTGCCGCTCGAGCCGGTCGTGCTCGAGCCGGAGTGCGTGCTGCTCGAGGAGTGCTTGGCGCTCGAGCCGCAGGCGGCGACGAGCACGGCACACAGGCCGGCGGTCGCGATGGTCCAGATACGTCGTCTAGGCACGGTCATTCCCTTCTCGTGATCAGGTCGAGACGGAGATTGACCGTGCCCGGCGAACGAGTTGTGGCCGCGCTGTGAAAGAGATGTGGCGATGCTGTTGCCGGCCCGGCGGGCCACCACGCCTCAGGCCGGTCGCGCAGGACTCAGGCCAGGCCGAGGAAAGCGGCGGCGGCGACGACCGGCGCGTCGTCGACGCGAAGCGGCCGGACCCGGTGCAGGGTCAGCGCGCGGAGCGCCCGGTCGAACAGCGTGACGTTGATCCAGCGCGCCTCGAGGGTGGACCACCAGCGCAGGCCGGCGGCTTCGGGGTGGCGCTCGAATTGGCGCACCGCGCAGGCCTGCGTGGCCGGGCGCCGGGCGGTCGCCACGATCGAGGGACGCAAGGCCTCCGCCGCCAGGACGACAGGATCGTCAAGGTCGACGAGCGCCGCCTCGCGATCCAGCTCAAGCTCCGCCAGGGCGAGCCGTCGTCCGGAGCGGACGAGCAGCTCGGACCGCAGGTCTCCGGTGCCGCGAAACGGCGCGAGCATCTCCGCCACCGCCGACTCCGCCGCCTCCGCGAGATAGAGGCAGCCGTAGCGCTCCGGCGCGTCATGGCGGGCGGCGCCCTGCAGCTCCCGCGGGACCCACAGCGCGTGCCCGGGAGCGCCGACGGAGGCGGACGGGTCCCACGGCAGGACCCGCCACAGCCTCACGAGAAGCTTCCGGCCCGCTCGGCGGCGATCGCGTCGAGCAGGTCGCGGCCCTGGCCGCGACGAATCAGGTCGAGCGGCCGGCGCCCCCCCAGGGCGGGATTCATCCCCAGCAGCCAGCGCTCGGCGGCATCGGTCGGATAGAGGCGCAGCAGGTTGGCCATCACAAGCTCCAGCAGGTCGACGCGGCTTGCGTTGGCGTCGTCGATCCCCTGGCCGCGCCGCCACCGGGTGATCTGGGCCGGGCTGACGCCGAGCAGCTCGGCGAGGCGCCGGGCCGAGCCGAAGTCGCGGGCCAGGGCCGCCACCTTCTCCGACGTCGCCACGGGCATGGCGGGAGCATAACGCAACACAAATCGTTGCGCGACGACCGGTGGAGGGCGCTCAGCCGGCGACGGCGCTCAGCCGGCGACGGCGGGGACGCCGTCGCGCCTCTCGGCGTCGGCCGTGCCCTCGGCCCGGGGCGCGGCGGCCCCGGCCTCGGCCCCGGGAGCCTCGGCGGCCTCGGGTGCCGGCGCGGCCTCGCCCTCACGCTCGGGCGCGAAGCGGTAGCCGACGCCGAAGTGCGTGTGGATGTAGCTCCAACCCGGCGAGCCGGCCCGCAGCTTCTGGCGCAGCTTGCGGACGAACACGTCGACGGAGCGGTCGCCGTGCGCCATCGCGTAGCCCCAGACGCGCTCGTAGATCTCCTCGCGGCGGAGCACGCGGTCAGAGCCGGAGAGCAGCTGCAGGATCTCGAACTCACGGGCGGTGAGCTCGAGGCTCCGCTCGCCGACGTACGCCTGGTAGAGGTCGGGCCGCACGATCAGCTCACCGAACGCCTCGGAGGCCTCGATCGCCGGCATCTCCGCACGCCGGTGGCGCCGCGTCGCGGCCTCGATCACGGAGATCAGCTCCTCCGGGTGGCACGGCTTCGTCACCCACGCGTCCGCGCCGAGGCGCAGGCCGCGCACGCGCTGGGCGACCGACGAGGGGCCGGTGCACACGATCACCGCCAGGCTCGGCATGCGGGCGCAGACCTGCTCGAGGTACGTCCAGCCGGTCGGCCCGAGGATCGCGAGATCGACGACGAGCGCGTTGAGCCGCATCGGCACGAGCGCGTCCGTTCCGAGTGGCGAGGCGAGTGGCCGGTACTCGCAGCCGCGGGCGTCGAGCCGCTTGGAGAGCACCTGCATGAAGCCCGGATCGCGATCGAGGACCGCGAGCCGGAGCCGGCCCTGCCCCCGAGGTGCGCTTCCGGCGTCCGCGGTCCGCGCGTCGCTGCGCCCGGTGTTCATGGCCGCCACGATAGATGACGCGGACGACGTTGCCGTGCCGTGAACGGCCTCGGTCACAACTCTTTAACACGCACGGAGCGCCCGTTTCGCCTCCGCGACGTGGTCGATTTCCATCGCCGCCCTTAAAGCTCGGCTAAGGAAGCGGTCGATATCCTCGAGCGCACGACGCCCGGGGGCCGAGTCCCCTGGGCTTCAGATCGCTCATGGCCTCTCGCAAGGAACAGAAGGAGGCGGCCCGCCAGCGGCGGCTCGCCGAGGAGCAGGCGGCCCAGGCCCGGGCCCAGCGGACCCGCCGCATGCAGATGCTCGGCGGCGTGCTCGTCGCCGTGATCGTCGCCGTCGTCGTCGTCGTGATCGTGTCGACGAGCGGCGGCACCACGACCGCGTCGGTCGGGCTCCACTCCGCGAAGGCGAAGTCGACCGCGGCGAAGGTCAACTCCGAGCTGAGCGGGATTCCGCAGCACGGCGAGGTGCTCGGCAACCCGAAGGCGAAGGTCACGATGGTCGAGTACGGCGATCTGCAGTGCCCGGTGTGCAAGGACTTCGCGCTCGGGCCCGAGAACCAGCTGATCGAGAACCAGGTGAAGAGCGGGACGGTGAAGATCGACTACAAGTCGTTCCCGACCGCGAGCCGCGAACTGAGCGACTGGCAGCAGATCTTCCCGCTCCAGCAGGACGCCGCCTACGCCGCGGGCGCCCAGGGGAAGGCCTGGAACTACATCCTGCTCTTCTACCACGAGCAGGGCAAGGAGGGGACGCCCTACGTCAACGCGTCCTACCTCACGGGCCTCGCGAAGCAGATCCCGGGCCTCGACATGAAGAAATGGTCGACCGACCGCTTCAACCCGAAGTACACGGGCCAGGTCCAGTCCGAGATCAAGTCCGCGACCGCGCTCAACATCCAGGGCACGCCGGGGGTCATGTTCACCGGCCCGAAGAAGCAGTCCAAGCTGTACAGCGGGTACCTGCCGTACTCCAGCCTGCAGCAGCTGATCAAGCAGGTCTCGTGAGCAGCACGACGCTGCGCCGCGTCATGCTTGTGATCGCGGGGCTCGCGATCCTGCTCACGATCTATCTCGTCTACGTCCACTATTCCGGCGCGCGGCCGGTCTGCTCGAGCAAGGGCGGGAACACGTGCTACCAGGTGCAGACGTCCGTATGGTCGAAGGTCGGACCGCTCCCCGTCTCCGACATCGGCCTCGCGGGCTACATCGCGATCTTCCTGGCGCTGCTCGCCCCGGATCGGGATGAGACGCGGATCCTGCTCGTCGGGATGACGCTGTTCGGCGTCTGCTTCAGCGGCTACCTCACCTACCGGGAGCTGTTCACGCTCCATGAGATCTGCGAGGAGTGCGTCGCCTCGGCGATCATGGTGACGCTGCTGTTCATCGGCGCGGTGTGGCGCTTCCTCGTCACCGACGACCTCGCCGTGCCCGCCGGGCCGACGCGGACGCCGTCCGACGTGCGGTCCTGACCCCGCCGCGGCGCCATCCGGGGCGCCGCTCATGATCTGTGTCCTATGAGCTGGCGATCGACGCGCGCCTCCGGGCAGCAGGGGACCGATCCTCACCGGGTGGCGATCGCCGACCTCGGCTCGAACTCGTGGCGCCTCGTCGTCTTCAGCTACGGCGAGGGCCCGTGGTGGAAGCGGACCGACGAGCTCTATGAGACGGTGCGGATCGGCGCCGGGATGGCGGCCACGGGCTCGCTCTCGGAGGCGGCGATGGCCCGTGGCCTGGAGACGCTCGACGTCTTCTCGCGCTTCTGCCGGGCGGGCCGGATCGCCGACGAAGACGTGCATGTGGTGGCGACGAGCGCGATCCGGGACGCGTCGAACGGCGGGAGCTTCCTTGCGCGCGTGCGGGAGCGGACCGGCCTCGAGGTCGAGATCCTCGACGCCCGCGCCGAGGCGTACTACGGCTATGTCGCCGCGGTCAACTCGACGACGCTGCGCGACGGCGCGGTGCTGGAGATCGGCGGCGGCTCACTGCAGCTCATCTCGGTGCGGGACCGCCGGGCGGCCGAGCTGGCGTCGTTCCCGCTCGGAGCGGTCCGGGTCACCGAGGGGCTCCTCACGCAGGACCCGACGAAGCCGGCGAAGCGCAAGCAGCTCGCCCGGGTGCGGCAGTACGCGCGGGAGCTGATCGGCGAGGGCGCCGGCTGGCTCACCGGGCGGGGCGAGACGGGCGACCGGCTCGTCGGGCTCGGCGGCGCGGTCCGCAACCTGGCGGCGGCCGCGGCGATCGCCGATGGCGCGATCGACCTCGGCGTCCAGGGCTACGTGCTGAGCGCCGCGCGGCTCTCCGAGCTCGTCGAGTCGCTCGCCGCGCTGCCCGCGACCGAGCGCGGCACCGTGCCGGGGATCAAGCCGGGCCGCGGCGACATCGTCCTCGCCGCGGCGCTCGTCATCGAGACCGTCGTGCGGGAGGGCGGCTTTGCCGGGATCGAGGCGACCGAGGCGGGCCTGCGCGAGGGGGTGTTCCTCGCCCGCACCCTGCTCGGCCCCGAGGACCCGCTGATCGGCGACGTGCGCGCCGCGGCCGTCGAGAACCTCGCGGTCCAGTACGAGTCGGACCTCCCCCACGTCCGGCACGTCGCGCTCCTCGCGCTGCAGATGTTCGATTCGCTCGTCGCCGGCGGACTGTTCGATCCGCGGCCCGGCGAGCGCGATCTGCTATGGGCGGCGGCGATGCTCCACGACGTCGGGATGACGATCTCCTACGACGACCATCACAAGCACTCGCGCTACCTGATCGAGTCGGCCGAGCTGCCGGGGTTCGACCCGCGCGAGCGGGCGCTGATCGCGCAGATGACCCGCTACCACCGCAAGGGCGTGCCGAAGCTCGGCGCGATCTCCTCGCTCGTGCGTCCCGGTGACGCGGCGCTGCTCGACCGCTGCGCGACCGTGTTGCGGCTCGCCGAGCACCTGGAGCGCGGGCGCGACGGCTCGGTCTCCGAGGTCGCGCTCCGGGTCGGCGGGGATGAGTCCGGCGGCGTCGAGGTCCATCTGCAGGCGGCCGGCGATCTCACGCTGCCGCGCTGGTCGGTCGAGCGCTACGGCGACGACGAGGCGTTCGAGCGGGTGTTCGGCAGACGGCTGCTCATCGGCTGACCGCCGCGTTCACACGACGGTCACACGGAGGGCCGGAATCGCGCGCTCTGCAGGTAAGGTTCCTGCCGATGCTCTGGCTTCTGCGCCACGCCGAGGCGGCCGACGGGATCCCGGACGATGAGCGGGAGCTCACCGAACGCGGGGTCCGCCAGGCAACCGACGCCGGTCGGGCACTCCGGGCGATCGGCGCCTCGATCGACGCCTGCATCTCCAGCCCGAAGGTCCGTGCCCGCCAGACGGCCGAGCTCGCCTGCCAGGAGCTCGGCGTCGAGGTCGAGACCGACCGGCGCCTGTCGGGGCAGCCGGTCGACGTCGAGGAGCTCACCGCCGGGCGCGGCGATGTGCTCCTCGTCGGCCACGATCCGTCGTTCACGCTGCTGTTGCACGAGCTCACGGGCGCGCAGGCGAGGATGAAGAAGGGCGGTGTCGCCGGCGTGGCCAAGGGCGAGCTGATCACGCTGCTGCGCCCCACCGAGCTGTCGGCGATCGCCGCCGGGGTGCCGGCGCGGTGACCGAGACCTACGAGGAGCACGCCGCGGAGGCGGGCGTCCGGGAAGCCGGCGGTGCGGAGGCGGGCGTCCGGCAACCCGGCGCCGCGGAGGCCGGGGAGGCGCCCCGTTCGCTGCGCGACCCGTCGCTGTTCGTCAATCGCGAGCTCTCCTGGCTGCAGTTCAACGACCGCGTGCTGCAGCTCGCCGAGGACGAGACGCTGCCGCTGCTCGAGCGGCTGAGGTTCCTCGCGATCTTCGTCTCGAACCTCGACGAGTTCTTCATGATCCGCGTCGCCGGGGTGAACGAGCAGGTCGACGCGCGGATCGACGCGCGCGGCCCGGACGGCCTCTCCCCATCCGAGGTGCTGCGGGAGATCCACGACATCGTGCGGGAGCAGGACCGCCGCCACGCCCGCCAGTTCTCCCAGGTCGTGTGCCCGCGGCTCGCCGACCAGGGGATCCGGATCACGACCTGCCGCGAGTCCGGCGCCTCGCCCGAGGCGATCGAGCGCCACTTCCGCGAGCAGATCTTCCCGGTGCTCACGCCGCTCGCGGTCGGCGCCGGGCGCCCGTTCCCCTACATCTCGAACCTGTCGCTGTCGCTGATCGTGCGCCTGCATGACCCCGAGGGTGACCACGAGGCGTACGCGCGCGTCAAGGTGCCCAAGGAGGTGCTGCCGCGCTTCGTGGAGATCGACAAGGACACGTTCGTGCCGCTCGAGGACATCATCGCCGAGCATCTCGGCGCGCTCTTCCCCGGCATGGACGTCGTCAGCCACGACTTCTTCCGGGTGACGCGCGACGCCGACTTCGAGATCTCCGACGAGGCCGACGACCTGCTCGCGGCGGTCGAGAACGAGCTGCGCCGCCGGCGCTTCGGCGAGGTCGTCAGGCTCGAGGTCGGCGCGACGATGGACCCGGCGCTCCGCACCTCGCTGATCGACTGGCTCGGCGTCGACGAGGTCCAGGTCTACGACGTCGAGGGCCTGCTCGACCTCTCAGACCTCGTCCAGATCGCCGGCGCGAAGGACCGCCCGGACCTCAGCTGGCCGAGCTGGAGCCCGGTCTCGCGGATCGGCCCCGCCCGCGCGTCGGCGCAGAGCGACGACGGCCCGGATCTGTTCGCCATGATGCGCTCCGGCGACGTGCTCGTCCACTACCCGTACGAGTCGTTCACCGCCTCGGCCGAGCGCTTCGTCAGCCAGGCGGTCGACGACCCGAACGTGCTCGCGATCAAGATGACCGTGTACCGGACCTCGGACGACTCCGCGCTCGTCCCGTCGCTCATCGCCGCCGCCGAGAAGGGCAAGCAGGCGGTCTGCATGGTCGAGCTCAAGGCGCGCTTCGACGAGCGACGCAACATCCACTGGTCCCGCGCGCTGGAGGAGGCGGGCGCGCACGTCGTGCACGGCATCCCCGGGCTGAAGACGCACGCCAAGGCGATTCTCATCGTCCGCCGCGAGCGCGACGGGGTGCGCAACTACGTGATGATCGGGACCGGCAACTTCCACGCGAAGAACGCTCGGCTCTACGAGGACTGGGGGTTCTTCACGACCGACCACGAGATCGGCGAGGAGGTCGCGAACCTGTTCAACACGCTCACCGGGTACGGCCACCCGGCGCCGCCGCGCGAGACGCTCGTCGCCCCGACGTGGATGCGCGAGCCGCTGCTGCAGGAGATCGAGGCGACCGCGCGGGCCTACGCCGAGGGGGACCACGAGGCACGGATCGCGATGAAGATGAACTCGCTCACCGACCCGGAGACGATCGAGGGCCTCTACCGCGCCGCCCAGACCGGCGTCCCGATCGCGCTCAACGTGCGGGGCATCTGCTCGCTCGTGCCGGGCGTCCCGGGCGTGTCGGAGTCGATCAGCGTCGTCTCGGTCGTCGGCCGCTTCCTGGAGCACAGCCGCATCTACTCCTTTCACCGCCACGGCGAGGCGCGCTACTACATCGGCTCGGCCGACCTCATGCCGCGCAACCTCGACACGCGCGTCGAGCTGCTCACTCCGATCACCGCGCCCGAGCTTCAGGCCGAGCTCGCCGACACGCTCGAGCGCTGCCTGGCCGACGACACGTACGCGTGGACGATGGACTCCGAGCGCCGCTGGACCCGGCGGACCGGCCGGACGCGGAGCGCCCACACCGAGCTCATGGAGCGCACCCTCCAGCTCGACCCGGGCTGAACGGGCGCGGGAAATGACCCCGACCCGCCCGAGGGGCGCTCGCGCACCCCGGGCGGTGGGCGCTCGCGCACCCCGGGCGGTGGGCGCTCGGGCACCCCGGGCGCGTCGGCGCCCCGGCCGACCGCCGAGGCGCGAGCGCCCTCGCCGGCCGATCAGCCGCCGGCGGCCTCCTACCTCGCGATGCCGGGCGGGCGCTGGCCGAGCGTCAGCTTGACGTGCTTCGTCTGACCGTCGCGCACGATCGTGAGCGTCACCGTCTGGCCCGGGTGGTCGCGCGCGATCACCGAGATGAGCTGCTCGTAGCTCGTCACCGGCGTGCCGTCGATCTGCTCGATCACGTCGTTGACCTGCAGGCCGGCCCTCGCCGAGGGACTGCCCGGATCGACGTGCTGGATGGCGACGCCCTTCGACCGGGTCGTTGAGAGCGGATTGGGGTTCTGCAGGCCGATGCCGAGGTAGGCGTGCTGGACGGTCTTGCCGGCGATGATCTCCCGGGCGACCTGGACGTCCTCGTTGGCCGGCGTCGCGAAGCCGATGCCCGAGTTCTGGCCCTCACCGGTGAGGCTCTGCGTGTTCGTGTCGATCTGGTCGTTGAGGCCGAGGACCTCGCCGTCGGCGTTGAGCAGCGGCCCGCCCGAGTTGCCCGGGTTGATCGCCGCGTCGGTCTGGATCGCATCCGGGATCTGGTACTTGTTCGGCGCCACGATCGCCCGCTGCGTCTGGCTGACGATGCCGGAGGTCACCGTCCACGCCTGGCTGAACGGGCTGCCGATCGCCACGACGGGGTCGCCGACCTGAGCGCTGTTCGAGTTGGCGAACCTGAGCGGATGCAGCTCGGAGCTCGGCACGCTCACCTTGATCACGCCGACGTCGCTGGAGGCGTCGGAGCCGATCACCTTCGCCGCCGCCTTCATGCCGTTCTCGAACGTGACGACGACCTTGACCGCGTTCGCGATGACGTGCTCGTCGGTGAGGATGTAGCCCCGCTTGTCGTAGACGACGCCCGCACCCTCCCCCTCGCTGTAGGAGCCGCCACCGCCGAACAGGCTGTTCCCCGAGCCGCCGGACTTCGACTGGACGAAGATGTCGACGACGCCGGGGGCGTCCTGCTTGTAGATCTGGTTGATCGACATCCCGGTCGAGCCCGAGTGGGCGAACGACGTCGGCTCGCTCGTGCCCCCGCTCGGCTGCGCGACGGTCCTCGTCACGGTCTTCGTCTGACCGCCGCCGCAGGCGGCGATCACCAACGCGCCCGCGAGGGCGCCACCGACAGCGGGGATCCCCCGGCTCAATTTGCGCATGGTTGTCTCTGAATCTCCTGGATGCTCTGCTTGATCTCGGACCTGCGACCTCCATGCCACCACGACGCGGTGAGGAACCCGAAAGAGTTCGTCAAGAAGTCGATAAGAGCAGGGTACGACGGTGGGCTCGCGCCGAATCAGTTCCGCCGTCCGGTACCGGCCCCCCGCCCGCCGGCGCTCACCCGTGCTGCTTCGCCAGCTCCACGAAGTAGTCGAGCGCCTCCGGGTCGGCGAGCGAGTCCCGGGAGACGACCTCGGATGCGGGCGTGCCGGTGAGGATCCGCTTGACCGGCACCTCGAGCACCTTGCCCGACAGCGTCCGCGGCACCGCCTCGATCCGGCGGATCTCGTCCGGGACGTGGCGCGGCGAGCACTCCTCACGCACGCGACGGCGGATCTCGGCCACGAGCGCATCGTCGAGCGAGGCGCCGGGGCGGAGCACGACGAACAGCTCCATCCAGCCGTCGGTGCCCTCGCGCGGCAGGTCGAGCACGAGCGCGTCGACGACCTCCTCGACGCCGAGCACGGCGCTGTAGATCTCCGCGGTTCCCATCCGCACGCCGCCGCGGTTGATCGTCGCGTCCGAGCGGCCGGTGATGATCGCCGTCCCCCGGTCGGTGATCTCGATCCAGTCGCCGTGGCGCCACACGCCGGGGAACATCTCGAAGTACGCCTCGCGCAGCCGCGAGCCGTCGGCGTCTCCCCAGAACGCGACCGGCATCGAGGGCATCGGCTCGGTGATGACGAGCTCGCCCACCTCGCCGACGAGCGGCTCGCCCGACGGCGACCAGGACTCGACCGCGCAGCCGAGCGCCCGGCCCTGGAGCTCGCCGAGCCACACGGGCTTCGTCGGCACGCCGACGACGAACGCCGTGCACACGTCGGTGCCGCCCGAGGTCGAGAACAGCCACGTGTCGGGCCCGACCGACTCATACACCCAGCGAAAGCCCTCGGCGGACAGCGGCGAGCCCGTCGAGCCGACGGCGCGCAGCGCTGAGAGGTCGCGCCCGGCGCGTGGCGTCACCCCCGCCTTCAGGCACGCGGCGATGAACGCGGCGCTCGTGCCGAAGCACGTGACGCCCGCCTCCTCGGCGAGATCCCACAGCCGCCCCAGCCCCGGGTGGCCGGGGTTGCCGTCGAAGAGCACGATCGAGGCGTCGGTCAACAGCACCCCGACGAGGAAGTTCCACATCATCCAGCCGGTCGTCGTGAACCAGAACACGCGGTCGCCCGCGCGCGCGTCGAGGTGGAGGCGGTGGTGCTTGACCTGTTCGAGCAGCATCCCGCCCTGGCTGTGGACGATCGCCTTCGGCAGGCCGGTCGTGCCGGAGCTGAAGAGCACCCAGAGCGGCGCGGCGAACGGCACCCGCGCAAAGGTCAGCGACGCGTCCTCGGCCCCGAGGAACCCCTCCTCCCAACCGGAGCCGTCGAGGTAGCCGAAGCGCACGGTCCGCACGCCGCCGCCGATCTTTGACGCGATCCGGGCGACGATCTCTGAGCGATCGAAGTCGCGCCCGCCGTAGCGGTAGCCGTCGATCGCGAGCAGCACCTTCGGCTCGATCTGGGCGAAGCGGTCGACGACGCTCCGCGCCCCGAACTCCGGCGCCGCCGAGGACCACACCGCCCCCAGCGACGCGCAGGCGAGGAACGCCGCGACGGTCTCGGGGATGTTCGGCATGTACGCGCACACCCGGTCCCCCACGCCGACCCCGAGGGCGCGCAGCCCGGCGGCGATCCGCGCCGTCTCGCGCTGCAGGCGGCGCCACGTCCACTCGCCGAGCCCCTCGCGGACCTCGGAGGCGTGACGGATGGCGACCGCGTCGGGCTCCCGGGCGCGGAACACGTGGGCGGCGTAGTTGAGCGTCGCACCGGGGTACCACACCGCTCCCGGCATCGAGCGGTCGGCGAGCACGGGCCCCGGCGCGGCGCCGAGGTCGAGCGCGAACGACTCGACGATCGAGCTCCAGAACGCGTCGAGATCCTCGACCGACCAGCGCCAGAGCTGCTCGTAGCCGGCGCCCGCCCGGCCGATTCGCTCGGCGTAGCGCGTGATTGCCGCCGCCGCGACGGCGTCGGCCGAGGGCGTCCACACCGGCTCGGGGGTCATGCGCTCGCAGTATGCGCGATCAGATCCGCGCGCGGGGCACGGTGCCGCGCGGAGGCGGCGCGGAGTCGCCCGCCGGCGGCCGGGGCCGCGGTGCACGCGTGCGCCCCGGGAGCGCGACCGTCACCTCCAGGCCGCCCTGCGCCCGCGGCGCGACCACCGCCTCGCCGCCGTGGGCGACCGCGATCGCGCGCACGATCGACAGCCCGAGGCCGAACCCGGGAACCGAGTGCGAGAGCCGCCGGAACGGCTCGGTGAGCCCGGCGGCCGCGGCCCGGTCGATCGGCGGCCCGCCGTTGGCGACGCGGAGCACCGCGGAGCGCTCGCGCATCTCGGTGCTCACCGACAGCCAGCCGCCGGGCTCGTTGTGACGGATGCCGTTGTCGAGCAGGTTGGCGACCATCCGCTCGACCAGGCTCGGGTCCCCGTCGATCCACGCCTCCGCCAGGTCGGTGCGCACCTCGATGCGCGCCTCGCGCGCGGGCGCGGACAGGTCGGTGACGCAGTCGGCGGCGAGCACCGCGAGGTCGAGCGGCTCCCTGCGGCCGCTCGTCGCCTCGCTGCGCGCGAGCACGAGGAGGCTGGCGATCAGGCTCTCGCAGCGATCGACGGTCTCGCGCACCGCCTCGGCCATCGCGCGCAGCTCCACGGCGCCGGCGTCCGGGTCGGCGAGCGCGACGTCGATCTCGGTCCGCATGATCGCGAGCGGTGTGCGCAGCTCGTGGGAGGCGCTCGCGACGAAGTGCCGCTGGCTGGCGAACGCGCCATCGAGGCGCTCGAGCATCCGGTCGAACGTGTTCGCGAGCACCTTGAGCTCGTCGTCGGGCCCCTGCAGGGCGATCCGCTCGCCGAGGTTCTCGCCCGAGACCCGGCGCGCGGTGGCCGTGATCCTGCGCAGCGGGGCGAGCGCCCGTCCGGCGAGCAGCCAGCCCGTGATGACGGCGATCGCGGTCGTCGCCAGGAGCGCGACCACGTACTCGACGAGCAGCCGGTGCAGTGTGCCCCGGACGATGTTCAACTCGACCGCGTGCACGAGCCGGGCGTTGTGCGATCCCGGGCGGAAGCCGTGGTACTCGCTGCGGGGATGAAAGCCGAGGCGGCGCAGGGCGTCGAGCATCGGATGGCGGGTGAGCAGCGTCGAGCGCGCGACGAGGTAGCCGATCGTGAGCAGGGTCGCGCTCGAGAACAGGAACACCGAGCCGTAGAGCGCCGTCAGCCTGAGGCGGATCGTCCGCCGCGGTCGCCCACGCAGCCGGTGGGCGCGCAGCCGGGGGGCGAGCGGCATGCGCAGCCGTGCCATCACGCCATCCGGTAGCCGACGCCGATCACGGTCTGCACGACCGGAGGCTCCCCGAGCTTGCGCCGCAGCGTCATGATCGTCATCCGCACGACGTTCGTGAACGGGTCGGCGTGCTCGTCCCACACCCGCTCGAGCAGCTGCTCGGCGGACACGGTCGCGCCACCGGCGCTCATCAGCGTCTCCAGCACCGCGAACTCCTTGCGGGCGAGCGCGACCTCCTCCCCACCGCGCGTGATCCGCCGCCGCGCCGGGTCAAGCTCGATGTCACCGTGCCGGAGCACGGGCGGCCGGCTCGGCGCGGCCCGCCGGGCGAGCGCGTGGATCCGGGCGACGAGCTCGGCGAAGCGAAACGGCTTCGCCAGGTAGTCGTCGGCGCCGAGCGAGAGCCCCTCGACCATGTCCTGGAGCGTGCCGGCGGCGGTGAGCATGAGGATCCCGGCCTCCGGCCGCTCGTGGCGCACGACGCGGCAGACCTCATCACCGTGCAGCCGCGGCAGGTCGCGGTCGAGCACGAGCACGTCGTAGCGGACGACGCGCGCCTTCGCGAGGGCCGCCTCGCCGTCGGCCGCGAGGTCGACCGCCATCCCCTGCCGGCGCAGCCCGCGGGCGATCGCGTCCGCCAGCCGCACCTCGTCCTCGGCGATCAAGACCCGCATCCCCCACGATTATGAACGGTGGGACACGATCACATCGATCGATGTCACAACGATTCGTGCTACCGTACCCGGCCGTGCCCCAGACGCTCGTGGAACGGACGATGGCGGTGAGCCTGCGCGCGCTCAACCGCGTCGCCTCCTCCGACGCGCTCGATCGCCTCGGCTGGCGGTCCTCCGCCGAGCGGCTGCTGCGCGACGTCAGCCGCGGCGGCGCCCGCACGGCGACCCGAGCGGGCCGCACGTTCGTCGCCGCGCAGAAGCTCGCGCGGCCGGCCCGCCAGCCGCTCGCGCGCGGGCCGCGGCTGTTCGACATCACGCCCGATGACGAGCAGCGGATGCTGCGCGACGCCGTCGGCGAGTTCGCGCGTGACCGTCTGCGCCCCGCCGCCTCCGACGCCGACGCGGCGGGCGCCGCAGCGCCGGAGCTGCTCGCCCAGGCGAACGAGCTCGGCCTGACGATGATCTCCGTGCCCGAGGAGCTCGGCGGCGCGGTCGAGCGGCGCTCGGCGACGACGAGCGTCCTCATGGCCGAGGCGCTCGCCCGCGGCGACATGGGGATCGCCGCCGCCTGCCTCGCCGCCGCCGCCGTGTCGACCGCGCTCTCGCTGTGGGGCGACGCCGACCAGCAGGCGCGTTACCTGCCCCCGTTCGTCTCCGAGGACGTGCCGGCGGCCTCGCTTGCGCTCATGGAGCCGGCGCCGCTGTTCGACCCGTTCGCGCTCTCGACGCGCGCTCGCGCGCAGGGCTCGGACTACGTGCTCGACGGCGTCAAGGCGCTCGTGCCGCGCGCCGCCGACGCCGAGCTGTTCGTCGTCGCCGCGCAGCTGCCGACCGGGACCCCCGGGCTGTTCGTCGTCGAGCCCGGGAGCGAGGGGCTGAGCGTCGCCCCCGACCCGGGGATCGGCATCCGCGCCGCGGCCACCGCGCGCCTCGAGCTGTCCGAGGTGAGCGTGCCGCGCGGGGCGCTCCTCGCGGAGGGGGCGCCGGAGGCGTACGCGGACTGCGTGGCGCTCGGGCGGCTTGCCTGGTGCGCGCTCGCGCTCGGGACGGGCCGGGCGGCGCTCGAGTACGTGAGCGAGTACGTGAAGTCCCGCCGGGCGTTCGGCGAGCCGGTCGCCCACCGGCAGGGGGTCGCGTTCACGGTCGCCGACATGGCGATCGAGCTCGAGGGCCTGCGGCTGGCGACCTACCGCGCGGCCGCCCGTGTCGACCAGGGCCTGCCGTTCCATCGGGAGGTGGCGCTCGCCCGCCGCCTGCTCGCCGAGCGCGGCATGCGGATCGGCTCCGACGCGGTCCAGATGCTCGGCGGCCACGGCTACACGAAGGAGCATCCGGTCGAGCGCTGGTACCGCGACCTGCGCGTCGCCGGCGTGATCGAGGGGGGGCTGCTCGCGTGATCGAAACCCGGACTTCGGGGATGTCGGAGCGCCCGTGATCAACCTCGAGATCCCGCGCAAGTTCGACCAGCTGATCGCCCAGGCCCACCAGGCGGCGGCCGAGGTGCTGCGCCCGAACTCGCGCCGCTACGACACCGCCGAGCACGAGCGCCCGAAGGAGCTCGACATGCTCGCCGCCGTGATCGATGGCATGCGCGAGGGCGGCCAGATGAACGGCGCCGGCGCGACCGGGACCGGCTCGCGCGCCGAGGCCGGCGCGGACGGCGACGGCTCAGAGGGGTCCGCCGGTTCAGCGCCATCCGACGGCTCGACCCGCAACGGGTCGAACATGGCGACGCTGCTCGGGCTGATCGAGATGTGCTGGGGCGATGTCGGGATGCTGCTCGCGATGCCGCGGCAGGGCCTTGGCCAGGCGGCGATCGCGGCGGTCGCCGACGACGAGCAGATGCGCCGCTTCGGCGGCAAGTGGGCGGCGATGGCGATCACCGAGCCGGAGGCGGGCTCCGACTCCGCCGCGATCCGCACGACCGCCGTCTACGACGAGGCGACCGAGGAGTACGTCCTCAACGGCGAGAAGATCTACGTGACGAGCGGGGACCGCGCCGAGCTGATCGTCGTGTGGGCGACGCTCGACCGCTCCGCCGGCCGCGATGCGATCAAGTCGTTCGTCGTCGAGCGTGACAACCCGGGCCTCAGGCTCGACCGGCTCGAGCACAAGCTCGGGATCCGCGCCTCGGACACCGCCAACTTCGTGCTCGAGGACTGCCGCGTGCCGAAGGAGAACCTGCTCGGCTCCCCCGAGATCCGGCAGGGCTTCGCGGGCGTCATGAAGACGTTCGACAACACGCGGCCGCTCGTCGCCGGGATGGCCGTCGGCGTCGCCCGCGCCTGCCTGGAGCGCACGCGCGAGCTGCTCGCCGAGGGAGGCATCGAGATCGACTACGACCGGCCGGCGCACCTGCAGCCGGCGGCGGCCGCGGAGTTCATCGCGATGGAGGCCGACTGGGAGGCGGCGCGACTGCTCGCGCTGCAGGCCGCCTGGATGGCCGACAACCGGATGCCGAACTCGCTCCAGGCCTCGATGGCGAAGGCGAAGGCCGGGCGCATGGGCACCGACGTCGCGCTGCGCTGCGTCGCGCTGTGCGGAGCGGCGGGGCTCGGCGAGGCAGAGCTGCTCGAGAAGTGGGCCCGCGACGCGAAGATCCTCGACCTGTTCGAGGGCACCCAGCAGATCCAGCTCCTGATCGTCGCCCGCCAGCTGCTCGGCCTGAGCTCCGCGCAGCTGCGGTAGTGGGCGCCGCGCGGATGCGCCACCGTGTGGTGCCGCACCGGGGCCGCCGGTGCTACACTCACTCCGTGCCGACAACGCGACCGCGTCACACCCTGACCGAGACCGACGAGCTTGCGGCGGCTCTCGACGCGGCCGCGCGGCGCTGGCCGCAGGACGCGGGCTCTCGCACCCGCCTGCTGCTGCGGTTGGTCGAGGCCGGGCAACGCGCGATCGACGCGGACCGCGAACGTGAGCGCGCTCGCCGGCGCGCCGCCGTCGACCGCACTCACGGCCAGTTCAGTGGCATCTACGGCACCGGCTACCTCGATCGCCTTCGCGGCGAGTGGCCGACCTGACGATCGTCGACGCGAGCGTCCTGCTCGCGCACTTCGACGCCCGAGACCCGCACGCGGCTGAGGCCCGGGAGATCCTCGCCGAGGCCGACGAGCTCGCCGCGAGCACGATCACGCTCGCCGAATGCCTTGTCGGCGCCGTCGCCGCCGGACGGCTCGAGGAGGCGCTGCAGGCGATCGCCGATCTCGAGATCGCCGAGGTGCCGCTGCCCAGGGGCTCAGCCGCGACCCTCGCCCGGCTCCGAGTCGAAACCGGACTGCGGATGCCCGACTGCTGCGTCCTGCACGCGGCGGCGGTGAGCCAGGCGAACGCGGTGGCCACGCGCGATGACCGCCTGAGGCGCGCCGCCCAGGCGAGCGGGCTCCGGACGCCCTGACGCGGGCGCGCTCAGAGCTCCGACTCGACGCGGCGCAGCCTCGCCCAGGCGCGGTCGATGTCCGCCTCGCGCGTGAGCATGCCGCCGACGGCGAGCCGGAGCACGTAGCGCCCTGCCAGCACGGCATGGGAGATGAAGATCTCGCCGCTCGCGTTGACCCGGCGCAGCAGCTCCTCGCCCCGCGCGTCGTCCCCGGGCGCGCGGAAGCAGACGACCGAGAACGGCCGCGGCGCGCACACCTCCCAGCCCGGCTCGGCGCGGACGAGCGCTTCGAAGCGCTCGGCCAGCGCGATTCCCGAGCGGATGTGCGCCTGCAGCCCGCTTCGCCCGTAGCAGCGGATCACCGCCCAGAGCTTGAGCGAGCGGAACCGGCGGCCGAGCGCGGGGCCGTACTCGGAGAGCGAGAGCGCGTCCTCGGCGCCGGGCGTGCGCAGATACTCGGGAACGAGGCTGAACGCCGCTCGCAGGGCCTCGGGACGGCGGCTGTAGAGCAGCGAGCAGTCGTTCGGCACGAGCATCCACTTGTGCGGGCTGAGCACGAGCGAGTCGGCCCGCTCGACCCCGGAGAACGCCCAGCGGAGCTCCGGGCAGACCATCGCCGAGCCCGCGTACGCGGCGTCGACGTGCAGCCAGGCGCCCGCCCGCTCGCACGCCTCGGCGATCGCCGGCACCGGGTCGACGGAGGTCGAGGCGGTCGTGCCGACGGTCGCGACGACCATCGCCGCCTCGCCGAGGTCGCCGAGTTCCGCCGGGTCCAGCCGGAACTCATCGTCGGTCGGCACGGTGCGCACGCGCATCCCGAGCATCCGCCCGGCCTTCGCGACCGACGAGTGCGCCTGCTCGGAGCAGACGATGAGGTCCCGACCGGTCGCGCGGCGGGCGGCGATCGCCGCCGCGAACGTCGAGGTCGACGCCGAGTCCTCGATGTGGCCGTGCCACCCGGCGGGCAGCCCGATGAGCTCCGCCACCCAGTCGGCGACGAGCCCCTCGAGCTCCGTCGAGGCGGGCGCGGTCCGCCACAGGATCGCGACCGAGTTGAGCGTCGCCGCGATGAGCTCGCCGAGGATCGCGGGCGGGGCGCTCGCGGCCGCGAAGTAGGCGAAGTAGCGCGGGTGCTGCCAGTGGGTCGTGCCGGGGACGATGATCTCGTCGATGTCGCGCAGCACGTCGGCGAACGGCTCCGGGTGCTCGGGCGGATGGGCGGGAAGTCGCCCGCGGACCTCGCCCGGGGCGACCGGCGCGAGCACCGGCAGCTCACCGACGCGCTCGAGGTAGTCCGCGGCCCAGTCGATCGCGGCGTGGCCGGCGGCGCGCAGGTCCCTCATCGCAGCTGCTCGAAGACGATCCCGACGGCGGTGAGCCGGTCGATGAGCGCCTGGCCCATCGCGACCGCGGGCGTCACCATCCCGCGCGTCTCCGGAAGCTCGTCGTGGGCGAGGCAGAGCGCCGACTGCGCGAGCATCTTCGCGGTCTCGTCGTACCCCGGATCGCCGCCGCGCACCTCGCAGACGACGCGCGGCTCGGGCTCGGCGCCGACGCGGCCAAGGAAGCGGGCCGTGAACCAGGAGCGCCGGCGGCGCGCCTCGTCCGGCCCGTCGCCCGGGTCCTTCAGCCTGAGCAGCGCGTCGCGGGCCGGCGCGAACTGGGCGAGCGCCGCGAGCGTCCCGAGCCCGCCGACGAGCGCGGCCGCGCTCACCGCCCGTCGGGTGACGATCGACAGCCCGTAGGAGAAGTCCGGGCCGTAGCGGTCGAGCGCTCGCGCGGAGCGGAGCACCGTGTCGACGTCGATCGTCGGCGCGGTGAGCGCCCAACCCTCCCCCGCCGGGTTGCGTCGCAGCGGCACCCGGACCGCGCGGGCGCGGCGTCCGATCGGTCGCGACTCGAGGCGCCGGCGCTGGGTGGCGGCGGCGTACGTCGCCCGCGCCCGGGACAGCCCCTCGACGAGCGAGTGGTAGGTGCCGCCGCTGAACGACGCGCCGACGCGGAGGAACTCCTCGACGGTGAGCGGCTCGCCCTCGGGCAGGCGCTGGACGGTGAAGAACGTGCCGAGGTCGTGCGGGATCGAGTCGAAGCCGCACGAGTGGACGATCCGCGCGCCGCTGCGCTCCGCCTGCTCATGGTGGCGCACCCACATCGAGTCGACGAACTCGGGCTCGCCGGTGAGGTCGACGTAGTCGGTGCCGCCCTCGGCGCAGGCCGCGACGAGTCCCTCGCCGTGGCGGATGAACGGCCCGACGGTCGTCGCGACGACGCGCGTCGACGCGGCGAGCCGCCTCAGCGAGTCGCGGTCGCCGGCGTCGGCCTCGAGCACCGGCAGCTCGGCGAGCGCCAGGTCGATCGTCGCCAGCCGCTCGCGCACGGCATGCAGCGAGGCCCGGTTGCGCCCGGCGATCGCCCAGCGGGTCGGCCGCGCGCCGGCGGCATTCGCCTGGCGGGCGAGATGCTCGGCGACGAGGCCGCCGGTGAACCCGGTGGCGCCGAACAGCACGACGTCGCGCTCGCGCGGCGACTCAGGCATCTGTGCCGACCTGCTTGGCGAGCGCGAGCGCCCGTTCGGGGTCGGCGCCGGCGCGGGCGGCAAGCCAGCAGGCGATCGGGGCCGCGATCCGCTCCGAGGCGTGCGCCGCGACCCCGGCGAGGGCGAGCAGCCGCTCCACCTCCTGCTCGCTCGGGGCGGCGACGCCGAGCTCCTCGGCGTAGGCGGCAAGCCAGGCGCGGGCGTCCATGTGGCCGGAGGCTACCCGGCCGCGGCCGCGCCCCGCTGTCAAGATCCGCGCGGACATCTCACCGGAGCAGACACAGGAGAGACACATGGCAATGCTGGACGACAGGGTCGCGATCGTCACCGGCTCGGCGCGTGGGATCGGCCGCGCGACCGCCGAGCTGCTCGCGGGGCACGGCGCGAAGGTGCTGATCAACGATCTCGACGCGGACCTCGCCGGGCAGACCGCGTCCGAGATCGACGGCGAGACGCTCGTGTTCGCCGGCGACCTCACCGAGCCGGGCACACCGGACGCGCTCGTCGCCCACGTCGTCGAGCACTGGGGCCGGGTCGACATCCTCGTCAACAACGCGGGCTACACGCTCGACGGCGTCATCCACAAGATGAGCGACGAGGCGTTCCAGCGGATGCTCGACATCCATCTCGTCGTCCCGTTCCGGATGTGCCGCGCGATCGCCCCGCACTTCCGGGAGCCCGCCAAGCGCGAGCGCGAACAGGGCGTCGAGGTGTTCCGCAAGATCGTCAACGTCTCCTCGGTGACGGGCACGTTCGGCAACGCCGGGCAGGCGAACTATGCCTCGGCGAAGGCGGGCGTGATCGGTCTCACGAAGACGCTCGCCAAGGAATGGGGCCAGTTCAAGGTGAACGTCAACGCCGTGTTCTTCGGCTACATCGACACGCGGCTCACCCAGACCGATACGAGCGAGAACACGATGCAGATCGGCGGCCACACAGTCCAGCTCGGGATGCCCGAGCAGGTCCGCCAGGCGGCGACCGCGCTCACCCCACTCGGGCGACCCGGCACGCCGGAGGAGGCGGCGGGCGGCATCTTCCTGCTCTGCACGCCGTGGGCGAACTACATCACCGGGCAGGCGCTCGGGGTCACCGGCGGCCAGCTCGGCGGCATGATCTCCTGACGCGCGGAGCGTCGGAGAGCGCTGGGCATCTGTGCTCGCGTGGCGATGCCGAAGCGCCCGGCGTCATCGGTCGCCGGGGGCGCTGGGCATCGTCGGTCGCGTGGCGATACCGGGGATGCCCAGCGCTCTGACGTCCGGTGCGTCTGGAACCATCGTCGTCCGACATGGCCGGCCGCCGCCCGGAACCCGCTCCCGGTCGCCGTCCGGGACCGTCCGCACGCGCCGGCGCGCGCCGGACCCCTTCCCGACGCCCGTCGTCTGCCGCGCGGCGCGAGCGCCCGGAGCTCCTCGCCGCCCCCGGGCAGGTGGGGCTCGCGGTGGCCGCGACCGCCGCGGCGGTCGCGGGACTGATCGCTGTCACCCGCGAGGGCCAGGTCTACTGGGTGTCCGTGCCGGTGGGGCTCGCGGCCGCGACGCTCTGCCGCACGGCGCGGGCCTCCGCGGTCGCGGCGGCGCTCATCGTCGCGGCCGCCCTCGCGGTGGCGCACGCGGACTGCCCGCGGCCGCCGGCGACCTGGGTCGCGCTCATCGTCCCGCTCGCCTCCGCCGCCGTCCTGCAGTACGTGCGCACCCGCCTGGAGCGCGACCGCGACGGCCTCCGCGACTTCGCGCTCACCGACCCGCTCACGCGCGTCGCGAACCGCCGCGCGCTGCTCGCCGCCGCCGAGCACGAGATCGCCCGGCATCGTCGCGCCGAGCGGCCGTTCGCGGTCGTGATGATCGACCTCGACGGCTTCAAGCAGGTCAACGACCGCTACGGCCACGCCGCCGGCGACGACCTGCTGCGCGAGGTCGCCGCGGCGCTCGCGCACGCGATGCGCGGCCAGGACACAGTCGCCCGCTTCGGTGGCGACGAGTTCTGCGTGCTCGCGCCCGACACCGACGCGGACGGCACGGGGCCGCTGTGCGCCCGCGTGTCGGCCGCCATCCGCGGCGTCACCGCCGGGATGCAGCATGTGCGCGGCAGCGTCGGCGCCGCCGTGTACCCCGAGGACGGGGCCGATCCCGCGGCGCTCATCGACGTCGCCGACGCGCGGCTGCTCGAGGCCAAGCGGATCCTCTACCGGGAGCGGGAGCGGCCGGCGCGGCGGGCCGCGTGAGGACGGGCCTGGCGCGGCGCGCGGCATCCTGAGGACGATGCCCAAGATCCCGATGCGCGAGGTTCCGATCCGCGGCGACACGATCCGACTCGGCCAGCTCCTCAAGCTGGCGGGGATCGTCGACAGCGGCGCCGAGGCCAAGGCTCTGCTCGCGGACGCCGAGCGGCGCCCGGCGATCAACGGCGAACCGGAGAGCCGCCGCGGACGCCAGCTCCACGACGGCGACGTGATCGCGGTCGCCGGCGAGCGGCTGCGGATCGCGGGAGCCCCCGTCCCGGCCTCGCGCGCGGCCCGCACGCCTCGCCCCCCGCGCCCGCGGCAACCGCTCGTCATCGCCCACCGCGGCGCCTGGGACCCGGCGCCGCAGAACTCGATCGCCGCGTTCGAGCGAGCCGCCGCGCTCGGCGCCGACGGAGTCGAGCTCGACGTGCGCCGCACCGGCGACGGCCGCCTCGTCGTCGTGCACGATTCGCGCGTCGGCGTCCAGTCCGTCGCGCGGCTCACGGCCGCGCAGCTGCGGGCACGGCTCGCGCCCGGCCAGGCGCCGGAGCTTGAGGAGGTGGTGGCGGCGCTCGCCCCCACCCCGCTGCTGCTGAACGTCGAGCTCAAGGAGGACGGCCTCGTCGCCGACACACTCCCGCTCCTCGCCCGCCACCTCGTCTCGGAGCGCTACATCGTCACCTCGTTCCTCGACTCGCCGCTCCTCGAGACGCGCGCCCTGGCCCCCGAGGTCCGGACCGGGCTGCTCCTCGCCGCCCGGCGGCCGGCGCGCGCGCTTGAGCGACGGATCGAACGCGTCGCCCCCCGGCTCCTCGCGCTGCACACGACGCTCGCCCGGACGGGCCTGCTCGACCTCGCGGACCGTCGCGGGCTGCCGGCCTGGGTGTGGACGGCGAACGAGCCGCGGCTGCTGCGCGCACTCCTCGCCGACCCGCGCGTGCAGGCCGTCATCACCGACCGCCCCGCGGAGGCGGTGGCGCTCGCACAACACGCGTCCTGAGCCGATCAGCGCCTGGACGATGGCGGCGCGACCCGCTCGGGCCCCGCCGAAAGCGAGGACTGGAGCACCTCCAGCTCGAACCCTCCCGGCGCGAGCACGTCCCAGGACCAGAGCAGCGGCTCTCGGCGCTCGCTGCACGCCACCTCCTCGAGCGCGAGGCAGGCCGTCGGCGAGGACAGGTCGAGGCGTGCGCCGAGCTCGTCGTCGGGAGCGATGAGCAGCGGAGAGATCCGCGTCCGGGAGATCGCGGGCGGAGTCGAGCCCCGCGAGAGCACCTCCCACACGGTCATCGGCTCAAGCAGCATCCGCCGGAGCTCCGACTCCTCGGGCAGCTCGAGCTGCGGGTGGAAGACGTCCTCGGCGACGGCGGTCGCCTGACCGTTTGTCGTGGCCGTGCGCCACAGGTGCGTTGCCTCTTCGTCGGGGGCGATGCCGAGCGCCCGCGCGGCGGCCTCGCCCGGCTCGCCTCGCTCGATCGTCAGCTCGCGCACGGACCAGCCGCCGTCCGCCCCAAGCCGGTAGGAGTCGACGCGGAGCGATCCGGGGACGATCCCGCGTGTCAGCCCGGCCGTCCCGACGAACGTCCCGCTCCCTTGGCGGCGGACGATCTCCCCGGTTTCCTCGAGGCGGCGGAGCGCGCTGCGCAGCGTGCCGCGCGAGACCCCGAGCATGCCGGCGAGCTCCTGCTCGGGGGGCAGCCGGTCGCCGGGACGGAAGCGCCCGGGGCTGAGCCAGCGGCGCACGGCCTGTTCGGCCCCGTCGACGAGAGAGGCCCGCCCGTTGGGCGCGACCGCTTGACCGGATCCGCCCACCGTCACATCCTTGTCGGGAGCATCGGGGTACCGCATCTTCTCTCGGTCGCTACCCAATTCGTCGATCCTTCAACGAAGACACGGTCCTGACAACGACGCCGCAGCGGGCAGAGGTCAGATGTCGAACGTCGCGAGTGTCGGCCGCGCGTCAGCCGCCCGATGCGCCCACGGCGCCGCGCGCGGCCTGCAGCGTGTTGCGCATGAGCATTGCGATCGTCATCGGCCCGACGCCGCCCGGCACGGGCGTGATCAGGCCGGCGACCCGGGCGGCCGCCGCGAAGTCGACGTCGCCGACGAGCCCGTCGCCGGTGCGGTTGATGCCGACGTCGATGACCGCGGCGCCCGGCTTGATCCAGTCCCCCTCGATCATGCGCGGCCGCCCGACGGCGGCGATCAGCACGTCGGCGCGCCGGCAGACCGCGGCGAGGTCGCGGGTGCGGGAGTGGCACATCGTCACGGTCGCGTTCTCCGCGAGCAGCAGCGCCGCGACCGGCTTGCCGACGAGGTCCGAGCGCCCGACGACGACCGCCTCGGCCCCCTCGAGCGCCACATCGTGGCGGCGCAGCAGCTCGATCACGCCGGCGGGCGTGCACGGGCGCAGGCCGGGCAGCCCCTTGGCGAGCAGCCCGGTCGACACCGGCGTGAGACCGTCGACGTCCTTGGCGGCCGGAATGAGCGTCGTCAGCCGCGGACCGTCGATGTGCGCGGGAGTCGGAAGCTGGAGCAGAATCCCCGAGACCGCGGGGTCGGCGCCGAGCTCACCGAGCAGCTCGACGACCTGCCGCTCGGAGGCGTCGGCCGGCAGTTCGTGCGAGAACCCCTCGATCCCGACCTCGGCGCAGGCGCGCTGCTTGCCCGCGACGTAGACCGCTGATGCCGGGTCATCGCCGACGAGCACCGTCGCAAGGCCCGGCCGGTGGCCGCCGTCGCGCACCCAGGCCGCGACTGCGTCGCGCACCTCGTCGCGGACCGCCTGGGCGATCGCCTTGCCGTCGATGATCGTCGCCGACATGCCGGGGCATTGATAGCAGCGTCCCCTCGGAGCCCGTTCGCAAAAACCTCCAATCCCTACTAAAATCGCTTCGCACTGACACGGAGGTTTGATCAGGTGTTGGCGGACGATGGGGCCCCAGCCGCCCGGCCCATCCGGGTGCTGCTGGTCGGGGAGGATCCCCGCGCGGCGACGACGATCGTGGAGATCTTGCGGGCGGTCTGGCCGCGCGGGCTGTTGACGACGCAGGCGCCGACGATCCCGGACGCGATCCAGGAGCTGTCCGATCACGGCGACAGCTGCGTGCTGCTCACGCTGGGGGACGAGGACGACCCCCTCGAGCCGCTGCGCGAGCTCACCGCCGCGGCGCCGTCGGCGCCGATCGTCGTGCTCTCGGACGGCGAGGACGCGTCGATCGGCGTCGCCGCCGTGCAGGCCGGCGCGCAGGACCATCTCTCCGTCTCAGAGCTTCACCCCGCGCTCCTCTCCCGCTGCGTGCGCTACGCCGTCGAGCGCAAGCGCGCCGAGGTGAGGCTCACGCGCCGCGCGCTTCAGGATCCGCTCACCGGATTGCCGAACCGGCTGCTGTTCCGCGACCGGGTGAGCATGGCGCTCGAGCGCTCGCAGCGCACGGGCCTCGCGCCCGCGGTCATGTTCCTCGACCTCGACTCGTTCAAGGAGGTCAACGACACGCTCGGCCACGGCGCCGGCGACCAGGTGCTCCACGAGCTCGCGGAGCGGTTCACGGCGCTGCTGCGACCGATGGACACGGTCGCGCGGATCGGCGGCGACGAGTTCACGTTCCTGTTCGAGGGCCTGTCCGGCGACGAGGAGGCGATGGCGATCGCGCAGCGGATCGCCGAGGCGGTCGCCGAGCCGATCGACCTGCCCGACGCCGGCAGCGCGGTCTCGATCGCGGTTTCGATCGGGATCACGATGCTGACCGATCCGACGAGCTCGCTCGATGACGCGCTGCGCGAGGCGGACGGCGCGATGTACCGGGCTAAGCGACTCGGCGGCGGCCGCGCCGAGCTCTCCGTCGCCGCCGACGAGGACCGCACGTGGTCGCTGCTGCGCACCGGCGGCGGCCTTGAGCACGAGCCCGTCATCACCCGCGAGCCCGAGCGGACGTTCGCCGAGGGTGAGCGGACGTTTGCCGAGGGCGGGCGGACGTTCGCCGAGGGCGGGCGCGCCGGGCACGCGCCGACCGCCACGGGCGTGATGCTCGCCGAGGTCGACGACCCCTTCGCCGAGGACCTCGCGCGCCTTGAGGCGACCGTGCCGGGCGAGGAGGAGGCCGCCGCGGAGCTGCGCACGGCGCTTGCCGAGAGACAGCTCCGCGTCCACTATCAGCCGCGCGTGACGATCAGCGGACAGACCGCGCTCGTCGGCTTCGAGGCGCTCGTGCGCTGGCGCCATCCGCGACGCGGCCTGCTGGAGCCCAGCGAGTTCCTCGAGCTCGCCGAGGAGTGCGGGCTGATCGCGGAGATCGACGACTGGGTGATCGAGCAGGCGCTCCGGCAGATCCGGCGTTGGCGCGCGGCGCGACCCGAGGTGACGATCTCCGTCAACGTCGCGGCCTCGCAGCTCGCCGATCCCCGCTTCCCGGCGCGGGTGGAGTGGGCGATCGAGCGGACCGGCGGCGACCCGAGCGTGCTCTGGCTCGAGGTCGCCGCCGACGCGCTTGCCGACGGGCGGCTCGACCGCGAGGTGCTGAGGGAGCTCGCCGACCTCGGCGTCAACATCGCGCTCGACGACTTCGGGCGCGGACGCTCCTCGCTGGAGGACCTGCGCTCGCTGCCGCTCAAGATGCTCAAGATCGACCGCAGCTTCGTCGCCGCGCTCGGCGGTGACGAGGAACCGGGAGCGCTCGTCGGCGCGCTCGTCGAGCTCGGCCACGCGCTCGGGCTGAGCGTCGTCGCCGAGGGGGTCGAGACGGACCTGCAGCTCGCCCGGCTGCGCCAGCTCGGTTGCGACGGCGCCCAGGGGTTCCTGTTCAGCCAGCCGGTGCCGGAGGAGTCGGTCGGGGAGCTGCTCGGCCTCGCGTGAGGCGGTCAGCCGGCGACGTCGCGGCGCACGAACACGATGAAGGCGGCGCCGAGCGAGATCACCGCGTAGATCGCGGAGACCCAGACCGCGCGCACGATCGGGTCGGTGTCGATCGGCGTGCGCAGCAGCCCCTGCCACGCGTTGAACTGCGTCGAGATGAGATAGGGCTGCGTCGACCCGAGGCCCGGCAGGATCCCGATCAGCTGCGAGATGATCGACAGCATGAGCGTCCCGACGACCGCGGCGGCGCTGTTGCGGGTGATCGTCGAGAGCAGCAGGCCGATGCAGACGATCGCCGCGATCGGGATGAGGTAGACGAGCATGCTCACGTACACGAGCATGAGCGCCCGCGGCGCGGAGACGATCGTCCCCGACAGGCTCTGCAGCGGGTGGAAGCCGGATTGGAGCGAGCCCGCGATCACGCCGACGGTCCCGCACAGCAGAGTCGCCACGCACGCGTAGGTGAACGCGACGAGACCCTTGCCGAGGAACAGCTGCCAGCGCTCGAGCGAGCGGGTGAGGACGGTCTTGAGCGTGCCGTCGTGGTCCTCGGCGGCGACGATGTCACCCGCGACGAGCGCCGCGATCAGCGGAAACAGCCAGATCGCCCCGAACAGCAGCACGATGAGCGGGATCGCGAGCCCGGATCGATCGACGTAGTCGGTGAACGGCGGCCCGCCGCCGTGCTCGTGCTGGTGGCGGATGTGGACGGCGATCACGAACAGGACCGGCACGAGCACCGCCATGCCGAGACCGAGATAGGTCCGCTTGAGGTGGCGGAGCTTGGCGAGCTCCCAGCGGTAGACGATCGCGACCCCGCGCATCAGAGCTCTCCGGCGGGCTCCGGCTCGGCCAGCGGCTCCGGCCCGCCGTGCGCCCCGGGCGGGCCGGCAACGGGCTCCGCCTCATCCTCGGGCTCGGTGAGCGAGAAGAAAAGGTCCTCCAGCGTCGCCGTCTGCGGCGTGAGCTCGTGGATGAGCGCCCCGGCCTGGACGAGCGCCGCCGACAGGGGCGCGACTGCGAGCTCGTCGGCGGCGAACTCGAGGTGGCCGCCGACGACGCGCACCGTCCCGATGCCGGGCTGCTCCCCGCACACCACCCGCGCGAGCGCGTCGTCGCTCGTCCGCAGCCGGTACACGGTACCGGCGGAGCGCTTGAGCGCGGCGATCTCGCCCTCGTGCACGATCCGGCCTCGGCGGATGATCGCGACTCGGTTGCAGAGCTCCTCGACCTCGTAGAGCAGGTGGCTCGAGAGCAGGACGGTGATCCCGCTGTCGGCCAGGCGCCGCACGAGCCGGCGCATATCGCGCATGCCCGCGGGGTCGAGGCCGGTGGCGGGCTCGTCGAGCAGCATCAGCCGCGGCGCGCGGATGAGCGCCGCCGCGATCCCCAGGCGCTGGCGCATCCCGTGCGAGTAGCCGCCGACCTTGTCGCGGCGGCGGTCGGCGAGCTCGACCGTGTCGAGCGCCTCGGCGATCCGCCCGGCGGCGCCGTCGCCGTCGTAGGCGGCGAGCAGCCGCAGGTTCTCCTCCGCGCTCATGTACGGATAGAACATCGGCGCCTCGACGAACCCGGCGACTCCCTTGAGCGCGTGGACGCTCGCGACGGGGTCGCGGCCGAACAGCCGCACGCTTCCGGCGGTCGGCGCGATCAGCCCGAGCATCATGCGCAGCGAGGTCGTCTTGCCCGCTCCATTCGGTCCGAGGTAGCCGTACACGTCCCCGGCCTGCACCGTGAGGTCGACCCCGGCGACGGCCTCGAGCGAGCCGTATCGCTTGACCAGGCCGCGGACCTCGATCGGCGGCGCGCCCGGGTCGCTCATCCGCCGGCCGCGAGCGCTCCGGCGGCCGCCTGAGCGCTCGGCGCGGTGATCGAGCCGACGATCGTGTAGGAGACCTTGTCGCGGGTGAGCCGCAGGAGCGTCCCCAGCGGCGTCGAGAGCACGGTCGCGGGCACGCCGTCCACGGTGCGGGTCGGGATCGAAAGACCGCCGCCGAGGGTCGGGGCCTGGGACGTCACGCCGCCGTGGGAGGGCTTCTCGAGCGCGACGATCGTCCCGAGGCCCTGGCCGTAGAGCAGGAGCGCGCCGGCCTTCGGGCCCGCGCCGATCAGGCGCGCGCTGCGCAGCGGCTGCCCGTCGACGCTCGTGGGCGGATGGAACGGGAACGCGAGGTGGGCGGCGACGCGGGGGACCCCGGTGACCGGCGGATGGTGGGCGCCGGCCTTGCCGGCCCTGTCCCCGCCGACGCCGCCGAGGCGACCGACGTGGACGATCTGCGCGCCGGCGGGAGGCGAGACCGCGAACACCGACGCGGGAACGGGACCGTAGGAGATCGAGGTCGCCTGCAGGCCGAGCACCGGAGTGCTGTTCCCGCGCGCGTAGATGTCGAACTGAAGCGGAATCCCACGGGCCGCGTCCCAGGCGAGCTGCAGCGAGCCGATCAGCCCGGCGGACGTCTTCGGGGACACCGTCACCCGGTAGGCGGGCTGCCCGGCGACGTCGGTCGGGGTCGGTCCGGCGATGTCGAGATGGCGCATGAGCTTCGTGAGCTCGGAGGCGATCGCCGCAACGGTCGGGACGCCGTGGTCCGCGGACCCGGCGCCCGATCCGGACGAGCCCGACCGCGCATCGGACGAGCTCGACCCGGACGCGCCCGACCCGGACGCGCCGGAGTCGTGGGAGCCGCCGAGCGTGCCCTCGTAGACGACGTTCTGGGCCGGATCGGAGATCCACCACGAATGCCGGTCGACGACGACCTGGGAGTCGCCGTCGTCGGACTGCAGCTCGAGCCGCAGGCGCCCGTCCGCGCTCCACCACAGCCGTCCGCTCGCGCCCTGCAGAAGCGGGTCGACGGTCCGGCTCGTGAGATCGGCCGAGTCGATCAGGTTGTCGGTGAACGTGATGTTCGCGCTCACCCCCGTCACGGGGTTCTGCCGTCCGTCGACGAGCGCGCCATGGAGCGCCTTGGCGAGCGTCGTGTGGCGGGGGCTCGGCCCGGTGCCGACGGCGGCGACCGCGATCGCGGCGCACGCGGCGCAGGCCGCGAGCACGCTCGCGATCACGGCGAGGAGCCGTCGGGTGGAGGCGGTGCGCAGATACCGCATCTCGCATCGGAGGATGACACACGCCGGACGGTCGGCGAGCCAGTCTGAGCGCATTCTTACGCGGTCGCGAGCGGATAGCGTCACCTCGTGCGCGAGGCCAAGCGCGTGCGCTTCCGGACGTTCGTCGCGCACGTCCGCTACGCGATGACCGGCGCGCCGGAGCCTGCGAACACGCACCCGTTCGAGCCGGACGACCGCCTGCTCGCCCACAACGGGATGGTCGAGGACCCCGACGCGCTCCACCTGTTCCTGCTCGAGCGGGCCGCCGGCGGCGGGAACGGGGCCGCCGCGCTCGACCAGGCGCACGGCGGTCGCATCCGCGCGGTCGCGGAGGAGCTCGAGGGCCGGGCGGCATCCGCGCAGCGAGCTTGAGCCTGGCAGCCACGCACGGCCCCGGCGCGGTCACCTTCTAAGCTGGCCAGCCGATGCCAGATGCGCTGATCTGCGAGCCGTTGCGCACTCCGGTCGGCCGCTTCGGCGGCATGTTCCGCGACGTCTCGGTCACCGATCTGGCGACGACGGTCATCCGGGCGCTCATGGAGCGGACCGGGATCCCGGCCGAGGCGGTCGACGACGTGATCCTCGGCCAGGGCTACGCGAACGGCGAGGCGCCGGCGCTCGGCCGCGTCGCCGCACTCGACGCGGGCCTGCCCGTCGAGGTGCCCGGCTACCAGCTCGACCGGCGCTGCGGCTCGGGGCTGCAGGCGGTCTGCGAGGCGGCGATGCAGGTCCAGACGGGCGTCGCGGACCTGATCATCGCCGGCGGCGCGGAGTCGATGAGCCAGGCCGAGCTGTACTCGACCGAGCTGCGCTGGGGAGCGCGCTCGGGCGGCGCGATGCTCGAGGACCGGCTCGTGCGCGGCCGGGTCACCGCCGGCGGCGTCAACCATCCGGTACCGGGCGGGATGATCGAGACCGCCGAGAACCTCCGGCGCGAGTACTCGATCCCGCGCGCCGAGCAGGACGAGCTCGCCCTCCGATCCCACCAGCTCGCGGTCGCCGCCCAGCAGAACGGGACGTTCGCCGAGGAGATCGTCCCGGTCGACGTGCGCGAGCGCAAGGGCGGCGTGCGGACGATCGACCGCGACGAGCACCCGCGTCCGGAGACGACACTCGAGAGCCTGGCGTCGCTGCGGCCGGTGATGGGCCGCAAGGATCCGGAGGCGACGGTCACCGCCGGCAACGCCTCCGGGCAGAACGACGGCGCCGCCGTCTGCATCGTCACCCACGAGCGCCGCGCCTCCGAGCTCGGGCTCACGCCGATGGCGCGGCTCGTCGGCTGGGCGTGCGCGGGGGTGCCGCCGCGCACGATGGGGATCGGGCCGGTGCCGGCGGTCGCGAAGCTGATGGCGCGCGCCGGTCTCTCTCTCGACGACATGGACCTGATCGAGCTCAACGAGGCGTTCGCCGCCCAGGTGCTCGCGGTGCTGCGCAACTGGACGCTGCACGACGGCCTCGAGCGCGTCAACGTCAACGGGTCGGGCATCTCGCTCGGGCACCCGATCGGAGCGACCGGAGGGCGGATCCTCGCCACGCTGTTGCGCGAGCTGCGCCGCCGCGGCGGCCGCTATGGCCTTGAGACGATGTGCATCGGCGGCGGCCAGGGGGTGGCAGCGGTGTTCGAGAACCTGCAGGTGAGCTGAATGCGCGCCCAGAGGGACAGCCGCGCGGGGACCGCGCGGCGATGAGCGGCGCGACGGCCGTCCGGCCCGTCCTCTCGGAGGTCGTCGAGGAGCTCGCGGGCTTCGAGCGGCGGGCGGGCTCGGAGGGCGAGCATCGCGCGGCGGAGTGGATCGCCCGCCGGCTGCGCGCCTGCGGGTGCGAGGCCGAGGTCGAGGAGGCGGAGTTCCACGCGGGCTACGCGGGGCTGATGCGCGGGCTCTCGCTCGCGGGCTCGGCGGCCGGGATCTTGGCGCTCGCCGCGCGTGAGCTGCGCCCGGCGGCGGCCGCGGTGGCGGCGCTCGCCGGCGCGGCGATCGCCGACGACATCGCCAACGGCCCGCGGCTCGCGCGCCGGCTCATCCAGCGCCGGGAGCCGACCTGGAACGTCGTCGGTCGCACCGGCGACCCGGACGCGACGCGCACGCTCGTGCTCCTCGCCCACCACGACGCGGCACCGACCGGGCTCATCTTCGACGACCGCGTGCAGGCCTGGGTCGGCGAGCGCTTCCCGCGGCTGATCGAGCGGACGAACACCGCGGTGCCGCTCTGGTGGGGGCCGCTCGCCGCGCACGGCCTGATCGCCGCCGGCGCGCTCACGGGACGCCGCCGGCTCGCGCTCCTCGGCCTGTGCGGCACGGCGCTGTCGGTCGCCGCCTTCCACGACATCGCCCGCAGCCCGGTCGTGCCGGGCGCCAACGACAACCTCAGCGGCGTGGCGGTGCTCGTCGGGCTCGCCGAGCGGCTGCGCGCCGAGCCGCTTGAGGGGCTGCGCGTGCTGCTCGTCTCGTGCGGCGCCGAGGAGGTCATCCAGGGCGGCATCGGCTCGTTCGCGCGCTCGCACTTCCCGCGGCTGCCGCCGGACCGGACCTGGTTCCTCAACCTCGAGACGGTCGGCTCGCCGCAGCTCATCCTGCTCGAGGGAGAGGGCCCGGTCGTCATGGAGGACTACTGCGACAGCGGCTTCCGGGACACGGTCGCGCGCTGCGCCGAGCATGCGGGCGCGTCGCTCAGGCGGGGCTTCCGCGCCCGCAGCTCGACCGACGCGGTCATTCCGAGCCGCGCCGGCTACCCGACCGCGACGCTCTCCTCGATCAACCGCTACAAGGCGCTCGCGAACTACCACCGGATGAGCGACACGCCGGCGCACCTCGACTACGCGACGGTCGCCGCCGCGCTCGACGTCGCCGAGGCGCTCGCCCGCAGCCTCGCCGCCGGCTGAGCCCCCGCGGCGATCGATCGCGGGGGCGGCCGGGCTCGGCGCGATCAGGCCCGCGGCGCGCGCGCCGACAGCGGCTCGACCGCGCCGTTCCGCGCCTCGGGGGCGGGCACCGCGGCGCTCCTGCGGCGTCGCCCCGAGCCGATCCACGGCTGTCCCTTCCCCGGGATCGCCGAGGCGGCCGCCGCGACGGCCATCGCGGCGAGGCCGAAGGCGAACGCCGAGCCGAGCGCGTGCGAGAACGGTCCGGAGATCACCTGCGGGAAGAACGCCTTGCTCGTGAGCAGGTGCTGCTGGGCGGCCGAGAGATGGTGCAGCGAGGGTCCGAGCAGCGTCTTGATCGGGTTGTAGCCGAGGAACGCGGCGAACAGCGTCGCCACCGGCGGCAGGCTCGCGGCGCGCGCGGCATCGGCGTGCCCCACCCCGTGCGCGGTGAGGTTGACGAGCAGCGAGTCGTGCAGGGTGCCGGACAGCCCGATGATCATCAGGCTGAAGAAGATCCCGATCGAGAGCACCATCCCGGAGTTCATGAACGTCGCCACCATGCCGCCGCCGGCGCCGCGCTGGTCGGGGGGAAGCGAGTTCATGATCGAGGCGCGGTTCGGCGAGAAGAAGATGCCCATGCCGAGGCCGTTGACGACAATCGCCGCCGCGAACACCGGATAGGAGAAGTTGACCGGGAGCGCCCACAGGAACACGAACGAGCCGGCCGCGATGAGCATGCCGGCGACCGCGAACGGGCGCGGCCCCATGCGGTCCGACAGCGCGCCCGACACGGGGCCGGCGACGAGCATGCCCGCGACGAGCGGCAGCAGGAAGATGCCCGCCCACAGCGGCGTCGAGGAGAAGCTGTAGCCGTGGCGCGGCAGGTAGATGCCCTGCAGCCAGATGATGAGCACGAACTGCAGGCCGCCCCGGCCGATCGCCGACAGCAGCGAGGCGAGGTTGCCGGCAGCGAACGCCCGGATCTTGAACAGGTCGAGGTGGAACATCGGCGCCTCGACGCGCGTCTCGATCACGCAGAAGACGATCAGCATGAGCACGCCGCCGCCAAGCTCGGCGAGCACGCGCGGGCTCGTCCAGCCCATCACGTGGTGGCCGTAGGGCTGGATCCCGTACGTGATCCCGACCATGATCGCGACGAGGCCGATCGCGAACGTGATGTTGCCCCACCAGTCCATGCGGGCGTGCCGGCGCTCGGACAGGTCGCGCAGCTTCGCGAACCCCCAGACCGTGCCGAACACGCCGAACGGGACCGACACGAGGAACACGGCGCGCCAGGCGACCGGCGCGAGCACCCCGCCGAGCACGAGGCCGATCGACGACCCGGCGACGGCGGCCACGCCGTTGATCCCGAGCGCGAAGCCGCGCTCCTCGATGGGGAAGGCGTCGGTGATGATCGCCGAGGAGTTGGCGAACAGCATCGCGCCGCCCACCCCCTGCAGCGCCCGCATGATGATGAGCCAGAGCGCTCCCGCCGAGCCCTTCATCCACGTCACCGACAGCAGGATCGAGAACACGGTGAAGACCGCGAAGCCGAGGTTGAACGTGCGCGCGCGCCCGTAGATGTCGCCGAGACGGCCGAGCGACACGACGAGCACCGCGGTGACGACGAGGAACCCGAGGATCAGCCACAGCATGTAGTTCGTGTTGCTCGGCAACAGCGGGTTGATGTGGATGCCCTTGAAGATGTCGGGCAGCGAGATGAGCAGGATCGACGCGTTGATCGTCGCGATGAGCACGCCGAGCGTCGTGTTCGAGAGCGCGATCCACTTGTAGTTGTCGGGCACCGGCCGACCGTGATGGTCGAGCCGGGCGGCCGCCGCCGGGTCGACCGCGGGGTCGCTCGTCGGGTCAGGCCCGGTCGCGGCGGTCGTCATCGGCGTGGCTCGCATCGCCGGCGGAGCCTAGCAGCGCTTTTGACGTGGACGTCAGGTTCCCGAGACGTCCGACGGACGGCTTCCGGACCCCGGACGGGCCGCTCACGCCGCCCGCCAGAGCGCGTCGTCGCCGAGCGGGGTGCGGGTCGCCCGGCCCTCGCCGAGCAGATCGATGAGCGCCGCCTCGGCGGCGACGCGGTCGACCGCGTCGTTGGAGCGCGTCATGCAGGCCGCGACCTCCTGCGTGGTGAGCCCGGACGGGAACGCGGCGAGCAGCCGCTCGGGCGTCTCCGGCGCGTCGCGGCGCTCGAGCGTCGGGTCGAGGTTCGCGATCAGGACGTCGTAGGCCTCGACCGCCTGGAAGCCGCCCGCCTCCAGGCGGGCGCCGTCGGCCTGGAAGATGACCGACGGCGCGGTGTAGCGGACGGCCCCGTCCGTGTTCCCGGCCTTGCCCTGCATCTCGGTCGGCGAGCCCGCGGCCGAGCGGCTCTCGGCCTTGTCGGCCTCGTAGGCGGCGGTCACCTCCGGCGCATCCATGGCGGCGCGCACCGCGTCGGGGTCGACGCCCTCGACGCCGGTGAGCACGGCGTGGATCTGCTCGTCGTCGTCGAGCAGCAGCCCGGTCGTGAAGTTCGCCAGCTGCAGCGCCCGGTAGACGGCCCATTCGCTGCCCGGGCTCAGCAGGCGCGCCGCGACGATCGCGCGGCAGCCCCGGGCGGTGCCGCTCAGCCTCTCCTTGGGCGCGAGCGTGAACGGCATGCCGAAGCGGCGGAACGCGAGCCGGCCGCGCGCCTGGCGGGTCACCGTGTAGCCGCGCTGCGCGTACTCGTCGGCGTGCTCGGTGAGGCCGATGACGACGAGCCGCCACTCGATCTGGTCTCCGTAGCGCCATTCGATGACGCGAAGCGCGGGGCTCTCCGAGTACGCCCACGGGCAGGCGGGGTCGCTGAACAGGGTGGCGTTGATCATGGGCGGGCTGCCTTTCAGGGGTCGAGGATCTCCGCGAGGCGGTCGACGAACGGCGCCTGCGCGGGGTTGAGCTTCTGCCTGGCCTCCTCGGGCGAGAACCACTGCGCCCGGTCGATCTCGGGAAACGCGCGCGTCGTGCCGGAGCGCGGCGGCCATGCCATCTCGAACGTGCCGGACACGATCGCGTCGGGGTCGAGGTCGCCGGCGAGCGCCCAGGCCTGTACGCGCTTGCCCGATCTCAACCGCACCTCGCCGAGCGCGAGCGGCTTCCCGTCCGGCGGCGGCGTGCCGAGCTCCTCGGCGAACTCGCGCCGCGCGGCCGCGAGCGGGTCTTCGCCGGGGTCGACCTCGCCCTTGGGGATCGACCAGGCGCCGAGGTCGCGCCGCGCCCACAGCGGCCCGCCGGGATGGACGAGCAGGACCTCGCGGGCAGGCTCACCGTCCGGCGCGTCGCGGTACAGGAGGATGCCGGCGCTGCGCGTGGCCATGACATCTGTCATAGCGGATCGAGGCCGCTCGACATCTGGCGCCGCGCGCGAGGCTTCGTAAGCTTCCGGACCGCAGGGTCCGCTCTGCGTCCCCCCGTCCACGCCCGGAGGTCCCCGTCGTGCGTTCCCTTGCCCGCTGGTGCTACCGCCATACCGCGCTGACGCTGCTCGGCTGGCTCGCGCTGATCGTCGCTCTCGTCGCCATCCATTCGGCCGTCGGCAGCGCCTACACGGACAAGTTCACGCTGCCGAGCACGCAGAGCTTCGACGCGCTCCACCTGCTGCAGAAGGCCTCGCCGAAGACCTCGGGCGAGACCGACCAGCTCGTGATCGGCGCGCGCGGCGGGCGCAAGGTGACCGACCCGGCGATCCGCGCCGACGCCGAGCGGCTGTTCGCCCGCGTGGAGAGGCTGCCGTACGTCGGCGCGGTCGTCTCCCCGTTCACGCCCCGGACCGCCAAGCAGATCGCGCCCGGAGGCACGGTCGCCTACGCGGACGTGAGCTGGGGCAGGGGCGCGACCGACCGCAAGGTGACGACCGCCGAGACGACCCGCTACGACGCGATGATCAAGGGCGCCTCGAACTCGAAGGTGACGTTCGCGGTCGAGGGCAACCTCGCAGAGCAGGGCAACCCGCAGGGCTCGGACAAGAGCATCTCGATCGGCTTCATCGCCGCCGCTGTCGTGCTGTTCCTCGCGTTCGGCTCGTTCGCGGCGATGCTGCTCCCACTGGTCACCGCCGGCTTCGGCCTCGGCGCCGGGATCTCGGTCGTCGGCCTGATGACGCACGTGCTCAACACCGCGACCTTCACGAACGAGCTGTCGCTGCTCATCGGGCTCGGCGTCGGCGTCGACTACGCGCTGTTCATCGTCACCCGCTACCGCCAGGCGCTGCTGCGCGGCGCGGGCCGCGAGGAGGCCGTCGTCGAGGCGATCGACACCTCCGGGCGCGCGGTGCTGTTCGCCGGGATCACGGTCTGCATCGCGATGCTCGGCATGTTCGCGCTCGGGATCAGCTTCTTCTACGGGATCGCCGTCGCGGCGTCGGTGACCGTCGCGTTCACCGTGCTCTCGGCGCTCACCGTGCTCCCGGCGCTGCTCAACGTCCGCCTGCCGAAGCTCATCGGCGGCCGTGTCGGCGCGATCGTCCCCCGACGCCGGGAGCGGCGCATGATCCGCGAGGGACGCCACACGCTGAGCGACGAGTCGCCGGTGTGGGCGCGCTGGTCACGGACGCTTGGCCGCCGACCGCTCGCCTTCGCGGCACTCGCCGCGATCGTGATGATCGTGATCATGGTCCCGTTCTTCCACATGCGCCTCGGCTCCGCGGACGCCGGCACCGACCCGAAGGACACGACGACGCGGGTCGCCTACGACCTGCTGGCGAAGGGCTACGGGCCTGGCTACAACGGCCCGCTTGAGCTCGTCGCGAAGGTCGACTCCCGCGGACAGCTGGCGGCCGTCGAGCGCGCGCGGGCGGCGGTCGCGAGGGACGGCGACGTCGTCGCCGCCACCCCCGTCGTGTTCCACCGCGGCACCGGCGACCGTCCGTCGGTGGCGATCGCCGACGTCTTCCCCAAGGGCTCGCCGCAGGCCGCCTCGACGGCCGCGCTGCTCAAGCGGATCCGCTCGACGACGATCCCGCAGGCGACGCGCGGCTCGGGCGTGCGCGTGCTGGTCGGCGGCACGACCGCGATCTTCGTCGACTTCAGCCACGTGCTCGCCTCCAAGCTGCCGCTGTTCATCGGGATCGTCGTCGCGCTCTCGTTCCTGCTGTTGATGGCGGTGTTCCGCTCGCTGCTCATACCGCTCACCGCGGCGGTCATGAACCTCCTGTCGGCCGGCGCGGCGTTCGGCGTGCTCACCGCGGTGTTCCAGAACGGCTGGGGCAACCACCTGATCGGCCTCGACACGACCGGCCCGATCGAGGCGTTCGTCCCGGAGCTTCTGTTCCCGATCCTGTTCGGCCTCTCGATGGACTACGAGGTGTTCCTCATCAGCCGCATCTACGAGGAGTGGCATCGCCGCGGCGACACGCACGAGGCGGTCGCCCACGGGCTGGCGGCGACCGCGCGGACGATCACCGCGGCGGCGGCGATCATGTTCCTCGTGTTCGCGTCGTTCACGCTCGGGCACGAGTGGGTGATCGACATGTTCGGGATCGGCCTCGCGGCCGCGGTGTTCCTCGACGCGCTCATCGTCCGCTCGGTGCTCGTGCCGGCGCTCACGATGGTGCTCGGCGAGCGCACCTGGTGGGTGCCCGACTGGCTCGGGCGGCTGTTGCCGCACTTCAACGTCGAGGGCGAGGACGCCGCGCTGGCGCAGGCTCAGGCGAAGAAGTCCGACAGCGCCGAGGCGGTCCCGATCGGCTGATCCTCGGCGATGAAGTGCCCGGCGTCGAGCGCGCGGCCGCTCAGCAGCGGGCGGTCGCGCACCCAGCCCTCCCACACCGCAAGCACGTCGTCATGGAAGTGCGGCAGCGCGCCGTGCGCGCCCCACAGCACGAGCAGCGGACACTCGATCCGCCGCCCGGCCGCGCGGTCGGCGGCGTCGTGCTCGCGGTCGACGGTCGCCCCCGCCCGGTAGTCCTCGCACATCGCGTGCACCCCCGCGGGGTTCTCGATCCGGTCCAGGTAGTCGTCGACGATCTCGATCGGATAGCCGGGATGGCCGGCGCGGACCTGCGCGAAGTGGTGTGAGAAGAACGTCTCGGGCGGCGCGGCGAGGAGCATCACCTCGGCCTGCGGCTCCGGGCGCGCGAGCATGCCCCAGTGCCAGTACAGGAGCGCGAAGCGGTCGTTCGCGCGCTCCCACACCTCGAGCGTCGGCACGATGTCGAGCACGGCGAGGCGCGTGACGACCTCGGGCGAGTCGAGCGCCATCCGGTAGCCGACGCGGCCGCCGCGGTCGTGACCGGCGACGGCGAAGCGCTCGTGGCCGAGCGCCGCCATCACCTGGATGAGATCGCGCGCGAGCGCTCGCTTGGAGTGCGGCAGGTGGTCGTCGGCGGGGTCGGGGTACTCGGAGTCGCCGTAGCCCGGCAGGTCGCAGGCGACGACGCTGAAGCGCTCGGCGAGCGGCGGCGCGGTCGCGTGCCACATGAGGTGGGTCTCGGGAAAGCCGTGGAGCAACAGCAGCGGCGGCCCGCTGCCCGCCGTCACCGCGTGGACGCTGCCGCGGTCGGTCATCACGTCCCGGTGCTCGAACCCCTCGTACATGGGCGCGGAACGCTACCCGCTGCTCATCGGTACATGTGTACCATTGATTCGGTACGTTTGTACCATTGCCGTCCGACTGCCATGACGAGCCCGACGACATCCGCCCGCCGGCCGACCCGCTCGCGGCGGCTCTCGCACGCGCGTCCCCGCGGGCAGGCGCGGCGGATCGCGCTGCTCGAGGCGACGCTCGAGCTGCTCGCCGAGCAGGGCGCCGACGCGCTCACCCACCGTCGCGTCGCCGAGCACGCGGGTCTGCCGCTCGCCTCGACGACGTACTGGTTCGACTCCAAGGAGCACCTGCTCACCGAGGCGCTGCGCTACGCGGCCGAGCGCGACGAGGCGCGGCTGCGGAGGGCCGCCGGCGCGCTCGTCCGACACTGCGACGCCGACGGCCGCGCGCCGAGCGCCGGAGAGATCGTCGCCGTCGTCCTCGATCCATGCGTCGAGGGCGAGCCGCCGCTCGCCGATCCGCACGGGGCCGAGCGGGCGGCGCTGCTTGCGAGCTACGCGCTCATGCTCGAGGCCGCCCGGCGACCGGCGCTCCAGGCGCTCTCGCTGCAGTGGAGCGACGCCTACCGCGACGTCGTCGGTGAGCTGCTCGCGCGCGCCGGCTCCGCGCGCGCCGCCGACGACGCGCGGATCCTGATGGCCGCGGCTGACGGCCTGCTCGTCGACCGTCTCGCCACCGGGAGCGAGGCTGACTTCGAGCCCCGGACCGAGCTCGAGCGACTCGTCAGGGCGCTGGTCGCCGTGGGAGCCCCGCGATGAGCCGCCTCGGCCTTCACACCCGACTTCGCCCGCACCGTCGTCGTCCCGTCGATCGCTCCGCGGACGGCCTCGCCGCCCTCATCCGGACGGTGCGCTCGCTGCTGCTCTTCGAGTCCGCGATGTACTCGGCGCTCACGCCGGTCCTCCCGCACTACGCGCGCGTGCTCCACGCCGGCAAGCCGGCGCTCGGCCTGCTCGTCGCCGGCTACCCGGCGGGGCTGATCCCGGGCGCCCTGCTCGGCGGCTGGCTCGCGTCCCGCCAGGGCGTGCGCCGGACGACCATCGCCGGCCTCGTCGGCTTCGGAGTCGCGATCGCGGGCTTCGGCCTGTCCTCGCCGATCGCCGTGCTCGACCTGCTGCGTGTCGCGCAGGGCGCGTTCTGCGGGCTCATCTGGGGCGGCGGGCTCACCTGGCTGATCGCCGCCGCGCCGGTGGCGCGCCGCGGCGCCGCGATCGGCGGGGCGATCGGCGCCGCGACCTTCGGCACGCTCCTCGGGCCGCTGCTCGGCACGCTCGCGGTCGCGCTCGGTCCCGCGGTCGTGTTCTGCGCGACCGGCATCGTCGCGTTCGCGCTCGCCGCGTGGGCGGCGTCCCACCCCGAGCCGGCCCGCGGACGCGCCGCGCGCGCGGACGCTCCCGAGCGCTCGATC
Source organism: Solirubrobacteraceae bacterium (assembly GCA_035294545.1). Classification (GTDB taxonomy): domain Bacteria; phylum Actinomycetota; class Thermoleophilia; order Solirubrobacterales; family Solirubrobacteraceae; genus Palsa-465. The sequence goes on along the minus strand of DATGKS010000036.1, from coordinate 24,268 downwards.
GTCGACCAGCTGCGGGCGGCGCTCGCCGCCGGCGGCTACGGGATCGGCGGCTGGCTGATCCTGCTCGAGGCGATCTTCTTCGGCGCCGCCGGGGTGCTCCTGCCGCTGCGGATGGCCGATCTCGGCGTGCCCGGTTGGGCGATCGGTGCGACGTTCGTCGCCGCCTCGGCGCTCTCGACAGCGCTCTCGCCGCTCATCGGCCGCGGCGTCGACCGTCGCGGCGCGCGCCGGACGATGCTCGCCGGGCTGATCGCGGGCGTGCCGCTCGTCGCCGTGATGATGGTGCCGCACGACCCGGCGCTGCTCGTCGGGCTCGCCGTGCTCGCGCTCGGCGCGCCGATGACGGCGGCCACGATCCCCGCGGTGACGCTCATGACCGATGCGACCGAGCGGGCGGACGTGACGCTGCTGATCGCGACGACGACCGTCAACCTCGCCTACGCGGTGGGCGAAACGATCGGCGCGCCGTTCGCGGCCTCGCTCTCCTCGGTGGCGGGCGATCTCGTGCCGCTGTTCGTGATCGCCGCGCTGATGGCGGTGACGTTCGGGCTCGCCCGCCGAGAGCGTCCGGCGGCGGCGTCGCCCGCCGGGCCCGCGAAGGCGGATGCTCCCGCGGGGACGACCGCGGCGGGGGACCCGGTCGCCTGCCGCTCCGCCGGCGCCTCCCGGCGTCGCGCGCGCACATCCGAGCCGCTGCGCCGCTGAGGCGCGCCGCTGGACGCGCTCGCCGCCGGCGCGACTGCCGTCCAGTTTTCTGGACGATCGCTCACCGATCCGCCGGATGTGCCGATACAACGCGCCATGACGACGGTCGCACCCGAACCTCTGGCGACTGATGGAAGCCGCGAGCGCTCCGCGGCGCACCGCGAGGCCCGCGCGCGCGCGTTCGAGTACGTGCTCGCGCTGCAGACCGTCGACGGCCCAGGCCGCGAGGTCGTCGATGAGATGATCGGCGTCGGGGAGGCGAACGGCTGGCCCGATGTCGTGCGGCTCGGCATGTTGCTCGACATCATCTGCACGCGCCATCGCGAGCAGCGCTCCGCGAGCGAGTGCGCGACCCGGCTGCTCGAGCACGCCGAGCGCGACGGCGATCGCGTCATGACCGCGCTCGCACTTGCCGTGCGCGCCCAGGAGCGCGACTGCCGCGCGCCGGTGGAGGCCGACCGCGACCTCGCGCGCGCCGTCGTGCTGCTCGAAGGCCACGAGGGGCCGAGCACCGAGGCGGTGAGCGCTCACGTCCAGTGCTGCGTGGCCGCCGAGAGCCGGGACCTGTGGGAGCTGCAGCTGCGTCACTACGACATGGCCGAGCGATGCCTGGATCCCGACGAGGACGCCGACGGGCGTCGTGCCGTCCTGCTCTACAACCGCGCCGAGCTCCAGCTCAACTGGGTGGCCGCACTCCTTGAGCTGGGGGCCGAGGCGGAGATGCGCGATCGCGCCGCCCTCGCCAGGCACGCCCTCGAGGCGGCCGAGGACCCGGTGATGGTCGACAGCTGGCGCGAGGACATCGCGATCTTCCGCGACCTGCTCGATGCGATGTCGCCGCCCGATGGCGGCGCCCCGCCGCTCACGCGCGCCGCCGAGGGCGAGTACGGTGGGTATGTTCACCTCGCGCGAGCGCTGCGGACCGACGACCTCGCGCAGGCGCGCGCCGACTGCGACCGCGCGATCGCGAGGATCGATCCCGAAAAGTCGAACCGCATCTACCTGTTCTCACTCGCGCTCGCCGTCGAGCTGGAGGCCGCGCAGGCCGGACACGAGACCGCGGGGCTGCGCTGGGGCCGGGAGCTCGTCGCCCGCCGCTGGGACCAGCGCCTCGCCGCCCTGGCCTCGATGCAGTCGCTGATCGACGTCGAGCGCCTCGCGGCCGAGCACGCCGAGCTGCAGCAGCACGCGTACGTCGACGATCTCACGGGCCTCGCCAACCGCCGCGCGCTCGCGCGCTTCACGCACGGCCTCGTCGCCCGCGGCGCCTCCACGGGAGCGATCGCGCTCGTCGACCTCGATCACTTCAAGCAGATCAACGACGGCCACGGCCACGCGGTCGGCGACGCCGTGCTGAAGCGGATCGCGCTCCTGCTCCGCGCCGGCGTGCGGGACCAGGACCTCGTCGCGCGGCTCGGTGGCGACGAGTTCCTGCTGCTGCTCGCGATGCCCGATCGCGCCGCCGCCCGCCGGCGTTGCCAGGCGATCATGGCCTCGATCGCCACCTGCCCGTGGGCGGAGATCTCGCCCGGGCTCGACGTCACCGCGAGCGTCGGCGTCGCGGTCGGCTCGGTCGAGCGCTTCGACGAGCTCTGCGCCCGCGCCGACGCGGCGCTCTACCGCGCCAAGGAAGCCGGACGCAACCGGCTCGCCGACTGACGCCCGCCGCCGCCTGTGACACGACCGGGCGGCGGCACCGCGTGCGGTGAGCCGCTACACCGGCTCCTCGGTCACGTCGCGGCTCACGAGTGCCGCATAGTGCCCGCCGCGCTCCATGAGCTCCTCGTGGGTGCCGCGCTCGACGATCCGCCCCTCGCTCAGGACGACGATCTGGTCGGCGTCCCGTACGGTCGAGAGGCGATGGGCGATCGTGATCGTCGTGCGGCCCTCGGCGAGGCGCTCGAGCTCGCCCTGGATCGCGAACTCGGTCTGCGTGTCGAGGGCGCTCGTCGCCTCGTCGAGCACGAGCACCGGCGGGTTGCGGAGCACGGTGCGCGCGATCGCCATCCGCTGGCGCTCGCCGCCGGAGAACCGGTACCCGCGTTCGCCGACGACCGTGTCGTAGCCGTCGGGCAGCGAGACGATCAGCTCGTGGATGCGCGCGGTCTGGGCCGCCGCCTCGATCTCGGCGTCGCTCGCCTCCGGCCGTGCGAAGCGCAGGTTCTCCCGCACCGAGGCGTGGAACAGGTACGTCTCCTGCGAGACGACCCCGACCGTCGCCGCGAGCGAGGCGAGCGACAGCTCGCGGATGTCGACGCCGTCGATCGACACAGTGCCCTCCTGCGGGTCGTAGAGCCGTGCGACCAGATAGCCGAGCGTCGTCTTGCCCGATCCGGTCTCGCCGACGACCGCGGTCCGGGTGCCCGCCGGGATCTCGAGCGTGATGTCGCGCAGCGTCCATGGCGGCTCCTGCGTCCCGTCCGGCAGCACCGCCGCCGAGTAGCGAAACGAGACCCCGGTCAGTCGCACCTCGCCGAGCACCTCATCGGCCCGCAACCTCACCGGATGCTCGGCCTCGACGATGTCGATCGGCAGGTCGAGGTACTCGAAGATGCGGTCGAACAGCGCGAGCGAGGCCTCGATGTCGGCCTGCACGCCGAGCAGCGAGTTGATCGGGAACAGCAGCCGCGTCTGGAGCGTCGTGAACGCCACGACTGTCCCGATCGCGACGTGACCGACGAAGCTCTGGCCGGCAAGCCAGTAGATAACCGCGGGCTGCACGGCGAAGATGAACTGGATCGTGCCCATCATCCAGCGGCCCGTCATGCGGCTTCTCACCTCGGTCTCGGCGATCGTGCGCGACTCGGCCGTGAACCGCTCGGCGAGGTCGTCGCCGCGGCCCATCGTCTTGCCGAGCAGGATCCCGGACACCGACAGCGACTCCGAGACGAGCGCCGAGAGGTCGGCGAGCTGCTTCTGCTGGGTGACGGTGATCGAGCGCCGGAGCTTGCCGATCCGTCGCGTCGCCCACACCGACGGCGGCACGAACACGAGCGAGAACAGCGCGAGGCGCACGTCGAGCAGGCACATCGCGACGAGCGCCGCGATCACCGTGGTCGCGTTGGCGGCGATCGTCGTCGCGGTCGTCGTGACGACCGCGTCCAGGCCGCCGATGTCGTTCGCGATCCGCGACTGCACCTCCCCCGTGCGCGTGCGCGTGAAGAACGCGAGCGACATCTTCTGCAGATGGCGATAGACGGCCGCGCGCAGGTCGTGCATGACGCGCTGCCCGACGACGTTCGACAGGTAGGTCTGCCACACGCTCGTCGCATTCGAGAAGAGCGCGACCCCGATCATCCCGAGCGTCGCCCACCCGAGGACACCCGCGTCCCGACCGATCAGGCCGCGGTCCACGACGTCCCGCAGCAGGAACTGATTGAGCATCGAGACGCCCGCCGAGGCGATGATCATCACGAGCACGACCGCGAGGCGCAGCCGGTAGGGCCTGAACAGCGCGAGGATCCGCCGCCCGTCGCGCCGGCGCGTCGGGTCCATGAGATCCGGCGGCTTGCGGCTCCCGCCCCGCAGCGAGCGCATCGCGCCGGTGCCGGGGGTGCCCGCCGCCGCGGCCACGCCCATGCCGTGTGCTCCGCCGCTGCTCATGCGCTCATCATGGCAGCGTGCATTACCCTCGCTGGCCATGAACGACGACTGGCGCGTGCGCGTCGACCTGCACGATCACGGCTTCGCCCACCGGCTCGGGGAGTCGCTGCAGGCGGAGGAACTGGAGAGCGACCTGCGGCGCTCGTTCGCCGACCGGATCGTGATCTCCGTCGACGGTGACGAGATGTTCCTGTACGCGGCCGACCGCGCCCAGGCCGAGACCGCCCAGCAGCTCGTGCGCCGGATCGCCTCCGAGCACGGCTGGACGGTCGAGACCGAGCTGCGGCGCTGGCATCCGATCGCCGAGATCTGGGAGGACCCGGACAACCCCGAGCCCACGACGCCTCGCCAGGAGCGCACCGAGCGCGAGATCCGCAACGCGGTCGAGCGCCGCGAGTCGGCCGAGGAGGGCTATCCCGCGATCGAGGTGCGGGTCACGTGCCGCTCGCGCCGCGAGGCGGGCGAGCTCTCCGAGCGACTCGACCGCGAAGGGATCCCGAACGTCCACCGCTGGGCCTGGGTGCTGATCGGCGCCCGCGACGAGGAGGACGGGAACGCGATCGCCGCCCGGCTGCGCGACGAGCTGCCGGGCGCCGAGATCGCCGTCGAGTCGAACCTGCGCGCCGTCTGGGACAGCCGCCCCGGCAATCCGTTCGCATGGCTCGGCGGACTCGCCGGGTGAGAGCGGGCGCTCAGCCCACCCGCGCGGCGCGGGCGGGCTGGGCCCGTCGGTCCGGCGGCCTGAGAGCCTCCCGTCAGCGCTTGCCTTTGACCACCCGTCCGTGATACTGCGCGCCGTGCGCGACGAGACGACATCCCGCTCCGCGAGAGAGAACGGCGCCTCCGCCCCGGCTCAGGCGCCGGTGTTCGCGCCGCTGCCCCGGCCTGAGCCGGCCGCGCGGCTCAGCCATCAGAGCTCGTTCCCGCCGATCGCCGACTACGCCTTCCTGTCGGACTGCGAGACGGTCGCGCTCGTCGCGCCGAGCGGCGCGATCGAGTGGATGTGCCTGCCACGGGTCGACTCCCCGTCGGTGTTCGGCGCGATGCTCGACCGCGACGCGGGCCACTTCCGGCTCGCCCCGGACGGGATGCTCGTGCCGACCGCGCGCCGCTACCTGCCCGGCACGATGGTGCTGGAGACGAGCTGGGGCACGGGCAAGGGGTGGATCGTCGTGCGCGACGTGCTCCTGATCGGCAACTGGCACCACCAGCGCGACCGCTCGCACACCCATCGGCGGGCGCCGACCGACTACGACGCCGATCACGTGCTGCTGCGCACCGTGCGCTGCGTCAACGGCGAGGTCCAGGTGCTGCTCGACTGCGAGCCGAAGTTCGACTACGGGCGTGAGCCGGCGCGCTGGCGCTACTCGGCCGAGGATTACCACCAGGGGACGGCGACCAGCGCGGACGGCTCGGTCGAGCTCACGCTCACCACCGACCTGATGCTCGGCTTCGAGGGCTCGCGCGCGACGGCGCGGCACCTGATGAAGGAGGGCGAGGTCGTCTACTGCGCGCTGTCGTGGTCCGAGCACGCCCCGCCCCAGGACGTCGACGAGGCCTACGACCGGCTCGTGTGGACCGCGCACCACTGGCAGCACTGGCTCGACCGCGGGCGTTTCCCCGACCATCCGTGGCGCCAGTTCCTGCAGCGCTCGGCGCTCACCCTCAAGGGGCTCACGTACGCGCCGAGCGGCGCGCTGCTCGCCGCGGCGACGACCTCGCTGCCGGAGACCCCGCACGGCGAGCGCAACTGGGACTACCGCTACAGCTGGATCCGCGACTCGACGTTCATGCTGTGGGCGCTGCTCTCGCTCGGGTTCGAGTGGGAGGCGAACGACTTCTTCTACTTCATCGCGGACGTCGCCTCGGGCGAGGAGAAGCTCCAGGTGATGTACGGGATCGGCGGCGAGCGCCGCCTCGACGAGTACGAGCTCGATCACCTCGACGGCTACGAGCGCGCGCGCCCGGTGCGGGTGGGCAACGCCGCCTATGAGCAGGAGCAGCACGATGTCTGGGGGGCGCTGCTCGACTCCGTCTACCTCCACACCCGCTCACGCGACTCTCTCGACGACCGCGTCTGGAAGATCCTCTCACGCCAGGTGGAGGAGGCGATCGCCCACTGGCGCGAGCCCGACCGGGGGATCTGGGAGATGCGCGGCGAGCCCAAGCACTTCACCTCCTCGAAGATCTTCTGCTGGGTGGCGTGCGACCGCGGAGCGCGCCTGGCGATGCTCCGCGAGGACGAGGAGCGCGCCCGACGGTGGCGGGGGGTCGCCGACGAGATCCACGCCGACGTCTGCGAGCACGGGGTCGACGAGCGCGGCGTGTTCGTCCAGCACTACGACTCCGACGCGCTCGATGCGGCGCTCCTGCTCATCCCGCTGATGCGCTTCCTGCCGCCGGACGATCCGCGGGTCCGCGCGACGGTGTTCGCGATCGCCGACGAGCTCACCGAGCAGGGACTCGTGCTGCGCTACCGCACCGAGGAGACCGACGACGGCCTGCACGGCAAGGAGGGGACGTTCCTCATCTGCTCCTTCTGGCTCGTGTCGGCGCTCTGCGAGATCGGCGAGGTCGAGCGCGCGCGGCTCTTGTGCGAGCGGCTGCTCGGGTATGCGAGCCCGCTCGGCCTCTACGCCGAGGAGGTCGACCCGGAGACCGGCCGCCATCTCGGCAACTTCCCGCAGGCGTTCACGCATCTCGCGCTCATCAACGCGGTCATGCACGTCATCCGCGCCGACGAGCAGCTGAGCGAGCGGGCGCAGTCGCGCTGGACGGCCTGGAACCTCGAGGGGTGACGCGGGTTCGCCGGGGAGCGATGATTCGCCGGGGAGCGATGAGTTTCGGCGACGGCGGAGGTCTTAGTGTTCGTCAACCCCCTCACTCCCCAGGAGGAGAAGAGATGAGCACCACGGCGACGCGCATCGGGCAGATCAGCATCGTCTGCGTTCCCACGGTCAAGCAGGACGAGGCGATCGCCTTCTACGAGTCGATCGGCTTCGAGAAGCGCACCGACACCGAGTTCGGCGGCGGGACGTACCGCTGGGTCGAGGTCTACCCGCCCGACGGCACCGCGGGGATCGCGCTCGCGCCCCCGCCGCCGGGCCAGGAGATCGCGCCGGCGCAGACCGGGATCACGATCACGACCGACGACATCGAGGTCACCCACGCCGAGTTCAAGGCGCGCGGCGTCGACGTCGACGCCGAGGTCTCCCGCATGGGCGACCCGGTCCCGCCGATGTTCTGGTTCCGGGATCCGACCGGACACACGCTGATGGTGGTCGAGCAATCCTGAGCGCACGGCCTCCCAGCACGGAGCCTGACTTCTCGGCCCTGGTCGAGCGGCACCGAGCCGAGCTCCATGCGCACTGCTACCGCATGCTCGGCTCGGTGCAGGACGCCGAGGACGTGCTCCAGGAGACGCTGCTGCGGGCGTGGCGGGGCGCGCCCGGGCTGCGCGACGAGGGCGCCGCGCGCGGTTGGCTGTACAAGATCGCGACGAACGCCTGCCTGACCGAGCTCGAGCGCCGCAAGCGCCGCGCGCTGCCCCACGACTACGGCCCCGCGGCCGAGCCCGGCACGCCGCCGGGCGAGCCGGTGAGCGAGGTGACCTGGCTCGAGCCCTATCCGGACGAGGCGGTCGGCCTGCAGGGGGGCCGCGCCTCGCCGGAGGCGATCTTCGACCAGCACGAGGCGGTCGAGCTGGCGTTCGTCGCGGCGCTCCAGCACCTCGGCGCCCGCCAGCGGGCGGTGCTGCTGCTGCGCGACGTGCTCGGGTTCAGCGCCCAGGAGGCCGCCGCGACGCTCGAGACGACAGTCGCCTCCGCGAACAGCGCGCTGCAGCGCGCCCGCACCGCGGTCGCCTCCCGGGTCCCGCAGCGCACGCAGCAGACGACGCTCCGTGAGCTCGGGGACCGCGGCCTGCGGGAGCTCGTCGGGCGCTACGTCGAGGCATGGGAGCAATGCGACGTCGACGGCTTCGTCGACCTGCTCGTCAGCGACGCGTCGTTTGCGATGCCGCCGCTCGCGACCTGGTACACGCCCCGGGACTCGATCGCTCGCTGGGCCCGCGAGTCCCCCATGTCCGGCGCGTGGCGCTGGCGCGCCCTGTTCGTGCGCGCGAACGCGCAGCCGGCGCTCGGCTTCTACGCCTACGACGAGTCGGCCGGCACTCATCTGCCGTTCGCGCTCAACGTGCTCACGCTCCGCGACGGGCGGGTGAGCGACGTCACCGCGTTCATCATCCGCTCGATCGCGGCTCCGGAGCCCGAGGCCTACGTCCGCTTCCCCGAGCAGCCGATGAACCCCGAGCGGCTCGCCTCCACGTTCGGGCGCTTCGGGCTCCCGGACTCGGTCGACTGAGCGGCGGCGGTCGGCGGTCAAGGCCGGCCGCGAGCGGTCGAGGGCGAGCCGCGGGCGGTCGAGGGCCGCCGCGGGCGGTCGAGGGCCGCCGCGGGCGGTCAAGGCCGGCCGCGGGCGGTCAAGGCCGGCCGCGGGCGGTCGAGGGCCGCCGCGGGCGGTCGAGGGCCGCCGCGGGCGGTCGAGGGCCGCCGCGGGCGGTCAAACGGCGACAGGGTCCTCCCCTGCCCCCGGTACGCTTGCGGAATGTCCGTTCCGCCGCTCGCAGACCGCTCAGCGTCGCGGCCGCCCGCGGCCGGCTCCGGGGCGCTGCCACAGGCCTGGTCCGCGCTCGCGCCCGACGTCAAGCGCGAGCGGATCATCGAGGCCGCGATCGCCGTCTTCTCCCGCCGCGGGCTCGAGGCTCCGATGCACGAGGTGGCGGCGGCCGCGGGCGCCGGCGTCGCCTCGATCTACCGGGTGTTCCCCTCCAAGCACGACCTCTGGGCCGCGATCGTGATCCGTCGCCTGCAGGAGATGACCGCCGCGTTCGAGCGGGCGTGCGAGCAGCCGGGGCCGCGCTGGGACGCGCTCGTCGAGGTCCTCGCCAGGCATGTCACCCACCAGTCGCCCGAACCGTTCTTCACCGAGGCCCGCGCGGTCGTCGAGGACCGCCCGGAGGTGGCGGCGGCGCACACGCACTGCGTCGCCGCGCAGGCGCGGCTCCTCGACGCCGCCCGGGCGGAGGGGCGGCTCCGCGCCGATGCGACGCCCGAGGACCTGAAGCTGCTGTTCGCCGCCACCCGCGCGGCCCGCCGCCACGATCCGGACAGCGTGCCGCGCATGCTCGAGCTGATGCTCGACGCGCTCGAGACGCGCGACAGCGCGGCCGCCGGCCGGATCAGTGCCGGTGCGCATTGACCCCGAGAACGCGGATCGGTCCCGGTGCGCGCTGACCGACAACGTCCGTCGGTGCAGGTGCGCGCTGACCGAGAACGTCGCCCCATCGGGCGCGGCGAGCACCGCGCGCCGGAACGGCGCCGCGTCGTGGGGCGGCGCGAGCACCGTGCCCCCGTGGCGCCGCGTCAGCGGCCGCCCGGTCGGCATCCCGCGATCCAGAAGTCGACGTTCCACAGCGCCGGCCGTCCGGCCTCGCTCGGCATCGCCGCCGCGACGACGTCCCGCGGGACGGGCTTGCGCGTCGAGGGGGATCCGGACGCCGCCGCGACGGTTCTTCAGATGTTCGAGCGTCCCGCACCGGTCGCGGCCGACGGCGCGTGAGTGCTCTCGCGGCGGCCGGTCGACGGGTAGGGTTCCCGGCCCCGTCAGCCACCGACCGACCACGAAGGAGCGCCGCCGTGCAGATCAGAGCCGCCGTGCTGGAGCAGTTCGGTCAGCCTCTCAACCTCACCGAGCTCGAGCTCGCCGAGCCGCGCGCCGGCGAGGTGCTCGTTCGCCTGGCGGCCTGCGGGATCTGCCACACCGACATGTACACGGCGTCGGGCGTCGACCCGTCCGGCTATGCCCCGACCGTGCTCGGCCATGAGGGCGCAGGTTTCGTCGAGCGGGTCGGCGAGGGCGTGAGCTCGGTCGCGCCCGGGGACCTCGTGGTCACGCTGTTCTCGCCCCAGTGCCGGGAATGCGTCCACTGCCTGTCGCCCGACACGAACCTCTGCCTCGCGATCCGCGAGCAGCAGAACAAGGGCTACCTGCCCGACGGTACGACCCGGCTCTCGCGAAACGGCGAGCCGATCCGCCACTTCATGGGCACGAGCACGTTCGCCGAGTACACGGTGATGCCGGAGATCGCGCTCGCGAAGGTGCCCGCCGAGACCCCGCCGGAGCACGCCTGCCTGTTCGCCTGCGGCCTCTCCACGGGCCTCGGCGCGGCGATGTTCACCGCGAAGGTGCGGCCGGACGCCACGTGCGTCGTGTTCGGAGCCGGGATGGTCGGGCTCGGCGCCGTCGCCGGCGCGCGGTTGCAGGGCGCCGAGCGGATCATCTGCGTCGACATGTCCGAGGAGCGCCTCGCGCTCGCGCGGGGGCAGGGCGCGACCGACACGTGGCTCGGCGGCCCCGACGTCGTCGAGCGCGTGCTCGAGGAGACCGGCGGGTTCGGCGCCGACTACACGTTCGAGGCGACCGGGCTCGTCGCGGTCATGCGCCAGGCGGTGGAGGCGGCGCGCATGGGCTGGGGCCTGTGCACGATCGCGGGAGTGGCGGGCAGGGGCGAGACGCTCGACGTGATCCCGCGGCTGCTCATCACCGGCCGGCGCATCTGCGGCTCCTCGTTCGGCGGGGTCAAGGGCCGCGACCAGGTGCCTGAGCTCGTCGGGCTCGCGCTCGACGGCCGGCTCGACGTGACGCCGTTCCTGTCGCATTCGCTGACGCTCGACGAGATCAACCGGGGCTTCGAGCTGATGGAGCGCCAGGACGGGATCCGCAGCGTGATCTCGTTCTGAACCGGGGCCGGCGCGCCGCGTCGGGGCCTCCCTGACCGCGATCGACCTCCCGCCGCGATCGAGCCCTGGTGATCCCGCCGCGACGGCCGGTGAGTAACCGCGCCCGAGGCGGGTAACCCTCTCCTGGCTGGACAAACCGCCTTGGAGGAGGCACGACATGCAACGCAGACGCGGAGTGTCGCTCGCAAAGGGGCCGATCGCGCTGATCGGCCTGCTCGGAATCATCTACGGCGTGTCGGCGCTGATCGTGCGCGCCCACGGCTTCGCCATCCACTTCCCGTCCGGGCACGTGCGCGGCCCGTTCTGGCTGCACCTCGAGGTGAACGGCTGGACCGCGCTGCTGTTCATCGCCGCCGGGCTCGCGCTCCTGTTCTCGGCCGCCGCGCACGTCACCGCCAAGACGATGGCGCTGCTCGTCGGCATCGTGATGATCGTGCTTGCCGTGATCGGCTTCTTCCAGAAGCACGGCACGCTCGGCATCTTCGCCTCCGACCACTGGACCGAGCTCGTGTGGGCGGCCGGAGGCGTCGTCCTGCTCGTGCTGGCGATGCTGCCGCGCGTCGGCGGCGGCCCCGTCCGGACCGCGCCCGTGCCCTCCGGCACGACGGGGGCCGGCGCCGCGCCGACCGGCACCGTCCCGGCTCGCGGGACCACGGCGGGCACGACCCGCGACACGACCACACCGGGCGCGACCGGGGCCGACACGGGCGCGACCGGAGCCGACACGGGCGCCACCCGGGCCGGCACGGGCGCGACCGGGGCCGGCACGGGCGCGACCGGAGCCGACACGGGCGCCACCCGGGCCGACACGACGACGGGCGACGCGACCACGGCCGGCACGACCACGGGCAGCACGACCACCGCCGGCGGCGCCCCCGCGGCCGGGCGTCCGGAACGCGAGCCCGCCGCCGAGGAGCGGGTCGTCCGCCGCGAGCCCGCGGGAACCGAGCGGTCGGTGGCCGACGGCGACGAGCCGCTCGTGACCCGCACTCAGCCCGTCCCCGACGGCGAGCGCCGGGACTGACCTGAGCTCGCCGCCGAAGGCGAACGGCGCGGCGGACGCGGGTGCCCGCGCGGGGCCTGCCGGCCGACGCCGTGCGGGGAACCTTTGTCCGCCTGAGAAGGACAAACCTTCCCACGCGCCGCGGGGAACCTTTGTCCGCCTCAGAAGGACAAACCTTCCCCGCATCGCGCCGCGCCCCCACCACCCCGATCGCCTGAGCTTGCCGTGGCACGTGGCGTAGCGCTCGCCCGTGCGGGAGACGACCGCGCGGGACGCCTCGGCGTCCCGCGCGTCGACGTCAGTGGGCGAGCGCGGCGGCGGGCTCCTCGGCGCCGAGCGACTCGCCGATGAGGAAGTCCCGCTGGCGGACGAGCACGGTGGTGAGCAGCGCACCGGCGAATGCCGCCACCGCTCCGATGAGCAGCACGGTGTTCAGACCGGTCGCGAACCCGCCGCGCGACGCGTGCGCGGCGTACGCGGCGAGACGTGGCGGCAGCGCGGCGAGCATGCCGCCGATCCGGCCGTCGGCGGCGGCCTGACCGAACGCGTGCGCGTGGGCGGAGAGCGGCCCATGGCTCAGGGCCACGGTGACGGAGTCCGCCACGCGGGAGGCAAGGATGCTGCCGAGCGCCGCCACGCCGGTGGCGATGCCGACCTGACGCAGGGTCGAGTTGATCCCGGATGCCATGCCGGCACGGGCCGGCGCGACGACACCGACCGCCGTCGAGGCGAGCGGCACGTTGATGAGCCCGGCGCCGACGCCGGCAACGATCATCCCCGGCAGCAGGTGAGTCCAGCCGTCGGACGCCGTGACGCCTCGCATCAGCAGAAGGCCGGCGCCGACGAGCGCGAAGCCCGGCCCGATCAGCCAGCGCGTCGGCACGCGCCCGGTCAGCCGGCCGGCGATCCCGGCCGTGAGGAAGATCGCGCCGGTCAACGGCAGCACGCGCACTCCGGTCTGGATCGCGGAGAAGCCGAGGATGTTCTGCAGATAGATGACGACGTAGGTGAGAAGCGAGAACAGCGAGGCCGAGATCGTCCAGGCCGCGATCAGCCCGCCGCCGAACGTCGGCACGCGCAGCAGCGAGAGGTCGAGCATCGGCTCGCGGGAGCGCCGCTCGACGATCAGGAACGCGCTCAGCATCGCGACCGCGACGGCGAGCGAGGCGACGACGGTCGCCGAGCCCCAGCCGTCGGCATGGCTGCGGATCAGGCCGAACACAAGCCCGGCGAGCGCGATCGTGAACGTGGCGAAGCCGAGCCAGTCCGGCCGACGGACGACCGGCGCGCGGGACTCGCGCACCCGGGTGAGGGTGACGACGAGCGCCCCGATCCCGATCGGGACGTTGACGAAGAAGATCCACCGCCAGGAGAGACCGCTGGTGAGCGCGCCGCCGAGCACGGGCCCGATCGCCACCGCGATGCCGGTCACCGCGCCGAACACGCCGAAGGCGACGCCCCGCTCCTCGGGCTCGAACGCGTCCGCGAGCAGTGCCAGCGAGGTGGCGAACATGATCGCCCCGCCGATTCCCTGCAGGCCGCGGGCGAGCGTGAGGAACGTCGTTCCGGGGGCGAAGCCGCACAGCGCCGAGCCGAGCGTGAACACGACGATGCCGGCCGAGAACACCTTGCGGCGCCCCGCGAGGTCCGCGATCGAGCCGGCGGTGAGCAGCAGCGCGGCGAGGCTGAGCGCGTAGGCATCGATCACCCACTGCAGATCGGCGAGAGAGGAGCCGAACGCGCGCTCGATGTCGGGCAGCGCGACGTTGACGATCGTCACGTCGAGCAACAGCATGAACACCCCGGTGCAGACGGAGATCAGGGTCCACCACTTGCGTGCCATCACGTCCCTCCTTTTCTGAGCGTGCGCTCAGGATAACACACATCCTGAGTTGGTGCTCAGAAATTTCTCGGCGCCTCTACGCTGTTGGCGATGAGCGAGACGCAGCCCAGGCGGCGCGGCCGCCCTCCCGGGGACGGACGCGAGGCGATCCTCGAGGCCACCGGCGACCTGCTGCGCGAACGCGGCATCTCCCGGCTGACCACGCGCGAGGTCGCGGCGCGCGCGGGCGTCTCGGAGGCGAGCGTCTTCTACCACTACGGGGACCGCGCCAAGCTGCTGCAGGCCGCGTTCGACCGGGGACTCGCGCCCCTGCTGGCGATCGCCGCCCAGGGCGAGGTCGCCGGAGCCGACCGCCACCAGGTGCTCGAGCGGGTCGGGCGCGGGATCGAGCGCTTCCTGATGGAGGCGATGCCGATCCTCACCGCCGCGCAGTCCGACGCGGAACTGCGCGACGAGCTGGCGGCGATGATGAGCGAGCGCGATCTCGGTCCGCACCGCGGCGTGAGCAGGGTCGGCGACTACCTCGCCGCCGAGCAGGCCGCCGGCCGCGTCCGCGGCGACGTCGACCCCCACGCGGTCGCCGCGAGCTTCGTCGGGACGTGCGTGATGCGGGCGTTCCAGGCGACCATGCACCTGCCGACGCGCCGGCTTCCGCCGCTGTCGGCGGTGATCGACGCCCTCGACACGATGCTCGAGCCGCCGCCCGGCTGACGCGCGGCGATGGCGATGCGGGGATCGTTTCTCGGCCTCCGTTCGAACGACCTTCCCCGCAGCTGCTGCGGGTCGTCGCGCGGGCCGGCCCCTACCGGCGCAGCGCGGACTTCTCGAGCGCCGGGTTCGTCCAGCCGCCCGTCTCGAGGTCGAGGTTCGTCCCGGGCGGGACGATCTCATCGATGCGATCGAGGATGTCGTCGGTGAGCCTGACGTCGACCGCGGTGAGCTGGGACTCGAGGTGCTCCAGCGTCCGCGGCCCGATGATCGCGGCGGTCACCGCGGGGTGGTTGATGACGAACGCGAGCGCCATCTCGATCAGCGTCATCCCCGCCTCCTCGGCGAGCGCGGTGAGGGCGCGGACCGCCTCCAGCTTGCGGGCGTTCTCAGGGGCGCTCGCGTCGAAGCGCGTGCCGCCCATGCGACCGCGCATCTCCGAGCCGGGGCTCGGGTTGGCGCTCGTGTACCGGCCGCTCAGCCAGCCGCCCGCCAGCGGGCTCCACGGGATGACGCCCATGTCGTACTTGCGGCACGTGGGCAGCACGTCCTTCTCGATCCCCCGGAACAGCAGCGAGTACGGAGGCTGCTCGGTGACATAGCGCTCGCGACCGCGCTTCTCCGCGATCCACTGGTTCTCGACGATCCACGCCGCCGGGAACGTCGAGGAGCCGATGTAGCGGACCTTGCCCTGCCGGACGAGGTCGGACAGCGCACCGAGCGTCTCGTCCCAGGCGGTGTCGAGCTCCGGGCGATGGATCTGGTAGAGGTCGATCCAATCGGTCCCGAGCCGCCGCAGCGAGTTCTCGACCTCGCGGATGATCCAGCGCCGGCCGTTGCCGAACTCGTTCGGGTCATCGCCCATCGTGCCGTGGACTTTCGTCGCGAGCACGACGTGGTCGCGGCGGCCGCCGGCGAGCGCCTTGCCGACGATCTGCTCCGACTCGCCGCGGGAGTACACGTCGGCGGTGTCGATGAAGTTGAGGCCCGCGTCGAGCGCGCGGTGGATGATGCGGACGCAGTCGTCATGGTCGGGATTGCCCCAGGCCCCGAACATCATTGCGCCGAGGCAGAGCGGTGAGACCTTCGTTCCGGTGGTGCCAAGCGTGCGGTAGTCCATGGTTCGACCCTACCCCGCGACAGACGCGGGGCTCCGCGCGGTCGTCACGCCCGCTCCCGGGCCACAAGGCGTCGCGCGTCGACCTCGGGGGCCACGCGCGCGAGGTGACCGCGCGCGGGTCCCCGGATCAGCGCCATCCGTCAGTGGCCGGTGCGGGCGGCATGGCGCGGCAGCCACAGGACCGCGACGCCGGCCGCCACGAGGAAGCCGACGGCGACAAGCAGGCCGTGCTGGGTGGCGCCGACGAACGCGCTCGGGCCGACCCGGCCCCCGAGGCCGTCGAACAGCACGGTCCCGACGACCGCGATCCCGACCGACATCGCAAACTGCTGAACGGACTCGAGCAGCCCCGAGGCCGACCCGAGCTCGTGGTGGGCGACACCCGCGAGCACGATGTCGAACATCGGCACGAACACCATGCCCATGCCGTAGCCGGTGAGCGCGAGTGGACCCGCAAGCTGCCAGGCGGCGAGCGAGGCGCCCGTCGCGTGCAGGACGACGACCGTGACGACGAGCCCGACCGCCATGACCGCGCTGCCGATCAGCATCGTGAGCCGCCCGAGCCGCTCGAGCAGGACCGAGGAGGTGATCGAGCCGCCGATCGCGGCCACCGGGATCGCCGCCGTCTCGAGGCCCGAATGCAGCGGGCTGTCCCCGAGCCCCGTCTGGAGCATCACGTTGAGCGCGATCATCATCCCGCCCATCGCGCCGATGAAGCAGAGCACGACCGCGAGGCCGGCGATGTAGGGCCGGCGGTGCAGGATCGCCGGGTCGATGAGCGGCGTGCGCCCGTGGCGGGCGCGGATGTGCTGGCGCCACACGAACGCCGCGAACGCGAGCGCGCCGAGCCCGAGCAGCGCGAACGACCACGCCGGCCAGCCGTGCGCCCGGCCCTCGATCAGCGGGTAGACGAGCCCGAAGCCACCGACCATCGACAGGCCGACGCTCAGCACGTCGGGCCGCGCGCCGGGCGCGCTCGGGGCGCCCGCCGGCAGGTGCCGCAGGCCGATCGTGATCGCGGCGAGCGCGATCGGGAGGTTGATGAGGAAGATCGCGCGCCAGCCGGAGCCGAGCAGGTTGAGGTCGATGAGCCCGCCGCCGGCGAGCGGTCCGAGCACCGCGCCGAGGCCCATCACGGGCCCGACGATCCCGAGCGCCTTCGCCTGGCCCTCGGCACCGAACAGCTCACGGATGAGACCGAAGCACTGCGGCACCATGAGCGCCGCGCAGGCGCCCTGGAGCACGCGCGCCGCGACGAGCGTCGTGGGATCCGGGGCGAATGCGCACAGCGCCGAGGTGCCGGCGAACCCGGCGATCCCGGTGAGCAGCATCCGCCGGCGCCCGACGATGTCGCCGAGGCGGCTGCCGAGCAGCAGCGTGACCGACATCGCCAGCGTGTAGCCGGCCGAGATCCACTCGAGCACGGCGAACGAGCCGCCGAGGTCGTGGCGGATCGCGGGCGCCGCCGTCTGCGCGATCGTCGAGTCGAGCAGGTCCATCAGGGAGGCCGCGATGACGACCGCGAACCCGATCCAGGCCGATCGCGCGCGGGAGCGCTCCGTGGCCGCCGTCTGTGGGGTGAGGGAGATGGTTGACATGACGACGAGGCTCCCGTCTAATGAGGTCAGCTCCCGTCCTCATTTCGAGGGCAGCGGACAGATGTTGTCCTCTATCGCCGCCATCATCGTCCACACCATGATCGAGACCTCCGCCCGCCTGCTCGCCCTCCTGTCGCTGCTCCAGATGCGCCGTGAATGGACCGGCGCAGAGCTCGCCTCGCGCCTCGAGGTCGACGTTCGCACCGTCCGCCGAGACATCGACAAGCTGCGCTCGCTCGGCTATCCGATCGAGTCCGCGCGCGGGGTCGCGGGCGGCTACCGGCTCGGCGCGGGCGGCGAGCTCCCGCCGCTGCTGCTCGACGACGCCGAGGCGGTCGCGGTCGCCGTCGGCCTGCGCACGGCCGCGTCGGGCTCGGTGACCGGCATCGAGGAGGCGTCCGTGCGGGCGCTCGGCAAGCTCGAGCAGCTGCTCCCGAGCCGGCTGCGCCGCCGCGTGCGCGCGCTCGGCGACGCGACCTCGGCGTTCACGTTCCAGACCGAGCGGATCGACGCCGACCTGCTCGCGGACGTGGCCGCGGCCTGCCGGGACACGATGCAGGTGCGCTTCTCCTACCGCACGCGCGACGAGCGCGCGGGCGAGCGCCATGCCGAGCCCGCGGCGGTCGTCTACAGCGGCTCGCGCTGGTACCTGCTCGCCTGGGACCTCGAGCGCGAGGACTGGCGCACGTTCCGGGTCGACCGCATCCGCGGGCGACTGCGCCCGGCCGGGCGCGGGCGCCACCGCCCGATCCCGGGCGGCGACGCGGCGGCCTACGTCCGCGGGCGCCTGCAGAGCGCCGGTGAGCGGATCGCGGGCGAGGACAGCCCGCCCGGGCGCGTGCGCGTCCACGCCCCCGCCGGCCGCCTGCGCGGGCGCATCCCGGCGCGGTGGGCGACGGTCGAGCCCGACGGCGAGGACGCGTCTGTGATCACGAGCCGCGGCCCCTGGCGTCGGGACTTCCTCGTGTGGATGGCGACGCTCGGCGAATCGTTCGAGGTGCTCGATCCGCCCGCCCTGCGCGACGCCGGGCGGGAGCTCGCCGAGCGCCTGGCGGAGTCGACCGCGGAGGGAGGGCGCCCACACAATCGTTCGCATCGCCATCGGAATGAGCACCGGCGGTAGCGTCCGGGGTCATGAGCCCCTCCTCGAACGACACTCACTTCGGCCTCACCGGCCTGGCGACGATGGGCGCGAACCTCGCCCGCAACGTCGCCCACCACGGCATCCCGGTCGTCGTCCACAACCGCACGACGAGCCGCATGACCCGCTTCCTCGAGGAGCACGGCTCCGAGGGACCGATCAGCGGCCGCGAGACGGTCGCGGAATGGGTGCAGGCGCTCGAGCGCCCGCGCGTGCTCATGTCGATGGTCCAGGCCGGACCGGCGACCGACGCGGTGATCGACGAGATCGCGCCGCACCTCGACGAGGGCGACGTGCTGATCGACGGCGGCAACGCGTTCTACCGCGACACCCAGCGCCGCGAGGCCGCCCTGCGCGAGCGCGGCATCATGTTCATCGGCGCCGGCGTCTCGGGCGGCGAGGAGGGCGCGCTTCACGGCCCGAGCATCATGCCCGGCGGCGACCCGGGCGCCTACGCGCGCTCCGTGCAGCCGATCTTCGAGGCGATCGCCGCCGAGGTCGACGGCACGCCGTGCTGCACCCACGTCGGCACCGACGGCGCCGGTCACTTCGTGAAGATGGTCCACAACGGCATCGAGTACGCCGACATGCAGCTCATCGCCGAGAGCTACGACCTCCTGCGCCACGGCTGCGGGCTCGAGGTGGCGGAGATCGCCGAGCGGTTCCGCGCCTGGAACGAGACCGAGCTGGAGTCGTTCCTGATCGAGATCACCGCCCGCGTGCTCGCCCAGGTCGACGCCGCGACCGGAGAGCCCCTCGTCGACGTCATCCTCGACGCCGCCGAGCAGAAGGGCACCGGGCGCTGGACGGCCCAGAACGCGTTGGAGCTCGGCGTCCCGCTCACCGGGATCACCGAGGCGGTGTTCGCCCGCGCGCTCTCCTCGCTGAAGGACGAGCGCGTCCACGCCGCCGGCGTGCTCCGCGGCCCGGACCCCGACACGGGCCGGACGCAGGCGGGCGTGGCCGGTCCGGGGGCCGCGGACCGCGGCGCGGACTCCGACCCGGGCCGCACCGGGACCGGCGCCCCCGATGAGCAGCTCGCCCACGACCTCGAGCACGCGCTCTACGCCTCGAAGATCGTCTCCTACGCGCAGGGCTTCGCCCAGATGGCCGCGGCCGCCGACGCCGAGGGCTGGGACATCGACCTCGGAGCGATGGCGACGATCTGGCGCGGCGGCTGCATCATCCGCGCCCGCTTCCTCGACCGGATCCGCGAGGCCTATGACCACGAGCCCGGGCTGCGCAACCTGATGCTCGCCGACTTCTTCGCCGACGCGCTCGCCGAGGCGCAGGACCCGTGGCGGCGTGTCGTCGCGCGCGCCGCGGAGCTCGGCATACCGACGCCCGCGTTCTCATCCTCGCTCGCCTACTACGACGGCTACCGCCGCGCCTGGGGGCCGGCCTCGCTCATTCAGGGACTGCGCGATCTGTTCGGCGCGCACACGTACCGCCGGATCGACCGCGAGGGCTCGTTCCACACGCTCTGGGCGGGGGACCGCAGCGAGGTGGAGGCCTAGCGCCACACCTCGGCATGGCCTAACCTCCGGTTATGCCGTCCCGCCTGCGGCCGGTCGACCTCGTCGAGTTGCGCGGCTTCTGCCTGGCGCTCGAGCTCGGCAGCCTGGGACGGGCGGCGGTCGCGCTCGGCATCTCTCAGCCGGCGCTCTCCAAGCGGATGCGCGAGCTCGAGACGTTCGCCGGAACCGGACTGCTGCAGCGCTCACCGCGCGGCGTGGTCGCGACCGCGGCGGGCGAGCGGCTGTACCGCGAGGCGCGCACGCTGCTCGGTCACGCGGAGGCCGTCGAGCGACTGCTCGACGGCCTGCGGGACGCGCAGACCCCGATCCTGCTCGCCGCCAGTCACACGATCGCCGAGTTCCTGCTGCCGGCGCCGCTGGCCGCCTATCGCGAGCAGCTCGGCCACGGCTACGCGCTCGAGCTCGTGGCCGCCAACTCCGCGGTCGTCCGCGCGATGGTGCGCGAGCGGCGCGCCGACCTCGGGCTGGCGGCGACGATCGAAGCCTCGCCGGGGCCCGGGCTCGTCGAGCGGGTGCTCTGCACGGACGAGGTGCTCGTCGCGGTCTCCGAGCGCCACCCGTGGGCGCGCGCGGGAACGGTGGCGCTCGAGGAGTTCCTGGCCACGCCGATGGTGATGCGCGACCCGGGCTCCAACACACGCCACCTGCTCGACCGCGAGCTGCGCGCGCGGGGCCTGACCGCGGCCCCACCGCTCGCCG
Source organism: Solirubrobacteraceae bacterium (assembly GCA_035294545.1). Lineage (GTDB taxonomy): Bacteria > Actinomycetota > Thermoleophilia > Solirubrobacterales > Solirubrobacteraceae > Palsa-465. The sequence goes on along the minus strand of DATGKS010000036.1, from coordinate 3,510 downwards.
AGGTCGGGTCCACGGCCGCCGCGATCGCCGCCGCAAGCTCCGGCGCGGCGCCCGCCCTGCTGTCCGCGCGCGCGGTCGCCGCGGCCCCGCCGCTCGTCGCGGTGCGAGTCGCCGGGCTTGCGCTGATGCGCGCGTTCACGCTCGTCACCCGTGAGTCGGCGATGCCCACGCCCGCCGTCGTCGAGCTCATCGACTACCTGCTCGGGGCCCTCGCCGGCGGCCCACCCGGCCATAACTTCAGGTTGGGTCAGCCTGCTCCGATCGATGTGTAGCGCGGCCTCGCCGCGGGCAGTAGCGTGTCCCTGTGGGCCCCCTCGCTGCGATCCTCGCCCAGAACACGTACCTGCGTGACGCGAGCCAGCTGCAGTCGCTGTCGTTCGCGGTCCATATTCCACTCGTCTGCTTCGGGATCGCGCTCCCGGCGCTGATCGCCTACCTCGAGTGGCGGTTCCTGCGCACCGGCGACGAGCTGTATCGCACGATCGCGCGCCGCTGGACGCGGGTGATGGCGGCGCTGTTCGCGATCGGCGTGATCACCGGCACGATCCTCTCCTTCGAGATGGGGATGCTGTGGCCGACGTTCATGTCGACGTTCGGCAGCGTGTTCGGCCTGGGCTTCTCGATCGAGGGGTTCTCGTTCTTCCTCGAGGCGATCTTCATCGGGATCTACGTCTACGGCTGGAACCGCCTCTCGCAGCGGCTGCACTTCCTGTGCGTGCTGCCGATCGTGCTCGCCGGCTTCACCGGCTCGCTCAACGTGATCGCGGTGAACGCCTGGATGCAGCACCCGTCGGGGTTCCGCCTGCGCGCGGGCCGCGCCGTCGACGTCCACCCACTGGCCGCGCTGTTCGGCAACAGCTTCCTGTGGAACGAGTTGATCCACATGTACGTGGCCGGGTTCATGGTCACGGGCTTCCTGCTCGCCGCCCCCTACGCGGTCCAGCGCCTGCGCGGCCGCTGGCGTCGCTACGAGCGCACCGCGTTCGCGCTGCCGTTCACGGTGGCGGCGGTCGCCTCGCCGCTGCAGGTGCTGATCGGCGACTGGGTCGGGCGCGACGTGGCCACCGAGCAGCCGGTCAAGCTTGCCGCACTCGAGGGCCTCGCGCGGACGACCCGCGGTGCGCCCGAGCACCTGCTCGGCTGGTATCACGCCGGCAGGATCTCGTTCGGCATCGCGATCCCGCACCTGCTCTCGCTGCTCGCGTTCCACTCCTGGAACCACACGGTGCGGGGGCTCGACAGCGTGCCGCCGGCGCAGCGGCCGCCGATCAACATCACGCGGCTGTCGTTCCAGACGATGGTCGGGATCGGCACGCTGCTCGCGCTGCTCGCCCTCGTCTACCTGTTCGTCCTGTGGCGTGGCCGCGCGCTGCCGGCGAAGCGTCCGTTCTATGCGGTGGCGGCACTCGCCGGGCCGCTGTCGGTGATCGCGCTCCTTGCCGGCTGGGTGACGACCGAGGTCGGCCGCCAGCCGTGGGTCGTCTACAGGGTGATGACGACGACGCAGGCGGTGACGACCGCGAGCAGCGTGCCCGTCAGCTACGGCGTGCTCGCCGCCGTCTACGTGCTCGTGGCCGCGGCGGCGGTCTGGCTCCTGCGCCGCCTCGCCCGCATGGAGCTTCCACCCCTGCGCGCGGCCGCTCGCGCCCCGATCGCCCACGGCGGCGCGAGAATCTGAGGAGCGCCGCGGTGCATCTCTACGAACTGCCGATGATCTGCGTGCTCGTCGGGCTGGCGCTGTACGTCGTGCTCGGCGGTGCGGACTTCGGCGCGGGGCTGTGGCAGCTGGAGTCGGTCCTCGTCCCGGCCCGCGACGAGCCCGCGCGCCGGCGGGCCGAGGAGAACCGCGAGCACGCCCATCACTCGATGGGAGCGGTGTGGGAGGCCAACCACGTCTGGTTGATCTTCGTGCTCACCGTCACCTGGACGGCGTATCCGCGCGCGTTCGGCCCTATCGCCTCGACGCTCGAGGTGCCGCTGCTGATCGCGGGGGTGGGGATCGTGTTTCGCGGCGCGGCCTACGCGCTGCGCGCCGGCAGCTCGAGCGCCCGCGAGTCGGCGCTCATCGACACCGTGTTCTCGCTGTCCTCGGTGCTCACCCCGTTCGCGCTCGGCACGATCATCGGGGCGATCGTGCTCGGCCGCGTGCCGCTCGGCGACGCGGCCGGCTCGATCGTCTCGAGCTGGACGGGCCCGCTCTCGATCCTGCTCGGGGTGCTCGTCGTCCTGCTCTGCGCCTACATGGCCGCGGTCTACCTCGCCGCCGACGCCGCGCGCGCACACGAGGACGAGCTTGCCGCCCGCTTCCGCGCGCGGGCGCTGCTCGCGGCCGTGCTCGCGGGCGGGTTCGCGATCGCCCTGCTCCCGGTCCTCCACGGCGAGGCGCATCGCTTCTACGCGCGCCTCGTCACCGGCCCGGGGCTCGTGGGCGCGATCCTCTCCGCGCTCGGCGGACTCGGCACGCTCGCACTCGTGCTCCTCCGTCGCTTCGACGCCGCACGCGCCTCCGCGGCGATTGCCGTCGCCGGACTGATCGTCGGCTTCGCGCTCGCGCAGGAGCCGGTGTTCCTGCCGGGTCTCACGCTCGCCCGGGCGGCGGCGCCGACGCAGACGATCGTGCCCCTGCTGTTCGCGATCGCCGCCGGCGTCGTCATCCTCTTCCCCTCGCTCGGCTTCCTGTTCGCGCTGCACCTGCGAGGCCACTTCGATGCGGCCGAGCAGGACCGGGCGAGCGGCCCACGCCGCGCGACCGGCATGGGGACGGCGCTCGCCGTCTCCCGCCGGGGCCTCGCGGCGCGCGGCGCGATCGCCGGCCTGCTCGGCGGTCTCGGCTTCCTCACGATCGCCGACGCCCCGTGGGCGCACATCGTCGGCGTCGTCAGCCTCGCGGTCTGCGCGCTGTGCGCGATCGCCGCCGTCGGCCCGGCCGAACTCGCCGCCCGCGGCGACGAGCGGGCCGGTTGAGCGTCCCGTCGAGCCCGGGTCAGCTCACGAGCCCGAGCCGCTGCGCGCGCTGCACCGCCTCGGTGCGGTTGCGGACGCCGAGCTTGCGGTAGACGGCGCTCGAGTGCTCCTTGACCGTGTGCCGGGAGAGGTGGAGCGCCTCCCCGATCTCCGGGTTCGTCCTTCCCTGCGCCATGAGCACGAGCACGTCGCGCTCGCGTTCGGAGAGGCCCATCGCCCCGCTCGGCCGCGCGGGAGCGTCATCGCCGCGCGTCGGAGCGAACACGGTGCCGCCCATGCCGACGATCCGCACCGCCGAGGGGCCGGCGGCCCGATCAGGCCAGCAGCCCGAGCAGCTGCCCGCGCTGGACCGCCTCGGTGCGGTTGCGGACGCCGAGCTTGCGGTACACCGCCGAGCAGTGCTCCTTGACGGTGTGGCGGGAGATGTGCAGCGCCTCGCCGATCTCGGGGTTGGTGGCGCCCGACGCCATCAGGTCGAGCACCGCGCGCTCGCGGTCGGACAGGCCCAGGGCGCCCTGGCGGTCCTGGTGCTCGAAGACGGTCTTG
>DATGKS010000035.1:0-65196 GCA_035294545.1 Solirubrobacteraceae bacterium | reverse complement strand
CGTAGCGCACCGAGACCTGCGTCTTGCCGTCCGGGCGCAGGTAGCCGAGCGTGCCGTCCTTGCGGACGTCGGCGAGCCGCTTGGAGAGCCGGTGCGCCAGGGAGATCGGCAGTGGCATCAGCTCCGGCGTCTCGTTCGTCGCGTAGCCGAACATCATCCCCTGATCGCCCGCGCCGGCGATGTCGAGCTCGTCATCGTCGGAGGCGTCGCTGCGGCGCTCGTACGCGTTGTCGACGCCCTGGGCGATGTCCGGGGACTGCTTGTCGATCGCGTTGAGCACCGCGCACGAGTCCGCGCTGAACCCGAGGTCGGCGTCGGTGTAGCCGATCGAGCGGATCGTCTCCCGCGCGATCTCCTGGATATCGACGTACGTCGAGGTCGTGATCTCCCCGGAGACGACGACCAAACCGGTGTTGACGAGCGTCTCGCACGCCACCCGCGACCCCGGATCGTCACGCAGGCAGGCGTCGAGCACGCCGTCGGAGATCTGATCGGCCACCTTGTCCGGATGGCCCTCGGTGACCGACTCGGAGGTGAACAGGAACTCGTTCGCGGCGTGGTTCATGGAAAAGATGGCCCTTTGCGTGCGGGTGGTCAGCGGCGGTGGTGCATTGGATCAGTGCGAGAGGGTAGGGCGTTCCGCGGCTCGTGAGGGGCCCGGCGACCCCGGCGGGAGCGTCGCGCGGCCCACTACCCTCGGTGGCCCGGGGCCGGAGGCGCGGACCGGGCGCGCGCCGCGGAATGCCGTCCATGCGCATGACCCGTACGTTCAGAGGAGCCCTGACCCTGCTCGTCGCCTGCCTCGCGGCCGCGGCGGCGCTCGGCGGCTGCGGCGGCGCGCACCGCGAGCGGCGGCACGCCACGCGGAGCCGCACCGCGACGCCCGCCTCCCCCACGTCGACGACTCCGTCGCCGCCCGCCGCCCCGGGGGTCGTCTACGGGATCGGCGACGCCCAGGGGCGCTTCGCCGGCTGCGCGCCCGGCGTCGCGCGCTGCTGCTCGACGGTGCGGGCACGCTGTGAGCTCTCCCGGCTGCGCGGCTTCTTCGACAACCCGCTGTTCCTGCGGCTGATCACGCCCGCGAGCGCCCACCGCGTGCGCGACGTGCGGCTGTTCGTCGACTACGACGCGGTGCAGCAGTGGAACGGCTCGACGACCGCGCCGGGCTGCGAGTACTCGCGCACGATCGACCAGCCCTACTACGACCTCGCGGACGGCTGGCACACGCCCGGACAGTCGATCAACGACCTCGTGGCGGGCGTGATCGAGGCGCGCGCCGAGGGACTCACGCCGGTCGTCTCGATCGAGGGCTTCAGCTACGCGACCGCCACCCCGCCCGGCGACGCGCCGTTCCCGGACCCGACGACCGTCGGCGGCTACTGGGAGTACCGGTGCGGACTGCTCGGGATCCTCGGGGTGCTCAGCCGGCTGCCGGCCTGGATGCAGCCACACGACTGGGAGCCGCTCAACGAGCCGGAGGGCTTCCGCATCTTCCGCAGCGCCGACGGCCGGGAGGCGACGAGTTGTGCGGTGAGCGCGGCCGGCCAGCCGGACGGTCCCGCGAAGGCCGCCTGCGCCGAGGTGGTCGCGAGCCGTCTCATCCACGGCTACGTCGACCACGCCCACGACACCGTGATCGCCGGGACGTTCAAGCACCCGTACGCGAGCTACCTGGCGCCGTATGCCGACCTGCTCGCGCGCGAGATGCCGGGCGCGGCGTTCCCGCGCACCTGGTCGGTGCACGACTATCCCGAGGTCACGGGCGCGTATGCGGGCGCCTCGCCGGGACCGGAGCTCGCGTCATTCGACGCGGCGCTCGCCCGCGACACCGACGGCCGGGCGAAGAGCCTGTGGGTCACCGAGGCGGGCACCGTGCTCACCTCGCTGGTGCGCGACGGCGCCTGCCCGGCGGTCGGGGTCGATCCGGCCGGCTCGCTCGGCGCCTGCGTCAACGGCGACGTGGGCCGCCAGACCGCAGACGCGGAGGCGTTCTTCGCCCTTCCCCACGTCGCCACCGCGGTTCCGATCACGCACCTCTTCTGGTACCAGTTCCAGGGGGCAAGCCACTGGGACTCCGGGCTGATCGACGCCGCAGGACGGCCGCGCGTCGCCTACTGCGTGTTCTACGGGCAGGGCACGTGCGACGGCAGCCCGGACGCGTCCTGACAGCATGTCGACCTCCACGCCGACCGAGGGTCCGAGGGCGGAGCGCGCCGCCCAGGCTGGCACGGAGTGGCGGCCCCCAGAGTGATCCCGCGCCGCCGAGGCTCATCGACGGAGCCCGGGCCTCGATCGATCAGCGCGACTCGCGGATCCGCCTGATCAGCTCCCGCGTGTCCGCGACCGCGCCGAGGTGGTCGATCTTCTCCGGATTGACGACCGAGCGGATCGTCGTGACGCGGCCGTCGACGATGTCGAGCGAGAGCACGCCGGCGATCCTGTCGTCAGGATCGAGCAGGGCGGCGCCCGGCTGGCCGTTCACGGTCAGCCGGCGCAGCCGCATGCCGCCGAGCAGCTCGGCCACGCGCCACCATCCCCGCATCGCCTGGGCCGCCTTCGCCCGGCCGAAGATCGGCCTCGTGATCGCGGGCACCCTGCCGCCGCCGTCGCCGTGCAGCTCGACATCCTCGGCGAGAAGCGCCTCGAGCGCCTCGAAGTCGCCGTGTTCGAACGCGGCGAAGAAGCCCTCGGCCAGGCGTTCACGCTGCTCTGCGGAGGGCTCAAAGCGAGGCCGCCGCTCCTGCACGTGACGCCGGGCGCGCGAGGCCAGCTGCCGCGCGTTCTGCTCGCTCGTGCCGATGATCTCGGCGACCTCGCCGTAGCCGTAGTCGAAGACGTCGTGCAGCAGGAACGCGGCGCGCTGCTCCGGCGTGAGCGACTCGAGCAGGACGAGGAAGGCGAGCGAGAGCGAGTCGGCGCGCTCGGCCTGCGCTGCGGGATCATCGGCGGAGCTCTCGGCGATCGGTTCGGGCAGCCACTCCCCGACGTACGTCTCGCGCCGCACGCGCGCCGAGCGCAGCTCGTCGATCGCAAGCCGAGTGACGACCGTGGCGATGAACGCGCGCGGCGAGGAGATCGACTCGCCGCGCGCGAGCGCCTGGTGCACCCTGAGCAGCGCCTCCTGGACGACGTCCTCCGCCTCGCTCACGGAACCGAGCATCCGGTAGGCGATCGCGAAGGCGCGCGGCCGCAGCTCGTCGAGCAGCTCCGCCGTCGCCTCCATCAGGCCGCGTTCCCCACCGTCGCCCGCCCGGGATCCGACAGGCCCTGGCGGAACCCGAGCCGCCAGCTCGGGTAGCGCGGCTCCCAGCCGAGCTCCCGCTTCGCCTTCGCGTTCGACGCCCCGCGGAACTCGGTCATCATCACGACCGTCGCCTCGCCACCGAGCAGCCGGCCGAGCCAGCGCGGTACGCGACGGGGCGGCCTCGCGCCGACCGCCCGCGCGAGCTCCGGGAGGAACTCGGACACGCGTGCGGGCTCATCATCGACGACGTTGTACGCGCCGGGATCGCCGCGCTCGACGGCGGCCGCCGTCGCCGAGGCGGCATCCGCGATGTGCACGAACGACCAGACTCCGGCGCCGTCCCCGATGATCGGGAGGCGGCCTTTGCGGATCATCGTCACCTGCTCGCCGTCGGGCTGCAGGGCGATCGAGGTGCCCGGTCCGTAGAAGCCGCCGTAGCGGAGCACGATCCCCTCGATCCCGTCCGCTGCGGTCACGGTCTCCTCGACATGGCGGATCGCGGCGAACGTCTCCCTCACCGCCTTTGGCGGCGCGTCGTCGAGCGGGTCCTCCTCGGTCTTGACGGGACCGCCGACACGCGCGTACAGCCACGGGGAGAAGCTCTGCGCGACGAACCGCCGCGCCCCGGTCGCCTTCGCGGCCGCGAGCAGATGATCGGTCCCCTCCACCCGCAGGCGGTTGGTCGGGGCGAAGGCCTTGTCGAAGTCGCGGCCGAACCTGCCGGCGTCGATCGCGGTGAGCTCGTGGACGACGACCTCCGGCTCCGCCGCCGCCACCGCCTGGGCGACCGCCTCCGGGTCGAGAGCGTCGGCGATGACCGGCCGGGCTCCCATCTCCCGCACGAGGTCGCGCTTGGCGGGCGATCTCGTCATCCCGGTGACCTCGTGTCCGCGCGCGACGAGCATCGGGACGAGCTGCCTGCCGATGGCGCCGGTCGCTCCCGCTACGAAGATCCTCATGACTGCCTCCTTGTATCGCTTTCGGCAGTGATGACGAGACACGTCGTCGGGCTGTGACAGCCGGGCCCGGCGGGCGCGGGCGGACCGGCCGCGCGCGGGCCGGGCGGGCGCGGGCGGACCGGCCGGCCGCGCGCGGGCCCGGCGGGCGCAGCGTGCTCCGGCGCGTCCCGTTCGGCGCGCGTCAGTTCTCGGGCTGCCATCCGCTGAGCGCCCAACGGCCGCCGACCCGCTCGACCGTCGCCACCGAGACGTGCCACGCGGGCGCGAGTCCGCGATAGGCGGCATCGTCGGCGGCCGTCGTGCGCTCGCGGGTGACGACGACGTAGCGGTCAGGGGCGCCCGGCAGGCGCGCCACCGCCTCCACCGCACCGGCGTTCGCGATCCGCCCGCGGCGAAGCTCGCGGTCGGCGGCGACCTCGCCGGCCTGGAGCTGGAGCATCGCGCGCGCCTGACCGACGCTCTCGCGCGCGAGCGCTCGCAGCCGGGGGCCGACCGTGGTCGCGGTCCAGTTGACGTAGGCGGCGGCGAACGCCCGCACCGCCGCCTCGGGCGTCGGCCAGCCGCGGGTCGGCCGCTGTGCCCGCGCCGGCGTGGGGACCTCGTGCGTGCGATTCGCGCGTGCCACCGTGGGGTCGCCGGCTCCGGCCGTGCCGGTCCCCGGCGTCGCGGCACTCGCCCCGGTCCCCCCGGTCGCAGCGCTCGCCCCGATCCCCCCGTTCCCCGCAGCGCCCGCCCCGGTCCCCCCGGTCGCAGCGCTCGCCGCGGCGCCCGTCCGCCCCGCCCCGCCGGATGAGGGCCGCGTCCCGCGCCCCGACGGTCCGGCGAGCCCCCCGCAACCCGCGAGCGCGAGCGCGAGCGACGCGGTCAGGATCGCCACGCGGATCGGCGCAGCGGGCGCGGCCGACACCGACGCCGCGGCGCGCCGGAACGGGTTGCGGCGAGGCGGTCGCATCAGAGCCCCGCCGGATGGCGGGCGACGAACCCGTTCGCCTCGCGCACGAGCGGATGCCAGCCGATCCCGGTCGAGCCGTCCCCGGGGCCGGCCGCGTTATGCGTGTCCCAGCGCAGACCCGCGACATACATGAACACATGGTCGGGGCTCGCGTAGATCGTCACCCAGCGGCCGGGGCCGGGCTCGCCCCAGCTCATGAGCGCCCCGGAGTCCGCGTCGAAGTCGACGCCGACGAGCCCGCCGCCGTAGAGCAGGTGCAGGACGCTCGAGGAGCAGTCGTACGTCGCCGCGATCTGATCGAGCGGGAGGCCGTGCCCGCCGCCATACTCGTACGGCTTGCCGACGATCTGGTTGCCGGCGGCGATGATCCCCCGCACGGCGGGAGGTGCGGACGCCGGCGCCGCCGCCGATCCGTTCGACAGCAGACGCGCACGCGGCCCGGCCGTGACCGGCGCCGGCGCGGAGCCGACCGGTGGCCCGCCGCACGCCGCCGGCAGCACGCCGCCGACCGAGGGCAGTGCGCCGTCGGTCGAAGCGACCGGCTCGACGGTCGCCGCGGTGGCGCCGAGCAAGGAACCGGCGCCGCTCGCCGGCGGCCGCTCCACGTGCACGACCCCCGACCAGCGGCCTTCCTCGTACGGGATGCCGAGCGCGCCCGTGAGCTCCCACCACAGGTCGATCGCCCGCCGCACCCCGTCGATCGGGCCGCCACCGAGCCCGATGTCGCGCTTGTAGGCGATCACCGAGCGCCCTCGCCACGTGATCCGCAGCGGCGTCTCGTACGGAAGTCCGCCCATCGCGGTCGCGGTCTGGAACGTCGTCCCGCCGAGCTCCGCGTAGCTGTCGGGATGGGTGGCGAGGTCGACGCCCGAGGAGCCGACCGAGCCGCTGCTCGGATCTCCCGGGCCGCCGTACTCCGTGGCGCCGACGCGCGCGCCGCCGCCCGGGCCGAGCACGGGCGTCGTCGTTGTCGCCGAGCCGCCGGCGCAGTCGCCGACGCCCGAGGAGCTGACGAACCCGAACAGGATGATCGGCCCGAGGCCGGCCGCGACGACGGCTGCGACGGCGGTGAGCAGGACCGGCGCGAGCCGGGAGCGGCGGGTCGGCGGAGCGGTGACGGTCATCGCCGCCCGAACGTACGCGCAGACCGCGCCGCGATCAATAACTGAGACTAAACTGTTGCAATTGAGCCGACCGCGCGCGGTCGGCTCGCCGGGCTGGTCCGCGCGGGGTGGCCCCGCTAACGTTCATCGTTCGCATGCCCCGGATCCTGGACGTCGAAGCCGCGCTCCTGCTGCTCGAACTCGAGCCTCCGTTCGACCAGCGGACAGTGCAGCTTGCGCGGCGGCGGATGGCCAAGCGCTGGCACCCGGACATCGCCCCGCCGGGCCGCCGCCACGAGCATCAGCAGCACCTCCAGGCGATCAACGAGGCCGCCGATGAGCTGGAGCGGCTCGCCGAGGCCTCCCGCGGCGGCACCGTCAGCCGCAACGCCGTGCGCGCATCGGCAGCCGCCACCCGCCGCGCCCGGGAGGACGCCGGCCGGCGCGCGTACGAGAACGAGCAGCGCGAGCGCGAGCGCGCCGAGGACCGCGCCAAGCACGACCCGTTCGGCGCGCGCGTGCCCGACCACTCGGTCGTCCACCGCTACGCCCGCTGCGTCTCCTATCCCGAGTGGGGCGTCGGGACGGTGACCGGCATCTACTTCTCGGGCGACGAGGAGCGCTCGCAGCAGTGGGCGCGCGTCTCGTTCCAGGTGGGCGTGCGCACGATCCCCGCGGGCTCGCTGCAGTTCGTCGACTTCTCGCGGCCCGATCCCGCCGCCGACCGCGTCGAGCGGTTCATGACCGCCGCGCAGCATGCGCTCGCCGAGGGCGATGCGCCGCTCGCTGCGCAGCGACTCGTCTACGCGCGTGACGCGGACCCCGCCAACCCGGCGGTGCTCCGGCTCCTCACGGCGGCGTTCTGGCAGGCCGGGAACCTGCCCGCGGCCGCGCGCACCGTGCGGGACTGGTCGCGCGTGGAGACCGACCGGCCGACGCCCGAGCGCTACGCGAGCCGCATTTACGAGGACATGGGCGCGGTCGACCTCGCCGCCGACGCCGCGCAGAAGTGTGCCGAGCGCGCGCCCGCCGACGCCTCGGCGTGGGAGCGGGTCGGGCGCCTGCGGCTGCGGCTCGGCGATCCCGGCGGGGCGATCGCCGCGCTGGAGCGCGCGCGGCTCACCGGCCCGTCGCTCGAGGGACTGCTCGACCTCGCGCTCGCGTACCACCTCGGCGGCGACGTCGGGGCGGAGGTGTCGGCCGCCGAGGCCGCCACCCAGATCGAGCCGGACGCGCCGGAGGCCTGGTCGGCGTATGCGCACGCACTCGCGCGCACCGACCGCCTCTCCGAGTGCGAGGAGGCCTGCCGGCGGGCGCTCTCGCTCGGGGCCGACCCCGAGGTCGAGGACCTGCTCGCCCGGGTCGAGGGGGCCACACCACGCGGGCTGTCGGCGCGCAGCGCCGCGGCCTGATCGGACCGCAGCCGCGGCCTGATCGGACCGAACCGCGGCCTGATCGGACCGAACCCGCGGCCTGATCGGACCGAAGCCGCGGGCGCACCCGCCGGCCGTACGACCTCCGCGCCGGCCGATCGAGCGCGCCGGCTGTCCTGCGCGCCGCTCAGCCCGGCCGCGCGACGAGCCGTCCCTCGTCGCGGGTCACACCCCCGTTCGGCGAGTCGCTGACCGCCCCGTTGCGGCGCCCGAACGCCGGCTCGAGGTCTTCGATGATCCGCGGGTCGCCCGTCGGCGGATCGGGCCGCATCTGGGCGGGCAGGCCCGAGTGCAGGAGCCACCCGGGGCCCTCGACGGAGAGCGCTCCCTCCTCGACCAGGTCGCGGAGCGCGAGCGAGACGGTCGAGCGGCGCGCGCCGATCAGCTCCCCGATCGCGCCGTGGGTGAGTCTCACCGGTAGCCGCGTCCCCTCCGGCGTCACCCGCCCCCACGACTCCGCGAGCAGCCACATCATGGCGAGCACCCGGTCCTGGACGCGCGGCAGCTGGCAGATCCCGAGCTGCACCGCGAGCCGCTGCTGCTGGTCTCCGAGGCGCAGGTGAAGCCCGACGATCAACCCCGGGAAGCGGCGGGTCGCCTCGACGAGCGGTCGACCGAGCAGCGCGATCCGGGCATGGGTCGAGGCGCACCTGCTCGACGTGCCGAGCATCTCCGAGCGCGGCGCCCAGGTGTGGACGACGATGTCGCCCGGGCCGAGCAGCCGCAGGACCCGGCGCCCGCCGATGGTCATGCGGTGCATGACCATCCCGTCGAGCAGGAGCGCGGCGAACGCGTCCTCGCGTTCGAGCACCGTGTCCAGCTCGGGAGAGCTCGAGTCGAGCGCCACGACCGGGACGACGAGCCGCCGGGCGGACTCCTGCTCCTCGGGGGTCAGCCAGCGGCCGAGCCCCGGCTCGACCTCGAGCAGACTGATCGTCGGGGGCAATGGCGGGGCGCTTCGGAACGGGGTGCGAACGGGACCGGGACGGCGGTGCGGCCGGGACACAGCCTCTCCCGCGGAAGGGGCTACCCCGCCGGCCGCCTCGTTCAATCAGGAGGCGCTGCGGATTACGCCGGGATGTCGTCGACCTGGTCGAGCACCCCGAGCAGCTCGCCGACCCGGCAGACGAGAAGTCGCTCCTCGTTGATCTCGACCCAGGCGCCCGCCGAGGAGGGAAACACGACGTGGTCGCCGGGCTTGACGGGCATCTTCACGCCGACGTGCTCCCACCAATCCAGGCCGGGCCCGACCGCAAGCACGATCCCCTGCTGAGGCGGGGGCTCGTCGGAGCCGGGCGGGACGAGCAGTCCGGAGCGGCGAACGCGATCGGGATCGAGCTCCTTGATCACGATGCGGTCGAAGAGGGGGCGCAGCTGGTCGCGCATCGTGCGGAGGATAGGCGCACGGCTCCCGTCGACATCGTGGTCGCGTGAGGACAGAAATGTCGCACAAAGCGGCGATCCGAGTGGCTCGCGTCCGAGCTTGCGCCTAGCGTGTCGAGCCTCATGCGTCTGATGGTCGCCCGCTGCTCGATCGACTACACCGGCCGGCTCACCACGCACCTCGCCGAGGCCACGCGGCTGCTCATGACCAAGGCCGACGGCACGTTCATGGTGTGGTCGGACTACGGCGGCCAGGCGGTGAAGCCGCTCAACTGGATGACGCCGCCGACCGTGATCGAGGAGCGCGACGACCGCCTGATCGTCCGCAAGTACGCAGGGAAGACCGAGGACAAGCTCGAGATCACGCTGCACGAGGTCATCTCCGACCAGCTGATCGAGATGGACTCGCCGGACGCCGACCATGCGCTCGCCAAGGACGGCGTCGAGTCCGACCTGCAGGAGCTGCTCGCCGCGCAGCCGCACTGGTGCGGAGACGGGTTCCGGCTGGTGCGCCGCGAGTGGCCGACCGACATCGGCCCCGTCGACCTCATGTGCCGCGACGACGAGGACGGCTGGATCGCGGTCGAGATCAAGCGCGTCGCCGGCATCGACGCGGTCGAGCAGCTGTGCCGCTACCTGGAGCGGATCCGGCTCGACCCGGGGTTCGCCGACTGCCGCGGGGTGCTCGCCGCCCAGCAGATCAAGCCGCAGGCGCGCGTGCTTGCCGCCGCCCGCGGGATCGACTGCGTCGAGGTCGACCTCGCGGTGCTGCGCGGCGAACGCGAGCCGGACCTGAGACTCTTCGTCGCATGAGCAGCCGGACGACTCACGCCGCCGACTATTCTGCGGGGCCCGATGCCGAGCGGAGGCGAATAGCGTGAGCGACGAAGTTCTCACCGAAGTCCGGGACAAGGTCCTCCTCATCACGATCAACCGACCCGATCAGCGCAATGCGGTCAACGCCGCGGTCGCCGAGGGGATCGGCCGCGCGCTCGAGCGGCTCGACGAGGACGACGACCTGCTGCTCGGGATCATCACCGGCGCCGGCAAGGGGTTCTGCGCGGGCATGGACCTCAAGGCGTTCGTCGCCGGCGAGCGCCCCTGGTACGAGGACCGCGGCTTTGCGGGAATCGCCCAGCGCGCCGCGGAGAAGCCGCTGATCGCCGCGATCGAGGGGTTCGCGGTCGCCGGCGGCCTGGAGATCGCGCTCGCCTGCGACCTGATCGTCGCCGCCGAGGGCGCGAAGCTCGGGATCCCCGAGGTCAAGCGCTCGCTCGTCGCCGCCGGCGGCGCGCTGCTCCGGCTGCCGCGGCTGCTGCCGCCCGCGGTCGCGATGGAGATGGCGCTCACCGGCGATCCGCTGCTCGCCGAGCGCGCCTACGAGCTCGGGATGGTCAACGCGCTCGCCGAGCCCGGATCGGCGCTCGCCGCCGCCTTCGAGCTTGCCGAGCGCATCACGCCGAACGCGCCGCTCGGGATCATCGGCTCCAAGCGGATCCTCGTCGAGTCCGTCGACTGGCCCGCCGCCGAGTTCTTCGAGCGACAGGAGAAGATCTCCGGCCCGATCTTCGACTCCGAGGACGCCAGGGAGGGAGCGACCGCGTTCGCCGAGAAGCGAGCGCCCCAGTGGAAGGGGCGCTGACCGGCCGGCCGAACGCCTGATCACCCGGCGGACGGCGCGCGGTCCTCGCCCCAGGCGGTCGCCACGACGGTCCGCGCCCCGCCGTGGTCCCGGTGCTCACACAGGTAGATCCCCTGCCAGGTGCCGAGCGCCGGCCGACCGTCGTGGACGGGCAGGGTGAGGGTCGGCCCGAGGAGCGCCGCCTTGATGTGGGCGGGCATGTCGTCGGCGCCCTCGAGCGTGTGCGTCCAATAGCGGGCGTCCTCCGGCACGGCGTGGTCGAACCACGCCGCGAAGTCGCGCCGCACGTCGGGCGAGGCGTTCTCCGACAGCGTGAGCGACGCCGAGGTGTGCTGGATGAGCAGGTGGAGCATCCCGACCTGGAGCTCGCGCAGCTCGGGCAGGGCGCTCAGCACCTCGCGCGTGACGATGTGGAAGCCGCGCGGTCGGGGGTCGAAGCGGATCGCGCGCTGGATCCACATCACGCGGGCTCCTCCCCGGACGCGGGTGGGTCGCCGGTTGCGGGCTCCTCCCCGGACGCGAGAGGGTCGCCGCGCATGGCCTCCTCCCCGGACGCGGGTGGGTCGCCGGGTGCGGGCTCCTCCCCGGACGCGAGAGGGTCGCCGGTTGCGGGCTCCTCCCCGGGCGCGGGCGGGTCGCCGCGCATGGGCTCCTCGCCGAACAGGAGCATGCGCGCGACCCGCATGTCGACGCGCGGCCCACGGAACGGCACGCCCTCACGGTGCAGGCGCCGCCGCTGTCGCTCCCCCTTGGCGAGCGACCCGTCGGCTCGCACGATCCGGTGCCAGGGAAGCGACGGATCGTCGCAGCCGGCGAGCACGCTGCCCGCGAGCCGTGGCGCGCCCGGGGAGATGTCCCCGTAGGTGCGCACGAATCCCTCGGGCACGGCGCGGACCCGCTCGAGGATCGCCCGCGCGCGCCTCTCGGACGCCGACTCGGCGCCGCCTGAGCGCGTCCCGGGTGCCACCACGCGTCTCACGGCAGGAGCACGATCTTGCCGCGAACGTGGCCGGAGGCGAGCTTCTCGAAGGCCGCCGCCACCTCCTCGAGCGGATAGGTGGCGGCGATCGGGACCTCCAGCTCGCCGGCGGCGATCAGCCCAGCGAGCTCGGAGAGCACGGCCGCGCTCGCGCCCGCCGCGTTGCCCTCACCCCGGACGCCGCGCCCCGCAATCGCCGGGAAGTCGGCGATCGTGTTGACGCGCGCCGGCGCGACCCCGGGCACGTCGAGCGCGAGCGCCACGTAGCCTCCGCCCACGAGGTCGATGAACGCGTCGACCCCGTCCGGCGCCACCGCGCGAAGCCGGTCGGCGACACCCTCGCCGTAGGCGATCGGCACGACGCCTCGTCCGCGCAGCCACTCATGGTGGCGCTCGCTCGCGATCCCGACCACGCGCGCGCCCGTGCGGAGCGCGAGCTGGATGGTGAAGACGCCGACGCCGCCGGCCGCGCCGGACACGACGACCGTGTCCCCCTCGGCCGCGCCGACCGCACGCACGCAGGCCCACGCGGTCGCGCCCGCCACGAACAGCGAGCCCGCGACCTCCCACGAGAGCTCGGGCGGCTTGCGCGTGAGGTTCGCGCGCTCGAGCACGACGAGCTCGGCATGGGCGGCGCGCTCGTCGGTCCAGCCGATCACCTCGTCGCCGACGCCGAAGCCCTCGACGCCCGGGCCGAGCGCCTCGATCACGCCCGCGGCATCGGAGCCCTCGCCGCTCGGGAACGTCGCCGGATAGCGGTCGTGGAGCAGCCCCTCCCGGATCTTCGCCTCGCCCGGGTTGATCGAGGTCGCGCGCACGCGGACGAGCACGCGCCCGGGGCCGGGACGCGGTTCCTCGACCTCGACGACCCGCAGGACGTCGGTGCCGCCGTACTCGTTGAACCTCACCGCTCGTGACATCGCTTCAGGCCGGCTCCCGGGCTCGACTTTGTCGTTCGTGTCTGCGCGTCTCAGCCTATTCCTGCTTGCTGGGCGGAATCTTGCAAGCGGTCGTGCACATCGGTTGCGCCGGGGCCGGTTGGTACGGTTGACCGCGGCCCTGGGGCTCTCGACAGCCCTGTCAGCCGCCGGTCCCGCCGAGAGCCCACCGAGAGCCCGTCGTCCCATGCGCTCACCTGTTCCGCATCCGCCCCGCGCTGCGCTCGCCGTGCCCGGTGCGCTCGCCGCGGTCGCCGCGGGCGCCGTCGTGCTGGTGCTCGTGCTCGCACCGGTCGTCTCGCGCGCGGATCAGCTCGGCACGCTCAAGTCGCAGCTCGGCAGCCAGCAGGCCCGGCAGCGCGGCCTCGCCGCGTCGATCAGCCGCCTGAACGCCTCGATCTCGACGCTCGACGGGCAGATCGCGCTCGTGCGCCGCCGGGAGGCGGCGGTCAACGCCGAGCTCGTCCAGCGCCGCGCCCAACTCGCGAAGGTCGGCGACCGGCTCGCGTCCGAGCGGGCGCGCCTGGCGATGCTCCGGCGCCGCCTCGCCGCCGCGCGCCGGCTGCTCGCCGCCCAGCTGCGCTCCGGGTACGAGGCCGACAAGCCGAACCTGATGACGGTCGTACTGAGCTCCCACGGCTTCCAGCAGCTGCTCACCAAGCTCTCGTTCCTCGGCGACGCCCAGCACGCCCAGCAACAGCTGATCGCGGTCATCGTCGGCGCCAAGCGGCAGGCGACGCAAGCCGCCCGGCGGCTCGCCGCGCTGCGGCGCACCGACGCCCGGCTCGCTCACGAGACCGCGGTCCAGGCGCGCGCGCTCGCCGGCATGAACGCGCTGCTCGGCGGCCGGGAGCAGGCGCTTGCGCGGGCGCGCTCCGCGCAGGCGGCGGCCCTCGCCGCGAGCCGCGCCGCGAGCCGGCGGCTGCAGGGCCGGATCTCGGCCGTCGAGGCCGCCCAGCGGGCCGCCGCCCGGCGTGCCGCGGCGGCCGCCGCCGCGAGGGCCGCGGCCGCAGCCGCCGGCTCGAGCGGCTCGGGAGGCGCGAGCGGGACGAGCGGCACGTCGGCCGCGCCCTCGGGCGGCTGGGCGATCCCCGCGGCGATCGTCATGTGCGAGTCCGGCGGCCAGAACCTGCCGCCGAACAGCGCCGGCGCCTCGGGCTACTACCAGATCCTGCCGAGCACCTGGAAGCTGTTCGGGGGCACCGGGCCGGCCGCCTACCTCGCCTCGCTGAGCGAGCAGAGCGCGGTCGCCGCGCGAATCTGGAACGGCGGCGCCGGCGCCTCGAACTGGGTGTGCGCCGCGATCGTCGGCATCCACTGACACGGCCTGGACGCACGTCCCGGCGAGCGCTGCTCGTCGCGGCGGCGCTCATCCTCGCGCTCGGGCTGCGGGTCGTGTTCGTCGAGACGACCCCCTACCGCGCGGTGAACGACGCCGGGACGTACAACCGCTTCGCCGCCGCGATCGCGACCGATGGCGACTACACGACCGGCGACAACGGGCCGGGCACCGGCGCGGGCGGCTCGCGCGGGCCGACCGCCTACTTCCCGCCCGGTTACCCATATGCGCTCGCGATCGCTGACCTGGTCGACGGGCACACGTCGGGCCATCGGGCGGCGCTGCCCGGCGAGCGGCTGGAGAACGCCTCGCTCGGGACCGTGACGGTGGCGTTGGTCGGCCTCGTCGCGCTCGAGATGTGCGGCCCCGGGCCGGCGCTCGCCGCGCTCCTGCTGGCCGCTGTCGACCCGGTGCTGATCGAGCTGTCCGCCGTGCTCGTCGCCGAGAACCTCCTCGTCGTGCTCGAGCTGGCGGCGGTGTGGGCGGGCTTGCGGGCGTGGCGCTCGCCCGCGCGGGCGTGGCGCTGGATCGCGCCGGCGGGCGTCGTCACCGGACTGGCGACCGTGACGCACGAGAACGCGGTCGTGATGGTGCTGCCGCTCGCGGTGGCCGCAGCGGGCGGCGCGCGGGCCCGCGCGCGCCCGGTCGTCGGGAGGGGCCACGGGAGCGCCACCGGGAGTGCTGGGCATCCAAGCCACCCCAGAGGTGGTTTTGATGCCCAGCGTGCCCGGAGATGGACCCGGCGCGGCTCAGGCGGAGCTCGGCGCTCGCTGGGGGCGGTCGCGCTGCTGCTCGCCTGCGCGGCGGCGGCGATCGCCCCCTGGACGGTCCGCAACGCGCTCCAGCTGCACCGGTTCGTGCCGGTCGCCGACGAGACCGGGATCACGCTGCGCGGCACGTACAACCCGACCTCGGCGGCCGACCGGACGATCCCCTACAAGTGGCGGCTCTTCTGGTTCGTCCCTGTCGACCAGGGCATCCGCCGCCGGGCCGGCACGATGAGCGAGCCGGCGCTCTCCGCCGTGCTTGAGCGCCGCGCCCTGCACTACATCGACCGCCACCCGGGCGCGCCGCTCACCGTCGGCGCCGACAACCTCGCGCGCATGTTCGAGCTCGAGGGAGAGGCCGCCTGGCGCGCCTCGGCGAAGGCGGTCGACCTGCCGATCGACGATGCCAGGATCGGGGTGATCGCGTTCTGGGTCCTCTGCCTGCTCGCCCTCGCCGGGCTCTTCACCCGCGCCGCCCGCGGCGCGCCGCGCTGGCCGTGGGCGGTGCCGGTGCTGTTCGCGCTGTCGGTCGTGTTCGTGAACGTCGAGACCCCGCGCTTCCGCGAGCCGATCGACCCGTTCCTGCTCGTGCTCGCCGGATGCGCCGTCGACGCCGCGCTCCGCCGGGTCCGCCTGCGAAGATCGGCAGCGTGAGCGAACACGACGTCACCGCCGCGGACGGACGGACGCTGCGGGTCAGCGAGGAGGGCGACCCGGCCGGCGTCCCCGTCCTCTGCCACCACGGGATGCCCGGCTCACGACTGCTGGAGCCCGAGGACGTCGCCCGCGCGCGCACGCGAGGGATCCGCCTGATCGGCTACGACCGCCCCGGCTACGGCGGCTCGAGCCGGCACGAGGGCCGGAACATCGCCGACTGCGCGGCGGACGTGCGCGCGATCGCCGGCGCGCTCGGCATTCGCCGGCTCGCGGTCTGGGGCATCTCCGGCGGCGGCCCGCACGCTGCCGCGTGCGCGGCGCTCCTTGCCGACCTCGTGCCCGCCGTCGCCGTGCTCGCCTCGATCGCGCCCTACGGGGCGCCGAAGCTCGACTACTTCGCCGGGATGGGAGAGCTCAACGTGGAGGACACGAAGCTGCTGCTGCGCGACCGGATCGCCGCCCGCGCGAAGTGCGAGGCCGACCGCCTCGAGATGCTCGCCGGCGAGCTCGACCAGATGATGGAGATGCTGCGGACGCTGCTCGCTCCCGTCGACGCCGCCGCGCTCACCGGCGAGCTCGGTGCGTTCCTGCTTGCGCAGACGAAGCAGGGGCTCGCCCCCGGCGCGGACGGCTGGTGGGACGACGCGGTGGCGCTCATCGCGGATTGGGGCTTCGGGCTCTCGCAGATCCGCACGCCCGTGCTGCTCATGCACGGCCGGGAGGACCGGTTCGTCCCCTTCGCCCACGGCGAGTGGCTCGCTCAGGCGATTCCCGGGGTCGAGACGCGACTGCTCGACTCCGACGGCCACATCTCGCTGCTTACGGGCCACCTCGACGAGGTCTACGACTGGCTGCTCGCGCGGATGGACTGATTCGACGAGAGCAACATGGCGTCGTTGCCCGGCGCGTGCGCCGCTCAGCGCAGGTCGCGCATCCGGTTGAGCGCGTCGAGCCCCGCCACCTTGTAGGCCTCGGCGAGCGTCGGATAGTTGAACACCGCCGAGACGAGGAAGTCGAGGCCCGCCTCGCGATCCATGAGCGCCTGGCCGATGTGGACGAGATCGGTCGCCTGCGTCCCGATCACGTGGACGCCGAGCAGCCGACGGTCCTCCGGGGAGACGAGGATCTTGAGCAGGCCGTCCTCCTCGCGGAGCATCATCGCCTTGGCGAGCTCTCGCCACCAGGCGACGCCCGCGACATAGGGGATCGACGCCTCCGTGAGCTCCTCCTCGGTGCGTCCGACGTACGAGATCTCCGGGATCGAGTAGATGCCGATCGGGACGAGCTCCGGCAGCTGGTGGACAGGCTCCTCGAACGCCGCGAGCGCGGCGATCCGTCCCTGCTCCATGCTCGTCGCCGCGAGGCCGGGCGGGCCGGCGACGTCGCCGACGGCGAAGATGTGCTCGACCGCGGTGCGGTACTCGCGGTCGACCTCGACGCGGCCACGCTGGTCGCACTCGAGGCCGGCGTTCTCCAGCGCCAGCCCATCGGTCGCGCCCTGGCGACCGGTCGCGTACATGAGCGTGTCGGAGACGATCTCCTTGCCGGACCTCAGGCGGCAGACGACGCGGTCGGCCCGGCGCTCGACGCCGACGACCTCCTCGCCGAAGCGGAACGTCACGCCCAGCTTGCGCAGGAGGAACCGCAGTGAGACGCCGATGTCGCGGTCGACGAACGGCAGCAGACGGTCGCGCGCGTCGACGAGCGTCACCCGCACGCCCATCGCGGCGAACATCGACGTGTACTCGATCCCGATCACCCCGCCCCCGACGATCGTCATCGTCTTGCAGGCCGCGTAGTCGAGGCCGAGCACGCCGTCGGAGTCGATCACGCGGCGGTCGTCGAAGTCGACGCCGGATGGACGCGCCGGGTTCGTGCCGACCGCGATCACGATCTTGTCCGCGGACACGTGCATCTCGCCACCGTCCTCGTCGCAGCCGGTGATGTGCACCGTGTGCGGGTCCTCGAACGCGGCCGAGCCGATCAGGAGCCCGACGCCGTTGCGGCGCAGCTGCTCCCGGACGACCGCGGTCTCGTTGGCGATCACGTGCGCCACCCGATCGTGGAGCAGGTGCACGCGCGCGGTGCCCTCGCGCTCGGGATGCAGCGGGTCGGCGAGATCGGTGCCGCGCGCCGCCATCGACTCGAGGATCGACTGGCGCAGCGACTTCGACGGGATCGTGCCGCTGTGGATCGAGACGCCGCCGATGCGGTCCCGGCGCTCGACGACGCCGACCCGCTTGCCGAGCTTCGCAGCCTGGATGGCGGCGCGCTGGCCGCCGGGGCCCGAGCCGATGACGAGAAGATCGAGATCCATATCCGCGCCGGGTTATCGGCCCGCGCCCCCGATTATCAACCCACCGTCGGGCTCGCCGCCGGCATGTGCGGCGCGCGGCCGGCGCCGCGACGAGCGAGCGCTCGGGCTCCGGCGCGGGCGCCTGGCGGTTACTGGGCGGTGCGCCAATCGGGCGTCGTCGGCGAGCGCCCGAGCTGGCGGGTGACGATGAGCGAGTCAAGATGCGCGAGCGCCTCCCCGGAGCCGACCGCCACGCACGTGAGGGGTGACTCGGCGCGGTAGACGGGCATGCCGGTCTCGGCCGCGACCAGCTCCGGAAAGCCGCGGATGAGCGTGCCGCCGCCGGCGAGCAGGATCCCGTCTCGCGCGATATCGGAGGCGAGCTCGGGCGGCGTCTGCTCGAGGGTGTCGCGGACCGCCTGCAGGATCTCGCGCAGCGGCCCCGAGATCGCCTCCCGCACCTCCTCGGAGTGCAGCTCGACCGCGGTCGGCAGGCCGGTGACGAGGTGGCGGCCGCGAACCTCGATCGTCAGCTCGTCCTCGCCGAGCGGGATCGCCGACCCGATCTCGATCTTGATCGTCTCCGCCGTCCGGGAGCCGATCGCGAGCTGGTAGACCGAGCGCAGGTAGTGGCCGATCGCCTCGTCCATCTCGTAGCCGCCGACGCGGACCGAGCGGGCGATCACGATCCCGCCGAGCGAGATCACCGCCATCTCGCTCGTGCCGCCGCCGACGTCGACGACCATCCGCCCGACCGGCTCCTCGATCGCGACCCCGGCGCCGATCGCCGCCGCGATCGGCTCCTCGATGAGCTGCACGCGGCGGGCGCCCGCGGCGAGCGAGGCCTCCTCGACCGCGCGCTTCTCGACCTCGGTGACGCCCGAGGGCGCGCACACGATCAGCCGCGGATGGGCGGTGCGGCGGTCGATCACCTTGCGGATGAAGTAGCGCAGCATCTCCTCGGTGACCTCGAAGTCGGCGATCACGCCGTGGCGCAGTGGGCGGGTGGCCGAGATCGTCGCCGGGGTGCGGCCGATCATGCGCTCCGCCTCGTTGCCGACCGCGTGGACCTCGCCCGTCGAAACGTCGCAGGCGACGACCGAGGGCTCGGAGACGACGATCCCGCGGCCACCGACGTACACGAGCGTGTTCGCCGTCCCGAGGTCGATCGCCATGTCGTGCACGCGAAGGCTCGGGATGAACGTCCGGCGCGAGGTGTCGCGCCGAGAACCGTCGCGGCGAAGACGCATCGGCACCAGATTAGAACCTGGTCGGTGCGGCGAGGGCCGTGCAACGACGCCGCCACAATGAAGTGCGATGCCGCTCCGCCCGCACCGATTCCTCGTCGGCCTGTTGCTGACGCTCGCCACCTGGACGGGGGTCGCGTCGATCGGCGCGCGCTCGGTCGACGACCAGCTCCTGAGCCGGCCCGGCTGGACCTCGACGAGCCACCGCCTGATCGAGAATCGCCAGGTGCGGCGGGCGATCGCGCGCTTCTCGGTCGACCGGGCGTTCGGCGCCGCCGGGATCGACGCGGCGATCTCGCGACTGCTGCCGGACGGCCTCGCCGCGCAGGCCGAGCGGCGGCTGCACCGCGTCGGGACGACCGCGGCCGATGCGGTGCTCTCGAGCCGCGCCGGCCGCCGCGCCTGGCAGCGGGCGAGCGACCAGGCCCAGTCGGACCTGCTTACCGCGATCGACTCCCCCGGCGCTCGCCGCTCGGTCGTGCTCAACCTCTCCCCGTTGCTGCGGGACATCGTCGACGGCGTCGCGGGCAGCGCCGCGGCCCGCGCGATCCCCGGCAGCTCGCAGCTGCTCGCCGTCCGCTCCTCGACCGCCGGCCGGCTCGTCGTGCTCCGTCCCCGCCAGCTGCGGCCGCTGCGAACCGGCGTCAGCACCGCCCGCACGCTCGGCTGGGCACTGCCGGCGATCACGCTCGGGCTCTACGCGCTCGCGCTGCTGCTCGGCTACGGCTGGCGCGCGCGGGTGCTCTCGCGGATCGGCTACTCGCTGGCGGCGGCGGGCGCGCTCGCGCTCGCGCTCCGGTACCTGCTCCAGTACCCGCTGTCGGCCGTGTTCGTGAGCTCGGGCAGCGATCGGAGCGCCGTGCGCGCGGCCTGGCTGATCGGGACGAGCCGCGCCGAGACGCTCGCCATCGAGGTGCTCATCGCGGGCGCGGTCATCGCCGTCCTCTCCTGGTTGCTCCGCGCCGCCACCCGCTGACGTGGTTCATCTCAGCGTTGCTCAGGAACGATCGATCACGTCCGCCTCGAACTATTTCGATCGAAATGGTCAATCGCTTGCGCCTGGGGCCCGGTTGTGGCTGCTGCTACGGCTGGACCTCGGCTACGGCTGCGACCGCAGCTGCGGCACCGGAGCCGTTCGCCTGGAGGAGGGCGATCGCCCGGAGCGTGGGGGGCGCGCGTCCCCCGGTCGCGCTCGCGTTCGCACCGTCCCGCCGGTGACGCGACGACCGACCCAAGCGGCGCGCGACCGGGGGCCGGGCGCCCCCACCCCAGCTTCAGCGATCCCCGGGGGAAGTCCTCGGGTACTGGCTGACGCGCACCGACGTGTCGAGCGCCGTGCGCACGATCCGCGCCTGCTCGGTCGCGTGGGCGATCGGGTAGCCCTCGCCGGAGGCGGCGCGCTCCGGCCGACCGACGTAGCCGAACGAGAGGCTCTCGGGCAGGATCTGCAGCAGGCGCGGCGACATGAACGCCCGGGCGCCCATGTTGCGCGGCTCCTCCTGCGCCCAGACGACCTCCTCGAGGTTCGGGTAGGTCTCGATCAGGGCCATGATCTCGTTCTGCGGGAACGGATAGAGCAGCTCGACGCGCCCCAGCGCGACCGCCGGGTTCTCCTCCCGCGCCGGCGATGCCGCGAGGTCGTAGTAGATCTTGCCGCTGCAGAGCACGAGCCGGGTGACGCGCTCGGGGTCGGCGAGCGGGTCGGCGAGCACCGCCGAGAAGCGGCCGTCGGCGAGCTCCTCGATGCGGCTCGCCGCCTGCGGCAGGCGCAGCAGCTGCTTCGGGGTCATCACGATGAGCGGCCGCTGCTTGGCGATCCGCGCCTGGCGGCGGAGCAGATGGAAGTACTGGGCGGGCGTCGTCGTGTTCGCGACGCGGATGTTGCCCTCGGCGGCGAGCTGCAGGTAGCGCTCGAGGCGCGCCGATGAGTGCTCGGGGCCGGCGCCCTCGTAGCCGTGGGGCAACAGCAGCGTCAGCCGCGAGGTCTGGCCCCACTTCGCCAGGCCCGAGGCGATGAACTGGTCGATGATCACCTGGGCGCCGTTGGCGAAGTCGCCGAACTGGGCCTCCCAGAGCACGAGCGTCTCCGGCCCCTCCTGGGAGTAGCCGTACTCGAAACCGACGCACGCCATCTCCGACAGCGGACTGTTGTGCAGCTCCATCGGCGCCATGGCGCCCGGCAGGTGCTGGATCGCGCAGTGCTCCTGCCCGGTCTTCGCGTCGTGAAGCACGAGATGGCGCTGGCTGAACGTCCCGCGCTCGGCGTCCTGGCCGGTGAGCCGGATCGGGATGCCCTCGGAGAGGAGCGAGGCGAACGCGAGCGCCTCCGCGTGCGCCCACTGGATGAGCGGCTTCTCGGTGCCCTCCTGAACCGCCTCGCGGCGCTGCTGCAGCTGCTTGACGAGCTTCGGGTGGACGGTGAAGCCGTCGGGGACGCTCAAGAGCTCCTCGTTGAGCACCCGCAGCCGCTCGAGCGCCACCGCGGTGTTGACCTCCGGCGAGGGCGTGCGGTCGAGCTTGTACTCGCCGGTCGGCTGCTCGTAGGAGGAGTCCTTGACCGCCTCGATCCGCTCCTTGAGCTCCTGGTGCGTCTCCGACAGCTCCGCCCACACGCGATCCGTCATCTCGGTCGACTCCCGCTCGGTGACGACGCCCTTCTCGATCAGCCTGCGCGCGAACAGCTCCCGCACCGGCGGGTGCTTCTTGATGACCGCATACATCTCCGGCTGCGTGTAGGCGGGCTCGTCCGCCTCGTTGTGGCCGAAGCGGCGGTAGCCGATCAGGTCGATGAGCACATCGTGGCCGAACTCCTGACGGTAGGCGAACGCGAGCCGCACGGCGGCGATGCACGCCTCGACGTCGTCGGCGTTGACGTGGATGATCGGGACGTCGAAGCCCTTCGCGAGGTCGGAGGCCATCGTCGTCGAGCGCGAGTCGTCCGGGTCGGTCGTGAAGCCGACCTGGTTGTTCTGGATGATGTGGACCGAGCCGCCGACCGTGTAGCCGTCGAGCGCCTGCAGGTTGAACGTCTCGGCGACGACGCCCTGGCCGGGGAACGCGGCGTCGCCGTGCAGGATGATCGGGATCGCGGCGTTCGTGTCCTGGTGGGCGTGCGGACCCTGACGCGAGGTCTGCGCCGCGCGGGTGGCGCCGACGGCGACCGGGTCGACGAACTCGAGGTGCGAGGGATTGGACTCCAGGCGCACCCGGATCGACTCGCCGTTCGGCAGCTGGTAGGTGCCCTCGGCGCCATGGTGATACTTGACGTCGCCGGTGCCGCCCTCGGGGATCGATGTGATCGGCTCGAGCGTCTTCGACCCCTCGAACTCGGCGAAGATCGTGCCGTACGGCCGCCCGAGGTTGTGGGCGAGCACGTTGAGCCGGCCCCGATGCGCCATGCCGATCACGACCTCGCGCGTCCCGCGCGTGCCCGCGAGCTGGATCAGCTCATCGATCATCGGGACGGTCATGTCGAGGCCCTCGACCGAGAACTGCTTCTGGCCGAGGTAGCTCTTGTGCATGAAGCGCTCGAACGCGTCGACCTCGGTGAGGCGGCGCAGCAGGCGCTTCTGCTCATCGGTCGTGAGCGGCGTGCGGTACTTACCCGACTCGATCGCCTCGCGCAGCCACAGGCGCTGGCGGTTGGAGGCGATGTGCTCGATCTCGTAGGCCATCGTCCCGCAGTACGTCTCCCGCAGCCGCGGCAGCGCCTCGGCGAGCGTGCCGCCCGGCACGTACATGCGCAGGATGTGAGCCGGGATCCGCTGCATGATCTCGGGGGTGAGCCCGAGCGGGGCGGGGTCGAGCGACGGGTCCGAGGACGGCTCCCGGCCGAGCGGATCGAGCCGCGCGGCGAGGTGGCCGTGGGTGCGGTGCGCCTTGAGCAGCGAGGTCGCCGCCTGCACGGCCTGCAGGAGCTTCTCGTCGACCTCGCCGTGGCTCGGCGCGGGGGCCGGCGGCGCGGTCTCGGCGGCGGCCGGCTGCGGCGGCGCCGGCAGCTCGGGCAGGGCGACGCCGAGGTCGGAGAACACGCGCTCGTAGAAGTCGTTCTCGCCCTGGAGCAGCGCCTCGATCCGCTGCAGGAAGCGACCGGACTCGGCGCCCTGGATGATCCGGTGGTCATACGTCGAGGTCATCGTCATGACCTTCTCGGCGCCGATCTGGACGCCGATCCGCTCGAGGCCGACCGGATAGGCGATCGAGCCCGTGGCGACGATCGTGCCCTGGCCGACCATCAGCCGCGGAACCGAGGCGACGGTGCCGATCCCGCCCGGGTTCGTGAGCGAGATGTTCGCGCCCTGCAGGTCGTCGGCCGCGAGCGTGTTCGTCCGCGCCTTCTCGACGAGCGCGTTGTACGCGTCGAGGAACTCCCGGAAGGAGAGCCGCCCGGCGTCGCGGATCACCGGGACCATCAGCGTCCGGCTGCCGTCCTTCTTCTCGACGTCGACCGCGAGCCCGAGGTTGACCTGGCCGTCGTCGACGCGGTGGGGCCTGCCGTCGCGCTCAGCGAAGTGGTGGGCCATCACCGGCATCTCCTCGGTCGCCACGCGCGCGATCGCGTACGCGATCAGGTGCGTGAACGAGACCCTGCGCTCGGCGGCCTTCAGCTGGCGGCGGCGGGCGTCGAGCGTGGTGACGGTGAGGGTGCGGAAGGAGGTCGCGGTCGGGATCGAGCGGCTCTCGTCCATGTAGCGCGCGAGCGCGGCGCCGCTGCCCTTGATGAGCGTCGCCCCGGCGGCGCCCGGGGCGGTCGCCGTCGTTGGCGCGGTCGCGGTCGCGCCGTTCGCTTCGTAGGCGAGCACGTCGGCCTTCGTGATCCGTCCGCCGCGGGCGGTGCCGGTGACCGCGCCGAGGTCGATGCCCTCGGCGGCGGCGACCCGTCGGGCGACCGGCGAGGCGTGCGCGCTCGAGCCCGTGGGTGTCGGCGCGGCGGCGACGCTCCCGCCGCCGTGGGCCGGTGCCGGCGAGCCCGCCGCGGTGGCGGTCGAGGCCGCCGGCGCGGTGCCGCTCGGCGAGCCCGCCGCGGTGCCGGCGCCCGCGTCCGCGCGCATGCGGCCGATCACCTGGCCGACGTTCACGGTCTCCCCCTCCTGGGCGAGGATCTCGGTGATCGTGCCGCCGGTCGGCGCCGGCAGCTCCATGTCGACCTTGTCGGTCGAGATCTCGACGACCGTGTCGCCGTCCTTGACGGTGTCGCCGACCTTCACCGACCACTCGAGGATCGTGCCCTCGGTGACCGACTCGCCGCCGGTCGGGGTGACGATGTCGACGGTCTTGCCGGCGCTCGCCTCGGAGCCGGCGGCGTGGGCCGCCTCCGTCTGGGCGGCCGCGGCCGCCTGCGCGGCGGTCGCCGGCTCGGCCTCGCCCGCGTCGGTCACCGACGCCCCGGCGGCGGTCCCGCCGTTGCCGGAGGATGCGGCGGCGGCCTGACTCCCCTGTGCCCCGGACGGGCCATCGCCGGGGGCGATCTCGGCGAGCACGGCCCCGACGGCGACGGTGTCGCCCTCCGCGGCGTGTACCTTGACGACCGTGCCGGAGACCGGCGCGGGGACCTCGGCGTCGACCTTGTCGGTCGAGATCTCGACGAGCGTCTCGTCGGCGGCGATCGTCTCGCCCTCGGCCTTGTGCCATTCGAGGACCGTGCCTTCGGCGACCGAGTCGCCCATGGCGGGCATCTGAACTTCGACGGTGCTTGTCTCGACGGACATCGGCGGGCGCTCGCCGCCTCACTCTACAGCGCTCGCCCCCGGGGCCGGGCGCGCCCGGTGTCTGTCCGCGTACAGGAAGCCGAGGCTGCCCAGGAACGGTCCGAGCCCCCCGAGCACCGCCACCGTGACCGCCAGCCAGAACGGGATGATCCGCGCCCGCGCCGCGGCGATGCAGACGAGCGACATGGCGATCCAGAGGACGCCGTGGGCAAGGCCGAACCAGAACGTCTCCGGCTGCGGACTGCCGAGCGCGAACGCGCAGACGAGCAGCCCGAGGAACACGAACGAGTGGCAGATCGAGCTCACCTCCAGGCGGCGGAACGTGACCGGTCCGAGCAGCGGGCGGGGCATCGGATCAGGCGCTCAGCAGTGCCGCCGTGAGCCGCAGCGGCTCGTCGGCATACGGCGGCCAGCGGTCGGGGTCCGCCGGCCACCACTCATATTCGTCGTGTTCGGCGTCGGGCGTCACCTGCGCGCCCGCGGGCAGCCACGCCTGGCCGACGAGCATCGTGATCCGGGTCGGCAGCCGGATGAGAGCCTCGACCGTGAGCCGCTCGGCGGTGACCGACCACTCCTCGGCGAGCTCCCGCGCGAGCGTGGCCGCCGGGTTCTCGTCGACCTCGACCGAGCCGGCGGCGCCGAGCGCCCAGCGGCGCGCCCAGGTCGCCAGCCAGGCCGCGCGCCGGCCCGCGAGCCAGCGGCCGTCCGCGTCGCGCACGACGCACAGCACCGACAGCGAGTCGGCGCCGCCGGCGCCCGGGAGCAGGCGCAGCGCCCAGCGCACCGGCTCGCAGTCGAGCTGCAGCCGGCCGTTGGGGGCGACCCTGAAGTCGCGCAGCCGGGCGGCGAGGCCGTCGTGGCTCGGCGACCCGCGACCGCGGAGCTCCTCGAGCGCGCGGTCGGCGGCGAGCGTCGCCTGGGGCGGGACCGCGTAGGGCTCGTGATGCCAGCGCACCTCGACGTCGCCCGGATCCCACGGCCCGCGGGCGAGCACGCCGGACTCGTCAACCATGCTCATACCGTATCCGGGGGCGGCGCTCCATCGATGCGCGCACCCAGGCGAACACCAGCGTCGCCAGGCCGGCGCCGGCCAGGAGGACGACCGCGGGGCGCAGCACGTGCTCGAGCTCGGCGATCGCGAGCGGGGCGGCGAACCCGACGTACGTGAGCGCGTAGAAGATCGCGGTGAGCGAGGCGAGCTCGCCGGGCGCGGCGAGCGTCTGCACCTCGAGCAGTCCGGAGACGAGGCACAGGCCGTAGCCCGCGCCGAACAGCACGTCCGCGGGCAGCGCGAGCGGCCAACTCCCGAGCACGGCCGCGAGCGCCCCGAGCACGAGCGCGACGAGCGTCGCCGCGAGCCCCGCGAGGAGGCCCCGGCCGGGCCCCGCGCCGGCGCCCGCGAGGCGGCGGGCGAGCGGCTGGACGAGCACACCGACCCCGAGCGTGAGCGCCGCGGTGAGGGCGGCGAAGCCGATCCGGAAGCTCCCGAGGTCGGCGGCGAGCATCGCCGGCAGCACCGCGAAGGCGACCGACGGGGCGAGGAACACCCATGGCGCCGACGGGGTCACGACCGTGCGGAAGCGGCGCGTGGCGGCGGAGGCGACGCGCACCGAGCGCCGCGGCGCGGCTCCGGCGACGACGGTCTCCGCCGCGCGCAGCCCGGGGCCGATGGTGACGGCGACGACCGCGATGTGCGGCAGGTAGCCGACGACCAGCGGGTCCGGCGCCCATTGCGCGATCAGGCCGGCCACGAGCGGACCGAGCCCGAACCCGGCGCTCAGCGCGATCGCCGCCCGCCGGGCGCCCGCCTCGGGGTCCGCCCGCGGGTCGTGCGGCGCCACCGAGAGCTCCTTGACCCACGCCGTGCCGGCGGCGAAAGCGGCCCCGCTCGCCGCGCCGGCGAGCAGCCGGCCTGCGAACAGGAGCGCGAGCGCGTGCTCGCCGGCGATGAGCGCGCACGTCGCGATGCCAGAGAGGACGCCCGCGCCGCACGTGATCGCTCGTCGCCCGCGTGCGTCCGAGATCGGGCCGAGCAGCAGCAGCGCCGGAATCAGGCCGAGCGCATAGACGCCGAACAGCGCATCGCCGGTGCCCTCGGAGAGCCCCTGGCGCTGCTCGTAGGCGAGCAGCAGGCTTGAGAATTGGTTCGCGCCCCAGCCGACGGCGAACATGACGCCGCACACGCGCAGCCACGCTTTCACCCGCGCTCGATATAGCGGGCGGGCGGGCCTGCGAGGACGCATTTCCCGGCGCGGGTGCCGTATCGTCGGCGGCGTGACCGCCGCGCGCAGCGTCCATCGCATCGCCGACGAGGCGGCGTTGCGCGCGCTGATCGGCGGCGAGCCGACCGACACGGTCGTCTCGAAGATCGCCGATCACGTGAACGACGTGACGCGGCGCTTCGTCGAGGCATCGCCGTACGTGTGCGTCGCGACCGCGCGCCCGGAGGGCGGTCTCGACGTCTCTCCGCGGGGGGACCCGCCCGGCTTTGTGCGCGTGCTCGACGAGCGCACCCTGTTCATCCCCGAGCGGCCGGGCAACCGCATCGCGGACACGCTCACGAACCTGCTCCACGACGATCGGATCGCGCTGCTCTTCCTGATCCCCGGGGTCGGCGTCACGTTCCGGGTGCAGGGGCGGGCGATCATCACCGACGACGCCGAGCTGCTCACCGGCTCCGCGGTCGATGGCAGGCTGCCCCGGCTCGGGCTGCTCGTCACCGTCGAGGAGGCCTACACCCAGTGCCCGAAGGCCTCGATCCGGTCCTCGCTGTGGGACCCGGCGGGCTTCGTCGACCCGGCCTCGCTGCCCTCCGGCGGCGAGGTGCTCCGCTCCCTGCGCGGCGAGGGCTTCGACGCCGAGCGCTACGACCGCGAGCGGGCCGCGCGCTACGCCCGCGGCGAGGGCCTCTACTGACGCAGCGATCATGCGAGCTCGAGGATGCGCCGGATGCGCGCGGCCTCCTCGGCGCCGCCGCGCGTGAGACGCTCGGCGGTGATCCGCAGCGTGCGATACCCGTGCGCGAGAGCATCGGCGTCCCTGTCCCGGTCGCGCTCGAACGACGCCCGGCTCGAATGGTGGCGCCACGAGTCGACCTCGATGATGAGCCGCTGCTCCGGGTAGAGCGCGTCGACCTCACGGCCGTTGTGGGGAAGGATTGCGTTGATCTTCGCCATCGGCAGCCCGTGGCGCCTGGTGAACCTCCGGAATGCGTCCTCCAGCCAGGAGCGGGTCGGCCGCTCCGGAACGTCGCCGGCACCGCCGAGGAGCCGGTCGACGCGACGGCTGCGGGCGCATAGGGCGACGAAGGCGCCGCTCCGCAGGTGCCCGGCGACACGCAGATCGTTGACGAGGCGCACGAGCTGGGGGTCGCTGAGACGCGGCTGGAGGTCGAGCGCGGTGCGCACCGGCGAGGTGACGCGGATCCCCTGGTGAACGCGGATGTCCGTGGGCGTCAGCGTGGTCGAGCGATGCGTCCGGATGCCTGGCCGGCGGCGCTCGTATGGCGCGATGATCTCGATCGTCTGCGGCCACGGCCAAGGCCCCCAGACCGCCGCGGCCGCCGAGTGGCTCACTGCCGACTGCGCCCCGCACGCGAGCGTCGCCGCGCACGCACGGGCGAGGCCGTGGCGCGGCACGTGGCCGAGGGCGTACACCCCCGCGTGGACCGGGATCAGCCACCCAAGCCTGATCTGGCTCCGAAGCCAGCCTGCGGTCACACCGAGCGCCAGCAGCTGCGCCCTCGTGACATGGCCGAAGTGCTGCTCGGCCGTGGTCGATATCCGTGCTCTCAGGGGACATTCCTTTCGCATACCTCCGAGAGCCGCTGAGGCGCCCCGAATCCCCCCGCCTTCGCTCCCAGATGCTCCGCGCGACCCGCGCGTTGCGAGAAAAGTGCTCTGTGGGGACAGAGATGTCGACGGCCATGCGGAGGGGTGGGCGGAGAGCGTGACCGCCCCGCGGGACGGTCAACGCGCGCGGCGCGGCTGCGGGAGGAGCGGCGGCGGGAGTAGCGCGGGCGCGGGTGGCCCGGCTGGGGGTGGTCAAGGCAGGCGGGCGAGCAGGCGACTGGCGACGGAGCCGAGCTCGTCGGGCAGGCGGGCGAGGAGCTCGCGCCAGGCCGCGTCCTCCGCGCAGACCTCGGCGAGCCCGCGCAGGGCGGCGTCCTCGTCGCCTGACTGGGCCATCCCGAGCGCGCCCCAGAAGCGGATCTCCGGCTCGTCGTCGGCGAGCTCGGCGGCGCGGCGGAAGCGCTCGGCGGCCGCGGCCACGTCGCCCCGGGCGCTCGCCTCGTCGCCCTCGCCCACCAGCCGGTAGGCGGCGTGCAGGCGGAGCAGGCGGGCGAGCTCATCGAGCGGATGCTCGTCGTCCTCGACCCGGAGGGAGACGGTCGTCTCCCAGGGCTCCCCCGTCCCGGGCACGACGAGGAGCGCCGCGGACTGCCGGCCGCGGAGGTCCCCGCCCGCTTCCTCGGCGGCCTCGAGTGCGGCGAGGAGCCGCTCGGCGAGCGGGCCGGAGCGCCACAGGAAGGCGTCGAGCATCGCCTCGGGGACGCCCTCGCGCGCCATGATGTTCGCCTGGCAGCTCACGCCGTCGGACTGGACGTCGCCGGCGAAGCGGATGCACTTCGATCCGGTGTGGCCGGCGGCGCCGCCGCGCGCGTCGAGCAGCGCGACCTGCCGCGCGTCGGCGCCGGAATCCTCGGCGACGAGCGTGCCGAGCGCCTCGGCGGCGGAGCGTCCGGCGGCCATCAGCGCGAGGCCGTGGGGCCCATACTCGATCCGCGCGTTCGCCTGGGTGGCGACCGCCCCCACGCCCGGCCGCGCCCACGGCACGACCGATCCGACCGAGAAGAAGTGCGACTGCACGGCGACGCCGAGCTCTCCGGTCGCGGCGTCGCGGGCGACGATCGAGTACGTCATGGGCGGATCTTGCCATCCCGGCCCGGGCGCCCGTCACGTCGGAGCTCCCCTGCCGCGGACCGGGCCGGCCGCCGCGGCCCGGCGCCACGGGCGCGCCCAGGCCGCGGTCGTACGGTTGAAGCGGCCCGGCGCCACGGGGGCGCTCAGGCCGCGGTCGTACGGTTGAAGCGGCGGAGCGCGATCGGCACGCAGATCGCGAGCAGCAGCAGCGACCAGCCGATCATCGCGAGCTGTGGGTGATCGAGCTGAAGCGAGCCTGAGCTGTGCATGTGGGTGGTGAGCGAGCGTGTGCTTGCGACGAACGCCGACACCGGGTCCCACTCGGCGACCGCGCGCGGGACGGCGTCCATGCCGTGGATCGGGACGAACGTGCCCGCCATGAACGTGAGCGGCAGGATCACGATGAAGCCGAGGCCCTGGACGGCATCCGGCGAGCGGATGAGCAGCCCGAAGAGCACGCCCGCCCAGATGAACGCGAACATGCCGAGCGCAAGCAGCCCCGCGAGCTCAAGGCCGCCGGCGACGGTCACGTCCGGGCGCCAGCCGAGCGCGATCCCGAACGCGATGTAGATGCACATGCCGAGCACCTGCTCGCAGAACTGACCCATCACCTCGCCGGTGATGATCGCGAGGCGATTGACGGGCAGCGAGCGGAAGCGGTCGATGACGCCCTCGCTCATGTCGGTCGCGGTCGCCGTCCCCGCGCTGATCACCGCAAATGCGAGGCCCTGGCCGATGATGCCCGGGAACAGGTAGCTCTTGTAGCTGATCCCCGGGACGTGGATCGCCGAGCCGAACACGTACAGGAACAGCAGGATGAAGATGACCGGCTGCACGGTGACGTCGAGCAGCCGCTCGGGGACGCGGGGGATCGCGCGCAGCGAGCGCCCGGTGAGCAGGCGCGTGTCGCGCGCGAACCGCAGCGGAGAGCCGGCCGAACGACGGCCCGCGGAACCGGAGGAGGTCGGGGCGGGCGCGGCAAGCGTCGTCATACGCCGGCCTCCTCGGCGGTGGCGGTCGCGCTGTGGCCGGTGAGCGCGAGGAACGCGTCGTCGAGCGTCGGGCGGCGGAGCGCGATCTCGTCGACCGGGATGCCCGCCTCGGAGACGGCCGCGGCCACGCGCGCGAGGTCGGCGGCCTCCTCGGGCGCGGACACGGAGACCGTGCGCTGCTCCTCGGACGTCGTGATCTCGAAGCGCTCCCAGAGCAGCGCCTCGAGCGCCCGCATCGCCTCGCCGTCGGCGGCGACGACGTCGACGCGCTGGTCGCCGACCTGCGCCTTGAGCTGGGCGGGCGTGCCGGCGGCGACCTCGCGGCCGCGGTCGAGCAACACGACGCGGTCGGCGAGCGCGTCAGCCTCCTCGAGGTACTGGGTCGTGAGCAGCAGCGTCACGCCCTCGGCGACGAGCTCGCGCACCGTCGACCAGACGACCTGTCGGCTGCGCGGGTCGAGGCCGGTCGTCGGCTCGTCGAGCACGAGCACGTGCGGGCGCTCGATCAGGCCCGCGGCGAGGTCGACTCGCCGCCGCTGACCGCCGGACAGGTTCTTCACGAGCCGGTCCCGGAAGTCGACGCCGTCGAAGCGCTCGAGCAGCTCGTCGGCGCGGCGCCGCGCGGCGCGACCGTTGTCGCCGCGCAGCTGCGCCATGAGCACGAGGTTCTCCCGCGCGGTGAGGTGCGGGTCGAGCGCCGCGAACTGCCCGGTGAGCGAGATCAGCTCCCGTACCCGCGCTGCCTCGCGCACGACGTCGTGGCCCTCGACCCAGGCGCGTCCCCCGTCGGGCGCGATGAGCGTGGCCAGCATCCGCACGGTCGTCGTCTTGCCGGCGCCGTTCGGGCCGAGCAGTGCGACGACCGTGCCGTCCTGGACCTGCAGGTCGAGCGCGTCGACGGCGACGAACCCGCCGAAGCGCTTTGTGAGCCCTTCCGCACGAATCGCAATATCGGTCATGGCGCGTAAAAGTACAGTGACTGAAGAAATACGTCAAGAGAAATGTTTCACCGTGTGGATACAGTTGTCCCCGGCGGCCGCGATGAACGAGCTCCCCGACGACATCGACCCGGAGGACGAGCCGAGCGAATCCACCCTGTACGGCCTGATCGGCGAGGAGATGGGCGAGTCAATGGCCGCGATCATGCGGCGCGTGCGGCGCGCGCAGGAGGCGTGGTACCGCGCCCAGCACCCCGACGAGGGCCTGCGCGAGCGCAAGCGCCGGATCACGCGCAAGCTCATCTCCGACGTGGCGACGACGCTGTTCGCCACGCGCGGCTTCGACGAGGTCAAGGTCTCCGAGATCGCGCGCCGCGTCGGCGTCTCGGAGAAGACGATCTACAACTACTTCCCGACCAAGGAGTCGATGGTCCTCGACGACACGGACGAGATGGTCGAGAGCCTCGCCCGCGCGCTGCGCGAGCGCGCACCCGGGGAGTCGATCACGGACGCCGTCGTGCGCGCGATCGAGGCCGAGAGCGCGCGGTTCGAGATCGACGAGGCGCTCGACAAATTGGTCCCGGCGTTCGTGGCGATGATCGAGGGCACACCGGCGCTGCACGCCGCCTGGCTCGAGGTGAACGCGCGCCTGGCGAGCGTCGCGAGCGAGGAGCTCGCCCGCCAGGCGGGCGTCGACCCGCGCGACCCGGAGCCGATGATCGCCGGACGCGCGCTCGTCGGGCTCGTCGACGTCGGCATGCAGTCACGCGTGCGACACATCCGGGCGGGGGTCCACGGCCGGGAACTGCAGGAGAAGGTCCAGGACGACGTGCGGCGTGCGGCGCGGCTGCTCGAGACCGGCCTGTGGGCGTTCAACCTGCCCGCGAGCCGGCGGGCGCGCAACCAGGCGCTCGAGGCCGCGCACGCGGCCGAGGAGGCGCGCCGCCAGGTCGTGATCGCACTGCGCGAGGCGCGCGCCGCCTGGGACGAGGCGCGCGCCCGCCACCGCGGGGAGTAGCGCCCCGGTTCGCGGCAAGCAGCGCCCGGCCGCGGCCGTCACCGCCGCCCGGCCTCACACGGGTGGGCGCAGCGGCGCGGGCTCGGAGCCCGACTCGACGGTCACCGGCTCGTACAGCTCCTGCTCGGCGACCGCGTCGACCATCTCGGCCTCTTCCTCCTCGCGCTCCTCGTCGGAGTCGTGCTCGCCGTCGCAGAGGATGCGGAAGTTGCCGGAGGTGCCGCCGTCGGTCTGGATGACGATGCCCGGAAGGATCTCCTCGCCCTCCTCGAAGCCGAGCCGCTCAATGTCGAAGTGCGACATGCCGATGCCCCAGGAGTTGTGGTCGGGGTTCTCGCGATCGTGGACGTTGATCGCGATCTTGAAGCTCTGCATGAGCTTGCCCATCGTGGCGGCGTCGACCATGTCCGAGCGAACCTCCGGTCAGCGCGCGGCGCGCTCGATGATCTCGATCCGGTAGTCGTCGGGATCCCGCACGAAGCAGATGCGGCTCCCCCCCTCGCTCACGGTGTAGGGCGGCCGCTCGGGCTCGATCCCCTGCTTGGACAGCTCCGCGAGCGTGCCGTCGAGATTCTCGGTGGTGATGGCGATGTGGCCGTAGCCCGTGCCGATGTCGTAGGGCTCGGTGCGGCCGATGTTGTACGTGAGCTCGAGCCTCGGCTCCTCGCCATCCTCCGGCAGGTTCATGAACACGTTGATCGCCTCGTCGCGGATCGGCGCGCGCCTGACCTCCCTGAAGCCGAGCGCCTCGTAGAACGCGACCGAGCGGTCGATGTCGGTGATCCGGTAGCAGGTGTGGATGAGGCTCATGCGCGACAGGCTACCCCCAGTGCT
This sequence comes from Solirubrobacteraceae bacterium, assembly GCA_035294545.1. Classification (GTDB taxonomy): domain Bacteria; phylum Actinomycetota; class Thermoleophilia; order Solirubrobacterales; family Solirubrobacteraceae; genus Palsa-465. The sequence goes on along the minus strand of DATGKS010000035.1, from coordinate 31,845 downwards.
GCGGACGGACACGTCCAGGCGATCCATCGGACAGGCGCGCCCGGGTAGTGTGGGCCACATGATCGTCGAACGCTCGATGAGCGACGGCTTCCTCACGAACAACTACATCGTCGCCGACGAGCCCACGGGACACGCGGTGATGATCGATGCGGGCGGCCCGGTCGAGCCCTTGATCGAGTTCGTCAGGCACGGCCAGCTCACGCTCACCCACATCCTGCTCACCCATCACCACGGAGACCACGTCGCCGACCTCGACGAGGCGATCGCTGCGTTCCCGGACGCGCCCGTGCTCATCCACGAGCTCGAGCGCGACCAGGTGCCACAGGCGACCGGCACGCTCGCGCCGGGCGAGACGATCCGCACCGGCGCGCTCACGATCGAGCCGCTGCACACGCCCGGCCACACCGCGGGCATGCTGTCGTTCCTCGTCGACGGCACCGACGTGTTCACGGGCGACACGCTGTTCAAGGGCTCCGTCGGGGGCGTGCGCGCGCCGGGCTCCAGCGGCTACGCCGACCTCAGGTCCTCGATCATGGACACGCTCATGTCGCTGCCACGCGCCACGCGCGTGCACCCCGGCCACACCGACCCGACGACGATCGGCGACGAGCTTGAGCACAATCGCTTCATCCGCATCTGGCGTGGCGTCGACCCCGAGGGCGCGGAGCCGTGCACGGCGCTTGGCGAGCCCGCGACGCTCATCCTGCTCGGCGACGACTACGACGGCGGGCACAAGGCATGGGTGCGCTGGCCCGACGGGACCGACGACATCGTCCCGGGCTCCCGGGTGCAGACCGCCGGCGGCGACAGCGTCGCCAACGCTCCGGCAAGCCGGAGCGATTGATCCCGACTTTTGGTTCGGCCGCGCGTGGTCGATGATGTACCAATGGACGCCAACCTGGCCTCTGCGGGCGGCGCGCTGCTGCGGGTGCCGCGCGTCGACCTGCGACTGGCGGGCGACGAGCGGCTGGCGAAGATGGTCTCCAACGGCAGCGACGCCGCCTTCACCGCCCTGTTCGAGCGCTTTCAACCGTCGCTGTATCGCTATTGCCGTTCGCTTTTGGGAAATGACGCCGACGCACAGGACGCCCTGCAGACAGCCTTCACCCAGGCGCTCGTGGCGTTGCGGGAGGGCCGGCGCACCGCCCCGGTGCGGCCCTGGCTGTTCCGCATCGCGCATAACGAGGCGGTCTCGCTGCTGCGCCGCCGGCGCCCGGGGGAGGAGCTGTCGCCCGAGGAGATCGATCTCCCCGGCCTGTCCGCCGACGAGGTTGCGGAGCAGCGGGCCCGGCTGGCGACGCTCGTCGCAGACCTGCGCGCCCTGCCCGAGCGGCAACGCGGAGCGCTGGTGATGCGCGAGCTCAGCGGACTCTCCCACGAGGACATCGCCGTCGTGTTCGGCATCTCGGTGGGTGCGGCGAAGCAGACGGTGCTGGAGGCGCGGCGCTCACTGCAGAGGTTCACGGAAGGGCGCGCGATGAGCTGCGAGGAGGTGCAGCGCATCGTGTCCGACGGCGACGGGCGCGTGCGACGCGACCGGCGGATCCGCGCCCATCTGCGCGACTGCGGGCCGTGCGATTCGTTCGCGGCGGCGATCGAGCCGCGCCGTGAGGACCTGCGAGTCCTGTCGCCCGCGCTTCCGGTGGCGACGGCGGCCGGTCTCCTGGCCCGGATCACCGGCACGGGCTCCGGCCACGGCGGCGGCGGCGGCGCCGGCCTCGTCGCAAGCAGCGCGGGCAAGGCGGCGGGAATGGCGGTCTCTGCGAAGGCGGTGGCCACGGGCGCCGTCGCCATCGTCGCCGTGGCCGCGGTGGGCGCGGGAGCGATCCATCAGATGCGGACGAGGCCGGCAGGGACCGCATCCGGCGCGGCATCGCGAGCCGGGGAACGATCGACCTCACAGCGCGTGACGAACTCGCGCGGCGCGCCCTCAGCCCGCCACGGCGCCGTGGCACGACCCGCGCGATCGACGCTCACCCGCCCGCCGGCCCGGCCGTCGCAGCGTCGCCACCACCGCTCGCCGAGGTCGCAGGCGGCCGTCCCGCCGTTGAGGAGCGCAGCGGCCTCGGGCGCGGGGTCCGGGCGCGATGCGACGCGGCGAGCGAACCCCTCCGCCCCGCCTCGGTCATCGCATGTCGCCTCCGCCCGCGGCACATCTCATCGTCCGTCCGCCGCAGGAGGACACGGCTCGCGCGCCGGCGCCACGGCGCGAACCGGCCGCCACGGACGGGCTGGCTCGTCGCGGAGCGGCGGCGGGACTTCCCCCCGCGGAGCCGGGGCTCGCAACGGCGGCACGTCCGAGCGAGCGCCATCGCACGGCGGATCGACGAACCGCCGCAGCGGCCGGCACGCGGCACCCGCCTCATCGACCGCGGCGGCACCGACCCGGCCGCCGGCCCCCTGACGGTCGAACATCCGCTGAGAGCGCCCGAGCGAACTCGTGGGTGGCCGGGCGGCGTCCGATCTGGATCCTGACTTCTCGTCGAACGAACCGTTGACGCCACGTAGAGCAATTCGCCCAGTGTCAGCAGGGCGTGATGCGCCCAAGACGACCTTCCCAGGAGGAAGACAGTGAAGACATCGAGCCGATTCACCGCTGCGATCGCCGCCCTCGCCCTGGGCGTGGCGCCCGCCACCGCTCTCGCCCACGGCAACGCCGGCACGCATGGCTCCTCTCAGAGCGCGCACGGGCACGCCACGGGCGTCGGCAATCCGGCGAGCAGCAACGCCAAGGCCTACGGCAAGGCGTGCCAGTCGGAGAGCAAGAAGCACGTCGCGGGCCAGAAGGGCACCCCGTTCTCCACGTGCGTCACCGACATGGCCCACCTCGCGAGCGGCTCCACGACCAGCCCCCGCGCGGCCTGCCTGAACGAGAGCAAGAAGCATGTCGCCGGCCAGAGGGGCACGCCGTACAGCGACTGCGTGTCGGCCGCGGCGAAGCTCCGCGGGCACGGCCACTCCAGCTCGACCGGCAGCGGCGCGACGAGCGACTGACGCACCGGCGCCCGGCGTCGCCATCGAGTCGAGATCCGGCCGCCGCCGGCCTCAGACCCTCACGACTTCCGCCTAGACTCGTGAGTCGTGCCCAAGGACAAGATCCCCACCTCGCGCGTGGGGCGGACGGCGAGGATCGGGAGTCTGGCCGCCAACCAGGCGCTCCGCCAAGCGGGGACGCGAGCAGCAAACGTGACCCGGACCGAGGAGCGGCGCCGGGCGGCGCTCGAGCGGCGCCACATCGAGGCCGCCGAGCAGATCGTCGAAGCGCTCGGCACGATGAAGGGCGCGGCGATGAAGGTCGGCCAGGTGCTCTCGTTCCTCGACACCGGCCTCGTGCCCGAGGAGTACCGGGAGGAATTCCAGCGCAAGCTCGGGGCGCTGCGGGACGCGGCGCCGACGGTGACGTTCGGGCAGATGCGCCGGGTGATCGAGTCCGAGCTCGGCGAGAAGCTCTCCGACGTGTTCGAGGACTTCGACGAGGAGCCGATCGCCGCGGCCTCGATCGGCCAGGTGTACCGGGCGGTGCTGCTCGACGGCCGCGAGGTGGCGGTGAAGGTCCAGTACCCGGGGGTCGCGGCCGCGGTGCGCGCCGACATGCAGAACCTCGGGCTGATCCTCCGGCTCGTCAAGCGGATCGCGCCCGGGCTCGATCCGAAGGCGATCGGCGAGGAGATCCGGGCGCGGATCGACGAGGAGCTCGACTACGAGCTTGAGGCGCAGAACCAGCGCGCCCTCGCGCGAATCTTCCGCGGCCACCCGTTCATCGTCATTCCGCAGGTCGTCACCTCGCTCTCGCACGAGCGCGTGATCGTCACCGAGTACGTGCACGGCACCGGGTTCGAGGAGCTCAAGGCGCTCCCCCAGGCGGAGCGCGACCGGATCGGCGAGATCGTGTTCCGCTTCTACTTCGGGTGCCTGTACCGCCACGGCCAGTTCTCCGGCGACCCGCACCCCGGCAACTCGATGCTGCTCGATTCGGATCCCGCCCACCCCAGGATGGCGTTCTTCGACTTCGGGCTGTTCAAGCGGATGCCACCGGGCACCGTCGAGCTCGAGATGGAGGTCGCGCGGGCGATCATCGAGGGCGACGCCGACACGATCATGCGCCTCGGGACCGAGGTCGGCTTCTTCGGCGATCCGGCGAAGTTCAACCCCGACCGCGTGCTCGCCCAGTTCCGCGCCTCCACCTCCTGGTACACGTGCGACCGCGAGGTGCAGCTCACGCCCGAGTACGCCACGCAGGTGATGATCGACATGAGCGATCCGCGCTCGGAGTACTTCGGCGACCTGCGCCACGAGACAGCGCCGCCCGACCACATCTTCGGCCGCCGCATGGAGGTGCTCACGCTCGCCGTGATCGCGCAGCTGCGGGCGCGCGGGAACTTCCACCGGATCGCCCGCGAGTGGTTCTACGGAGATCCACCCGCGACCGAGCTCGGCGAGCAGGAGGCCGAGTTCTACGCCGCGCAGACCGCCTGAGCGCTCTCGCCGCCTGAGCGCTCTCGCCGTCTGAGCGCTCTCGCCGTCTGAGCGCTCTCGCGCGCCGTCTGAGCGCTCTCGCCCGCCCGTCTGAGCGCCCTCGCCCGCCCGTCTGAGCGCTCCGCACGGCGGCCCGAGCGCTCCGGAGACATCCTCCCTCGGACGGCGAGCCTCCGCCGCGCGGGCTACCGCGGCCAGGTGGGCCAGCCCGGCGGCATCTTCTGGCTGGGGATCGGCTGGAACAGCCCGGACGGGGCGCCGAGCCGGACGAGCAGGGCGTTCATGTTGCGCCCCTCGACCGTCGACCAGTCGCCGATGTCGGCGCACGTGTGGCACCAGTGGTCGTCCGCGATCGCCAGCGCCTCCGGGCCGGGACCGGCCGCCCAACCCCACTCCGACCACGGGTAGCCCGCGTGGAGAGTGGCGATCCGTTGGCCGGCGCTCACGACCTCCCCGGCACGCACACTCACCGTGATGTGCTCGGCGACGTACATGTACTTGCCCGCGAAGGGACCGTCGAGGAGGCGCAGGACGACGATCCCGCCTCCGGGCCAGCAGCTGATCGCCCAGCAGCTCGACGGTCCCGAGTCGGTGTCGCTCGCCGTCGTGACGCGGGCATTGCCGAGCGCGAGGAGCGGACCGGTGCCCGCGTAATCGACACCGAGATCGATCCGGCGGGGCGTCAGACCGCTCACCTCCCGCAGCGGGTCGACATAGAGCCAGACGTGGTAGTGGACGGTCCGGCGGACGCGAGCGCCGCTCCTGTCGACGGCCGTGACGACGAACGAGATCGTCCCGACATGTCCGGTGTCGATCCCATGGCCGGCGGCGACGCTCCCGGTGCAGGTGGCGATCGCGCTGACGACGCCGCCCTCGTCGCACCGGAAGCGAGCCCGGATCCGCGTCCCCCGCTCGTAGGAGGCGCCCTGGAACGGCGCCATGAACCTGATCCGGGGCCTCGCGAACTCGAAGGCCCCGATATCGCACGCGCGGCCCTGCGGGCGCCGGACGCCGCGCTCGTCGGCCGCCGGACAGTGCCGACCGTGAGCCGGAATCCTGTCGATCGCCGGGCTGCCCGGACCGATCGCCATCGTGGCCGCGAAGCCTCCGTTGTTCCTCAGCGGACCGAGCTTCGGGTTCCCGTGATGCCCCGGGCAGCTCCGGTCCCCGTCACTCAGGTCATAGCCGCCGTTCCCGATCGCCGAGTGAGTGCTCCCGGCGCAGTTCGCCCCGGCGTTCGAGGCGATGATCGTGCTCTGCAGCCGCATGTCGTCGGCAGCGTGCGCGGAGGCGACGAACAGACCGCCGCCCACGCCCATGGCGCCGGCGCTGCCCGCGGTCGACCCGGGCGCCCCGCCGACGCCGACTCCGTTGCCGGCCACGGTCGCGTTCTTCATGACGCTCGGGCTGTTCGCGACCGCGACCCCGCCGCCGCTGCCGCCGGCGCCGCCGCCGGCCGTCAGCCCCCCGGCACCCCCGCCTCCGCCGACGTTTCCGTAGACGGTGCTGTTGAGCACCGTCATCCGACGGCCCGCGCTGAAGATCCCGCCCCCCGAGGCGCCCGCGCCGCCGGCGCCCCCGGCGCCGCGCTGCATCGGGCTCGCTCCCCCGGCGCCTCCAAGCCCGCCGGCGCCGGCACGGTTTCGCGCGATCGTCGACGCGCTCACCGAGAGCGTTCCCACGTTGTCGATGCCGCCGCCGGGCCCGCCCGACCCGCCGCTGCCGCCCGCGCCCGGGCCTCCGAGCGCGTTGCCGGCGCCGCCGCCCCCGTCGCCCCCGGCTCCGGCCGTGTTCCCCGAGACGGTCGAGCGGATCAGCCTGAGGAGGCCGCGGTTGTACACGCCTCCGCCGCCGCCTCCCGCGCCGCCCGCTCCCCCGCCGCACCCGGCCCCAGCGGCGCTCCCGCCCGCCCCGCCGGATCCGGCCCTGTTTCCTCGGACGGCGACCGCGTTCAGCACCAACGTCCCGGCGTTGAAGATGCCGCCGCCGCTGCCGCGACTGCCGGCATCGGCGCCATCGGCACCGCCACCGGCTCCGAGACAGCTCGCGCCCACGATCCCGCTGCGCCCGGGCGAACCGCTCGGCGCGCGGCCGCCGACGACGCTGAGACGGCTGAGCTCGACTCGAGCGTTCCCGGCCACCGACAGCACTCGGTCGCCGAGCCCGGTCGCGTCGATCACGGTGGAGTGCTCGCCGGCGCCGGTGATCGTGAGCGAGCCCCCACCGCCGACGTTCAGATCGCCGCTCGAGTTCCCATCCCCTCCCCGGGGCCGAACCGACAGGACATAGCGACCGGCGCGAAGCACGATCGTGTTCGGACCCCGGTCCGCGCGCCCGCAGGCCGTCCGGCGCCCCGGCGCGTCGGCCGTCCCGATCGCCGTCCGCAACGTGCACGCGGCGAGCCCGTCCCTGGTGGACGTCACGGTCAGAGTGGCCGCGGCGGCGTCGAGCGGACGCACGAGCGCCACGGCCGCAACCACGACGGTCCCCACCATCGCGATCTCGCGGACCCGCCCGAGGGAACCGCGCACCAGCCTCACGCCGATCACGCGCGGAAGCTTCGCAGATCAACGCGCGCGAGCCGGGCATCGGGGCGCGGCGGTCTACGCTTGTCCCGGCGATATGCGCGTCGACAAGTGGCTCTGGACGACGCGTCTGTGCAAGACGCGCGCCCTGGCGGCGGAAGCCGTGAAGGGCGGGCGCGTCCATCTCAACGGTGTGTCCGTCAAGCCGAGCCGGGAGGTCAGGCCGGGCGATGAGCTCGAGCTGACGCTCCGCTCGGGCCGGCGTACCGTCGTCGTGCGCGGCGCGGCGGAGCGCCGCGTATCGGCCGCGGAGGCGACGAAGCTCTACACCGAGACCGAGGAGAGCATCGCGGAGCGCCGCCGCCAGGAGGAGCTGCGGCGGCTCGGCGGACCGGTCGATCACGGCCCCCGGCCGACCAAGCGCGACCGCCGCCGCTTCAACGCCCGATGGCGCTGATCAGCGGCGTCGCCCGGCGCCGATCACCGCGGAGCTCGCGCGATCGGGTCGTGTCGTGGCGGCCGGCTCGGACCGTCGGCCGGCACCATCATTCCCGGGCGGCGGTCGCCACCGCCGCGTCGGGGATCACCATGACCTCCTCGGAGCGGCGCTCGCGGCTCACGGCATAGAAGACGGCGTACAGCACCGCGCTGAGCGTGAACCCGACCTCGAACGTGAGATCGCCGATCTTGGGGTGCGCCTTGACGATCACCCCGACGTACTCGGTCTGGTTCGAGAACAGGATGATCGACACCGCCATGCCGATCGCCATCGCGAGCGCTCCCGCCCACGGATTGTGGCGTCGGTCGAACAGGAACCCGTCGACGCGTGCGTGGCGGCGCAGCAGCTGATCGCAGAAGAACACGCCCAGCCAGGGCCCGATCCAGTACGCGATCACGAGCAGGAAGTTCTCGTACTTCGAGCCCGCGTTGTGGAGCCCCGTCCACGCGACGACGAATCCGATCGAGCCGAACCCGAGCGCGACGATCGCGCGACGCAGCGCGAGCGGCAGCCGCACGCCGATCGCGAGGAAGGACATGACGCCGGAATAGACGTTGAGGACGTTCGCGGAGACCGCGCCCACCGCGATCGCCACCAACGTGATGTCGGCGATGGCGGTCGGCAGGTGGCTCGTGAACAGCAGGGTCGGGTTCGACGACGTGCCGCCGATCGTCGCGGACGCCGCGCCGACGATCTCAAGCACCACGCAGGAGACGAACACGCCGAGGCCCGCCCACAGCCCGGTCGCGAACCGACTGACGTCCGGCTTGAAGTAGCGGGTGTAGTCGGACGCGTACGGGTTCCAGCCGCAGGCGTAGCCGAACGCGGCTCCGACGCTGAGCAGGAAGCCGCCGATGCCGCCGGTGCCGTGGACGGAGTTCGGGTGGCTCTTGGACAGGATCACGATCGACGCGAGCACGAACGCGGCGCCGAGCAGCGGGAAGGCCCAGCGCTCGAAGACCTGCACGAGGTTGTGCCCGAAGAAGGCGATCGTCGTCTGGGCGAGCGCGACGAACACGAGGCACACCCAGCCGGGGATCCCCGTCAGGGCGTTCAGGGCGAGCGCGCCGCTGACGCTGTTGACCGCAAACCATCCGATTCCGGCGGTCAGCGAGTTCAATCCGGCGGGCAGGATGTTGCCGATGAACCCGAACGAGATCCGGCTCTGGATCATCTGCGGCACGCCCAATGACGGGCCGCGGGCGCTCAGCGCGGCATGCGTCAACGACCCGAGTGCGGTGCCGACCACGATCGCGGCGACCGCCTGCCAGAACGTCTCGCCGAAGAACGAGATCGAGATCACCCCGACGAACACCGTCGCGAACTCGAGGTTCGGCGACGTCCAGGTCCCGAACAGGGTCCGAGGGTTCCCATGACGCTCCGAGAGCGGGATGAACTCCGCGCCGCCGGGCTCGACCGCGCCCACCCGGTCGCCGTAGGTCCCTTCGCGTACTTCGGCGGGCACCTCCGCCGGAAACTCCACCGCACTCATCGCACCGTTCCCCTCGAGATGGCCTCGCTCCGACCGCGGCAGAATACCAGGACGCCTCCCCGCCGGGGACCGCTTCGATGACCGATCTCCTCGTCCGCAACGCGCGCCTCATCGACGGCCGCCTGGTCGACCTCGCGATCGACGATGGGCGCTTCACCCGGATCGGCTCATCGCTCGAGCTGGACGCCGCGAGGACGATCGACGCCGAGGGCCGGCTCCTCACCGCGCCGCTCGTCGATTGCCACCTGCACCTCGACGCGTCCCTGACCGTGGGGCGCCCGCGGTTCAACGAGAGCGGCACCCTCATCGAGGGGATCGAGGTGTGGGGCGAGCTGAAGCCGTCGCTCACCGAGCAGGACGTGGTCGATCGGGCGAGCGAGGTCGTCCGCTGGGCCGCCGCGCAGGGCACGCTCTTCATCCGCGCGCACGCCGACGTCTCGGGCGAGAACGAGGCGATGGTGCGCGGGTTGCTGCGCGTGCGCGACGAGCTCGCCGAGCTGTGCACGATCCAGGTCACCGCGTTCCCGCAGGACGGGATCTACGCGCGGGACGGCGACGAGCAGCGGCTCGAGGACGCGATCCGGCTCGGCGTCGACTGCGTCGGCGGCATCCCCCACTACGAGCCGACGAACGAGCTCGGACTGCGGGAGGTGCACCGCGTCTTCGAGCTCGCCAGGCGCCATCATCGCCGCGTCGACATCCACTGCGACGAGACCGACGACCCCGCCTCCCGCTTCCTCGAGGTCATGGCGGACGACACGGTGAAGCACGGCCTCACGGGTCGCGTCACCGCGAGCCACTGCACGGCGATGGGCTCCTATGAGCCGTACTACTCCGCGAAGCTGCGCGGATTCCTGCGCCGGTCGGGCATCAACGTCGTCGTCAACCCGTACGCGAACTCGCTCATCCAGGGCAGGCTCGACGCCTATCCCAAGCGCCGCGGCTTCGCGCAGCTCAAGGAGCTGCTGGCCGACGGAGTCAACGTCTCGCTCGGCAACGATGTGATCATGGATCCCTGGTATCCGATGGGGAAGGCCGACCTCGTCGATGCCGCGCACCTGGCGCTGCACTTCACGTACATGAGCGGTCGCGACGAGATCGCGGAGATGCTGCGCCTCGCGACCGAGCGGGGCGCGCGGACCCTCGGCGTCGAGGACGAGTACGGGCTCGAGGAGGGCAAGCCCGCCGACTTCGTGATCTTCGACGCTCAGGACGCGATCGAGGTGATCCGCCTGCGGGCGAGCCGCCGCTACGTCGTCCGGCGGGGCCGGGTGATCGCGGAGACGACCCCGGCCCAGACGACGCTTCTCGGCGAGCCCGTCACGTTCGCGTCGGACATCGCTGCGCCGTGAGCTGCGGCACGTCGACGCCCCGGCTGTGGTCGCGCCCCGCTCCCACGGCGCGAACTGGGGGACGCCCTCGGCTCAGGCGGTGAGCGGCCGCGAGCCGAGCGGGCCGCGGCCGGCGACGTCCGCGGGTTGCTCGGGCTCGGCCTCGCCGATCCGCGCCGTCGGCTCGCCGCGGCGGCGCGGACGCCAGACCCGCAGATACTGGGCGCCGACGTAGGAGCCGAGCACGGCCGCGAGCGCGAGGAACTGACCGAGGAACGTCGGCCAGTTGTTGAAGAGCGAGAACCAGGTGCCCATCCAGCCGGGCAGCGACAGCCAGGAGATGTGGCCCCAGCCGATCCAGCCGGCGAGCTGCATCTCGTTGACCTCCTCGCCGACCTGGACGAGCAGCACGAGCAGGAGCAGGGCTCCGGTGATGATGAGCAACTTCTTGTAGGGCAGCCGCGCGTGCATGACGAACGTGAGCACACCGACCGCGGCCGTGAACAGCAGACCGAGCACGACCCCCTCGAGCACGACGCTCGAGCCGTAGACCTCGCGCAGGCCCTGCAGGAAGATGACGATCTCGAACGACTCGCGGTAGACCGAGGAGAAGCCGAGCAGCGCGAGGCCGAGCAGCATGCGGCGCCGGTTCGTCTCGGCGTCGGCGCCGCTGAACAACGAGCGGCGGCGCCTGTTGTGCGAGGAGATCCACCCGGTCCAGTAGACCTTGTGGAAGAACCAGTTCATGACGATCAGCAGCACGATGATCGCCGGGATCCCGGTCGCCGCCTGGAGCGTGAGCGCGCCCGCTCCGTTGAACAGGCCGATGAACCAGACGACGACGAACCACGTGAGGACGCCGGCGCCGAGGCCGACCGCGCCGCCGGCGGCGATCGGTCGCCGGTAGAGCGTGTTCGCGCCGCGCAGGCTCGCGGTGATCGCGGCGAGCACGAGGATGCACTCGAGCCCCTCGCGGAAGACGAGGATCGCCGAGTCGATCACGACCGTCGTGCCGCCGAGCCGGTGCGCGCCGGCGGCCGTCGGGTCGGTCGTCCCGCCATGCGCCTGCCAGCCGAAGATGACGGCGAGCACCGCGACCGTGAGCACGACTGCCGTCCAGACGTACATCCAGACCGACTCGCGACGGTTCCGGGCAGGGCGGGCGGTGGAGGCTGCGGTGGGCACGTTGTCCTTCGGACTCGAGGCGCCTGGATGGCGCTTTCGAAGCGACCGTGCGGCGAGCGTATCAGAATTAGGGCGCCCTAATTAGGTCGCCCTAACAGGATGTCTGCTCCCGTACATCCGAGGCGCTCACCGGCTGCCCGTCCCGCACGTTACCGCAGACGCCCGTGCGCGGCCCGCCGACGAGCGGGGAACGGAGGGGGTCAGACGGTCTGGACCTGGAACAGCGACGTCGTCCCCGGACTGCCGCTCGGCAGGCCGGCGGTGATCCCGATCCGCTCGCCGGGACGGACCCACCCGAGCTCGACCGCGCGCTCGGCGGCGGCGGCGATCAGCTGCTCGGTCACCTCGTAGCGCGGCAGGAACGCCGACTCGACGCCCCACATGAGGTTGCAGCGGCGGATCGTCTCGTGTCCCGGCGAGAGTCCGTAGATCGGGACGTTCGGGCGGTGCTGGGAGATGAGCCGCACCGAACGCCCGGAGAGCGTTGGGATGACGAGCGCCGCCAGGCCGAGGTCGCGCGCGGCCGCGCAGGCGCTGTAGGCGATCGTGTACGCCGGGTCGCGGGCGTCCCGGCGCACCCGCTCCTCGTTCCAGCGCTCGTAGGGCAGCGAGCGCTCGGTGTGCTCGGCGATCGAGGCCATCATCGCGACCGCCTCGACCGGATAGTTGCCGACCGCCGTCTCCTGGGAGAGCATGACGGCGTCGGTGCCGTCGAGGATCGCGTTGGCGACGTCGGTCGCCTCGGCGCGCGTCGGGCGGCTCGAGGTGACCATCGAGTCGAGCATCTGCGTGGCGGTGATCGACGGGCGCGCGAGGTTGCCGGCGGTGCGCAGCAGTCGCTTCTGGACGATCGGCACCTCCTCGATCGGCAGCTCGATCCCGAGATCGCCGCGGGCGACCATGACGACGTCGGCGGCGCGGATGATCTCGACGTGGTTGGCGACCGCCTGGGGCTTCTCGATCTTGGCGATCAGCGGCAGCCGGGTGTGCCGGCGGACCTCGAGCACGTCGGAGGGCTCACGCACAAACGAGAGCGCGACCGCGTCGACGCCGATCGACTCCCCGAAGTGGAGCATGTCGAGGTCCTCGGCGGGGACCGCCTGCAGCCCGCGCGTGGAGCCGGGGATGTTGAGCCCCTGGCGGCCGGCGACCGAGCCTCCGACCTCGACCAGCGTGTCGATCTCGCACTCGGCACGGCGGACGGCGACGACCCGCAGGCGGATCGCGCCGTCGGCGAGGTAGATGACGTCCTCGGGATCGACCGCCTCGGCAAGACCCGCCCACGACACCGACATGCGCGTGCCGTCGCCCTCCTCGGTCGAGCCGCAGTCGAGCATCAGCCTCTCGCCCGGCTTGAGCTCGGCGATCCCGTCCTTGAGCGCGCCGATGCGGAGCTTCGGGCCGGGCAGGTCCTGGAGGATCGCGACCTGTCGCCCGGCCGCCTCGGAGGCGGCGCGGACGCGCTCGGCGTTCTCAGCGTGCAGCTCCCGGCTGCCGTGGGAGAAGTTGAAGCGGGCAACGTCGAGTCCGGCCTCGATCAGGCGCTTGAGCACCTCCGGCTCACGGGAGGCCGGTCCGATGGTGGCGACGATCTTCGTGCGGCGTGCCATCTCCTCAGTGGCCCAACCTAGCTGACGGAGCGGACCTCCGCGTTACGGGCGTGTGAGCGCTCACACGGCGGGCGCGGGCACGCCGAGCGCGCACGACGGGCGGAGAGGCCGATCGGCCGGCCGCTGCGGGCGCCGCTCAGCGGCCGCCGAGGGCGATCTCAAGCTCCAGTGTCTCGCCGTCGACGCTGATCGATCCGCCGGCGCGCAGGTCGCAGATGAGATCCCAGTGGACGGCCGACTCGTTCGTGCCGCCCGTCTCGGGATAGGAGCGCCCGAGCGCGAGGTGGACGGTGCCCGCCATCTTCTCGTCGAGCAGGATGTGTCCGGTCGGCACGTCGATCCCGGGGTTGGTCCCGATCCCGATCTCCCCGAGCCGGCGCGCCCCCTCGTCGGTGGCGAGCGCCGAGTCCAGGTAGGGCTGGCCCTGATCCGCCCGCGCGGCGACGACCTCGCCGTCGCGGAAGGTGAGCTCGACGCCGGTGACGGTCACGCCCCGCGGTCCGGTCGGCACCGTGAAGCGGATCGTGCCGTTGGCGGAGCGCTCGTGGGGCCCGGTGAAGACCTCGCCGCTCGGCATGTTGCGCCGGCCGTCGGAGTTGATCCAGGTGCGGTCGGCGACGTCGAGCGTGATGTCGGTGCCCTCGGCCTCGATGCGCACCGTGCGCGCGTTCCCGAGCCGCGCGGCGAGCCGCGCCTGTCGCTGCGAGAGCTCACGCCAGGCGGCGACGGGATCCTCTCGATCGAGGAACAGCGCGCGCTCGACGAACGCGCCGTAGTCCTCCTCGGCCATGCCCGCGGCCTGCGCGAGCGACGGCGTCGGCCACAGGGTGAACGCCCAGCGGCGGGCGCTGCGCGCGGCCTGCACCGGCTGCAGCGCCCGCGCGCGGCGCGCGATGAGCGCCGGGTCGACGCCGGCGAGCGCAGCGCCGTTGCGGGGCGCGTCGATCCGCAGGCTCGCGTCGGCGGTCTCGGCGTCGAGCAGGTCGTGGGCGCTGTGAGCGTCGAGGTGGCGCGGGCGGGCGTGGCGGTAGAAGCCCGGCTCCCAGGCGGGGGAGGTCATGCGCATCACCGGCCAGGCGTCGCGCTCGAGGATCGCCGCGTGCAGCGCGTCGAGCAGCGGCTCGGCGAGCGAGGTCGAGCCGACGATGATCTGCTGGCCGGGCGCGACCTCCAGGCACCAGTCGCAGAGCAGCGCGGCGAAGCGGTCCGGATCGATCACGGCGCGTCCATGTCGGGGAAGTGCTCGGCGAGATGGGCGCGCAGGCTGTCCCGGACGAACGTGCGCTCGGCGGCCGAGGCCATCCGGTAGCGCGCGAGCAGCTCCTGCTGGCGTTCGGTGCGCACGCCGGCGATCGTCCACGCGACCGCGAGGTGCTCGAACAGCAGCTCGGTCGCCCGCTGCCACGCGTCCTCCCGGTCGAGACCGCCCTGGAGCGTCTCGGCGTAGCGGCGGCGGGTGGCGGGACTGAGCGCGCCCCGCAGCGTGAGCGTGTTCCCGTCGGCGTCCGTGTAGTCGGTGCTCGGCGCCGACGGCTCCTCGGCACGTCGGCGCCGGTGGCGCTTGCCCATCAGCCGCGCGATCCCGGGGTCACCACGACAGCCGCCTCGAGGTCGCACGCGGCGAGCGCGTCGAGGTGGGCCCGGGCGATCTCGGTGGGGGTCGCGTCCACTGCGCGGGCGAGTCTACGCGCGCGAGCCGGCGCCGTGCCCCCGGGGGCGGCCGCTCCGACCCCGCGGCGCGGGCGGGGAGCTCCCGGCGGGCGGCACGGGCCTCTATCGTGCCGGGCGATGTCGGCGCGCGCCCGTGAGAGAGAGCTCGGTCGCGGCGAGCGCGTGCTCCCCGGTCTGTGGCGGCTGCGCCTGCCGCTGCCCTGGCCCGGTGTCCCGCACGGCAACGCCTGGGCGATCGCCGCCGGCGACGGGCTCGTGCTCGTCGACACCGGCGTGCACTCCGCGGACTCGATGCAGCAGCTCGAGCGCGCGATGAGCCAGGTCGGCCTGCGCCTCGAGCAGGTGAAGCTGCTCGTCATCACCCACGCCCACAACGACCACTGGGGGCAGGCGCTCCCGATCGTGGAGCGCAGCGGCTGCGAGATGTGGGTCCACCCCGCAAGCGCGCTCGCGCTCGCGCACCTCGCCGATCCCGAGGCGGAGTTGCGGCTGCGGCTGGAGGTCGGTCGTCAGAGCGGCGTTCCCCAGGAGGTGCTCGACCGCTACGCCGAGCGGGAGCTTGAGCGCGAGCCGCTGTTCGCGGGCCCGGTGCAGGCTTCGCGGGACCTCGTCGACGGCGTGACGGTCCAGACTGACCTCGGCACCTGGCAGGTGCACGAGACTCCGGGGCACGCCGCCTCCCACGTCTGCCTCTACCAGCTCGAGCACCGGCTGCTCATCTCCGGCGACCACCTGCTCGGACGGATCGTGCTCTGGTTCGACCGCGGCGACACGCCGGACCCGGTCGCCGAATACCTGCGCTCGCTCGACGTCGTCGCCGGGCTGCGAGCGCGCCTCGCGCTGTCGGGCCACGGCAAGCCGTTCCTCGACGTCCCGGGCCACATCGATGGCTCGCGGCGCGCCGTGAACGCCCAGATCGACGCGGCGCTCGCGGCTCTCGCCGACGGGCCGCGGACCGCGCTGCAGGTGGCCACGGCGGTCGACGACGGCCGTCCCGCGAGCGGCCCGAGCAACCCGGCGTGGCGGCTCCCGCTCACGCTCTGCGTGCTGGAGCACCTGGAGCGCGCCGGCCGCGTCGCGCGGGAGTCCGACGGCGAGGTCGAGCACTGGCGCGTGACCGTCGGCTGACCGCCGCCCCCCGGCCGTGCTGTGCGGCGCCCTGGGCAGAGCCGCCCCCCGGCCGTCGCTCCGCCGCGCCCTGGGCAGAGCCGCCCGCCCGGCCGTCGCTCCGCCGCGCCCTGGGCAGAGCCGCCCGCCCGCCCGTCGCTCCGCGGGGCGCTGGGCATCTCACCCACGCCATCGGTGGCTGAGATGCCCAGCTGCGCTCGAGCGCCACCCCAACCTTGACACAAGTCTGTCAAGGTAGCTATGGTTCCCGGTCGTGAGGATCGATCGGATCATCGAGCGGGCCGAGCAGCCGGTTTTCTCGTTCGAGTTCTTCCCGCCGAAGACCGATGCCGGGGAGCGCGTTCTCGGGCAGGCGCTCGAGTCGCTGCGCGGCCTCTCGCCGGACTTCGTGTCGGTCACGTACGGCGCAGGCGGCTCGACGCGCGCCCGCACGCCGGAGCTCACGAAGTGGATCAAGAACGAGCTCGGGATCGAGGCGATGGCCCACCTCACGTGCGTCGGCGCCTCGCGCGAGGAGCTCTGCGAGCTGCTCGACGAGATGACCGCGGCCGGGATCGAGAACGTGCTCGCGCTGCGCGGCGACCCGCCGCGCGGGCAGACCGAGTGGACGCCGCATCCCGACGGCCTGTCCTACTCGACCGAGCTCGTCGAGCTGATCCGCGAGAGCTACGACGTGTGCGTGGGCGCCGCCTGCTTCCCCGAGGTCCACCCGCAGGCGCCGGACCTCGCCCACGACCTGCGCTACCTCAAGCGCAAGGTCGACTGCGGCGTTTCCTTCCTCATCACGCAGCTGTTCTTCGACACCGAGCTGTACGTGCGCTTCGTCGAGGAGGCGCGCGCGGTCGGGATCGAGATCCCGATCATCCCCGGAATCATGCCGGTGACGAACCTGCGTCAGCTGACGACGATGACCGAGCTGTGCGGCGCGAGCATCCCGCCGCCGCTGCGCGAGGCGCTCGAATGGCGCTCGCACGACCCGGACGCGGTGCTCCAGCTCGGAGTCTCCTACGCGACGCTGCAGTGCGCCGAGCTGCTGGCGGCGGGCGCGCCCGGGATCCACTTCTACACGCAGAACCGCTCGCCCGCCACGCGCGCGATCCTGTCGGCGCTCCAGCTGCACCGCCCGTGGGAGCCGCGGCCGGCGCTCGCCGCGCGCGAGGACGGCGGGCGGCCCGCGGTCCGCGCGGTCGCCTGAGGGCCCCTGCGAACCGTCAAGGCTCACCGCGCGCCGAGGTCCGCGGCGACGAGCGAGAAGACCGCGGCGTCGACGCGGAACCCGGCACGCCCGAGCCCCGCCCGGTAGCCGCGAAGCACCCCCTCCGGCCTGAAGCCGGCCCTGAGCGCGGCGCCGCGGATCGCCCGATCCCTCGGGTCGGCGAACATCTGCAGCCGCGCGAGCCCGACCTCCTCGATCAGCCAGCGCCCGGCGAGCGCGAGCGCCGCCGAGCCGAGACCCCGCCGGCGGCGCCCGGGCGCGATCCAGATCGTGAGCGACGCGCGCGCGTCCTCGGGCTCGACGTCGTGGACGTCGAGCTGCCCAAGGCACTCGTCGGTTGCGCCCGCCGCGAGCACGGTGAGCCACAGCTCCCGCCCCGCGGCCCGCTCCGCGGCGGAGCGCTCGGCGCGTCGCCCGAGCTCGGACGCGCTCGGCGGCCGGCGCAGACCGAGCGCCCGGGCGAGTGCCGGGTCGTCCTGGTGGGCGATCAGCGTCTCGGGAATGTCGCGCTCGGCCGCCAGGCGCAGCGCGGCCGTCCGGTCGGCGAGCGTCGGCGGCGGCTCGGGGAACGCGAGCATGTCAGCGCGGGACCGTATCGTGAAGCCCGTGACGAGCGACCGCGGCGAGATCGAGTACACCGTCCGCCGCTCGCCGCGGGCGCGGCGCGTGCGGGTGACCGTCGATCCGGTGGGCGGCGTCCAGGTCGTGCTGCCCCGCCGCGCCGCCGAGCGCGAGGCGGCGGCGGCGGTCCGCGAGCTCGGGCCGTGGATCCGCCGCCGGGTCGGGGAGCTGCGCCGCGCCCAGGAGCTCGTCGACGCACGCGCCGGCACGCTCCCCTACCTCGACGAGACGCTCGTCGTCGTCGAGCAGGACGGCCGCAGCCGCGCCCACCGACGCGCCGGTGAGCTCCACGTCCCGGCCGGCCCGGAGCGCGAGGCGGCGATCGAGCGCTGGTACCGGCGGGCGGCACGCGAGGAGATCGGCGCCCGGCTCGACCGCGCGTGCGCGCAGGCCGGCCTCGCCTACGAGGGCCTGACGATCCGCGGCCAGCGGACGCGCTGGGCGAGCTGCTCGGCGGAGCGCTCGATGTCGTTCAACTGGCGCCTGCTGCTGGCGCCCGCCGCGGTGCTCGATTACGTCGTCTGGCACGAGGTCTGCCACCTGCAGGTGATGGACCACTCGCCGCGGTTCTGGGCGCTGCTGGAACGCTGGTGCCCGGACTACCGGGCCCACAAGGAGTGGCTGCGGCGCAACGGGCAGACACTCGTGCTGTAGGTCGCTGCGGCCGACCGGAGACCGACGATCGAAGGGAGGACGGATGGGCGATGTGATCGTGATGAACTGGCTCAGCCTCGACGGAGTCATGCAGAGTCCGGGGCGCGCCGGCGAGGACCCGCGGGACGGCTTCGCGCACGGCGGCTGGGCGGCCGCCTACAGCGACGAGGCGACCGTCGCAGCGGCGCAGAGGCGGTTGATGGAGCTGACGGACGGGCGTTTTGCCTGGCTGTTCGGCCGGCGCAGCTACGAGGAGATGCTCGCCTACTGGAACGCGCAGGGCGGACCGTTCAAGGACGGGCTGAACAACATCCCGAAGTACGTCGCCTCGAGCGATCCGGACGCGGCGTTGCGCTGGCCGCACTCGACGCTGCTCCACGGCGACGCCCCCGCGGCGGTCGCGGAGCTCGGTCGCGGCGCCGGCCCGAACCTCGTGATCATGGGCAGCGGGGTCCTGATCGGATCGCTGATGGCCGCGGATCTGATCGATGTGTACCTGCTGATGATCGCGCCGGTCGTGCTCGGGGCCGGGCGCCGGATGTTCGCCGGCGACACGTACGCGCCGCTGCGGCTCGTCGACTGCGAGCCGACGAGCACCGGCGCCCTGATCACAACATACGAGCGGGGCGCGGCGCGAGAATGAGCACCGGAGCGAGCGCAGCTCCCACGCTCAGCGCTCTCTGACGGCGCGCTCAGGGGCGAGCGCCGCGGTCGCTGACGGCGGCCTCAGGCCGCGAGCGCAGCCGTCGCCGACGGCGGCCTCAGGCCGCGAGCGCGGCGGGACCTTCGGCGGTTGCGGGCGCGCGGTCCCCGACGGGCAGCGGGAACTCCATCTCGGAGATCTCGCCGACGCGCCGCCGGTCGACCGGGCCGGCCGCGAGCGACTCGAACAGCCGGTGGACGGGCAGGTTGTCGGCGAGCATCGTCGCGCGGAAGCGGCGTACGCCACGCCCGACCGCCTCCTCGGCGAGGCGGGCGATGAGCTCCGTGCCGACCCCCCGGCCCTGGAGCGCGTCGGCGACGACGATCGCGACCTCCGCAACCTCGGGCTCCTCGGGGATCCGGATGAAGCGCGCGACGCCCACGATCGGCTCCTCGTCGCAGTCGGGCAGCGTGGCGACGAGCGCAACGTGGTCGTGGCCGTCGATGTCGACGAAGTAGCGCACGTCGGCGCTCGTGAGGTGCGGCTTCACGGCGAGGAACCGCCGGTAGCGCGTCTCGGGCGAGAGCCGCTCGTGCGACTCGCGCAGCCGCTCGCTGTCGTCGGGGCCGATCGGCCGGATGCGGATCGGAGTGTCGCGCTGAGGACGGTCGTTCACATCGCCGACGTAAGAACCGTCCGGCGCCTCTCTGTGTGGCCGTGATCACCGTCGGTCCGGGGCCGGACCGATGGTGTGCCACGGGTTTCGACGCGCCCGGGCGGCGCGTCCGCGCCCACGGGAACGCCGCGGCACCGCGCCCGGAGCGTCCCGCGTCAGGAGCGCTCGCCGATCGGCACGTAGGCGAGGTCGTGCTCGCCCGTGTAGATCTGGCGCGGGCGGGAGATCTTCTGCTCCGGGTCCTGGATCATCTCCAGCCACTGGGCGATCCAGCCGCTCGTGCGCCCGATCGCGAACAGCACCGGGAACATCTCGACCGGCATGCCGAGCGCCTCGTAGATGAGGCCCGAGTAGAAGTCGACGTTCGGGTAGAGCTTGCGGCTGACGAAGTAGTCGTCCTCGAGCGCGATCTTCTCCAGCTCGGTCGCGATGTCGAGCAGCGGGTTCTTGCCCGTCACCTCGAACACGTCCTCGACGGCTCTCTTGATGATCTTCGCCCGCGGGTCGAAGTTCTTGTAGACGCGGTGACCGAAGCCCATCAGCCGCTCGTTGCCCTCCTTCACCCCCTTGATGAAGTCGGGGATGTTCTCCTGGGTCTCGATCCGCCGCAGCATGCGGAGCACGGCCTCGTTGGCGCCGCCGTGCAGCGGGCCGTAGAGCGCCGCCACCCCGGCGGCCACCGCCGAGTAGGGGTCGACCTGCGAGGAGCCAACCGAGCGGACCGCGCTGGCCGAGCAGTTCTGCTCGTGGTCGGCGTGGAGGATGAAGAGCACGTCGAGCGCGCGCTCGAGGCGAGGATCCGGCTCGTACTTCAGCTCGGCGATCTTGTAGATCATCGACAGGAAGTTGCCGGCGTAGCTGAGGTCGTTGTCCGGATAGACGTACGGCATCCCGCGGTTGTGGCGGTAGGCGAACGCAGCGAGCGTCGGCATCTTCGCCAGGAGCCGGATGACCTGGATGTAACGGGCCTCCGGATCCTTGATGTTGGCCGCCTCGGGATAGAACGTCGAGAGCGCGCCGACGGAGGCGAGCAGCATCCCCATCGGGTGGGCGTCGTAGCGGAAGCCCTGCATGAACTCCTTGACGTTCTCGTGCACGAAGGTGTGAATCGTGATCAGGTGATCCCACTCCTCGAGCTCCCTGGCCGTCGGCAGCTTGCCGTGGATCAGCAGGTAGGCGACCTCGAGGTAGTTCGACTTCTCCGCGAGCTGCTCGATCGGATAGCCGCGGTACTCGAGGATCCCCTTGTCGCCGTCGATGTACGTGATTCCCGAGCGACACGACGCGGTCGCCATGTACGCGGGGTCGTAGGTCATGAGGCCGAAGTCGTCCTCCTGCACCTTGATCTTGCGCAGCTCGGTCGCGCGGATCGTCTCGTCCTCGATCGGGATCTCGTACTGCTTGCCCGTGCGGTTGTCGGTGATGGTGAGCGTGTTGCTGCCGGTCGCTACGCCAACCCCATTTGAGGTCTGTGTCTCGGTGCTCATCTCACTCCTATCGAAAGCGGGGGGAGGCCGCCCGGTCGGAGTGGACGACCCGTCTCACTCGCCACTGTATTACCCGGAGCCGGCCGCGGCCGACACGCCGCGTCCGACTGAACACGCCGAGGCGCCAGCGGGTCAGCCAGCGGACCGGGGCGCGCGGTAGCGGCTTGCGGTCGCCGCCCGCTGGCCCTGGTAGTGGCTGCCGAGCTCCGGGCTGCCGTACGGCCGAAGCGCCGGCCGATCGAGCGTCATGAACGACAGCTGCGCGATCTCCAGCCCCGGATGCAGGACGATCGGCACGCGCGTCAGGTTGTTGAGCTCGAGGGTGAGCGTCCCCCTCCATCCGGGGTCGCAGAAGCCGGCGGTCGCGTGCACGATCAGCCCGAGGCGGCCCAGACTCGACTTTCCTTCGATGCGAGCCACAACGTCGTCGGGGAGCTCGACCCACTCGAGCGTGCGGCCGAGGCAGAACTCCCCGGGGTGGATGACGAACGAGCCGTCCTCGGGCACGACGACCTCCTCGGTGAGGTTATCCGGGACGTCCCGGAGGTCGATCGCGGCGACACGGTGGTTCGTGAACACGCGGAACGAGTCGCCGAGTCGCAGGTCGACGCTCGCCGGCTGCACGTGCTTCGGGCTCCACGGGTCAATGCGGATCCGCCCGCGCTCGACGAGCTCGACGATCGTTGCGTCGGAGAGGACGGAGGTGACCGGACCGGGCGGGGGGCCGGGATCGGGGCTCGACCCGGGACCGGGGCTCGACCCGGGACCGGTACTCGACGCGGGATCGGGGCTCGACCCGGGCTCGCGGGATGCTGGCGGCTCGGCGCTCATGGCGCGCAAGTCTGCCATCGCCGACGGCCGGGCGGCGCTCGGCTGTCAGCCGTGTCGCCCCGCGTGGACCCTGCGGGTCGCGCGGGCGCGGGTCGTGCGCACGCGCGGCGGCGGCGCCGGCGAGGGGCCGCCGTGCGGGCCTCGCCGCGGCGGACGCGGCGTCGGGCGGCGCGGGTGGGGGCCCGACAGCCGCCGGATCCCGCCATCGTCGTCAGACGAGGAGGGCTCGTCGGGGCGACCACGCATCGCCCACCAGACGAGCAGTCCGAGAAGAACGACGAGCGGCACCTTGACCGCGAGGATCAGCCAGATCGACGAAGTCAACGGATCCCACATCGTAGAGGGATCCGTCCGCCGCGCCAAGGGATCCCGTCGTGAAATACGGTGTTTTCATGCGCGCGATCCAGATCACCGAGTTCGGCGGCCCGGAGGTGCTGCGTGAGGCCGATCTCCCCCGCCCGGAGCCCGGTCCCTCGGACGTCCTGATCGAGGTGAGCCGGGCCGGCGTCAACTTCGCCGACACCCACAACCGCACGAACACGTACCTCGCACCGGCGACGCTGCCGCTCGTACCGGGCACCGAGGTCGCCGGCGTCCGCGTCGACACCGGCGAGCGGGTGATCGCGCTCACCGGCTCCGGCGGCTACGCCGAGTACGCGGTTGCGCCGGCCACGCTCACGTTCCCGGTGCCGGACGGGATCGACGACGGGGTCGCGCTCGCGCTGCTCGTCCAGGGGCTCACGGCCCACCACCTGTACGCCACCTCCGCGCGGACCCGGCCGGGCGAGTCGGTCGTCGTTCACGCGGGCGCGGGCGGCGTCGGGACGCTCGCGCTGCAGCTCGGCCGGATGTTCGAGGTCGGGCGGCTGATCGCGACCGCCTCCAGCGAGGAGAAGCGCGCGCTCTGCCTTGAGCTCGGGGCCGACGCGGCGGTCGATTCGGCCCCCGGGGGGATGGCCGAGCGGCTCGTCGAGGCAAACGAGGCACACAAGGTCGACGTCGTCTTCGAGATGGCCGGCGGCGAGGCGCTTCGCCAGTCGCTGCGGGCGCTCGCGCCGTTCGGGCGGCTCGTCACCTACGGGATGGCCTCAGGCGAGCCCGCGCAGATCAGCGCGGGCGAGCTGATGCACGGCTCGACCGCGGTCGTCGGCTTCTGGCTCGTGCACTGCCTCGGCGACCCGGCGATGAGCGGCGAGGTACTCGCGCGGCTGTTCGCACTCGTCGCCGAGGGTCGCCTGCGACCGCTGATCGGCGAGACCTACCCGCTGGCGGACGCCGAGCGGGCGCACCGCGACCTCGCCGCCCGCACGACGACCGGCAAGCTGCTGCTCGACCCGCGCGCCTGACGGTCGGCGGGGAGTGCCGGGCATCTTTGGTCGCCCCACGCGACCGGACATGCCCGGCGCCCCCAGTCTCCGGCCGCCGATCAGGCAAGCGTCCGCAGCGACAGCGGTTCGCCCGCGGCGGCGGCGCGGCGCGGCGTCGCCGCGAGCGCCGCGCCGACCGCGAGCAGCGCCCAGGTCGTCGGATCCTCGAGGAAGTTCGCGTAGAGCATCGTGTGGAAGACGAGCGCGGTGAACGCCGCGGCGATCGCCGAATGCACCGGGTCGCCGCGGCTGCGGCGGAGCACGACCGTGAACGCGCAGACGACGAGCGCGACGTAGACGGCGAGGCCGATCAGGCCCTGTTCGGCGGCGACCGTGATCGGGATCGTGTGCGAGGCGGCGAGCGTCGTGTCGAGGTTCGGGTTGTGGGCCCTGTACTCGTGCACGAACGAGCCGGAGCCCCAGCCCCAGCCGGGCCGGTCGGCGAACAGCGAGACGCCGCCGGAGATGAGGCCGCCACGGCCGCCCGAGACACCCTGGAACCCCTGCTCGAGGCCGAACGTGTGCGGGCTGGCGGCGACCGCGGCGGCGCCGACGACGATCACGACGACCGCCGCGACGAGCGCGCGCGAGGGCTTCCAGCGCAGCGCCGCCAGCACCGCCATCCCCAGCAGCAGCGCCGCGAGGCTCGTCCGCGAGAGCGTGAGCAGCAGACACGCCCACATGACCGCGAGCGCCGCCAGCGACCACCACAGCGCCCGACCGGCGCGGCCGTAGAGCAGCCCCGCGACGAGCAGGATCATCGTCAGCGACAGGTAGCGGCCGAAGATGTTCGGGTCGTAGAAGAGCGAATTGACCGTGAAGTAGACGTGCGTGTTGTTCGTCGTGATCAGCTTCGGGTTGAGGAAGATCGTCCTCGTCGCGTACTCGACGAAGCCGACGAGTGAGAACGCGATCCCCAACCCGACCGCCACGAGCAGCGCCGAGCGGAGCATCGCCGCCGTCCAGCGGATTTCCCGCATGAGCACGTAGAGCACCGCGAACGGGATGTAGAAGAAGACCGTGTTCTGCAGCGCCTGCTGGAAGTCGGGCGAGTAGCTCGCCTGGATCGCGTACACGACGAGCGAGACCGCGAGCAGCCACGCGAGCCAGCGCAGCAGCGCCGGATCGCCGGCGCGGGGCGGTCGCTCGCGGAGCGGCATGCCCTCCTGGGCGGCGCGCGCGGCGCGGGCGGCCTGGGCCGCGCGCTCGGCGGCGAGCGCGGCCGCCTCGTCCCGGCGCGAGCGGTACGGCGAGCGCTCCCGCGCGAACACGGTGAGGACGTACGCGGCGGCGCCAACTCCGACCACGAGGTAGAGCGGGACGAGCAGGTTGGCCGTGCCGCCGCTCAGCGAGAGCGGCACCCGGAACGGCATCGCGAACACCGCGAGCAGGCCGAACAGCGGCCAGCGGCGGCGCAGCCACAGCCCCGCCGCCACGAGCACGGCAAGCGCGACGAGCAGCGCGATCACCCCCTCGAGCGGATGGTCGCGCACGACGCGCAGCCGCGACTCGTCCCACACGCTCGCCACGAGCAGCGCCGGGGCGAGCACGAGCGCTCCCACCATCGCCGCCGCGCGCCGTCTGCGGTTCGTGAGCACGAGCATGCAGCCGGCGAGCACCGTGACGATCACGAGCCAGACCTTCGGCGCCGGTCCGGTGAGGGAGGCGATGGCGAGCACCCGCCAATCATCCACTACCCTCTCCCGGCATGTCCTCCGCGAAGATCGCGGCCGCGTGTGCGCTGGCCGCGGTGTCGCTGTCAGGGTGCGGGGTGGCCTCCAAGCCGGTGGCCGGCTCGGCGCAGGCGGTGACCGTCGCCCATCAGGAGAAGGCCGATCCCCGGACCCGGCACGCGAAGTGCCTGAAGGCCGACCGCATTCCGTACTCGGAGGAGACAGTGCGCGGTCCCGGCTCGGGCCCGCAGGGGTATCCCTCGATCCAGATCGGCAAGGCGCCGTCCGGCCCGCTCGCGGAGTTCGCGCCGACGCCCGGGGCCGCCCAGTACGCCCAGATGCAGGCCAAGAACCAGGGTTTCATGGTGATCGGCTCGGCGCTCGTCTTCCCCAACCAGGCGCCCGACACGCTGATGACGAAGGTCATCGCCTGCATGGACGAGGGTGTTTCGGGCTGAGGTTGCGCGCCGATTAGCAGACGGTGAGGACGGTCGAGCCGCGGCGGACCGCATCTAGAATCCTCGGCTCCTGATGTTCTCCGCCTCCACCGCACACGCGCCCGCGGTGGCGGCCCCGTCGACGGTGGACGCGTCCGCGCCCCCGGCGGCCCAGACACCGCTCTCGTCCCCTGAGCGTCCTGCGCCGCGGCCGACGCCGGGGCGCCTCTACGCCGGGCTGGCCGCGCTCACGCTCGCGCTCGGCGCGCTGTCGCTGCTCGCGCCCTCGACCCCGAGCTACGACCCGTGGTCCTGGACGCTGTGGGCGCGGGAGATCGTCCACGGCCATCTCGTGATCACGACGACCGGCACGTCGTGGAAGCCGCTGCCGATGCTCTTCACGATCCCGTTCGCGCTGTTCGGGCCTCGGGTCGCGCCCGACCTGTGGCTCGTGGTCGCGCGGGCGGGCGCGATCGGTGCCGTCCTGATGGCGTTCCGGGTCGCCTACCGGCTCGTCGCGGACGTCGCCGCCGCGCGGCTGGGCCACGCTGCGCGTGCTCCCGCGGCGCTCGCCGGGCTGCTCGCGCTCGTCGCGCTCGGATTCGCCGCGCGCGGCGCCTACATCACCGACAACGGCCTCGGCTACTCCGAGGCGCTGGCCGCCTGCCTGCTCCTCGTCGCCGTCGACTGCCTGCTCGACGGCCGGCACCGCGCGGCGTTCCTCGCCGGCTTCCTGGTCGCGCTCGACCGCCCGGAGATCTGGCTCGTCTGGGTGCCCTACGGCCTGTGGCTGGCGCGGCGTGAGCGCTCGATGCGCCCGCTCGTCGCCGCCTGCCTCGCCGCTCAGCCGGTCGCCTGGTTTTTGCCGGTCTACCTCGGCTCCGGCCACCTCGGCTCGAGCGTCGCGCGCGCCACCCATCCGCGCGCGAACAGCCTCGCCTACGCGTCGGACCCGTTCTGGGCCGAGCTCACCCGCGCGGCGCTGCCGACGGTCATGCTTCGGGTCAAGCTGATGGCGGCGCTGCTCGTCGCGGCGGTCGTCGCGAAGCGGTGGCTGCGGCGCCCCTCCCGCGCGGCGGACCCGGCGGGCCGCGCGTCGTCGGGCCCGGCGCTCACGACGGCGGCGATCATCGGGCTCGGCGGCCTCGCCTGGTTCGTCGTGATCGCGCTCATGACCCAGATCGGCTTCTCGGGCAACAACCGCTATCTCGTACTCGGCGCGGCGCTCGTCGACGTGTGCGGTGCGGTCGGCTTCGGCTGGCTCGCGGTCGAGCTGGGGGTCGTGGGGGCACGGATCGCCCGCGCCACGCGGGTCCGCCGGGCCGGGACGACCGGCCGCGGGCGGGGACCGGCCCGCACGGTCGGACGAGCCGCCCTCGCCGGGAGCGCGGCCGCCGCCGCCGCGTTCGCGCTGCTGCCGGCATGGATCCAGGGCAGCGACTTCGTCGCGCTGCCGAAGGTCCACCGCGCGCTGCTCTATCAGGCGAAGCTGCGGGAGGATCTCGGCCAGGCGATCGCCCTCGTCGGCGGCCGCCGCCGGCTGCTGTCGTGCGGCAGCGTCATGGTCGAGGGCTTCCAGGTGCCGATGGTCGCCTACGCTCTCGATGTGCCGACCACGCGCGTGCTCGCTCCGCCGGCCTCGCCGCTGCGCCCCGGACCGGAGCCCGACACCATCCTGCAGACCCGGGCGACGCAGTCCTCGAGGCTGCTGCCGCGGGTGCGCGACTGGAATCCCGCCGACTACACGTACCGCGGGAGCGCCGGGCCATGGAATACGTTCACCCGTCGGTGTGCGAGCGGAACATGAGCCGCGAGGAGACAGCCTGATGGCGATCGGGGTCGCGCCCCCGACGACCGCCCCGACGCCCTCCGCCCCGTCCCGCGAGGAGCGGCTCGCGGAGCGGCTCGACCGCCTGCGGGCGCGCGCCGCCGCGGTGCCGACGTGGCTCTGGTGCGGCGCCGGGCTGCTGCTGTTGATGGCGGCCTCGGCGTACATCCGCTCGCGCTACCTCGCCAACCAGTTCTGGATGGACGAGGCGATCACGACGGGGATCGCCACCCACCCGCTGCTCTCGATCCCGCACATCCTGCGCTTCGACGGCAACCCGCCGCTCTTCTACATGCTGCTCCACATCTGGGTCTCGTGGTTTGGAGACTCGGAGACGGCGACCCACTCGCTCTCGCTCCTGTTCGGGGTGCTCACGGTGCCCGTCGCGGGCCTCGGCGGCGCGAAGCTGTTCGGTCGGCGCACCGGCATCTACGCCGCCGTGCTGTTCGCGCTCAACGCGTGGCTCACCTCCTACGCGCAGGAGACGCGCATGTACGAGCTCGTCGCGCTCGAGGGCGCGATCGCCACGACGGCGATGGTGCTCGCGTTCGTGCAACGGCGCCGCCGGTGGCTGCCGGTGTTCGGGGCGATGCTCACCGCGATGCTCTACACGCACTCGTGGGGCACGTTCTTCTTCGTCGGCTCGGCGATCGCGCTCGTGCCGGCGCTGCTCGCCTCCGAGGAGCGCCGGGCGTTCTTCCGCGACGCGTTCTTCACCTACCTCGTGGCCGGGATCCTCTACCTGCCGTGGCTGCCGACGTTGCTCTTCCAGGCCGCTCACACCGCCGCCCCCTGGGATCGCCCGCCGCGGTTCGGCGCGCCGATCCAGATCTCGCGCAACGTGATCGGCGGCGACCGGATCACGGTGATCCTCGTGTTCGCCGCGGTCGTCGGCCTCGGTCCGCTGTTCACCCGGCGTCACCGCCGCACCCGCGAGGGGACGACGCTGTGGACGCTGATCGTGCTGCCGATCGCGGTGCTCGCGATCGCGTGGATCGGGTCCCAGGTGACGCCCGCCTGGTCGCCGCGCTACTTCGCGCCCGTCATCCCCGCGATGCTCTTCCTCATCGCCTGGGGGTGCGCGCGCGCCCGGGTGCTGGGCGTGGCCGCGATGCTCCTCGCGGTCTGGTTCCTGCACACCCCCTCGGCGTTCGCGCCCCAGCGCAAGAGCAACATGAAAGTCCTCGCCGCCGAGCTCGCCCCGGACCTGCACCGCGGCGACCTCGTCATCGTCGGACAGCCCGAGCAGACGCCGCTCGCCTGGTACTACCTGCCCGCGGGACTGCGCTTCACGAACACCGCCAGCCACGGCCGGATCCTCGCCGACCCGCGCTACATGAACTGGGTCGACGCCCTGCACCAGATCCGCACGACGCGTCCGGTGGCCTCCGTCGACCGCCTCGTCGGCGAGCTGCGCCCCGGCCAGCAGCTGCTGTTCATCCGTCCGCTCACCGAGGGGGTCCAGAACTGGAAGGCGCCGTGGACGTACGCCATCCACCTGCGCTCCGCCCAGTGGGGCGCGGCGCTCACCGCTGAGGTCGCGAACGGCGCGCTCTCCGTCCGGGCGACGGCGCCGGCCACCTACCGGGAGGCGTGCTGCGTCGCGGACAGCGCGATTCTCTACCGCAAGCGCTGACCGCCTGAGCCGACCTGAGCATGTCCACGAGCACCCCGACCCACCCGACCGCGCGGCGGCCCCGATCGCTCACCGACGGGCTCGGACTGCCCGAGCTCGCCGACGTCCGTGCTCCGGGCTTCATCGCCCGCCGGCCGCGGTGGCTCGTGGCGGGGGTCGTGCTCGCGGTGCTGCTCGCGGTCTCCGCGACGATCCGCACCGTCGAGATCGGCGGCACGCTCTGGTGGGCCGAGGCAGACGCGATCGGGACCGCCAGCCAGCCGGTCGGCGGCGTCCTGCACGCCACCTTCGTGGGCGGCGGCGCACCGCTCTACTACCTGCTGCTGCACTTCTGGATCGACGCGATCGGCAACACGCCGGGCGCGGCGCGCGACCTGTCGCTCGTGTTCGCGCTCGCCTGCGTCCCGCTCGGCGGTTGGGCCGGATGGTCGCTCGCGGGTGAGCGCGGCGCGCTCTACGGGGCGATCCTGTTCGCGTTCAGCTCGTTCCTCACCGCCTACGGCCAGCAGGCGCAGCCCTACGCGCTGCTCGTGCTGTTCGGGCTGCTCGCCTCGACGGCGTTCGTGCACGGGTTCGTTCATCGCCGGCGCCGCCACCTGTGGCTGTTCGTCGGCGCGGTCGTCGCCGCGCTCTACACGCAGGGCTCGACCGGCATCTACCTGTTCGGCGCGGTGGCGGCGCTGGGCGTCGTGGTCGGCTGCGCGCCGCCGGCCGAGCGGCGCGCGATCCTCCGTGACGCGCTCCTGTGCGCGATCGCGATCATCGTCCTCTTCATCCCGTGGATCCCGGCGACGATCCACCAGATCGCCCACGCGACGTATCCCTGGCACTACGCGCCGGTGATCCAGAGCTACGTGCCGAGCGATCTCGTCGGCGGCGACCGCGTCGACGCCGACCTGCTCGTGATCCTCGTGATGGGGATCGGGCCGTTCCTGCTCGCGCGCGGGCGCCGGCGCGAGCCCGAGGCGGTTGCCCTCTACGCGCTGTTGACGATGACCGTGGCGGCGCTCCTGTTCGGCCTCGTCGCCAACCTCGCCGCCCCCGTGCTGCTCTACCGCTACTTCGCGATGACGACCGCGGCGATCCTGCTCCTGGCGACGCTCTGCGCCGCCCGCACGAAGATCGTCGGGCTCGTCGCGGTCGCCCTCGTCATCGTCTTCTGCGCCGACCCGGCCGCGTTCGCAAGCTCGCACCCGAGCAACATGAACGAGGTCGCCGGGCAGCTCGGCGGGCGCCTGCATCCCGGCGACGTCGTCGCCGTCGCCCAGCCCGAGGCCTCGCCGCTCGCGTGGTACTACCTCGACCGCGGGCTGCGCTGGGAGTCGACGCTCGGCCCGGTGCGCGACCCGCGCTACATGAATTGGGACGACGCACTCGCGCGCCTGCGCCACGCCGCGCCCGGAGCGGTCGTGGGACGGCTCGTTGCTAGCCTCAGGCCCGGCCAGCAGCTGCTCTTCATCCGCCCTCTCACCGAGGGCGCGAAGAACTGGGAGGCGCCGTGGTCCTCGCTCGTCCAACTGCGCGCAGCCCAGTGGGGACAGCTGCTCACCGCTGACGTCGCCCGCGGAATGCTCACCGAGGTCGGATCGGCCCCAGAAAACTATCCGGGCGACTGTTGCGTGGCCGCCAGCGCCGTTCTCTACCGCAGGTCCTGATCAGCCCCGACCGGAAGCCCCCCGTCCACCGGAACACCCACAGCGCCGCTTCCTCCCGGCCCCGATCACGCAAAGCCCCTCTCGGCCCCCCGATCACGCAAAGCGAGATGCCCGACACCACCACATCGCCTCAGGCGCTCACCCCCCCGATCACCCCGGAGCACCCCGTCGCCGTGCTCGGCGCGGGGCCGGCCGGCCTCACCGCGGCCTACCTGCTCTCCAAGCAGGGTCATCCGGTCGTCGTGCTCGAATCCTCCGAGCATCTCGGCGGGATCGCCCGCACGCAGGTGCGCGACGGGTACCGCTTCGACCTCGGCGGCCATCGCTTCTTCACGAAGGTCAAGGAGGTCGACGACCTCTGGCACGAGATCATGAAGGAGGAGTTCCTCAGGCGTCCGCGCAAGAGCCGGATCTACTGGAACGACAAGTTCCTCGAGTACCCGTTGCAGGGGATGGACGTCATCAAGAAGCTCGGCCCGGTCGAGCTCACCCGCTGCCTGCTCTCCTACGCCTGGGCGGCGATCAAGCCCAAGGGCCGTGAGGACACGTTCGAGGCCTGGGTCTCCAACCGCTTCGGCAA
Organism: Solirubrobacteraceae bacterium; assembly: GCA_035294545.1. GTDB lineage: Bacteria > Actinomycetota > Thermoleophilia > Solirubrobacterales > Solirubrobacteraceae > Palsa-465. The sequence goes on along the minus strand of DATGKS010000035.1, from coordinate 624 downwards.
GCGGCTCTACCAGCACTTCTTCAAGACCTACACCGAGAAGCTGTGGGGCGTGTCGGCGACCGAGATCCGCGCCGAGTGGGCCGCCCAGAGGATCAAGGGGCTGTCGTTCTTCTCCGCCGCGAAGGCGGCGTTCTTCGGCAACGAGGGCAACAAGATCAAGTCGCTCATCTCCGAGTTCAACTACCCGCGCTTCGGCCCCGGCCAGATGTGGGAGCAGATGGCCGAGGACATCAAGGCCAATGGCGGCGAGATCCGGCTGGGCGCGCCCGTCACCAGGCTCGTCACCGACGGCAGCCGGGTGACCGAGGTGATCGCCGGCGGCGAGACGATCGAGCCCTCGTACGTGATCTCCTCGCTGCCGCTGCGCACGACGGTCGGGATCGCCTCGCCCGAGGCGCCGGGCGAGGTGCGCGACGCGGCCCGCGGCCTGCGCTACCGGGAGTTCCTCACTGTCCTGCTCGTGATCGACGTCGAGGACCCGTTCGACGACAACTGGATCTACATTCACCAGCCGGGCGTGCGGGTGCTCCGCATCCAGAACTTCAAGTCCTGGTCGCCGTGGATGATCCCGAAGGGCGAGACCGCCTCGTCGATCGGGATGGAGTACTTCTGCTTCGAGGGCGA
>DATGKS010000034.1:0-23021 GCA_035294545.1 Solirubrobacteraceae bacterium | reverse complement strand
GGCCCTCGCCCATCGGCCGTACGTCGACCAGGCGGCCTCCGGGGATGAGCAGCCGTGGCGCCGGGTTGCCGATCCCGCACGGCTCAAGCGCCTCGAGCTCCTCCGCGAGCGCCAGCCCGAGCTCGCCGCCGGAGACGACGGCGTCGACCCGCTCGGACGGGACGAGCATCTCCGGGGTGAGCATCTCGGCCGCGTGGGCCTCGAACGAGGCGCGGAAGTCCTCGAGGCGCTCGAGCTCGAGCGAGAGGCCCGCCGCCATACGGTGGCCGCCGTAGCGCCCGAGGTGGAGGGCGGCGGCGCGCAGGCCACCGAGCAGGTCGAACCCGGGGATCGAGCGCGCCGAGCCGGTGCCGATGCCCGGCTCGGACACCGGCCACCCGTGCGCGATCAGCACCGCCGGGCGGTGCTGGGCCTCGACGATCCGGGAGGCGACGATGCCGACGACGCCCGGATGCCATCCCTCCCCCGCGAGCACGTACGCGCACGGCGCTCGCCCATCGTCCCGCTCCGCGCGCTCGCGGATCTGCGCCTCGGCCTCCCACAGGATCCGCCGCTCGACCGCGCGCCGTTCGGCGTTGACCGCGTCGAGCTCGGCCGCGACCTGGCCGGCGCGCGCGGGATCCTCGCAGAGCAGCAGCTCAAGCCCCGCGTCGGCGCGCGTCAGCCGTCCCGCGGCGTTGATCCGCGGCGCGAGGCGGAAGCCGAGCGTGGCCGCGTCGAGCGCGCTCGGGTCGACCTTCGCCACGGCCATCAGCGCCCGCAGGCCCGGGCGGGCGGTGATCGCGAGCGCGCGCAGGCCCTCGCGCACGAGGCGCCGGTTCTCGCCGACGAGCGGCACGAGGTCGGCGACGGTGGCGAGCGCGACGAGCTCCGCGTCCTCCTCGGCGCTCGGCGCCCTGAGCCCGAGCGCGAGCTTGTGCGCGACGGCGGCGCCGCACAGGTCGGGGCACGGGTAGCCGCACACCGCCGGATGCACGATCGGGCAGTCGGGAAGCCGGCCGTCGGCGCGCGGGGCGTGGTGGTCGGTGACGACCACCTCGAGGCCATGCGCGCGGGCGAGCGCGACCTCCTCGACCGCGGTGATCGCGCAGTCGACGGTGAGGATCAGCCCGGACCCGCGGGCTGCGAGGCGGCGCACGGTCGCCTCCGAGAGCCCGTAGCCGTCCTGCAGGCGACCCGGGATGAACCAGTCGACGTCGGCACCGAGGCTCCGCAGCGCCCGGACCATGATCGCGGTCGCACACACACCGTCGACGTCGTAGTCGCCGTGGACGGTGATCCGCCGGCCGGCGGCGATCGCGCCGCGGACCGCGTCGAGCGCGCGCTCGATCCCGGCGAAGGCACCCGGATCGTGGCGCTCGTCGGCGGCGAGGAACGCGCGCGCCGCCGCCGGATCACCGAGCCCGCGGCGGACGAGCACCTGCCCGAGCACGTGCCCGATCCCGAGCTCCCGCTCGAGCCGGAGCGCGTCGGCGATCGCGTAGCGCGGGAGCGTGAGCTCGCGTGCGGGGGCGGCGGGCGGAGCGTCGAGCAGTGCCACGCCGTCACGGTAGGCGGGCACGCGGACGGATCGACGCCCTGGGATGATCCGCCGATGGCCACGACCGTCCGCACCCCGGGGCTGGTGCTCACCGAGCACACGCTCGCCGTCCCGCTCGACCACGCCCGCCCGCAGGACGGGCGCACGATCGAGGTGTTCGCGCGCGAGGTCGCCGAGCCCGACGGCACGGAGAAGCCGCCGCTCCTCTTCCTCCAGGGCGGCCCGGGCTTCGAGGCGCCGCGCCCGTCCGCGGGCGCGAAGTCGCCGGCTTGGCTGGAGCGCGCGCTCAGGGACTTCCGGGTCGTGATGCTCGACCAGCGCGGCACCGGCCGCTCGACGCCCGTCGGGCCGACGGCGCTTGCGGGGCTCAACCCAACGGAGCAGGCCGAGTACCTCAGCCACTTCCGCGCCGACGCGATCGTCCGCGACGCCGAGGCGCTGCGCGAGGCGCTCGGCGTCGAGCGCTGGAGCGTGCTCGGCCAGAGCTTCGGCGGCTTCTGCGTCGTCACCTACCTGTCGATCGCGCCGGACGGGCTGCGCGAGGCGCTCATCGCCGGCGGCCTGCCGCCGCTGCGCACCCCGGTCGACGACGTCTACCGCGACACGTACGCGCGCGTGCTCGAGCGCACGCGCCGCTACTTCGAGCGCTACCCGGACGATCGCGAGCGGATGCGGGCGCTGCGGGAGGCGATCGGCGACGGCGGCGTGCGGCTGCCGAACGGCGATGCGCTCAGCTGGCGCCGGGTGCGGCAGCTGGGCAACTGGCTCGGGATGAGCGACGGCGCCGACTCGCTTCACCACGTGCTCGAGCTGCCGCTGCACTCACCCGGCTTCCGCCATGACGTCGCCGCGCCGCTGGGCGTTGAGCGCAACCCGCTGTACGCGGCCGTTCACGAGGCCTGCTATGCCGACGGAGGCGTCACCGACTGGTCGGCGGAGCGGGTGATGCCCGCCGAGTACGCCGAGGATCCGGACCTGTTCACCGGCGAGCACGTGTACCGGTGGATGTTCGAGGACTACGGCGAGCTGCGGCCGTTCGCCGCGGCAGCGGATCTCCTCGCCCGCCACGAGTGGCCGACGCTCTACGACCCCGACGCGCTTGGCGCCTGCGAGGTGCCGGCGGCCGCGGTCATCTACCACGAGGACATGTACGTAGAGCGCGCTCACTCCGAGCGGACGGCCGCCGCGATCCGCGGCCTGCGCCCCTGGGTGACGAGCGAGTACGACCACGACGGCATCCGCGCCGACGGCGAGCGCGTGCTCGGCCGGCTGCTCGACCTCGTCCGCGGGCGCGCCTGACCCGCTCGGCGGGCACGCGCCGGAGCCGGCGGGGCGAAGCGGCGGGTGCGCGCCTGAGCCGGCCCCCCGGCGCGGCGAGAACGCCATCCACCCCAGAACAGGGGTGATTTCGTGACACCCGCCACCGGGAGAGGAGCGCGTGGCCCCTGAGCGTCACCCGGTGACATTTTGTGGACACGGGGCCCCGCCCGCTCGAACGCATGGCCCGAAATCAGCGCTGAGACCCGCACGTCGCAACTACGAAGAAGGACCGAGCACGCGGACGGGACAACGCACCCCGGGAACCCGCTCGAGCCGTCCATCCGCCGTGAGCAGCGGCGCGGCCATCAGTTCTGCAAGCGCGAGATAGGCGGCGTCGTACGCGGTGGCGTTCTCGCGCAGCTCCCAGATCCGCCCGAGGAGCGGACGGTGAGGTACGTACCCGATCGGCAGCGCGACGAGATCGGACATCGCCTGCTCAGCGCGCCGGCGCCCCAGCCGACCGATCCGCGCCGCGCGGCGGAACGTCTGGCAGACCTCGAGCGCGAGCAGCTCGGGCGCGGCGAGACCCTCCCCCGCCAGCTCCCGGCGAGCTCGATCCCCGTCGCCCTCGTCGTCGGCGAGCGCCGGAGCGATCACCGACGCGTCGACGACGATCACCCGTCACGGTCGCGGTCCGCACGTACCGTGTCGACCGCGAAGTCGAAGCTCAGCGAGCCGCCCGCTCGGGCGGCGACTCGAGCGAGCACCTGGTCGAGGCTCTCGGTCCGCGCCTGAGCGGTGAGGACCGCGAGCAGGTACTCCTGCAGGGACTGGCCGGCTGCTGCCGCTCGGGCGCGGAGCTCACGATGAACGTCGTCCGGAACGTGCTTGACCTGGATGGTTGCCACGCCACACAGGGTAGCGCCATTTTGGCGCTGCTGGCGCCAAAGTGGCGCCCACCACATGAGAGCGGGTCGATCACCGGCATCCCGTGGGTTCCCGGGGCTCGGCGGCGAGCGCCTCGTGCTCGGCGGGATCGTACGGCCGCGGCCGGTACGGCGCCCACCTCGCCACCGGGGCGCGTGCAATGCCGCTCAGCGGGCGGGCTGGGGCCGCCGGCGCCCGCCGTCGGGCGGCGGCGGCGGAGTGTGCGTCCCCGCGGCGCGCTCGCGGCGGATGCCCTCCGCGTAGACGACCGCCATCCCGATGAGCGAGCCGGGAATGCCCTCGATCGCGGTGATGAGGTGCGTCGTGTGAGTGCCGGGGATCGAGAAGCCGTGAATCGCCAGGCCGATCACGATCGAGCCGACGATCGAGCCCACGAACGCGCCGACGATGCCGCCCCAGAAGCGATCGGGCAGCCAGATCGTGAAGTGCCAGACGGCGAGGCCCATGATCACCCAGGCGAGGAGTCCCATCAGCCGCCCCTCCCGAAGAGCGCGTCGGGTTCCCGCACGTCAGCGCCTCCCGTGGCCGCGGCCGCGCCGGCGGGAGCTGCGTGCGCCACGCCGGTTGCGGGGATTGCGGGGGTCGTTGGGGAGCATGCCCTCGTTCTCCACCTCGTCGGGCGCGTGCTCGAAGCCGGTCTCGTCGACGTTCTCGGCGGATGGCTCGACGGCGTCGGGCCCGTCGGTCTTCGGCGCTGCGGCCTCGGGACCGGTCTGCCGCGCGGCTCGCGGCCGGCGTCCGGCCCGCCGGGCCGGGCGCTCCTCCTCGAGCGCCTCCTCGTCGGTGTGGGCGGCACGGCGGGTGAGCATCGAGGTCCGGCCGCTCGGCTCGATCTCCTCCTCCATGATGTCGCGCTTCATCTGCTCGAACTCGGCCGCCGAGACGCTCCCGGTGTCGCCCGCGGCGAGGCCGACGCTCCGGCGCCGGCGGGCGCGCTCTCGCGGGGCGACGTCCGATCCGGTCGGCGCATAGGCGGGCACGAGGCCGCCGTTGTCGGTTTCGATCCGCGCACGGCGGTGGCGGTAGAGCGGCTCGCGCTCCTTCCAGTGGGTGAGCACCGGCGAGGCGATGAAGATCGAGGAGTAGGCGCCGGAGGCGACGCCGATGAGCAGCGCGAACGCGAAGTCCGACAGCTCCGAGCCGCCGAAGAAGAGCAGCGCGAGGATCGGCAGCAGCGTGCAGGTCGTCGTCGCCAGCGACCGCGTGATCACCTCGGACATCGAGCGGTTGACGATCTGCGAGAACGCCGCCCGCGGCATCCGCGGGATGTTCTCCCGCACCCGGTCGAACACGATGATCGTGTCGTAGAGCGAGTAGCCCAAGATGGTGAGCAGGGCCGCGACCGTGTCGACCGTCACCTGCCTTCCGGTCAACGCGTAGACGCCGGCGGTGATGAGGATGTCGTGCGCGAGCGCGATCAGCACCGGCACCGCGAACTTCCACTGGAAGCGGAGCGCGACGTACGCCGAGATGACGAGCAGCGAGGCGATGATCGCGATAATCGCCGCGTGCGTCACCGACGCCCCGAACGTCGGGCCGACCGAGGTGACGTTCGCGCTGTTCGGGTTGCCGCCGAGATGCTGGGCGATCACGCCCCGGACCGCGTGCGCCTGCTGCGGGTTGCCCTTGAACGCGATCTGGAAGGTGTGCGACGCGCCCTTGCCGACCTTCTCGACGGTCGCGTTCTGCACGCCCTTGATCGAGTCCGCCAGCTTCCGGACCTCGCCGATCGTCGCCGGGTGGGTCACCTTCTGGGTGATCTGCGAGCCGGAGGTGAAGTCGATCCCGAGCTTCAATCCCCGCCCGCCGATTGCGAGCGCGCCGATCAGCAGGATGACGCCGGACATCGTGAAGAAGTACCGGGAGGCGCCCATGTAGTCGAAGCGCCAGCTGCGCCGCGGCTTGCCGGCGCCGAGCGCCGACGGCCTGGCGAGCGTGCGCGTGTCGCCGGCGGTCGTGAGGATCGCCTGGGTGGCGAGCACGGCGGTGAACAGCGAGACGACGGTGCCGATGCCGAGCGTGAACGCGAACCCCTGAACCTGCTGGGTGGAGAGCACGAACAGGATGAACGCGGTCATGATCGTCACCACGTTCGCGTCGATGATCGCCGACAGGCCCTTCTTGTAGCCGGTGACAATCCCCGCGCGGACCGATCTGCCGGCGCGGATCTCCTCCTTGACCCGCTCGAAGATCACGATGTTCGCGTCCGCGGCAACGCCGATCGTGAGGATCAGGCCGGCGATCCCGGCGAGCGTGAGCACGATCGGGATCAGCTTGATCAGCGCGTAGAAGTAGACCGCGTAGATGAGCAGCGTCGAGGTCGCGATCAGCCCGAGCACCCGGTAGTAGGCGATCAGGAACAGGATCACGATGATCAGGCCGACCCCACCGGCGAGCACGCCGTCGTGGAGCGCCTGGGCGCCGAGCGTCGCCGACACCTGGTTCTCGGAGATGAGGTGCAGGTTGATCGGCAGCGCGCCCAGCCGCAGCTGGGTGGCGAGGTCCTCCGCGCTCTGCGTCGTGAAGCCGCCCGTGATCTCCGAGCCCCCGCTCCCGCCGGTGTTGACGATCCCGTCGGGGTACTGGGTGTAGTCGATCTGCGGGACCGTGAGCAGGTTCGTGTCGAGTGCCGCGGCGAAGTGCTGGAAGTTGTGGCGGGAGCCGAGCTGCAGATTCCGCCCGCGGTGCGCGATCGCCATCGTCACGTTCTGGAACGCCCGCGAGCCCTTCGGCGTGAACCCGAACGTCACGTCCGGCTGCCCGGCGCTGTCGGTCGAGGCCTGGGGGTTCGTGATCTCTGCGCCGGTGAGCGCGACATGGTCATGGAGCACGAAGAACTGCTGGCTCGGGTAGCCCGGGCTGAGCTGGCTCTCGGTGGTCGCGCTCGCCTTCGTGGGCACCGCCTGCAGGACGACCCACCCCTGCGGGATGGTGAGAAGCTCATTGCCCGAGATCGAGATCCCGCGGGTCGCCGGAGTGCTCGTGATGTTCTGCTGCAGCTGCTGACGGGTCCCGATGCCGGGACCACCCGCGATGAAGCAGTGCTCGCCCGCGATCGGCTTGAAGTGCTCACGCGAGGCGATCGTCTGGCAGGCCGCGCTCCCGGGCGCCCCGAACAGGAACAGCTCCGGACCCTTGCGCGACAGGTACTGCTTGGTCGTCGCGTTGTACGGGGCCGGCGGCTGCTTGGAGGCGAGCTTCACCGCCGCATAGAGCCCCATCGACCCCGAGCCGGGACTGCCGACCGCGGCGCCGGTGCCGAGCGGTCCCTGGCTGATGAGCATCGCGGCCGGGTTCTGCGCAAGCAGCTGGCTGGCAACGGTCTTGCCGTTCGGCGTGATCGCGTTCGCCTCCCAGTCGTAGAAGAGCAGACGCGAGGTGCTGCCGACGATCCGCTCCGCCCGGCCGACGTCGTGGACGGCGGGGAGCGCGACCTGGATCTGGTTGCCGCCCGAGGTCTCGATCGAGGGCTGGTTGACGCCGATCGCGTTGACCCGCGCCTGCATGATCGTCACGGCCTTGTTGAGGTCGGCCTGGGTGACCCTCGGATGCGCGGGGGTCCCGCTCGCCTGGTACACGAGCTGCACGCCTCCGCGGAGGTCGAGCCCGAGCTCCGTCTTCGCGGTGAAGAGGGCGATGATCGACCCGGCCAGCAGGCCGGCGACGATCAGCAGGACGAAGCCGTGACGCTTGCGGTCGGACATCAGCGGAGGTGGAGGCTCAAGGGTAGAGGGTCGTGCTGGGCGCGAGCGCGGGTCGGCTGGGGCCGGCGGGACCCGCGATCAGGAGTCGTTGGTCTTGGTCGGCGTGAGCACGACCAGCACGCCGCCGTCGTCATCATCATAGGCGGGGAAGATGTCCGCGATCGCCCGTGCGGGCAGGTCATGCTCGGCGTTGACCCGGACCGGCTTGCTCTTGACCCGGACCTCCCACTCCAGGGCGGTCGAGATGTGGTCGGATCCGTCGTCGAACTGCAGGCCCAGCACGTCCCGCACGGAGCGGCCGATCGCCTGCTCGGTCTTGATGCCGGTGAGCTCGAACGAGCCGCGGCCGCAGTCGACGATCCGGGCGTCTGAGTCGAGCGAGAAGAACGCGGCGTTCGGCGCCGGGTAGTAGTCGTCGAGCAGCTCGAACAGGTATGCGAAGCCGCAGCGGTCGCAGCCGCGGGCCTCACGGCGGAAGCCGGCGGTCCGATCGGTCCCCATCGACCGGGTGCCGCAGTGTGGGCAGATGAAGTAGCGCTCCCTGCTCATCGGCGTATGCAGGATAGACGTGGAGCCCCCCGCGTCGACGCCGTTCATATGGAGTTCCTCGGCAACGGCGCGGGAGTCGGCCTACAGGAGGCGGCCCTGATCCTCGCTCGGGGGGTCGAGCCCGAGGTGGTCGAACGCGCGGCGGGTCGCCGTCCGCCCCCGGGGTGTGCGCTCGATGAGGCCCTGCTGCAGGAGATACGGCTCGTACACGTCCTCGATCGTGTCCTGCTCCTCGCCGACGGCGACCGCGAGCGTCGAGAGCCCGACCGGGCCGCCGCCGAACTTCGCGCAGATCGCGCGCAGGATCTCCCGGTCGAGGCGGTCCAGCCCTCCCGCGTCGACCTCGAGCCGGTCGAGCGCCTCGCTCGCCACCTGCTCGGTGACGGCTCCGCCGTGGCGGACCTGCGCGTAGTCGCGGACCCAGCGCAGGAGCCGGTTGGCGACGCGCGGCGTGCCGCGGCTGCGCCGGGCGATCGCCTCGGCGCCGCCGTCGCGCAGCTCGACGTCGAGCAGCCGAGCCGAGCGGCTCACGATGAGCGCAAGCTCCTCGATGCCGTAGTGCTCAAGGCGGTGCTGGATGCCGAAGCGGTCGCGCAGCGGCGCCGTGAGCAGGCCCGTCCGGGTCGTCGCCCCGATCAGCGTGAACGGCTGCAGCGGCAGCGTGACGATCCGCGCGCCCGCCCCCTGGCCGACGGTGATCGGGAGCGCGTGGTCCTCCATCGCCGGATAGAACGTCTCCTCGAGCGCCCGCGGCAGGCGGTGGATCTCGTCGACGAACAGCACCGACCGCGGCTCGAGCGCGGTGAGGTAGGCGGCAATGTCGCCCTTGCGCTCGAGCGCGGGGCCTGCGGTCTGGACGAACGGGACGTCGAGCTCGGCGGCGAGGATCTGCGCGAGCGATGTCTTGCCGAGCCCGGGCGGGCCGGCGAGGAGCACGTGGTCGAGCGCCTCGCCGCGCTCGGCGGCGGCCGCGATCGAGACCGCGAGCTGGTCGCGGATCGACTCCTGGCCGACGAAGTCCTCGAGGCGGCGCGGGCGGAGCGCGCGATCGAACTCCACATCCTCGCCCGGCAGCTCGTTTGGGTCGTGCACGCGCGCCTCCTCACCGGTCGCGCTCATCGCCGCGCGCTCCGCAACGCGTGCGCGATGAGCTCCTCGGCGCTGTCGTCATCCGCGGCGCCCGTGAGCAGCACGTCGATCTCATTCGGCGCGTAGCCGAGCCCGGCAAGCGCCTCGCGGGCGACGCTCACCGGCGCATCCGGATCGGCGCCGCCGCCCGGCGTTGCGTTTTCTCCGACATCCGGACCGGTCTCCCCCGGGACGAGCGCGTCGCCGACCTTCTCCCGGAGCTCGACGATGATCCGCTCGGCGGTGCGCTTGCCGACGCCCGGGGCCCTGAGCCGCGCCGCCTCGCCGGAGGCGACGGCCGCCATCAGCCGCCGCGGCGACGCCGTCGAGAGAACGGCAAGAGCGACCTTCGGTCCGACGGTCTGGACGCCGAGCAGCATGAGGAACAGATCCCGCTCCTCCTCGGTGGCGAAGCCGTAGAGCTGCAGTGCGTCGTCGCGTACGACGAGGTGGGTGTGGAGCACGACCTCCTGGTCGACGCCGGGGACGTGCTTGAGCGTCTCGGCCGACACCGACAGCCGGTAACCGACACCGCCCGTATCGACGATGACGTGATCGGCGCGGCGGACCGCCACCCGGCCGGAGATGAGCGCGATCATCGTGCCGCTCCCCCGGCTCGGGCTCGCGTCAGGGTCGCCGCGGACACGCCTCGCCCAGCGGGCGAACCGCCGCCGGGCGGACCACCGTCGGACGGACCACCACCGGGCGCGGGAGACGATCGCCGGGCAGGCGTCGGACGAGGCACGGCAGCCGCCAGCGCCGAGAGCGGCGCCCGGTTGAGCTCGGCGACGGCGACCGCGAGCGCGTCGGCCGCGTGGTCGGGCGTCGGCGCCGCGGCCAGGCCGAGCAGCCGCGCGACCATCCGCCCCACCTGGTCCTTGGCGGCGCGGCCTGAGCCACAGACCGCGGACTTCACCTGCTGCGGCGTGTAGGAGCGTGCCGGGAGGCCCCGCTGGCCGGCCGCCAGCAGCACGACCCCCCGGGCCTGACCGACCGCAAACGCCGTCTGCACGTTCGCGCCGAAGTACAGCTCCTCGATCGCAAGCACGTCCGGCCGGTGGCGCTCGAGCAGCTCCGCGACCCGCGCGTGGATCTGCGCGAGCCGCAGCTCGAGCGCGACCCCTGCGCGGGTCTCGATCACGCCGTGCTCGACCGCGCGCAGCCGCGAGCCGCGAGCGGTCACGAGTCCGTAGCCCGTGGACGCGGTGCCCGGGTCGATGCCGAGGACGAGCATGGTGAGACATTCTGCGGCGGGCGGCGGACGCCTCCCGAGCGGCCGGTCCCGTGGTCCCGAGCGCGGGCCGGTACGTGGGTGGCGCGGCGAGCGGGGTCCAGCGGTCTCATGAGCCCACGCACCGTCCACCCCGCCGCCGGCGCAGCGCGACCGCCGTCCACGCCCCACGGCGCGCCACCACCCGATCGTGCACGAGCGAGGGGTCGATCGCGGCCGGGATGCCGGTGGCGATGTCGGCGGGCCCGATGAAGTCGACGCCCGGGCGGATCATCGCCGAGCCCACCCGCTGGAGCGTCACCCGCAGGTCCCAGGCGAGCGCCGGCTGGGCGGAGTGGTTGACGGCCGCGAAGCTGCTCGGGCAGGGAAGCACGGCGGGGCGGCCGCCCGCAGCGGCGACCGCGGCGCTCAGGCCCGCGAGCGTGCGCTGCGCGAGTGCCGCCTGCCCCTCGGCGCCGAGCAGCAGGTCGACCGCGGGGCGGCTCACGAGCACCGATGCGACGATGAGCGCGACGACCAGCGCGCCGCCGACCGCGGCTCCGGCCGTGCCCGCGGACCGCCGCGCCGGCTCGGGGGCGCGCGGGCTCCGCGTGGCGTCGCCTCGGCCCGCCCGAACACCCACGACCCGCTCGCCCACCGCACGGGCGCCAAGGGCCATCCCGACGCCCCCCAGCACGCACACGACCGCCGCCGCCGGCAGGAAGAAGCGCTCGAGCCCCGGATAGCCGAGCCAGACGGTCATCAGAATCACCTCGACCCACCAGGCGCAGACGAACGCGCCGAGCGATCCGACGATCCACCCCCGCTCGGAGACGTGACCGGCACGGAGGTCCCGCGCCACGACGACGGCCACATACACGAGCGCCGCCGCCAGGAGCGGCCAGATCTGGTCGTCGACGGCCCGGCCGACGACCGCGCGCAGCGGGTCGGGGCCGAGCTGTCCGTTGTAGAGGGCGGCGTTGTGCGCCGCGAGCAGCGGGTCGTTGCCGCCCAGCCACGGCGGCCCGAACCAGCCGAGCGGGATGAGCAGCAGCCCCCCGACGAGCGCCGCCCGGCCGCGCCATGACGCCCACGCGCTCGCCCCGGACTCCGCGCTCCAGAACCGCGGCCCGCGCGCCGCGAGCCAGGCCGCGAGCGCGATCGTGTACGGCCACCACTCGGGCCGGATGAGCGAGGCCGCGACGAGCAGCCAGAACGCGGCGCCCGGCCGGCGCTCAAGCAGCCGGTCGATCGCCCACAGCGTGCAGGCGACGAGCCCCGGCTCGGAAGCGCCCCGCATGAAGTAGTAGCCGTAGTCCTGGGTGGTGATGAGGCCGCCGACGGCGATCGCACCCGCCACCCAGCCCCAGCGACCCGGACACAGTCGGCTCGCCAGGCGCCAGGCGGCGACCCACCCGAGCAGGCCGCCGACCCGCGCGGTGATCACCCAGAGCGCCGGCGCCGCGCCGCCGAACAGCGCGTAGACGACGGTGAAGCCGAACGGCAGCGGCTTCCACGAGGGGCCGCCGCCGACGTAGAACGCCTGGTGGGACTGAACCACCTCCCGGCCCCACACGAGCCACGAGAACGGGTCGTAGCTCGGGACGGTCGGAAGCGTCGCCCACGAGATGACCGCGAGCGCGACGCTCGCCGCCACCCACACGCGAGCGGGCCGGATCACCGGGCCGCCACCCACACGCGAGCGGGCCGGATCACCGGGCGATGGAACGAGCCGTCCTGCATGGGACCGGACCGGTGAGAATGCTGGCATGGATGCACCCCCCGCGATCCGCGAGGAGTGGCTGGACGGCCTTGGCCCCGCCGAGCGCCGGGAGCGGCTCGGCCTGCTCGAGCGCCTCATCGCGCAGGGCTTCACCGCCGAGGAGCTCGGCCGGGCGATCGCGGAGGACAGGCTCGTGCTGCTCGGGATCGAGCGCGTCCTCGGAGCCGAGTACACGGCCGAGGAGGTGCAGGAGCGTACGGGCGTGCCGGCCGCGCAGATCGTCCGCGCTCACCGGCTGATGGGACTGCCGGAGCCCGGCCCGCACGAGCGCGTCTTCTCCGAGCAGGACATCGCGGGGCTGGAGGCGCTGGGGCGGTTCCTCGACGCGGGCATCGATCAGGAGGCGATCGACGAGACGACAGCGGTGCTCGGCGAGGGAATGTCCCGCCTGGCGGCGACGATCAGCGGTCAGTTCCTGCAGGCGTTCCTGCGACCCGGCGACTCCGAGCAGGCGGCGGCCGAGCGCCTTGCGCAGATCGCCCAGGAGCTCACTCCCGCGTTCGAGCCGGTCCTGATGGCGGCCTTCACCACCCAGCTTCGCGCGAGCGTCGCTCGCGGTGTGCTCGGGCGCGAGGAGCTCGCGCGCGGGGAGCGCGTCGCCCACCACGAGCTCGCCGTGTGCTTCGTCGACATGGTCGGCTTCACGCGCCTGGGGAGCGAGCTCGAGGTGCTGGAGCTCGGCGCGATCGCGCGTCATCTCGCGCGGCTGGCGGCGAGCGTCGTCGTCCCGCCGGCGCGGCTGATCAAGACGATCGGCGACGCCGCGATGTTCATCTCCCCCGACCCCGCGACGCTCGTGCGGGTCGCGCTTGACCTGCTCGAGGCGGCGGCGGCCGAGGACCTGCCCGCACTGCGCGCCGGGATCGCATTCGGGCCCGCGGTCGAGCGGGCCGGCGACTGGTACGGCAATCCGGTCAACCTGGCAAGCCGCGTCACCGGGATCGCCCGCCCCGGAAGCGTGCTCTGCACCGCCGAGGTCCGCGACGCCTGCGCCGACGCGTTCGACTGGTCGTTCGCCGGCCGACACCGCCTCAAGGGCGTGAGCCGGCCGGCGCCGCTGCACCGCGCGCGCCGCGCGGCTACTTCGAGACCTTGAGCAGGTCGACGTCGAAGATGAGCGTCGCGTTGCCGGGGATCTGCGGCGGGCGCCCTGCCTTCCCGTAGGCGAGCGAGGGGGGGATGATCAGCTGCCGGCGGCCGCCGACCTTCATCCCGACGATCCCCTTGACCCAGCCCTGGATGATGCCCGCGGTCGGCGAGAGCTGCGTGGTGAACGTCGATCCGTTCTTCCAGGAGGCGTCGAACACCTTGCCGGTCTTGTAGAGCGCGCCGACGTAGTTGACGACGACCGTGTCCCCCGGCTTGGCCGTCCTGCCGGTCCCGGTGATCAGGTCCTTCTCGACGAGGTGCGTCGGCGGAGCGCCCCTGCCCGCCGCGATCGTCGGCTCCTTGGAGAGCGGACCGGAGGTCGGGGTGGAGACGGTGGCGGTCGTCGAGGCGGCTGTCGCGCCCGCGCTGGGGGCCGGCACGATGCCCGGGACGCGCGAGCTGCCGCAGCCCGCGACCGCGACGCCGAGCGCCCCCGCGGCGATGAGGAGAGTCAGTGGCTTGCGCATGGATCGATGGGCGAGACTAGCGAGCGCATTCGCGAGGCGGACCGCAGCGCACGGCTTTCTTCACCGCGTCTTCGGTTCGCGCGCCCCGAATCGCGGCGCGGCACGGGCCCGCCCAGACGCGGGAATTACCCCGCGATCCGCTCCAGCACGTCGGCGTCGACGTCGAAGTTCGCGTGGACGGCGCCGACGTCGTCGGACTCCTCGAGCATGTCGATCAGCCGCATGAGCCTCGCCGCCTCGGCCTCCTGGACGGGCACGCGGACCTTCGGCCGCTGGGTGACGTCGGCGGACTCGATCTCGACGCCCGCCTCGACGAGCGCGTCGCGCACCGCCACCAGGTCGCCGGGCGCGCAGATGATCTCGAACACGTCGTCGTCAAGCGAGATGTCCTCCGCGCCCGCGTCGATCGCGATCAGCAGGTCCTCCTCGTCATAGCGGCTCGAGTCGACGACGATGACGCCGGTCTTGTCGAAGAGGTAGGACACCGAGCCGGGCTCGCCGAGGCTCCCGCCGTGCTTGGAGAGGGCATGGCGCACGTCGGCACCGGTGCGGTTGCGGTTGTCGGTGAGCGCCTCGATCAGCAGCGCCACCCCGCCCGGGCCGTACCCCTCGTAGAGGACGGTCTCGATCTGGTCGGCGTCGACGCCCTCGCCGGTGCCCTTGGCGATCGCGCGCTCGATGTTGTCCTTCGGCATCGAGGCGTCGCGCGCCTTCTGCACGGCGAGCGCGAGCGCCGGGTTGCCGTCGATATCGCCTCCGCCCTCCTTGGCGGCGACCGTGATCGCCCGGGAGAGCTTCGTGAAGTGCTGGCCGCGGCGCTGGTCGACGACCGCCTTCTTGTGCTTGATCGACGCCCACTTCGAGTGTCCGGACATGCCGCTCACTATAGGCTGCACAGGCATGAGCGCTCTCGGAAACCCCTCCATCTACAAGGCCTACGACATCCGCGGCGTGTACGGCGAGGACATCGACGCCTCGGTCGCGCACGACATCGGGCGGGCGTTCGCCCGGGTGATCGCCGGCATGGAGGGCAAGGCCGTCCGCGAGCTGCGGCTCGGCCTCGGCCGCGACATGCGCCTGCAGGCCCCGGAGCTCGCCGCCGCCTACCGCGACGGGATGCTCGCCGAGGGGGCGACGGTGCTCGACGCCGGGCAGGTCGGCACCGAGATGCTCTATTTCCTCGTCGGCTCGCGGGAGCTCGACGGGGGCCTCATGTGCACCGCCTCCCACAACCCGAAGCGCTACACGGGCGTCAAGCTCGTCCGGCGCGGCGCGCTCGCGCTCTCCGGCGACGAGGGGATCGGCGACATCCGCGACATGATCGAGGCGGGGCTCGGCGAGGCCGCGCGCGCGCCGGGATCCGTCGAGGAGGTCGACATCTACGACGAGTTCCAGACGGCCGCTCTGACGGTCATCGACCGAGAGAAGATCCGCCCGCTCAAGGTCGTCGTCGACGGCGGCAACGGCATGGCCGGGCCGATGGTCGGACCGCTGCTTGAGCGCCTCGGGCTCGAGCTGGAGACCGCCTACTGGACGCCCGACGGCAACTTTCCCGACCACGAGCCGAACCCGCTGCTTCCCGAGAACCGCGAGTTCATCATGGGCGAGGTCACCGCCCGCGGCGCCGACCTCGGGATCGCCTGGGACGGGGACGCCGACCGTTGCTTCTTCATCGACGACACGGGCGCGTTCGTCGACGGCGACTTCCTCACCGCGCTCATGACCGAGTCGATGCTCGACAAGAATCCGGGCGCGACCGTGCTCTACGACGTGAGGGCGAGCCGGGCCGTCGCCGACACGGCCGACGCGCACGGTGGCACGGCGCTCGTCAACCGCGTCGGGCACGCGTTCTTCAAGGCGCGGATGCGCGAGGTGCCCGAGGCGGTGTTCGGCGGCGAGGTATCCGGCCACTACTACTTCCGGGATTTCTACTGCGCCGACTCCGGCACACTGCCCGCGCTGCTCATCCTCGAGCTGCTCTCCGAGCGCGGCGTGACGATGTCCGAGCTGCTCGAGCCCTACCGCTCGCGCTACTTCATCTCCGGAGAGATCAACTCCGAGGTCGCCGAGGCCACGAGGAAGATCGAGGAGATCGCCGAGCGCTACGGCGATGCGGAGGTTTCGCGCCTGGACGGGATCTCAATCGACTACGAGGACTGGCATTTCAACGTCCGCGCATCGAACACCGAGCCGCTGCTCCGCCTCTGCCTCGAGTCGCTGCGCTCCCGCGAGCACATGGAGGAGAAGCGCGACGAGGTGCTGTCGGTGATCCGCGGCTGACGCGCGCTCCGTAGTTCGCCGCACGGGGAGCCGGGATCGCCCCGGATCGAGATCCGGGCGCAGCTGCCGATCCCCGTGGATGATGTCTGCTCAGCGCGCCACCGAAGCAGGCACCGCGGTCGGGCAGCCGCAGACGGCCTTCGCCATCCACCCCGGCGATGACGCGGGCGTCATGCACAAGAACCGGGCGGTGCTCTACACGTCCGCGTTCGGACCGGACGGGCGCTGGTACTACGCGAGCCCCCAGATCGAGACGATCCTCGGCTACACGCCGCAGGAGTGGTGCGCGGACCCGACGCTGTGGCGGCGCCGCCTGCATCCCGACGACGCCGAGCGCGTGCTCGCCGGCGAGGAGGAGCTTGACCTCGACGACGAGGGCGGCGGCTACAACGAGTACCGGCTGCTGCACCGCGACGGCCACGTCGTGTGGGTCCGCGACGACGCGCTGCTCGTGCGCGGCGAGGACGGCGAGCTGCGCTGGCACGGCGTCCTGTCGGACATCACGCAGCTCAAGCGGACCGAGGCCGACCTGCAGCGTGCCGCCGCCCAGCACGCGGCGCTCGCCGCGCTCGGTGAGCATGCCCTGGAGGGAGCGTCGGCCACCGAGCTCGCCCAGGAGGCGGCGACCGCGGCCGTCGAGCTGCTCGGGCTCGACCGCGGCGGCGTCATCGAGCTCGACGACGAGCGCCGCCAGTTCACGTTCCTCGCCTCCCACGGCATCCCGCCCGAGTCGCTCGAACCGCTGCCGTTCGACCCCGCCACCCAGCCCGGCTACGCGGTCGCCCACGGCACGGTCGTCGTCACCGACTGGGAGACCGAGACCCGCTTTCGAATGACCGAGCCGCTGCGGACGTCGGGGACGCGGAGCGGCCTGTCAATCGTGATCGAGGGCCGGCGCGGGCCGTTCGGCGTGCTCGGCGTCCACGCGAACGCCGCCCGCGAGTTCTCGGCGATGGATGTCGACTTCGTGCAGGCGCTCGCCAACGTGCTCGCCGACGCGTTCGAGCGCCAGCGGACCGAGGACGACATCCGTCACCGGGCGCTGCACGATCCGCTCACCGGGCTGCCGAACCGCGCGCTGTTCATGGATCGCCTGTCGCACGCGCTCGCGCACCTCGGGCGACGCGGCTCCAGCGCCGCGGTGCTGCTGCTCGACTTCGATCGCTTCAAGCTCATCAACGACTCGCTCGGGCACGCCGTCGGCGACGATCTGCTCGCCGCCGTCGCGCCCCGCCTCAAGCAGATGCTCCGTGCCTCCGACACGATCGCCCGATTCGGCGCGGACGAGTTCGGGATCCTGCTCGAGGACATCGCCGGTGAGCAGGACGCGGTCGACATGGCGCAGCGGATCGCGGGCGCGTTCAACCGCCCCTTCGTGCTCGACGGCAGCGAGCACTTCGTGAGCGTCTCCATCGGCATCACGCTGGCCGCGGGCGGGGAGCGCGCCGAGGACCTCGTCCGCGACGCCGACGCGGCGATGCATCGCGCCAAGGAGCGCGGCCGGGCCCGCTACGAACTGTTCGACGAGGGCATCCGCGGCCGCGCGATCAGCCGCCTGCGCGTGGAGAACGACCTGCGGCGCGCGCTGGAGCGTGACGAGCTCACGCTCGAGTTCCAGCCGATCGTCGGCCTCGACGCGCACGCGGTGATCGGCGTCGAGGCGCTCCTGCGCTGGGACCATCCGACCCGGGGGCGCGTCCCACCGCTCGAGTTCATTCCGATCGCCGAGGAGAACGGGCTGATCGAGCCGATCGGCCGGTGGGTGCTGGAGCGCGCCTGCCGGCAGGCCGCCGCGTGGTACGCGAGCCGCCCGGACGAGATGCCGATCTCGGTCGCGGTCAACCTGTCGGCCGCGCAGTTCGATGCTCCCGCGCTCGTCGACACCGTCGCCGCCGCGCTCCGGGGGGCGCGCCTGGATCCGAGCCTGCTCGCGCTCGAGCTCACCGAGAGCGTCGTCATGGGCCAGAGCGAGGAGCTCTTCCAGACGCTCGCGGAGCTCAAGGCGCTCGGCGTGAGCCTTGTGCTCGACGACTTCGGCACCGGCTACTCGTCGCTGTCGTACCTCACCCGCCTGCCGCTCGACGTGCTCAAGGTCGACCGTTCGTTCATCGACGGACTCGGCACCGAGCCGCGCGACACCGGGATCACCGAGGCGATCGTCGGCATGTCGACGGCGCTGTCGCTGCGCGTCACCGGCGAGGGCGTCGAGACCGAGCTGCAGCTCTCGGAGCTGCAGCGACTCGGCTGCGACGCCGCCCAGGGCTACCTGTTCTCCCGCCCGGTGCCCGCCGAGCGGATCACCGGGATCCTCGCCGAGGGCCGGGCCTGGGTGCGGCGGCGGCTGCCGCCCGGCGAGGGCTGACCAGAGCGGGCCCGGCGTCCGGGGCGCCGCCGGCAGGCGCTCATCCGGGGTCCTACCGGTAGGCGCTCGTTCCCGGCTGGATCGGCGAGACCGTCACCTTCCCGGCGCACTCCGAGATCCCGCCGCGCAGGGGCACGCGCATCGTCGCCGTGTCGTTCGGCGCGATCACCTGGAGGACCTTGGCGGTCACGCAGCCCGCGTTCGAGCCGCCGGCGCCGAGGTGGCTCACGCCGAGGCGGAACGAGACGGTCACGCCGGGGGCGACGGTGAGCTCGCGCAGCAGCGTGTGGCCGAAGAAGTCGCTTGTCGTGTGGATCGGATGGGTCGGCAGCGGCCGGCCGGCGGCATCGAGGAACTGGATCCCCGGGTAGCCGCCCGTGCGGCAGCCGTGCGACGAGGTGTTGCGCAGCGCGAAGCCGAGCTCGGCGTGGCCGGTCGCGCCGTTGCCGCCGATGAACGACGGCGCGAGATCGGCGGCGACGCACTGCGTGCCCGCCGGCTGCGGTGGCGTCCTCGTCGTCGGCGTGCTCGACGTCGTGGTCGTCGCGGAGCTCGTCGCCGAGGTGCTCGGAGTGCGCGTGACCGTGCGCGTCACCGTGCTTGGTCCGCTCGCCGACGGCGCTTTCCGGGCGCTCGACCCGCAGGCCGCGAGCAGGCACGGCAGCGCGAGCACGCCGAGCAGCGCCCGCCGCCGGAGCAGGCCGGGGGTTCTCGTTCGCATCCCCTCATCCTGCCACGGCGCCCAGCGGTTGCTGCTCGGGCACGGCTGAACGCGGAGCCTCCAGCTGTCGGTAGCGTTGTCGATGTATGGCGACCGTGCCCGAGACCGGCGACCCACGACCGCCCGAGGCGGCCGACCCCGTCGAGCGCGAGCTGCGCGCGGTCGGGGAGTCGCTGGCCGCCGCGTTCCCCCACGGGTCGAGGCTCGGGCTGCGGGCGCTCGACGAGCGCGCGATGGAGCTCGCGACGAGCGACCAGGAGCTCCGCGCAGCGCTGTTCCGCTTCGTCGACGTCGCCCCCGCGTGTCGCTCGCTCGACGATCTCGCGCGCCATCTCACCGGCTTCCTCGCAGAGCTCCCGGAGGGTCCTCCCCCGCCGATCTCGGCGGCGATGAGGGTCTCGGGCAGCCGCGCCGGCCGCGCGGCGCTCGGGGCCGCGGCGGCCGGGGGCGTCCGCCACCTCGCGCACCGCTTCATCGTCGGCGAGTCCCCCCGCGGCGCGCTCCCGACGCTCCGCCGGCTGTGGGATGCCGGCGTGGCGAGCTCCGTCGACCTGCTCGGCGAGGCGACCGTCACCCAGGCGGAGGCCGACCGCTACGCCGAGCGCTGCCTGGAGGCCGTGCGCGTGCTCGCCGCCGAGACGCCCGCCTGGCCGCCGCGGCCGCTGCTCGAGGCCGACGGCGCGGGCCCGCTGCCGCGCACGAACGTGTGCGTGAAGATCTCGGCGCTCACGCCGCTGCTGCGTCCCGACGCGCCCGAGCGGGGGCAGCGCGACGCCGCCGCGCGGCTGCGGTCGCTGCTGCGTGAGGCCCGCGACCGCGGCGCTCACCTGCACATCGACATGGAGTCGCTCGACTCGCGCGAGGCCGTGCTCGCGCTCGTGCTGCAGCTGCTCGGCGAGGAGGAGTTCCGCGAGGGCCCGTCATCGGGGCTCGTGCTCCAGGCCTATCTGCGCGACTCGCCGCAGACGCTCGACCAGGTGCTCGGGTGGGTACGCTCGGTGCCGCGCGGCTCGCCGCTCACCGTCCGCCTCGTCAAGGGCGCCTACTGGGACCACGAGCTCGTCGAGGCGCGCCAGCACGGCTGGGACGTCCCGGTGTTCCAGGACAAGTCCGAATGCGACCGCAACTACGAGGCGCTCACCCGGGTGCTGCTCGACGCCCGGCCGGCGGTGCGAGTCGCGATCGCCTCCCACAATCTTCGCTCGGTCGCCCACGCGATCGCCTATGACCGGGTGACCCGGCCCGACGATCCCGGCGACCTGGAGCTGCAGGTCCTGCGCGGTCTCGGCGACGATCTCGCGACCGCGCTGGCGGCGCGCGAGTACCGGGTGCGCGCGTACTGCCCGGTCGGCGACCTCGTCGCCGGCATGGCCTATCTCGTACGGCGCTTGCTCGAGAACACGAGCAACGACTCGTTCCTGTCCGCCCAGGCGAGCGGGGCGCCGCTCGAGGAGCTGCTGGCGGCGCCGTGAGCGGGACGTGCCGATGACCGCGACCACGCCGCGCCCAAGCTCGCTGCCGCCGTTCGCGAACGAACCGATCCTCGAGCTGCGGCGCGCCTCGGTGCGGGCGGGACTCGAGGACGCGCTCGCGGCCGTCGATCGGGAGCTGCCGCTTCCGGTCCCGGTGCGGATCGGCGGCGAGGCGCGGCGGGCGTCGGACTTCACCTCGACCGATCCGGGCACACCGGAGCGCGTCGTCGCGCAGTGCGCCGCCGCCACTGCCGCGGAGGTCCACGAGGCGGTGTCGCTCGCCGCGCGGGCCGCCTCGGCGTGGCGGCTTGTTCCGGCCGAGGAGCGGGCGGCCTGCCTCGTGCGCGCGGCGGCGTGGATGCGCGAGCGGCGCCTGGAGCTCGCCGCTCTCGAGGTCCGCGAATGCGCGAAGCCGTGGGTCGAGGCGGACGCGGACGTGTGCGAGGCGATCGACTTCCTCGAGTACTACGCGCGCGGCGCGATCGAGCTCGGGCGCGGCCGGCCGCTGCTCCAGGTCCCCGGAGAACGCAACGAGCTCGCCTACCGCGGGCGGGGCGTGGCCGCCGTCATCTCCCCCTGGAACTTCCCGCTCGCGATCCCCTGCGGGATGACCTCGGCGGCGCTCGCCGCCGGCAACGCCGTCGTGCTCAAGCCCGCCGAGCAGTCGCCGCTCATGGCCTCGCGGCTCATCGACGCTCTGCGCGCCGGCGGCGTCCCGGAGGACGCGCTCGCGATCCTGCCCGGCGCCGGGGAGGCTGGGGAGACGCTCGTCCGCGACCCGCGCGTGCACCTGATCGCGTTCACGGGCTCGCTCCCCGTCGGGCGCTCGATCGTGCGGGCGGCCGCGGAGACGAGCGAGCACCATTTCAAGGCGGTCATCGCCGAGCTCGGCGGCAAGAACTGCGTGATCGTCGACGGCGACGCCGACCTCGACGACGTCGTCCCCGCGGTGATCGGATCGGCGTTCAACTATGCGGGGCAGAAGTGCTCGGCCGCCGCGCGGGTGCTCGTCCACGAGGCGATCGCCGACCAGCTGCTCGAGCGGCTGGCGGGCGCGGTGCGCGCGCTGCTCGTCGGCCAGGCGCAGACGCTCGGCGTCGACGTGCCGCCGGTGATCGAGCGCGAGGCCGCGGAGCGTGTCGCGCGCTACGTCGGGATCGCGCGGGAGACCGGCACGATCGTCGCCCAGGCCGACGTCGAGGAGCGCGAAGGCTGGTTCGCGCCGCCGACGCTCGCCACCGACCTGCCGGACGACTCGCCGGTGCTCGGCGAGGAGATCTTCGGCCCGGTGCTCGCCGTCCAGCGCGTGCGGGACGTCGACCACGCCTGCGATCTCGTCGACTCGCTGTCGTTCGCGCTCACCGGAGGGCTCTTCACCCGCGACCCGGCGGTCGTCCGCCGCGTGCGGGAGCGGACCCCGGTCGGCAACCTCTACGTGAACCGCGGCATCACCGGGGCAATGGTCGCCCGCCAGCCGTTCGGCGGCAACCGCCTGTCGGGCACCGGCCTGAAGGCGGGCGGTCCCGACTACCTGCTGCAGTTCGTCTCCCAGCACGCCGTGAGCGAGAACACGATGCGCCACGGCCTGGTCGTGTGACCGTCGAGCTCACGTCGAAACGCGACGGAGCCGAGCGTCAGGCGAGCCCGGCCAGGCCGGGCCGGGTTGGCCGCGCTCGTTCAGGCGCCCCGCCCACGCAGCCGAGGTGTCAGGCCTGACACCCTGGTCGGTCGCCGGTCAGCGGGAGCGTGCCAGTCCGAGCACGAGCTCGTGCAGGCGCGGCTCGCCGCTCAGCTCCGGATGGAACGAGATCGCGACGACGTTGCCCTGGCGGACGGCGACCGGGTGGCCGTCGACCTCGGCGAGGACCTCGACGCCCGGACCGGTCTCGGCCGCCCAGGGCGCACGGATGAACACCGCGTGGACGGGGCCGCCGTCGACGCCCGCGATCGACAGGTCGGCCTCGAAGGAGCGCACCTGACGACCGAACGCGTTGCGCTCGGTGACGATGTCGAGGATCCCGAGGTGGCGGCGGTCGAGGATGATCATCCCGGCGCAGGTGCCGAGGATCGGGGTGCCGGCCGCGGCGAGCTCACGCAGCGGATCGCCGAGCCCCTCGCGCGCGATCCCGAGCGTCATCGTCGTCGACTCGCCGCCCGGAAGCACGAGCGCGTCGAGCCCCTCGAGGTCGGCGGCGACCCGCACCTCGACGGCCTCGGCGCCGAGCGAGCCGAGCAGGCGGGCGTGGGCCTCGAAGTCGCCCTGCAGCGCGAGCACCCCGACGCGCGGGCCACGCTCCGACGAGGCCGGGGGCACTAGTGGTCGCTCCCGCAAATACGCACGCATTCGAGGCGCGTCTGGCGGCGCCAGGCGGCGTCCTCGGACACTCGATGTGCCAGAGGCACACCTTCGGACCAACGGCTTCGCCGTCGGTGCCCGCGTCCTTGCCT
>DATGKS010000033.1:0-71058 GCA_035294545.1 Solirubrobacteraceae bacterium | reverse complement strand
GACGCTGAGCTTGGCGTTACGGTGCAGCTTCATCCGGTGTCCTCCTTGGGACTGAGGTGGCTTGGCAGCTCTCAGCCTCCAAGGAGCACCGGATGGCTAACTCACTGGCGGAACAACGTGCTCAGGATCTACACCTAGGCCGGCGGGCGACCGCAGGCGCCGGGCGTCCGGACGCTCAGGCGGGCGCGCTCAAGCCGGGCGTCCCGGACGCTCAGGCGGGCGTGCTCGCCCCGTCCGCCGCCGCCGACTCCGACTGGAGCGGCTCCTGCAGCGGAAAGTGGCAGGCCGCGCTGTGCCCCGGGCCGAACGGGCGCAGCGGCGGCTCCTCGGCGGCGCAGATGTCCCTCGCGCGTGGGCAGCGCGTGCGGAACCGGCAGCCGGACGGCGGGTTGACCGGGCTCGGCAGCTCGCCCCGGATGCCGACCTCGTCCTTGGCCCGCTCGGCCGCCGGGTCGGGCAGCGGGATCGTCTTGATGAGCGCCTCGGTGTAGGGGTGGGCGGGCCGCAGGTAGATGTCGTCGCCCGAGCCGATCTCGACGACCTTGCCGAGGTACATGACGCCGATCCGGTTCGCGAGGTACTTGACGACCGCGAGGTCGTGGGAGATGACGATCGAGGCCATGTCACGCTCGGCCTGCAGGCGCTTCATCAGGTTGAGCACCTGCGAGCGGATCGAGACGTCGAGCGCGGACACCGGCTCATCGGCGACGATCACCTTCGGATCGAGCATCAGCGCGCGGGCGAGGCCGATGCGCTGCCGCTGACCGCCGGAGAACTCGTGCGGGTAGCGCTCAAGCGCGTTCTGCGGCAGCCCGACCTCGTCGAGCAGCCCGCGGATCTTCGCGTCCTGCTCGCGGCGGGTGCCGATCCCCTGGATGACGAGCGGCTCGCGCAGGATCGCACCGACGCGCATGCGGGGATCGAGCGAGGAGTACGGGTCCTGGAACATCATCTGCAGGTCGCGCCGAGCCTTGCGGAGCTTGCTGCCGCTGAACCGGTAGATCTCCTCGCCCTCGAGCGCGATCCGCCCGCCGTCGGGCTTCTCGATGCCGACGATCAGCTTGCCGAGCGTCGTCTTGCCACAGCCGGACTCGCCCACCAGGCCGAACGTCTCGCCCCGGTCGAGGTGCAGGTCGACGCCCGAGACGGCCTTGACGGAGGCGACCCGGCGCTGCAGGATCGCGCCTGAGGTCACCGGGTACTCGCGCACGATCCTCTCGACCTCGAGCAGATGGGAGGTGTCCTTCGCCCGCTCCGGGTGGGTGACGAGCGAGGGATCGATGCGGCGCTGCAGTGGGCCGTCGACCGGATGCCAGCAGGCGAACCGGTGCGAGGGGTCATCCCCGGAGAGCGGCGGCTCGTGGACGCGGCACTGCTCGGTGGCGCGCGGGCAGCGGGCGGCGAAGCGGCAGCCCTCCGGCGGGTTTGTGAGGTCCGGCGGCAGGCCGCGGATCGTCACGAGCGGCTGGCGCGTGTCCTGGTCCAGGCGCGGGATCGACCCGAGCAGACCCTGCGTGTACGGGTGGCGCATCGCGCTGAACAGCCGGTCGGTGGGGGCCGTCTCGACGATCCGCCCCGCGTACATCACGTTGATCCGGTCGGTGCGGCCGGCGACGACGCCCATGTCGTGGGTGACGAGGAGCGTCGCCATGCCGAGCCGCTCCTTGAGGTCGTCGAGGAGCGCGAGGATCTGCGCCTGGATCGTCACGTCGAGCGCGGTCGTCGGCTCGTCGGCGAGCAGCACCCGGGGCTCACAGGCGAGCGCGATCGCGATCATCACGCGCTGCCGAAGCCCCCCCGAGAGCTGATGGGGGTAGTCGGCGAGGCGCTCCTGGGGGCGGGGCAGCCCGACGAGCTCCAGCACCTCGAGCACCCGCTCACGCGCCTGCGCCTTGGAGACCTTGCGGTGGAGCATGATCGGCTCAGCGACCTGGTCGCCGATCGACTTCGTCGGGTTCAGCGAGGACTGCGAGTCCTGGAAGATCATCGCGACCGCGTCGCCGCGGAGCTTGCGCATCTCCGGCTCCGACAGGCCGACGAGCTCCTGGCCTGAGAGCTTGATCGACCCGCCGACGATGTGCCCGCCCGCCGGCAGCAGGCCGAGGATCGAGAGGCCGAGCATCGACTTGCCTGAGCCCGACTCGCCAACGAGCCCCACGGTCTGCCCGGTCTCGATCGACACGTCGACGTTGCCGACCGCGTGCACGACGGACCGCGACAGCTGGATGTGGGTGGTGAGGTCGGTGACTTCGAGCGCCGGCGGCATCGGACTCCTTCGTTACACGGGCGGCGTCAGCGGCGGCGGAGCCGCACGTCAAGCGCGTCGCGCAGCGCGTCGCCGATCAGGTTGACAGCGAGGACGACGGCCACCAGGCAGCCGCCGACCGGGTACACGAGCCACCAGTAGCCGGCCGAGACGTTCTGCTGCGCGTTCCCGAGCATGTCCCCCCACGAGGTCGCCGGGTACTGCAGGCCGAACCCGAGGAAGCCGAGATAGGAGAGGGCGAGGATCGAGTCGGCGATGAGAAACGTGATGTTGACGATCACGACCGAGAGCGCGTTCGGGATGAGGTGGCGGTAGACGATCCGCGTGCTGCCGCCGCCCATCACCCGGCAGGCGTGCACGAAGTCCCGCACGCGCAGGCTGAGCACCTCCCCGCGGACCAGGCGCGCGGGCACGAGCCACGAGAACGCCGCCAGCACGACCGAGATGTTGAGCACGTTCGAGCTGTACTTCGTCGCGAGCACGAGTACGATCAGCAGGTAGGGGATCGACAGCAGGACGTCGACGAAGCGCATCATGATCCCGTCGACGACACCGCCGACGAGCCCGGCGATCGCGCCGTAGAGCGTCCCGACGATTGTCGCGATGAGCGCGGCGAGGAAGCCGACCTCAAGCGCCGCCTGCCCGCCCTTCATGATCCGCCCGAGCTCGTCGAAGCCGTTGCCGTCGGTGCCGAGCAGGTGCGCGCCGCCGGGCGCCAGATCGGTGCTGAGCGGCTCGGTGAGCGTCTGGTTCGTCGGGTGGATGATCGGGCCGACGAAGCTGAAGAGCACGAAGAAGATGAGGACGACCAGGCCGATGACCGCGAGGCGGTTGTCGAAGTACTCGCGAACCGCCAGGCGCCAGCCGCTCTGGATCGCCTGGACCTCCCCGCCCTCGGGCGCGGCGCCGTCGTGGCCGGACGGAAGATCGAGCGCGACGCCGAAGCCGCCTCCGACGGGCGCCGCCTCACCCTCGACGATCGGGCGGGTGGGGTCGGTCATCGCAGGCGCACCCGTGGGTCGGCGACGGTGATCGCGACGTCGGCGAGCAGGTTGCCGAGCACCGTGAGGATGCCCCCGAGGATCGTGTAGGCGAGCAGGATGTTGTAGTCCGCGTTGCCGAGCGCCGTGAAGAACAGCAATCCGACGCCCTGGTAGTTGAACAGAACCTCGATGAGGAGGTTACCGGCGACGAGCGTGGGCACCGAGAGGCCGATGAGCGTGATCAGCGGCAGCGACGCGTTGCGGAGCAGGTGCCGGAACAGCACCGCGCGCTCCGAGAGGCCCTTCGCGCGCGCCAGCCGGATGTAGTCCTGCGCGAGGTTGTCCAGCGCCGAGGAGCGCATGTAGCGGCTGAACGACGCGACGTTGATGAGCGCGAGCGTGATGACCGGCAGGAACAGCTGCCGGGGATGCGTGATCGCGCCCCACGTCGTCGTGATCGTGTCCGAAACGCCCGGCGGAAAGATGTGCAGGTCGAGCGCGAAGAACTGGATGAGGATGAGGCCGAGGAAGAACGACGGCATCGAGTACAGCACGAAGTTGAGCGTCGTCGCCGTGTAGTCGCCGACGGTGTTGCGCTTCACCGCCTGGGCGATCCCGAGCGGCACGGCGATGATGATCGACAGCACGAGCGCCGCCCCGGACAGGTAGGCGCTGCGCCCGAGGTTCTCCTGGAAGAGCGCGCTCACGCTCTGGCTCAGCTTGTAGGAGTAGCCGAAGTTCAGCCGCAGGATTCCCCACAGGTAGCTGAGGAACTGCTCGTACTCCGGCCGGTCGTAGCCATGCGCCTTATTCCAGGCGGCGACCGCGGCCGGCTGCGACTTGTTGCCCAGCACCGCGTACACCGGGCTCGGCGACATCAGGTGCAGCAACGCGAACGTCACCGCGGTGATGCCGATCGTGACGATGAACGCCACGATGAGCCGGCGGATGATGTACCCGATCATCCGCGCGGCTCCTCGTGTCGTACGCCCATGGTCAGGGTCCTAGCGCGATCGCTTTCGGCTCGCGTGTCCCCTACTTGACCTGGTACCAGTACTGCGGCTCCGGCTGCTGCTGGGTCATCGTCAGCCAGCCGGCCGGGTCGGTCGAGGCGACCTTCTTCGAGTTGACCGCGATCAGGTAGTCCTGATCGGCTCCATAGAGCACGGCCGCCGACTTCTCGAAGAACGAGGCCTCCTTCTTGACGTTGCTCGCGGTCGAGCCGTACACCGAGGCGTTGATCAGCTTGTCCGCCTCCGGCGTGTGGTAGGACCCGATGTTGAGGCCCGTGCCCGGGTGGTCCATGATCCCCGCCTGGGTCGGGTAGTAGTCCTCGTAGATCCCGCCGTAGTTGTTGACGCCCCAGTCGTTGACGTACTTCTTCGCGGCCGGGTTGGCGTTGTTGTAGTTGGAGACGAGGAAGTTGAACGTCTTCGTCTGCAGCTCGATGTTGATGCCGGCCGCCTGCTTGGCCTCCGAGGCGATCGCCTGCGAGGCGAGCACCGACGCCGGAGATTCAGCCTGCGGGCGGTTGGCCCACACGAACTTGAACGGCGTGCCCTTCGGGATCCCGGCGCCGCACTCGCCCGGCCCCGAGCCCGCCTTCTGGCAGGTCGTCTGGCCGTTCGGCACGACCTTCCAGCCGTGGGACTTCAGCAGCTGGACGGCGGCCTGCGGGTTGTACGGGTAGGGAGCCGTCGTTGCGTCGGACGGCGCGTACGGCGAGAGGGGCGCCGACGGCGTCGGTCCGTAGGCCGTCACGGCCGCGCCCTTGTAGATGCCCTTGATGATCGCCGGCTCGTTCTGCAGGTGCGCGAGCGCCTGGCGGATGTAGAGCTGGCTGATGATCTTGTCGAAGTGGTTCGTCTTGTCCAGGTAGTTGTACTGGGCGCCGAACCAACCCCAGCCCGGGCCGCCGTAGAGGTCGATGCCCTGCGACTTCAGGGGGTTGATCTGCGCGATCTCGGACGGGTCGACACCGAAGTCGATGTCGAGCGAGCCGCCCTTGAGCGCGTTGAGCGCCGCGGTCGTCGACGTGTACGTGTTGACGTCGATCGTCGCGTTCGCCTTCGGCGAGCCACCGTAGTTCGGGTTCGGGACGAGCACGTAGGAACTGTTCGTCGGCGAGAAGCTCTTGAGCTTGAACGGGCCGCTCACGTCCTGCCACAGCGGGTTGGACGCGAACTTGCCGACGACCGATCCCTGCTTGAACAGGAAGTCGAAGATCTTCTTGGCGACCGCCGGGTTCTTCCAGTTGTTCGTGTGCTGGCCGGGCGCCGTCTCGTTCCAATCGGTGCTCGGCAGCGGGAACGTGTTGTCGGTGTCCTGGATCTGGTTGTT
Organism: Solirubrobacteraceae bacterium; assembly: GCA_035294545.1. Lineage (GTDB taxonomy): Bacteria > Actinomycetota > Thermoleophilia > Solirubrobacterales > Solirubrobacteraceae > Palsa-465. The sequence goes on along the minus strand of DATGKS010000033.1, from coordinate 65,469 downwards.
GAGGAAGTAGCCCGGGTTGTAGGCCTTGTTGAGATGGAAGACGACCGTGTACTTGTTCGGCGCGGTCGCGCTCGTCACGCTCATCGGGAACTGGCCGGGGATGTACTGCGCCCAGTTCGCGGCACTCTCCTTCACGCCGGCGCGAAGGATGTAGTACTCGAACAGCACATCGTTCGCGTCGATCGGCGCGCCGTTGGCCCACTTCAGGCCCTTCTTGAGGTGGATCGTGTACGTCTTGTCGCCGTCCGAGGCGATCGGCGGGCCGGCCGCCGCGCTCTGCGAGTAGATGATCTTCGGCTCGGCGCCGTCGGGGCCCGCGTACAGCGGCATGAACAGCTGCTGCACGAACGCGATCGTGCCGGTCGTCACATGCGCGCCGTCGATGATCGGGAAGATGAACGTCGGCACCGCGTCGGTCGCCTGGCTGACCGAGATCGTGCCGCCGGACGTCGGCGAGCCCTTGCTCGGCGGCAGCGTCCCGAACACGGAGGTCCCGAGCGCCTTGTTGATCGTGCCGCCGGTGCTCGGCTTGGCCGCCGTCGTGCCCCCGCCGCCGTTTCCGCCGCCCCCGCTCTTATGACCGCCCCCGCCGCATGCCGCGACCGAGAGCGCGACCGCTCCCGCGAGCATGCAGCTCGTGAGCGGGCGCCCCAGCACCCGCCGACCCATCGTCTTCAATTTGCACCGCCTCATAGCAGTTGACGTTCCTCCACGCCTAAGGACCCTCGTTCCGACGAGGGCCCAGGCGAGAGGCGTGAGTTCACACGCTTTCTCTTCCGGTGTCAAGGATCCTAACTTGTGATGCGGTTAAGCGAGCTTGCCGGCGGCGGCCTCCGCGGAACGCGCCGCGGCCGGGCGTCGCGGCGGATCGGCCGCGGCGGGGGACTCGCCGTCCGTCCCGCCGGCTCGGGCGCACCGGTACGCTCGGCTCCTCGCCGACCCGCCCTCGTAGCTCAACGGATAGAGCACGCGCCTCCTAAGCGCGGGATGCAGGTTCGATTCCTGCCGGGGGCATCCGATCTGATCTGAGATGAGCGCTTCGAGGACAGCCGTCCGGGACCGTTCGGGGGCTTTGGACGCCTGTTCGACGGCCCCGAGGGGGCGGGCGCGCGCGGCGGCCGCGCTCGTGCTGCTCCTCGCCGCCGCGGTCGCGATCACCCTCGCCGCGGGCACGCGGCCGAGCTTCGACGCCTACGGCTGGCTCGACTGGGGCCGGATGACGCTCCACGGCGGCCTCGACACGAACGCCGCGCCGTCGTGGAAGCCGCTGCCCTGGGTGTTCACGGTCGTGTTCGGGCTGTTCGGGCGCGGTCCCGAGCTCTGGCTGTGGATGCTGACCGTCACGTTCGTCTCGCTCGTCGGGCTCGCGTGTGCCGGCCGGTTGGCGTCGGCGCTGGCCGGCGCGGCGGCTCCCGATCGGGATGCGGCGAAGGTTCCCCACGCCGAGCGCCGGAAACCTCCCCCGCCTCGTCCCGGTGTCGCCACGACCGCGCCCCGGGTGCCCTCGGTCGTCGCCGCCGTGCTCGCGGTGGCCGGGCTGCTCGCCGTCCACGACCAGTACCCGTTCGGCTACCTGCACTACGTGCTGAGCGCCCAGAGCGACCCGATGGTCGTGGCGTTCGTGCTCGGCGCCGCCGTCTGCCGCCTGGACGCGCGCCCGGGCGCAGCGTTCGCGCTGCTGCTGCTCGCCGCGCTCGGCCGGCCCGAGGCGTGGCCGTTCCTGCTCGCCGCCGGTGCATGGCTGTGGCGTGAGCGGCCCGCGGTCCGCTGGCTCGTCCTCGGCGGCGGCGCAGCGGTCGCGCTGCTCTGGTTCGGGATCCCGGCGCTCACCTCCCGCTCCTGGCTCGTGGCGGCCGACAACGCGGACGCGTCCGGCTACGCGCCGCACGGAGCCGCCCTGCACCGGGCGGTCGCCGTGCTCGCGCGGCTCGTCTTCCAGGTGCCGTGGGGGATGTGGGCGGCCGCGGGCGCCGCGGTCGCGCTCGCCGCGTGGCGTCGCGAGCGCTTCGCGCTCGGCCTGGCCGCCGGCGTGCTCGTCTGGGTCGCCGTCGAGGTCGGCTTCGGGATCCACGGCTGGCCGGCGCTCGGGCGCTACATGTTCGAGCCGAGCGCGATCGTCGTCGTGCTCGGCGCCTCGTTCGTCGGGCGGCTTCTCGGCGCCTCGCTCGGCGGGCGGCTTCTCGGCGCCTCGACGCTCCTCGCCGCCACGCTGATCGCCTGGACGACACCGGCGTTCGTCGACGCGGCGCGCCGCGAGGCCCACGACCTCCAGGCCCAGCACGCGCGCACCGCCCAGCTCGACGCGCTCGCGCGGACGATCGACCGGCTCGGCGGCCCCGCGCGGCTCCGGCGCTGCGGCGAGATGATCTCCGCCGGGTCCGCCCCGGGAACCAACCGCCACCCGAGCATCGGCCTCGGCGGCCAGACCCCGCTCGCGTTCGACGTCGGCGTCAACGTCAACCGGGTCGGCTACATCTACCCCCAGCGCGGACACCCGCGCAACCCGATCGTCGTCTTCCACCCGCACGCCCGGGACTCCGGCTGGACGGTGCGCGCCCTGCGCCAGGCCACGCCTGCCTGCCGACGGCTGACCACCGGACGCTGAGCCGGCGCGGCTTTCTGGACACACGGCTTCGACCCGACCGGCCTTTGTCCACACAGCCGCGCTCAGCGCGGCTCTCTGCACACGGGGGCCCGGCGGCGCGAGGCGTGTCCCGAAACCGGTCCCCCCGGCCACCCGAGCCCACCCCTCCGGAAGATCCAGGAGTCAGATCCCGGAGTCGGCGGTCGCGCGGCTCGCCGCTCAGGGGTCGGGCCGCTCCGGGTAGATGTCGTCGATCGTGCAGAGCGCGGCGTACGGCACATCGTCACCGGCGGCCGCCCGGATCGCCTCGTCGCCGCCGGCGAGGCGGTCGCAGACGGCGAGCACGCCGCAGACCGCATGGCCCTCGTCGCGGAGCGCCTCGAGCGCGCGGATCGTCGACCCACCCGTCGTGACGGTGTCCTCGACGAGCAGGCAGCGGTCTCCCGGCTCGAGCAGCGGGCCCTCGATGCGCCGCGCGAGGCCGTGCGTCTTCGCCTCCTTGCGCACGAAGAAGGCCTTCACCTCGGCGCCGCCGGCGAGCGCCGCGCAGGCGATCGGGTCGGCGCCCATCGTCATCCCGCCGACGGCGGTCGCGCCCCACTCCGCGGCCCGGGCGGCGACGAGCTCGGCGAGCGCGCGGAAGCCCACGGGCAGCAGGATCGCCCGCTTGACGTCGACGTAGTACCGGGCGCGGGCGCCGCTCGTGAGCGTCACCTCGCCGATGACGAGCGCGTGCTCGCGCAGCGCGGCGACGAGCCGCTCCCGGGCGGCAGGGAGATCCGCGCCCACCGGCTCAGATGCTCTCGTTCGGGATCCCGTAGACGTCGACCCAGTCACCGAGCGCGAGCCAGTCGAACGCCGAGATCGCGTCCGAGATCGGCAACCGCATGCAGCCGTGGCTCGCCGGATAGTTCGGCGCCGGGTCGTAGCCATGGATCGCGTACCCGCGGATGAAGAAGTCCGAGTAGTACATGCCGTCGGGCAGATAGCCGGGGACCCGCTCGTAGATCCGGTAGCTGCCGAGGATCGTCGGCGTCGAGGGTTTGCCCGAGCTGATCGGGTAGATGTCCTGCACCTTCGAGCCGTCGATGAGCGCGATGAGCTGCAGCGTGAGATCGCCCTCGGCGTGACGTCCCTGATGGGGGAAGTGGACTGGGAAGGCGCCCTTGCCGTCGAGCAGGTCGGTGAGCGTCGTGGGATCGAGCGCTGACGAGGTGCCGCGTCCGATCAGCCGGTGGTAGGCCTCGATCGCGAGCTCGGTCTGCAGGTCCCAGCGGCCCGACTGCGGCATGTAGAGGTGGAGCGCGAGCAGCCGCTGCTGGACAAGCTGTGCGAACAGCGGGTCGCTCGTCGACTCGGACACGATGTCGACGCCGCGCCCGGCGTGCAGGGAGGCGAGGCGCGGGCTCGCGCGATGGACGACCCGCAGGTGCAGGATGCCGGGAGCGGGCGCGGTGATGCTCGCGCCGAAGCGGCCGGTCCGCCCTCCCGGGTTCGCCCGCACCCTGAGCCGGAGCGTCGTCGTGTGCCGGCCGACCCGCGCGATCAGCGTCATCCTCTGGTGGGGGACGAAACGGCTCAGCCAGCCGCTCACGGTGATCGGTCGCCTGGCGACGTCGATCGTGCGGTGGTGCACGAAGAACGCGTCATGGAGGTAGATCCGCGCGACCGCGTGGACGGGCCCGCTCGCGGGCTTGCGGGGCGGCGCGGCGTTCGCCAGCGCGGGCGCGGCGGACAGGCCGAGGGCCGCGGTGGCGACGATGGCGGAGAGGCTGAGGCGACGCATGGGCGCAGAGTAAACATGGAAACTGCGAAACGCGCGCATCCGGGCGGCCGGGGCGGGGCGCCGAGCTCAACTGCTGCGATGCGGCCTTCTCGCGCTTCACGGGAGTCCGGTGGGTGGATCGACCCGTCCGGCCGGCCTGACCTGACCGGGCCGGACGCAGCATCAGGCGATCGCGGGATGGCGCGCGCCGAGCGGTCCGAGCAGGACCGCGATCGCGAGCCAGGAGCCGACGACGAGCGCGGCCGCGGCGCCGGCCGACCAGTGCAGCTGGATCGTGAGCGCGATCGCATTGTTCGCGCTGTGCAGGGCCATGCCCGGGTACAGCGAGCGGGTGCGCCAGCGCACGAGACAGAGCAGGAATCCGAGGAAGCCGAGCGGGATCAGGTACTCGGGGTTCGCCGAGCCGGTGTGCGCGAGGCCGAACAGGATCGCGACGATCACCGACGCCACCCAGGGCCCGAGCTCACGCGCGCCGACGCGCAACGGCAGCCTGCGCAGCACGCCGAACAGGAACCCGCGGAAGAACGTCTCCTCGCACATCGGCGCGACTGCGCACACGAACAGTGCGGTGCCGGCCACCGCCCAGTCGCTGCGGTGCAGCCCGAACTGGCTCGGCAGGTTGTCCTTCGCGTGCAGGGAGAAGATCGAGGCGTAGACGTCGGTGAGCACGTAGTAGGCGATCGCCGCGATCACGACGGTCGCGACCGCCGTGCGCGGCCGCACGCGGCGAAAGCCGAACCAGGCGGCTTGGAGCCCTCCCGAGAGCTGCGCGAGCAGCATCGCCGCGGCGATGAAGCCGAGGTCGAACACGATCGAGCCGACGATCTCCATTGCGGGAGTCGGGTTCGATGTCGACGCTCCCTGCGAGGCGCCGACGCCGTAGACGATCAGGGTGAGGAGCTCGGCGAGCAGGAAGCCGACGACGATCCCGACGGGCGCGGCCCAGAGCCTCCAGGGCGGGATGTCGTCGCGCGCGTCGCCGTGCATGGCGGGCGACATTAGGGCTCGCGCAGCAACGACTGCCGCCTCAGTCGGACCGCGACCCCGAGGGCGAGAGCTCGTCGAGCGAGGTGATCACCCGGACCCCGGCGTCCGGGACGGTCTCGCCGCTGCGGTCGAGCAGCACCGCCTCGATCCCGGCGGCACGGGCGCCGGCGACGTCCTCGGCGAGCGAGTCGCCGACGTGGACGCAGTCCTCCGCCGCGGTCCCGGCCAGTTCGAGCGCGCGGGCGAAGATCGCCGGCGAGGGCTTGGCGGCCCCGACCGGTGCCGACGCGACGACGCCGTCGAGCAACGGCGCGAGCCCGGCCCGCTCGAGCACCTCGGGCAGCGAGACGTCCCAGTTCGAGACGACGACCGCGCGCGTTCCGGCGCGACGGGCCCGCTCGAGCAGTCGCACCGCGTCGGGAAACGCGGTGAAGCGCAGTGCCGAGAGCAGCACGTCCGTCCGGGTATCCGCGTCGGCGGCCGCGAGCACCGCCCGGGACGGGAGCGCGTCGAACAGTACCTGTGCGCAATGCGCGCGCAGGTCCGACAGCGTCGCCGCGTCGCGCGCCCCGCCCATGTGGGCGCGATAGTGGGCGATCTCCGCTCCGAGTGCGGCGCGGGCCTCGGCCTCGGTCACCGAGACGCCGAGCCGGTCGCGCAGCACGGAGCGCAGGCGCGCAGCCGGCGTCTGCAGCGCCACGAGCGTTCCCATCGCGTCGAGGAGGAGGGTGCGGCGTCCCATGCGCAGCCGCCGATCCTCGCACGCGCGCGCCCGGGAGCAGGACCCGCAACCGGCGGGCAGAACCAAGCCCGAAGCTACAATCGCCCATCGGCCGGGGCGCGCACGAGCGCCGCGGGCGAGGCGGCCCATCCCCCACTTCCATGAGCCGACGCGAACGACAGCGGCGCCGCCGGCGCCACCGAGGTTCTCCCCTCCGGAGCGTCCTGGGCATGGGCGCGATCCTCGCGCTGTGCGCGGCGGCGGTCGGCGGGCTCGCGATCGCCGGATGGGTCATCAAGGTCGCCCGCGCGGCGCCGAACCTCAGCCAGATCAAGCCAGAGACGCACGGCGCCCCGTCGAAGATCTACGCGGCAAACGGAACGTTGCTGGGAGCGCTCTACTCGCCCGAGATCCACATCAGCTCCGACCGCTTCCCGCGCGTGCTCAAGCAGGCGACGGTCGCGACCGAGGACCGCCGCTTCTACCAGCACGGAGCGCTCGACTACGAGGGGATCATCCGCGCGGCGATCAAGGACATCCTGCACGGCTCGACCGCATTGCAGGGCGCCTCGACGCTCACGATGCAGCTCGTCGACAACGAGTACCTGCCGGCGAAGTACCGCTATCAGCGCGCCGCGCACGACATCACGTACAAGATCGTCCAGGCGAAGCTCGCCGAGCAGCTCGAGGCCAAGCACTCGAAGACCTGGATTCTCGACGGTTACCTCAACAACGTGCCGTACGGGACGGTCGGCGGACAGACGGCGTACGGGGCCGCCGCCGCCTCGTGGATGTTCTTCGACAAGCCGGTGTGGAAGCTCGACCTCGTCCAGGCCGCGCTCCTCGCGGGACTCCCGCAGGCGCCCTCGCAGTACAACCCGTTCCTCTACCCGGGTCAGGCGCGCACGCGACGGGCGCATGTGCTCGCCTCGATGGTTCGCTCCGGCTACATCACCCAGGCGGTCGCGAACCGCGCCGATCGCGCGCCGCTCGAGGTCAAGCACGACGTGCCCGACTACCGCCACCTCGACCCGTACGTGTTCAACTACATCGTGCAGCAGGCAGCGAACGACCTGTGTCCGAAGCATCCCGGGAGGTGCCCGACACTCGCCGAGGGCGGACTGAAGATCGAGACGACGATCAACCTGCACGACCAGGCGCTCGCCACCCAGGCGCTCAAGGACCACGAGTCGCTGTTCGCCGCCGACGGCGGGCCGGGGGTCGGCGGCGGCCTCGCGTCCGTGAACGCGGCGAACGGACACATCATGGCGATCGCGACCTCCGGCAACTATGCCCAGACGAAGGTGAACTACGCGACGCAGGCGATGCGCCAGACCGGCTCCGCATTCAAGGTGTTCGCGCTCATGGAGCTGATTCACGACTTCCACGGCAACCCGAACACGACCTACTACCCATCCCGGCCGCTGAACGCGGGCTGGCTCCCCGCGGACCCGACGTGGTCGGTTCACACCGATAACTACGTGTACAGCGGCTCAATCAACATCACGACCGCGACCTGGATGTCGGACAACACCGTGTTCGCGCAGCTCTCGGTGGACATGGGCAACACCCAGCCGGGCGACAAGCTCGACCGGATGGCGCACGCGATGGGGATCACCGCCCCGCTCAACGGCAACCCCTCCGAGGTGCTGGGGGGCCTCACGCAGGGCACGACCCCGCTGCAGATGGCCGACGCCTACGCGACGATCGCCGACGGCGGCGTTCACCACCCGCCGACGATCATCGACAAGATCGTGTTCCCGGACGGCTCGGTGCGGAGGTTCGGCGACCCGCGGGGCCATCGGGTCTTCTCCTACGCCGAGACCTACGCCGCCGACCAGGTGCTGGAGCAGGTCCTCACCCACCCCGGGGCGACCGCCTACGGCTCCGGCTGGGGCTGCCCCGCGGCCGGCAAGACCGGCACCGCCGAGAACCTCGCGAACGCGTGGTTCGTCGGCTATACGCCGCGCGTCTCGACCGCAGTCTGGGTCGGCAACCCGAACGGCAACGTGCCGATGGTGAACGGCTTCGGCGGGGTGCTCGCGGCGCCCGTCTGGAAGCAGTACATGCAGGAGACCGCCGACGGGTACTGCGGCAACTGGACCGCGCCGGCCGTGCCGTTCACCGGGACCGCGTTCGTCGGCGCGCATTCCGCGAGCCCGCCCCCGCCGGCGAGCTACACGCCGACGACGCCGTCCCAGCCGAAGAAGGGCGGGAACGGGGGCAGCGGCGGCACGGGCACGGGCGGCGGCACGGGCACGGGCGGCGGCGGTGGCGGCGCCGGCGGTGGCACCGGTGGTGGCGGCGGGACCGGCGGCGGCGGGACCGGCGGCGGCGGGACCGGCGGCGGTGGTGGCGGCGGCACCAGTGGTGGCGGCGGGACCGGCGGCGGTGGCGGCGGTGGCGGCGCCCCGCCGACCGGCTGACCGGAGCTCCGATCCGTTCGCCCGTCACGCTTCGCCCCCTGGTCCTTCGTCGCGCGACGTGCCCGATCCGCTGCCGCGGACTGGTAGCCTCGTCGTCCCCGGGCACCGCATCCACGCCTGCCCGCCGAACAAGGATTGCTGACTGAATGCCGAAGGAAGACAAGGTCGAGCTCGAGGGCGAGGTCGTGGAGGCCCTGCCGAACGCGATGTTCCGCGTGAAGCTCGACAACATGGACCGCGTCGTGCTCGGCCACGTGGCCGGCAAGATGCGCCGCTTCCGGATCCGCATCCTGCCGGGCGATCGCGTGCGCGTGGAGCTCTCGCCCTACGACCTCGACCGCGCCCGGATCGTCTACCGCCACCGCTGACGAGTCCCGTCCCGGCGGCGCCCGGTCCGATCCCCCGCGGCGCGATGATCGGATGCGCGAGCTTCAGCTGATCGCGGAGATCGAGCGGGAGCTGCGGGCCGGCCCCCCGCGGCACCCCCGGATTGCCCGGGGCCCCGGCGACGACGCGGCGGTCGTGCGCGCCGGCGGTCCCTGGGCCGTGACGTCGGTCGACAGCTCCGTCGACGGGGTCCACTTCCGCCTCGGCGAGCTGGCCCCGCACGAGATCGGGCACCGGGCGCTCGCCTCCGCGCTCTCGGATCTCGGGGCGATGGGGGCGCGGCCGGGCGAGGCCTATCTCGTCGTCGCGCTGCCCGCCGACTTTCCGCCGGAGGACGGGCTCGCACTCGTCACCGGAGCCGCGGCCGTCGCGGAGCGCCACGATGTCGCACTCTGCGGCGGCGACGTCTCGCGGTCGGAGACGCTCACCCTGTCGGTGACGGTCGTCGGCTGGGCCGATGATCCCGGACGGCTGCTCGGCCGCGATGGCGCCCGGCCCGGCGACCTCGTCGCGGTCACCGGTCCGCTCGGCGGGGCGGGGGCGGGCCTCGCGCTGCTCGAGGGCCGCGCGGAAGGGGTGGCGCTCGAGCCGGACGTGCGCGCCGAACTGCACCGCCGCTACGCCCGTCCCGAGCCGCGCCTGGCCGCCGGCGCCGCGCTCGCCGAGCTCGGCGCGAGCGCGCTCATCGACATCTCCGACGGGATCGCGACCGATGCCCGTCACCTCGCGCTCCGCAGCGGCGTGCAGATCGAGCTTCAGGCGACCAGCCTGCCGCGCGACTGCGGCGTCGACGCCGTCGCCCGCGCCCTCGGCGCCCGCCCCGAGGTGTTCGCCGCGACCGCCGGCGAGGACTACGAGCTGTGCGTGTGCGTGCCGGCCGGCACGCGGGCGGCGCTCGAGCGGGAGTGGCGCGCCCGTGAGCTCGGATCGCTCACCTGGGTGGGTGCGGTCCACGCGGCCGATGCGTCGGGTCCGAGCCTGCGGTTCGCCGACGTCGCCGGCGAGCTCTCGGGCTGGACGCACTGAGAAGCGCGGCGGCGCGTCCTGCGCTGCGGCCTACCTGGGGCGACCACCGGTCCTGCGCTGCCGCCTGCGGCGCGCGGTCACCCGTCCTGCGCTGCGGCCTGCGCTCCGCCGGGCCGGCCGCGCCCCGCGAGCAACCGGCGCAGGATCGCGTCGGCGACGGCGTGCGTGTCGACTCGGTACTCGCCGCTGTCGATGAGCTGTTGGATTTCGTTCATGCGCATGTCGCTGACGCGTCCTTGCGGTGTCGAGGACCGACCGATCACGCTGGGTGTGTCGGCATCCGATACGGCCGGCTGGACGCTCCCGGAACCGGGTGGACGAACGTCCAGGCCGGTCGGCCGCGAGCCGTCTCGCCGCGGTCCGCTCATCCCGCGAGCGCCGGCCCGCGGGGGACGACGTGGCGCAGCCGTGCGAACACGATGTAGCGCTGGGCGGCGCTGTAGAGCGGGTTGCAGGCGGACAGCACGAGCTGGTCGTAGCCGACGTCCCGCACCACCGCGACGTCGCTCGGAAGCACGATCCGGTGGCGCGTGACGACATAGGTGAAGACGCCGTAGGGCATCGTCACGATGATCCGGTCGCCACGCCGCAGGTCGTTGATGAAGCGGAACGGCGCCAGGTACGTCGTGCGGTGACCGGCGATCCCGACCGTCTGCCCCATCCCCGGCAACGCGGTCGTGGGATAGTGCCCGGGCCCGGCCTCGAGGTCGCTCTCGTCCGTCCCCTGGATGACGTTGTACGTGTTGCCGATCCGCGGAATGTCGATCTGGCCGATCGCGTCGCCGGCGTGGATCCGCGCGAGATCCTCGCGCGCGAGGTAGGCGATGCGCACCCGCTTCACCTTGATCGTGCGCAGCGTCCGCGTCTGCGAGCGGGTGAGCGGCGCACTCGTGTAGCTGAGGTAGCGGCGGTTGACGTCCTGACGGCGCAGCAGCGCGATCGCCGCCGTGACCGGCTCCTGCCAAAGCAGCGTGATCCCGCCGTCGAGCAGGAGCAGCAGGCCCGAGAGGATGAGGACCGAGGAGATGTCGCGCAGCAGGCGGCGCATCGTGGCTCCCCAGATGTTCGCACGCGTCAAAGCCGGCGCCGGCCGCTCAGCGCGCCCGGTCCCGCCCGCTCAGCGGCGCAGCGCCGACTTCGTGCCGCCGAGCGACCCTGGGCCTGCGTAGCCAAGCGGGCCGCGGACGGTGATCGGGGCGACCGCCGGCGCCGGGCGGCGGGCCTGGGCGACGACGAGCACGGCCGCGGTCACGAGGCAGCCGAGCGCGAGCGCCCACTCGACCGCCGCCGCCCAGGAGACGATGTGCCCGGCGAGCAGCAGCACCGCCTCATACGCGAGCTGCCCGAGACCGAAACCGAGCGCATGACCGTAGGAGAGGACAATCGCGGCGGTCGGGAGGGCGCCGAGCGCCAGCATGGCCCCCCGCGTCCAGGCGCCGCCGGGCACGCGCAGGTCGCCGTCGACGCCCCACACCCACAGGTGGAGCGCGGGGACGAGCAGCAACGCGGCGAGCGGGTTCGAGAACCACAAGAGGAGCGCGACGAGCAGCAGCACGAGCCCCAACGCGATCCCGGTGCCGTCGTCGGGACGGTCCGGGCGGCGGCGGGGCGGCCGCGCCCCCATCGGCCGGGGGGCGCGCGCCTGCTCGGCCGCGGGGCGGGCGTCGTGCAGCGCGCCGATCCACACGAACGCGACGTGCGTGAGGATCCCGGTGCCGAGGCCGACGAGGAGCGCGACCGCCATGACGGCAACCGCGCCGCCGGTGACGGGCATCGCCCCCGGGTCGGTGGGACCGGGGGGCGTCGGCAGGCCGCCGAGCGCGCCGCCGATCACGAGCACGAGCCCGGCGCACACGAACGGCGCCGCCGAGGCGACGATCGCCGCCAGGGCGGGGACGACGGGGTAGCGCCGGCGCCGAGCGCGCGCCAGGCCGTCGATGAGGACGAGCGCGACGGGCACGATCAGCGCGAGCACGAACAGCGCGATCGCCCAGCCGGGGACGATCTCGCCGTCGAAAAGGACGTTCCCGGCCGGGGCGCCGACGGAGCGCCCGGAGTCAAGCGCCGTGATCGCCGCGAGCACCCCCTGGCCGATCCCGCCAAGCGCGCCGGCGCCGACGGCGGCGCCCGCGGCACTCGGCCCGCGCTCGCCCGACAAGGAGAGATCGACCGCAGGCAGCCCTTCGCCGACGAACGGCCCCTGAGCGGAGACGGTGAACGGGAACGCGAGCCGCGCGACCTGGCTGAGCGCGCCCGGGGTCGCCGCGTGGATCCCGGCCTGACCGGCGAGCGCGCCCGAAAGCGTGCTCAGGAGCCGGGGCGGCGCGATCGCGCCGTCCGCACCCCAGGGCACGAGATAGGGCTGGGCGCGATCGACGGAGGCGACGTCACCGAGGACGACGACCGCGTCGACCGGCCGGGGCAGGCGCGCCGCGAGCCGAGTCACGCCGGCCGCCCCCTCCCCGCCGCTCACCGACGCGAGGACGATTCCGCGGTCGAGCGCCTCGCCGCCCAGCACGCGCCCGAGCTCGAGCAGCATCGCGGTCCCCGACATGCCGGCCACACCGGGCCCGTCGCGGGGCGCGACGACGACGACCGACCCGGCGCCGGTCGCCGCCCCGGCGCGCGTCGCGATCACGTTCTCCAGCACGCGCCGGCCATGCACGGTGTCGGCCGCGAACAGATCGCTGCTCACCGTGAAGCCGCTGCGCGCGAGCGAGCTCGCGACCCGGCCCGCGATCCGACGGTCACTCTCCGAGCCCGCCGTGCGGTGCGGGTAGCGGGCGGCGAGATCGCGCATCGTCGCGTTCACGGCGGACCCGTCGAAGGCGATCGGGGAGAGCGTCGCGTGCAGCGCGGCCGGCCGCGGGGTGAGCGAGAACGCGAGCACGAGCAGCGCGAGCGCGGGAGCGATGAGGCTCATCCGGTAGATGCGGCCGTCGAGCATCGGGGCCATGCTATTGAGCGCCCGCCGCGCCGTGAGCCGTGTGTCACCGGCTGCACCGCAACGTGCGCAACTTGTGGCGGCACCTCCTGGTGCCAACGAACCAACCAAACGCGACACTAGCCTGCAGCTCAGAGGTTCAGAGGTTCGATGGACGAGCGCGCCGCCCGCATCCTGCTGGTCGACGACGAGCAGTCGATCCAGACGCTGCTGTCCTATCCGCTGCGCAAGGAGGGCTACGAGGTCGTCCAGGCAGGCGACGGCCGCGAGGCGCTCGAGCGATTCGCCGAGCAGCCGTTCGACCTCGTCGTGCTCGACCTGATGCTGCCCCGCATCGACGGGCTCGAGGTGTGCCGGCGGCTGCGCACCCAGAGCGCGGTCCCGATCATCATGCTCACCGCCAAGTCCGAGGAGATCGACAAGGTCGTCGGGCTCGAGCTCGGCGCCGACGACTACATCACCAAGCCGTTCTCGCTGCGCGAGTTCTCCAGCCGGATCCGGGCGGCGCTCCGGCGCGCAGAGCTCTCGCGTCCCGAGCGGCCCGACCCCGACGAGGCGCCGCTCTGCGTCCACGGACTGCGAATCGACTTCCCGAAGCGCGTCGTCCGGATCGGCGGGCGAGAGGTGCCGCTCACGTACGTCGAGTTCGAGATCATCTCGGCGCTCGCGCGCTCGCCGGGGCGCGTGTTCACGCGCGACATGCTGCTCACGCGCCTGTGGGGGGACGCGGCGTACCGGGACCCGCGCACGATCGATGTCCACATCCGGCATCTGCGGGAGAAGCTCGAGTCCGATCCGAAGCAGCCGGAGTACCTGTTCACGGTGCGCGGGGTCGGCTACCGGTTCCGGGACACCGACGCATAGAGAGAGAGAGAGAGAGAGAGAGAGAGCGTGCGGGAGCTCCGCCTGCCCCGGCCACCGTCGCTGTCGCTGACCGCCAAGCTCTCGCTTGTCTTCTTCTCGATCCCGCTGCTGGCGATCGCCGCGCTCTATCTGTACGTCGCCCCAGGGCTTCAGTCGCGCCTCATCCACTCGAAGCTCGACGAGCTGCGCACGACCGCCACCGCGCGCACCGCGGCGCTGCGCCGCTCGGTCGGCAGCTCGACGCCGCTGCCGGAGGTGCGGCGCCTCGTGATGTCGATCTCGGAATCGACGAGCGACCGCGTCCTGCTCGTGGCGGTCAACGAGGTGGACGGCCACCCGCAGCTCGTCACCCAGATGGACTCCGCGGGCGGGGCGCGGGGCGGCCGGGAGCTCCGCGGATCGGCAGCGGGGCTTGCGCTGCGCGCGGTGCGCACGCGGCATGTGGCCACGGGGACGGTCCGGGAGGGAGCCGAGGTCGCCGAGGCGGTCGAGCCGGTATCGATCGCCGGGCGCGTGGCCGCGGTCATCGTGTTCGCCGCCCCGGTCGCGGACGTGCTGCGGACGGTGACGACCGTGCGGGCGCAGATCCTGATCGCCGGCGGCCTGGCGCTGCTCCTCGCGCTGCTTGCCGGGACGGCGCTCGCGTGGGCGCTCGCGCGCCGGGTGCGTCGGCTGGAGCGGGCCGCTCAGCAGGTCGCGGCGGGACGCTTCGGGGACCCGATCCCGGTCGACTCCGCCGACGAGCTCGGGCAGCTCGCGGCCGCGTTCAACGACATGCAGTCCCAGCTGCTCGCGATGCAGAGCGCCCGCGAGCGGTTCATCGCGACCGCCTCACACGAGCTGCGCACCCCGATCTTCTCGGTCGGCGGCTTCCTCGAGCTGCTCGAGGACGAGGAGCTCGACGCCGAGACGCGGCGCCGCTTCCTCGACCAGATCCGCGACCAGGTGCGCCGCCTCGGCAAGCTCTCGGTCGACCTGCTCGACCTCTCCCGACTCGAGGCTGGCTCGCTCGACCTGCGGCCCGAGGACGTCGACCTCGGCGAGCTCGCGGGCTCGGTCGCCGGCGAGTTCGAGCCGACCGTCGCCGTGCGGGACGACCGCCTGGACCTCGACTTCCCCGGCCGGCTGGAGGCGAGCTGCGACCCGGTCCGCGTCGCGCAGATCATGCGGATCCTGATCGACAACGCGCTCACCCACACGCCCCCCGGCACGCGCGTCGCGGTGCGCGGGGAGCGCTCCGGCGAGGGGGTCCGGATCTCGGTCGCCGACGACGGAGAGGGGATCGACGCGGCGAGCGCGGCGCGGATCTTCGAGCCGTTCTACACCGGCGACGGCGGGGCCTCGGGCTCGGGCCTCGGGCTGGCGATCGCGTCCGAGCTCGCCGGGCGCATGCGCGGCCGACTGTCGGTGTCCGCCCGCGGGCGGCGCGGTACGACGTTCACGCTCGAGCTCCCCGTATCGGCACGCTGACGGCTCAGCGCCGGTGTGAGCCGGCCCGCTGCCACACCCCCACGTACGCCACCCGGAGCCGGGCGGGCGTGGTGATCGGCGGCGAGATCGCGTTCGAGACGCCGAGATTGAGGATGAGATACATCGGGCGGTCCGTCACTCCGTGCCGCACGACGCCGACGACCCGTCCGTCGTAGAGGAACGTGATCCGCCCGGGCTCCCAGTCGGCCGCGTACGTGTGCCAGCCCGTGGCCCAGCGCCCGGCGGCGCAGCCGCCCTCCCGCCCGCCGGTGTAGTGGAAGTGGAAGCAGGCGTCGCCGGCGAGCCCCTCGAGTACGTCGATCTCGCCGTCCTGCGGCCAGTTCGCGCCGTCCGCCCAGAAGGCGGGCCAGTCCGCGATCCGTCCTGCGTCGGGCGAGAGCTTGAGGCGGGCCTGCATCAGGCCGTAGGTGAACGTGAACCTGCCGCGGGTGCTGATCAGCCCCGACGCGTACTCGTGCGACGTGCCGCCACAGGTCTCCGTGCGGGCCACGGCCGTGATCGTCAAGCCGTCGTGGACACTGACCTGGCGCGGGTCCTCGCACTCCTGCTCCTCGCTCGCCGGACCGACGGTGCGTCCCGAGCCGAACCACCCGGTGCGCCAGCGCGCGGGGGCGAGGCGTCGCCCCGCGAAGTGCTCGGCGAACACGCGGTGCCAGTGGCCGCTCACGCCGAGCGGCGCGATGCTCGTCCCGCCTCGGACCCGCGCGGCCACGGACCGCTCGGGCCTCGCCTGGGACGCCGCCGCCGGGTCGATCCAGCGCGTGAGGTCGCCGTATTTGGCGCTGCGCGCGTTCCCCAGCAGCGGCAGCCCGTACGCGCGCTCGATCGAGCGCAGCATCCCGTAGTGGTCCCCGGGCGTCGACACCCGGCCGACGCCCCGGTCGGCGCGGCTGACGATGAAGGTCGGCACGCAGTGGCGCCCGACGGCCGCGATCACGACCGGATGGGCGCAGTAGCCCCGCGGATTCGCTTCGCCCTCATCCTCATCGTAGGTGACGATCACCGTGCCGTCATGCGCGTACCAGGGCGTCTTCTGGACGGCGCCGATCAGGGCCCTCAGGTAGCGGTCGCCGTGCGCGATGCTGCCGTCGTGGGTGTCGTCCTGGAGGTTCGGCGTCAGCCACACGAAGTCCGGGGGCCGACTCGAGCGCAGCGCGCCGATCACTCGGCCGTCCGCGGGCGAGCGCGTCGTCAGCCCCGCCTCGGCGCACGCCGCCCGGTCGGCCTGCCAGCGCGGCAGATATGCCCACGGCTCGTGGTTGACGTCGCCGAGGCCGCTCTGGGCATTGGCGACGGAGCAGCCGCTCCCGCGCAGGTCCTCGGCGAACCAGCGCGCGGGAACCCCGGCCCTGGCGAGCTGCACGCCGAGGTTGTCCCCGCCGTAGTCGCAGGCGCTCCGCTGCGGATACGCCGGCGTGCAGTCGCCGCGCCCCGCCCGGTGATCGTCCTGGCCGGTGACGAGCGCCAGGTAGTTCGGAGCGGACGGATGATCGACGCCGGTCCAGTCGGTGAGCGTCACGTAGCGGCGGGCGAGCGAGTTCTCAAACGGCGCCGCCCGGTTGCCGATGATCGCGCCCGCGCCGTGGTTCTCCATCACGATCACCATGATGTGCGGGAACGCGAGGCGGGCTGCCGCGGCCGGGGCAGAGCGGCCCGCGCCCGGAGTGGACGGAGGCGCGGCCGGAGCGGACCGGGCGGCGGCCGGCGCAGACCGGACGGCGGCCGGCGCGGAGCACGCGCAGGCGAGCGCCGCCGCGACCATCGCCACCCGCACCCACGACCGGAACCGTCTCACCATTGCGCCGCGGCGATTGTACGGGGGTCAGGGTCGCCAATCGCCGAGCAGCCGCAACCACACCTCGCTGCGCGTGGGGAACGCGGGGATGGCGTGCGCGAGCCGGCGCAGCGGCACCTCGCCGACGACCGCAACCGTCGCCGCGTGCAGCGAGTCGGCGATCTCGGGACCGACGATCGTTGCGCCGACGATCACCTCGCGGTCCTCGTCGACGACGATCCGCGCGCCGCTCCGGGCGCCCTTGCCGACGAAGCTCGCGCCCGCGGTCGCGCCCGGGTCAGCGTCGACCGCGCGCGCCCGGATCCCGGCCTTGAGCGCGGTCGCCAGCGTGTGCCCGACCGAGGCGACCTGCGGCTCGGTGAACACGACCTGCGGCGCAAGCGAGCCGTCCCAGTCGGCGCTCGCTTCGCGGTTCATGATCGTCGCCGTGGCGATCCGCGCCTGGTACTTGCCGGCGTGGGTGAGGAGCGCGCGGCCGTTGACGTCGCCGATCGCGTACAGCCAGCCGGCGTGGGCCGGGACGCGCATCCGCGAGTCGACCCGGATCGTCGCGCCCGGCTCCAGGTCGACCGTCTCCAGGCCGAGGTCGTCGGTGTGGGGCCGGCGCCCGACGGCGACGAGCAGCGCCTCTCCGACGAGCCCCTCCCCGCCCTCGAGCGCCAGCCGGAAGTCGCCGGCCTCGTCGCGCGCGGCGCCTGAGGCGGTGGCGCCGGTGCGGACGTCCACCCCCTTCTCGGCGAGCGACTCGGCGACGAGCGCCCCCGCGAACGGCTCGGCCTTCGGCAACAGGCTGTCCATCGACTCGACGAGCGCGACCTGCGAGCCGAGCGAGGACCAGGCCTGCGCCATCTCGCAGCCGACGGCGCCGCCGCCGAGCACGATCATCGAGCGCGGTGCGCGGCCGGCGGTCGTCGCCTCGCGGTTCGTCCAGGGCGCGAGCTCGCGCAGGCCGGGCACCGGCGGAATGTCCGCGCCCGACCCGACCGCGATGATCACCGCGCGGCGAGCGGTGAGCGCCTCCGTCGTGCCGTCGCCTCGCTCGAGCGCGATCGTCCGCTCACCATCGAGCCGTGCGTGGCCGCGGTAGAGCGTGATGCCGCGGTCCTCCAGCCAGGGCAGCTGGGCGGCGTCGTCGAGCTCGTGGATCACGTTGTCGCGTCGGGCGAGCACGCTCGCGGCGTCGAGCTCGCCGCCCGACACTCCCGGCACGCGACGGACCTCGTCGCGCAGCTCGCCCGGCCGCAGGAGCGCCTTCGAGGGCATGCATGCCCAGTAGGCGCACTCTCCGCCGACGAGCTCCCGCTCGACGACCGCGACGTCGAGCCCCTCCTCCGCGAGCAGCCCGCAGGCGACCTCGCCGGCGGGGCCGGCCCCGAGCACGATGACGTCGTGCTCGCTCACGCGCGGTCCGCGCGCCGGGGAGGTCGACCTGCGCTCAGATGACCTCGCGCAGCCTGCCGGTCTCGACCTCGTAGACGAAGCCGCGGACCGAGTCCTTGTGGGGGATGAACGGGGACGCCTTGACCCGGGCGATCGACTGGCGCACGTCCTGCTCGAGATCTGCAAACGCTTCGGCGGCCCACGGCGGTCTGATTCCGGTCTCCTGTTCGATCGACGCCCTGAAGTCGTCGTCGCGGAAGCTCAGCATCCCACAACCCGTGTGATGGATGAGGATGATCTCGTCGGTGCCGAGCAGGCGCTGCGAGATCGCAAGCGAGCGGATCGCGTCGTCGGTGACGACGCCGCCGGCGTTGCGAATCACGTGACAGTCGCCCTCGCTGAGCCCGAGAGCCCCGTAGACATTGAGGCGGGCGTCCATGCAGGTGACGATCGCGACGTGTCGTGCGGGCGACGCCGGGAGGTCGCCCTTGTCGAACATGCTCACGTATTCCGCGTTGTGGGCGAGCAGCTCGTCGGTGTTGCTCACGTGCGCTCCTTGGCTCGTTTGTGAGCTGACCGTACCAAAGCCAACCGCTCTTGTTGAGTTTGCGCGAGCGGTTATCGTTGGCTCCGGATGGCTGACGACACGCCCCTCGTCCTGGTCTCCAACCGGGGGCCGGTGACCTTCCAGGAAGGCGGGGAGGTCAAGCGCGGCACGGGCGGGCTGGTGACTGCGCTCATGGGCCTTGCCTCCCACCGCCCGGTGACCTGGGTCGCGTCGGCGATGACCGAGGAGGACGTGAGGGCGGCGGAGAAGGCCGGCGGCCGGCCGTTCCCGGTGAAGACCCCGGAGGGCGACAGCGAGTACATGGTCAAGCTCGTCGCCTCCGACCCCGCGGCCTACGACGGCTTCTACAACGTCGTCGCCAACCCGATGCTGTGGTTCATCCAGCACTACCTGTGGGACCTCTCGAACGCGCCGGACGTCCGCCGCAACGAGACCGAGGCGTTCGAGTTCGGCTACAACGCCGTCAACGAGGACCTCGCGCACGCGGCCCTCGAGGAGATCGCGGACATCGAGAAGCCGGTCGTGATGGTCCACGACTACCACCTCTACACGCTCCCGGGGATGATCCGCCACGCCCGCCCGGACGCCTTCCTGCACCACTTCGTCCACATCCCGTGGAGCCAATCGGACTCCTGGCGGGTGCTGCCCTCCGCGATCCGCCAGCAGGTCTACGAGGGGATCCTCGCCAACGACATCGTCGGGTTCCACACGCGCTCCTACCGGCGCAACTTCCTGCAGTGCTGCGAGGACCTGATGGGACTCGAGGTCGACCACAAGGCGGGCGTCGTCCACGTCGAGGACCGCGAGGTGTGGGTCCGCTCGTATCCGCTGCCGATCGACTCGACGGCGATCGAGAAGGTCGCCCGCCGTCCGCGCGTGCGCCAGTTCGAGGGCGAGCTCCTGCGCCGCCGCCGCGACCACCTCATCCTGCGCGTCGACCGGGCCGACCTCTCCAAGAACGTGCTGCGCGGCTTCAGCGCGTTCGACACGTTCCTGGAGCAGCACCCCGAGTTCCGCGAGCGCGTGACGTTCATCGCCCAGCTCATGCCCTCCCGGACCGATGTGCCGGAGTACGCGGAGTACCTCGAGCGGATCGAGGCGGTCGTCGCCGTCGTCAACCACCGCCACGGCACCCCGGACTGGATGCCGATCCAGCTCAAGCTCCGCGACGACCTGGAGGAGGCCGTCGCCGCCTACAAGCACTACGACGTGCTCATGGTCAACGCGATGTTCGACGGCATGAACCTCGTGGCCAAGGAGGGGCCGATGGTGAACGAGCGGGCCGGAGTCTCGCTGCTCTCGGAGAACACGGGCGCCCACGAGGAGCTTTCGGAGTTCGCGCTGTCGGTCAATCCGTTCGACATCCAGGAGCTCGCCGACTCGATCCACGCCGCGCTCACCATGTCCTTCGAGGAGCGCCAGCGCCGGCACGAGGGACTGATCTCGATCGTCACCGCCCGGGACCCGGGCGACTGGATCGACGATCAGCTCGCCGACATCAACGCCAAGGGGCGCGTCCCGGCCTGACCGGTCAGCTCAGCGTGCGCCCGTCGGCCAGGCGCTCGACGTAGTCCACGATCCGTTTCCGCCGCCGCGCCGGATCGGTGACGTGGTGCAGCCGGTAGAGGAACGCGTAGCGGTCCCCGCCGGTGAGCGTCTCGAAGAACGCGCTCGCCTGCGGGTTGGCGTCGAGCGCCGCGCGCAGGTCCTCGGGGACGGTGATCGTCGAGGCGGGCGGGTAGGCGGCGTCCCAGCGGCCGTCGGCCTTGGCCGCCTCCACCTCGGCAAGACCGCGGGGCCGCATCCGTCCGGCGGCGGTGAGCCGCTCGATGTGCTCGCGGTTGACCTGCGACCACTTCGAGCCCGGGCGGCGTGGGGTGAAGCGCCGGAGCGTGAAATGCTCATCGAAGCCGCGGATCTGGCCGTCGATCCAGCCGAAGCAGAGCGCCACCTCGAGCGCCTCGGGGTACGTGATCGACGGCACCGGACAGCCCTTCTTGCCGACCTTCAGCCACACCTCGGTCGCGCCCTCGTGCGCCTCCAGCCACGCCTCCCAGTCGCCCGCGCCGGCGGGTTGGAAGACGTGCGATTCGGGAATCGGGGAGGCTGTCATCGGGTCGCCGGGACGCGAGCCAAGCACAGCTGAAGAGTCTCACAAAGCCGTACTTTCTACCGAGACGACGGGGGGATGGGCCTGCTGTACTTGGAGAACCGTGCGCTCCGTCCCGAGAACCCGTCACTACGTTTCTCCGGGCGCGCTCACGCTCTGCCGGCCGCTGCTCTCGTTCGACTACGCGCGGGAGGCCTACGTGCTGCGCGGGATCGGCGATTGGGTCGGACCCGTGCTCCGCGAGGACCGCCGGGGCGCCTCCGGCGCGGGCCGGTACACCGGGCCGGAACGCCGCGGCGCAGGCGCCGCCGGCCAGCGGGCGACAGCGGCCATGACGGCGACGCGGCCGAGGAGCGGCCCCCGCCCGGGATCGCGGCAGGGGAAGTCCGGACGCGACGGCGCGGCCGCCAAGTCCGCCCGTGGTTCGGCCGCCGGGACGCCCCCGGGCGCCACCCGCGGGGGTTCGAGCAACGGGACGCCACCGGGCGCCACCCGCGATTCGCGCAACGGGACGCCCCCGGTCAGAGGCGCCGGGAACGGGAAGGCCGCGGCGCGCCGGCGGCGCTCGAAGGCCGGTCGCGGATCGAAGCGCCCGCGCGGCTGACCGGGGCCGGGCACCCGCTATAGTCCGCCGCCGCCCGGGCGCCCGCCCGGACACCACTCGCCATGGCTTCCGACACCCGCCTCTACGACCTCATGATCGTCATCTCCACGAGCGTGGAGGACGAGCGCGCCGCCAAGGTGCTCGCCGACGTGCAGGCGCAGATCGAGAGCGGCGGTGGCGCGATGGAGCGCAACGACGACTGGCATGCGCGCCCGCTCGCCTACGAGATCGGCCACCAGGCGGAGGGCCACTACCACCTGCTGCAGTTCACCTGCTCGGACCCGTCGCTGCTCGAGCGGCTCTCCTACAACCTGCGGATCGACGACGCCGTGCTCCGCCACCGCATCATCCGCAATCTGCCGGGCACGCCGCCGGTCCCGGACGCACCCCCGGTCGCCTCGCGCGAGGCCGCCGCGGACCCCGTCGAGGCCTGAGGGCCTTCCCCGGTCGCCGCGCGCGAGGCCGCCGTCGGGTCTTAGGGCCTTCCCGGTCGACTCGCGCAAGGCCGCCGTCGAGCCCAAGGGCCTTCCCGGTCGACTCGCGCAAGGCCGCCGTGCCCCCGTCGAGGCCTGAATCTTCCCCGCTCCGCGCGTCGAGCGCGCCGCGGATCCGGCTTTGTCGCAGACGCCGCGCTGGCGTAGGGATTGCGCCAAATCCACCGTCGTGCAGGCTGGAACGGCCGGTCGCGGCGCGCCCGAACGCCGGTCGCGCGAGAGCCAGGCGTGACGGCTCTCAGGCGCTTCGTCACGACTTCGTGCCGATCGCGTCACGACTTCGCGGATTTTCCGGGGAGGATCGGTTCTGCCGTCTGGCCCGCCCATAGACTCGGGCACGAGCTTCGAATCGTCGATGGAAAGGAGCCATGGAGATGGCTGGAGGGAACATCAACCGGGTGATCATCACCGGCAACCTGACCCGCGACCCCGAGATGAAGTCGCTGCCCAGCGGGACGTCGCTGTGCTCGATGCGCATCGCCTGCAACGGGCGTCGCCAGAACAGGGACACGCAGCAGTGGGAGGACGTGCCCAACTACTTCGACGTGACCGTCTGGGGCCAGCAGGGCGAGAACTGCGGCCGCTACCTGTCGAAGGGCCGCGGCGTGGCGATCGACGGCCGGCTGCAGTGGCGCGAATGGACCGACCAGAACGGCAACAAGCGGCAGGCGGTTGATATCGTCGCTGAGACCGTGCAGTTCCTCGGCGGTCGTGACGACGCCGGCGCCGGCAACGGGAGCGGTTTCTCGAGCAGCGCGCGCGCCGCGGAGAGCGACGTCCCGATCGACACCGGCGACTTCGATCGCACCCCCGTGGCGACCGCCGGATCCGACGACGACATCCCGTTCTAGTGCATCCATCCGACACCTCTGCGCGTCTTCGGCGCCGGCCGGCGGGTGCACCTGGACCTCGCAACCTCCGACACTGAGCTAGGCTGGTCAACGTGGCAAAGCAACGCAGACGTCCGGTGCGCCGGCGCGATCGCAAGGGCGGCCCCTCCGCGGGTCGCCGCAAGTCCTGTCCGTATTGCCGGGACAAGATCGAGCAGGTCGACTACAAGGATCTCTCGATGCTGCGCCGGTTCATCTCCGACCGCGGCAAGATCCGCTCGCGGCGGATCACCGGCGCGTGCCGTCGCCACCAGAGCCAGGTCGCCCGCGCGGTGAAGCGCGCGCGTGAGCTCGCGCTCCTGCCGTACGTGGCGGAGGGCACCGACCACCGCGGCGGACGCGGCGACCGCGACCGCTGACACAGGGCCGGAGCGCGCGATGCCACAGGCCATCCTGCTGGAGGACGTCGAGTCGCTGGGAGAGCGCGGGACGGTCGTTGACGTCTCGGCCGGCTACCTGCGCAACTTCCTGCTGCCGCGCAAGCTCGCGGAGCCTGCGACAGCGGCCTCGCTCAAGCTGGCGGAGCGGCGGCGCGAGGAGGCCGAGCGGGCGGCGCGCGAGGCCGAGGAGCGGGCGCGCGAGAACGCGTCGGTACTCGGCCGCACGGTACTCACGATCACCCAGCAGGCGGGCGACGACGGCCGGCTGTTCGGCTCGGTGACGACGCAGGACATCGCCGAGGCGATCCGGGAGGCGCGCGGCCTGCGCGTCGACCGGCGCCGAATCCACCTCGACGATCCGATCAGGAACGTCGGAACGTACATGGTCGTCGTCGAGGTCGCGGACGGGGTCACCGCCACGGTCAAGACGATGGTCACCGCCGCCTAGGCGGACCGCCGCCCCGCCTCGGCCCGTCGCCCCGCGCCCGCATCGGCGGCGGCCGCCCGGGAGCGGTCGTCCCTCGACACGAGCCCGGGCACTCGGCCTGCCGCTCGACGTCGACCGTGCCCCGGGATTTGCTTGAGATTCCGGCCGTGTGAGCGTTAACATTCGCGATTCCCGGGTATACGGGCTCTGCGGTCGGACCCACCGCCCGGCGCGGATCTGCGCCGGGCACGATCAGAAGGAGAGAGGTTGCCTACCAACGGACAGCGTTCTCGGCGCGCGCCTGTGGGACTCGCGTCGGCAGCCGCGGCGGTCGCGTCGTGCGCGGCGCTCGCCACGATGGGGACGGGGGCCGCGCTGGCGGCGTCCCCGAAGCACCATGGCCATCACGGCCAGAAGCAGAAGACGCACAAGAAGCATCACGGAAGCGGGGCGACGGGCAAGCCGCGGGTGACCGCGGTCAACTGGGGCACCGTGAACGTGGGGCCGAGCAGCGGCCAGAGCGTGAAGCTCTACACGCTGCACGGCGCCGGCGGGATGAAGGTCAAGATCTCGCAGTTCGGCGCCGACGTGCAGTCGATCTATGTGCCGGACAACCGGGGCAAGATGGTCAACGTCGCGCTCGGATTCCGGACCCTGCAGGACTACGTCAACGACTTCACGCAGGGCGCGACGCAGACGCCGTGGCCGATTGCGAGCGGCTCGGGCGACACGTACTTCGGCGCGACCGTCGGCCAGTACGCGAACCGGATCGCCAAGGGGACATTCCCGCTCAACGGAACGACCTACAAGCTCGACATCAACAACGGCGTCAACAGCCTCCACGGCGGCTACTACGGCTGGAACACGTACGTCTGGGCGGCGAAGCCGTCGGTGACGAAGAACAAGGCGTCGCTGGCGCTGAGCTACGACTTCCCGGCCAACCAGGGCTGCCTGCCGTCGCTCACGCCGGGCTGCACGGGCTTCCCGGCCGCTCTCGACGCGACGGTCACGTACACGGTCACCAAGGCCAACGCCCTGCAGATCTCGTACGCGGTGACGAACACGTCCTCGTCGCTGTCGACGGTGATCAACGTCACCAACCACACGTACTTCAACCTCGGTGGTGAGGCGAGCGGCAACGTCTACGGTCAGGACCTGGCGCTCAACGCGAACAAGTACACGCCGACGGATTCGACCCAGATCCCGGAGCCGCCGTACTTCGTGAACGTCAAGGGCACGCCGTTCAACTTCCTGCACGGCCACACGATCGGGAAGTACCTCTACAACGGGACGATGCCCGACGGCACGAGCGGTCCGATCCGCCAGCTGCAGTACGCGCACGGCTACGACCACAACTGGGTGCTCAACGGCCAGGGCAGGTACCGCCTGGCCGCGGTCGCGGAGGATCCGGCCAACGGCGTGACGCTGTGGACGTACACCGACCAGCCGGGCGTCCAGCTCTACACGAGCAACTACCTCGTCGGCGACCTGATCGGCACGAGCGGCCACATCTACCGCCAGGGTCAGGGATTCACGCTGGAGACCCAGCACTATCCCGACAGCCCGAACCACCAGGGCGATCCCGCGTGGCCGTCCGTGGTGCTGCCGGCCGGCCAGACGTTCCACTCGAAGACCGCCTTCCGGTTCGGGGTCAGGGGCCCGAACTACGGCACCTCGGTGCGCTTCAAGTAGTCCGCAGCGCATCGCTCCCGGCCGGGCCGCCGACGGCCCGGCCGTGGAGCGCGCATCCGGCCGGGCCGCCTCCCCCGACGGCCCGGCCGTTCATCGCACGGCCTCCGTCGGGTCGCCACGGCGAGCCTGGCCGGAGTCGTTCCGGCGGCCGGCGTCACGCCCGATCCGCCACGCCGGACCGGGCGCGTCCGCGCGTTGACCCTCCCTCGGGAAACGTCCGCTCGGAGCGGGATGATGGTCTGCTTGCCCGTGAACGCGAACCTAGACTCCCCTCCCCCGTGAGCGCCGTCGACTACCCAGCGTCCGTCATCGACGAGCGACCCTCCGGCGCCTCCGGGCGCCACGTGGCCCTGCCGCCGCACAGCCTCGACGCCGAGCGCTCGGTGCTCGGGGCGGTGCTGCTCGACGAACGTCATCTGCACGGCCTGATCGTCGAGGAGCAGCTCAAGCCTGAGCACTTCTACCGCGAGCAGCACGGCGCGATCTACGCGGCGATGCTCGAGCTCTACCGCGAGGATCACAAGATCGACTACCTCACGGTCGCCGAGCGCCTGCGCCAGAACAACAAGCTCGAGGAGATCGGCGGCGTCGGCGCGGTCGATGAGCTCGCCGGCTACACGCCCGCGGCGGGCCACGCGCGTGAGTACGGGCGGATCGTGCACGAGCAGGCGCAGCTGCGACAGCTGCTCACCGCCACCTACACCGTTCAGGCCTCCGTCCACGAGCGCCGCGCCGACGCCCGCGACCTGATCGAGCAGGCCGAGCGGCTCGTGCTCGAGGTCACGACCGACGAGCGGCAGAAGAAGATCCGCGCGATCCGGGAGATCCTCGACGAGGAGACCGACAAGCTGCACAGGCTGTCGATCTCCCGCACCGCGCTCACCGGCACCCCGTCGGGGTTCAAGGACATCGACGAGAAGACGGGCGGGTTTCAGCCGGGCAACCTCGTCGTGCTCGCGGCGCGGCCGTCGATGGGCAAGTCGGCGCTCGTCGCCAACATCGCCGAGAACGCCGCCCTCGCCGGCCGCGGCGTCGCGCTGTTCAGCCTGGAGATGTCCGAGTCCGAGCTCGCGCAGCGCTTCATCGCCTCCCAGGCGGGGATCCCCGGCGAGAAGCTGCGTCGTGGCAAGGTCGCCGACTCCCAGTGGCCGAAGATCGTCGAGGCCGCCGAGCGCCTCTCCCAGGCGCCGCTGTTCGTCGACGACTCATCGGACACGGGCGTCCTGGAGATCCGCGCGAAGTGCCGGCGGTTGCACGCCCAGCTCGACGGCGGCCTCGGGCTGATCATCATCGACTACCTGCAGCTGATGCGCGCCGAGGGGCGGATCGAGAATCGCGTGGAGGCGGTCGGCCAGATGAGCCGTGGCCTCAAGGGCCTCGCGCGTGAGCTCGGCGTGCCCGTGATCGCGCTCTCCCAGCTCTCGCGCGCGGTCGAGCAGCGCGCCCAGAACGACCGCAAGCCGATCCTCTCGGACCTGCGCGAATCGGGCGCGATCGAGCAGGACGCGGACCTCGTGATGTTCATCTACCGCGACGAGTACTACAACAAGGACTCCGAGCGGCCGGGCGAGGCGGACATCATCATCGCCAAGCACCGCAACGGGCCGATCGGCGAGGTCGTGCTCACGTTCCGCCACGACCTGCCGAAGTTCATGAACTACGCAAGCGACCGGTTCCAGTGAGGCCGCTCGGACATCCAGTGGACGGAGACGACGGGTGAGCGACTGTCAGTTCGGGATCTGCGACGGCTCGGGATTCGTCTACGACCTTCAGACGAACACCGCGAGCGACTGCCGCTGCCGCGCGCAGCGGATCGCCCGCGCGAAGGCGAACGCGCTGTCGGCGGCGATCCCGCGCCGTTACCGCGACGTCTCGTTCGCGCGTCCGCCGGTGACCGAGATCGACCCGGCGGTCGTGCGCGTCGTGCGGGACTACGCCGCGCGGATCGACGACCACCTCGCCGCCGGGCGCGGCCTGTGGCTGATGGGCCCCCAGGGGACCGGCAAGACGACGCTCGCGATGCTCGTCTCGAAGGCGGCGCTCGCGGCCGGCCACACGGTCGCGATCTATCCGCTGCCCAAGCTGCTCTACACGATCCGCGAGAGCTTCGGCGAGGGCCGCTCGCACATGGAGCTGCTCGACCGCCTCGCCGCCGTCGACCTGCTCCACATCGACGACATCGGCGCCGAGCAGACGACCCCGTGGGTCCTGGAGGAGCTCTACACGATCGTCAACGCGCGCTACGAGGAGCAGCGCACGATGCTCATCACGACGAACATCATGGACCGCGACGAGCTGTGCGAGCAGATCACGCCGCGGACCGTGTCACGTCTCACCGAGATGTGCGACGAGCTGCCGGTGCTCGGCCACGACCGCCGGATGGACCTCCGCACGGCCTGACGCCGCGGGCTGCCGGTCGACGGGCGACGCCACGACCTCCGGTGGAGCTCTTCGCGGGCTGAGCGCCCGCGGGCCGCCGCCGACTGGCGGCTGACGCGCTGAGCGCCGAAGCGCCGCGAGGATGACCGAGACGAGCCTACGAGCCGCCGGCGGGCGCCCCGAGCAGGCCCAGCCGCTCGGCGAGCGCGGCGGCGTCAGCTCGCCGGCGGGCGCCGAGCTTGCGCAGCACGTTCGAGACGTGCACGCCCGCCGTGCTCGGGCTGATGTAGAGGGCGGTGCCGATCTCCCGGTTCGTGGCTCCCGAGCTGAGCAGCTCGAGCACGCGCAGCTCCCGGGGGGTGAGGATCGGAGGCTCGGCGGAGCCTCCACCAAAGGGCACGAGCGCCGCCAGGGCCGAGTCGATCTCCGCGTCGAGGTCCGCCGCGGTCCCCTCGGCCCACGCCTCGGCGTATGCGCGCACGCCGAGGCCGGAGCGCAGCCGCGAGATGGCCGCCTCCCGATCGGCCGCCTCGGCCGGGGGCACGGGCGCGCCGAGACGCGCCCGCAGCGCGTCGGCCGCCGCCATGAGACGCACCGCCGCCGGCTGGTCCCGCCGAGCAAGCGGTCCGCCCGCGATCTCCTCAAGCGCGCTCGCCAGGCGCCAGCGATCCCCCAGCCGACGGTGGATCGCGGCCGAACTGCGCAGCGCCGAGGCGCTCTCGTGCGCCGGGCGGCGGCGGCGGCGGCCGAGGATCGCCAGCTCGTGCTGCGACCAGGCGATCCCCTCCTCGAAGCCGAGGCTGCGAGACACCGCGAGGGCCTGCTGCAGCCGCTCGTCGGCCTGCTCCAGGCGCCCGTCATAGAGCGCGCACGCACCGAGGTTGACGAGCGTGCCGGCGACCTCCTGCGCGTCGTGCAGACGTCGGAAGCCATCGAGCGCCACCGCGCCATGGGCCTCGGCGCTCGCCCAGTCGCCGGCCAGCCAGGCGGCGAAGCCGAGGAAGTTCTCGGAGCTGGCGACGCCATGCGCGTCGCCCAGCTCGGTCCATACGGCGAGGCTCTCGCCATGCAGGCGCCGGGCGTCGTCGTAGCGACCCTGCTCCCGGGCGATCGACCCGAGCCGCTGCAGGATGGCGGCGGTGGCGCGCCGGTCGCCGAGTCGCCCGGCCTCATCGAGCGCGTCGGTCAGGCGGCCCTGAGCGACCGGGTAGTCGCACTGCAGGAACGCGACCGCGCCCGCGGCCGTCCGCACCCACACGCGCACCTGGGGCTCGATCCGATCCTCGACGCCGAGCAGTCGCTCGAGCCAGCCTCGCGCCTCGACATACAGGCCGTGCCGGTACCAGAACTGCCACAGCGACAGCGCCAGCTCGGCGGCCCGGCCGGGTGCGTGCTCGAACAACCAGTGGAGCGCCTCGGCGATGTTGTCGTGCTCAAGCTCGACGCGCTCGAGCCAGCGATCGCCGGGAGTGCGCAGGCCGTTGCGCCACGGACCGAGAAGCGCTCCGAAGAAGTCGGCGTGGCGCCGGCGGACGGCGTCGCCCTCGCCGCTGGCCGCGAGCTTGCCGAGCGCGTACTCGCGCACCGCGGCAAGCAGGCGATAACGGGGCTCGGGCGGCGCGGGGACGACCTGGACGAGCGAGCGGTCGACGAGTCCGGCGAGCAGATCGAGCAGCTCGCAGTCGACCTGACCCGTCTCAGCGCACACCGCCTCGACGGCGGCCAGCGAGAAGCTTCCGCGGAACACCCCGATCCGCCGCAGCAGGCGCTGCGCGTCGGGCTCCAGCAGGCGGTGGCTCCAGTCGAGCGCCGCGGCCAGCGTTCGGTGGCGCTCCGGCGCCACCCGGCTCGATGTCCTCAGGAAGCGGGTGTCGCGCTCCAGGCGCTCGGCGACACCGGCCACACCGAGCACCGCGACGCGGGCGGCGGCCAGCTCGATCGCGAGCGGCATCCCCTCCAACCGGGCGCAGATCGCCTCGACCACCGCCACCGTCGCCGGGTCGGCGCTGTCAAGGGGCCCAGACGCCTGGGCGACCCGCTCGCAGAAGAGCTGCGCGGCGTCGCTCGGCATGGCGAGCGCGGGGTCAAAGTCATCGGGCTTCCCTTCCGCGATCGCCAGGCCCGAGATGCGGCACACCTGCTCGCCGGGCACGCCCAGCGGCTGGCGGCTCGTGGCGATCAGTTGCAGGCTCGGGCAGCGCGCGAGCAGCGTCGCCGCCAGCTCACCGCAGACCTCGATCACCTGCTCACAGTTGTCGAGCACAACGAGCGTCGACTCCGAGAAGCGCTCGGCCAGCGCGGCGGGGAGGGATTCCGCCGCCGACTCACCGGGAAGCAGCGCGCGGCCCACCGCCTGGAGCACGAGCGCCGGGTCCTCGACCGCCGCCAGCTCGATCCACCAGGCGCCGCCGACGAAGTCCTCGCCGGCCGCCGCCGCCAGCGCCGCCGCCAGCCGGGTCTTGCCCGCACCGCCCGGGCCGCAGATCGTGAGCAGCCGCGCGCGCCACAGCAGCGCGCGGAGCTCGCTCAACTCGGTGCGACGGCCGACCAGCCGCGTCAGCTGGCTCGGCAGGTTGCCCTGGGTCGCGGTGTCTTCTTGCTCGCGGCTTGCCTCCAGCATGGGCCCTCGGTCGGTCGCCCCCGCGGCCGGTCGAGATCTCGGATCTGAGCCGGCCCTCCCGGCGGGATGCCAATCGTAGGGCCTGCGCCGCCGGAGGCCAAGCGCGGCCTAAACGGTCCTGAGGAGCGCCTAAACGTCGGCCCGCTCCGCCTGAACACCCGCGACGCAGGTGTGAGCGAACGGCCGATGCGCAGGGTCCGCTTGAGCACGACGATTCGGTCCCACCACCACGGGTCACCGATCAAGGAGAAGCTGATGAGGATCACGAGATGGCGCCGCGGGATCGCCGCGGGCACCGCAATCGCCTGCGGGGCGCTCGGGGGGATCGCGCTGACAGCGCCGACCGCCGTCGCCGCGGCCGGCAAGACCTGGTACGTGTCGGCGAGCGCGAGCTCCGACCCCGCCTGCTCGGCCGCCACGCAGTCGAACCCGTTCCAGACGCTCGCCGCCGCCGTGGCGTGCGCACGCAGCGGGGACACGATCAGGATCGGCGCCGGACGCTTCCCGGCGGGCGTCACCCTCACGCGCAGCGTGAAACTGGTCGGAAGCGGCGCGGGAACCGTCCTCGCCGCGGGCGCGTCCTTCACACCCCTGATCAGCGACGCGCCGGGCACCTCGGTGACGCTCTCGGCGCTCACGCTCGACGCTTCGGGCCCCGAGTCGGGCGTGCATGCCTCGAGCGGGACGCTGCGCCTGATCGGCGTGACTGTCGAGAACTCGGTGGCCGCCGCCGGGTCCGCGGTCGACGTGGAGCCCGCCGGCGGCAGCGCCGCGGTGACGGTGTCGGATTCGACGTTCACCGGCGACCTGTCGGACGGCGGCGCAGCGGCCGCCGGCGGCCTGTACGTGAGCTCGGCCTCGGGCCAGCCCGCCTCGACCCTCACCGTCACCGACAGCACGTTCGAGGGCGACCTGGGTCCGGTGGCCGACGGCCTGGTGGTCGGCAACGCGACGGCCACCGTGCTGAACAGCACATTCGACTCGAGCGCGTCGAGCGTCGTCGGGGGCATCGGCTCGACCGGCGGGTCCGCCACCCTGCGGCTCGGCAACGACCTGATCGACGCCGCCAACGCCACCTACACCTGCAACAGCGAGGGAACCGTCGATGATCTCGGCCACAACCTGCTCTCGGTCCCGGGCGGCGGCAGCTGCGGCGCGATCGTGAACGGGACGAACGGCGATCAGGTCGGCACCGCCGCCCAGCCGATCGACCCGCGGCTCGGCCCGCTCCAGGACAACGGCGGCCAGACCGAGACCGAGGCGCTCTTGCCCGGCAGCCCCGCGCTCGGCGCCGGCGACGCCGGCATCTGTCAGGCCGCTCCGGTCGGCGGACGCGACCAGCGGGGCCGCTCGCGCAACGACACCGCGAGGCTGGCCTGCGACGTCGGCGCCTACGACAGCGCCGGCAAGGGCCACGTCTGGTACGTCTCGGCCAAGGCGACGGGCACCCCCACGTGCTCGGCAGCCTCGCAGGCCGATCCGTTCAAGACGATCGCGGCGGCGCTCGGCTGCGCCCAGAGCGGCGACACGGTCAAGATCGCGGCCGGCACCTACGGCGGGCTGTTCTCGGTGAACGACAACGTCGTGCTGGCGGGCGCGGGCGCGAACAGGACCACGATCGCCGACACGACGTCCGGCGGCGAAGAGGTCACGACCGCACCGGGGACGTTCGTCACGCTCGACGGCCTGACCGTCGACGGCGCGGCCGCCAACGGCGACGTCGACTCGCAGGGCGCCTCGCTCATCCTCGACCGCGTGGCGGTCACGCGCTCGGGGGGGATCGCCGGCAGCCTGGGCGCCGTGTTCGCCGACCCGAGCGCCGGGGCCGCCGCGCTCACGGTGTTCGACTCGACGGTCTCGGGCAGCGCGGGAACCGAGGCGGGCGGCGTGTTCGTCACCACCTCGAACGGCGGCGGCCCGCCCTCGGAGCTCACGCTCGTCAACTCGACGATCTCCGGCAACCAGGGTCCCGTGGCCGGCGCGATCCGCACGTTCGACACCACCGCGACGCTCCGCGACGACACGATCTCGGGCAACCAGGGCGCCAGCGCCGGCGGCCTGTTGATGGACGGCCGGACGGCCGTGACCGACAGCCTGATCGCCGCCAACAGCAGCGGAGGCCAACCGTCTGACTGCTTCAACGGCGGCGGCGATGTGGTCGACGGCGGCCACAACGTGATCGGCGCCGACGACCCTGGGGTCGAGGGCGACTGCGGGTTCGTCAATGGAGCGGACGGCGACCAGGTCGGCACGAGCTCCAGCCCGCTCAACCCCGGTCTCGGCGCGCTCGCCGCCAACGGCGGGCCCACGCAGACGATGGCGCTCCAGCCCGGCAGCCCGGCGATCGGCGCGGGCGGCAAGACCGACTGCGAGGCCTGGCCGGTGAACGACCTCGATCAGCGCGGAAGCTCCCGCCGGGCCGCGACCCGCGGCGCCTGCGACGTCGGCGCCTACGACACCGGCGGCGCCTGATCGGCCGGTTCTGACGTGACGCTCCGGAGCCTCGCCCGCACGGGCGGGCGAGGCTCAGACGAACTCGCCGACGACGCTCCGACCTCCTTCCGAGGGCACTCCGACGTCCTTCCGAGGGCGCTGCGAATAGGACTCGACACGTCCGGTCAAGCCCCGGCCGCCTCGGCTTCGACGGCGGCGCCGGCGCGCTCGGCGGGGGCTCCGACGAGCGGCCCGACGCAGAAGCACTCCATGTGCCGCTCGGCGAGCCGGCTGTGGAACTCGCCGAATTCCGCCGTGGCGTCCTTGCCGCCGTACATGCGAGCGACGAAGGGCCCGCCCGGGTGGTGGTCCTTCCATTCGGTGAAGTCGTAGACCTTGCCACGGATCACGATCCAGCAGTCGTCGAACGTCGTGTGCTGCGCGAGCTCCTCGCGCGTGACGGGCCGGTCTCCGGTCCAGGGCTTGTCCGGCTTCCATAGGCTGCGAGCGATCTCCCGCCGGGCGCTGAGCGCCTCGGTCCGGGAGCGGAAGTCCCACGGCCCGAGCTTCCTGAGCGGCAGCTTGTCGCCGATCGCGCGCGCGTCGAATGCGTAGATCCACGAGTCGTCGCTTCCGGCGCGCTCCGTGTGGTCGAACACGGGGTAGTCCCGTTCGTTGACTGCGGCGAGAATCTGCCGGCGCTCCGGCGAGTCCTTCGGCTCAAGGTGCTTGAACAGGAACTTCGACGCGAACTGGAACCGCGTCGCGCGGTAGTAGCGCACGCGCTCGTAGTGCAGCAGCGCACTGTAGATGTCGGTGCCGTGGAGTTCGAAGCACTTCCCCAGTGCCGCGGCGTCCTCAAAGGCCTGCGCGGCACCCTGGCCGTAGGTCGGCAGCATCGGGTGAGCTGCGTCGCCCGCCAAGCCCACACGACCCTCCGTCCAGCTTTCGAGCGCATCCCGATCGTAGAGGCCCCACTTCGTCGGGTTCTCCATCAAGCTGACGAGTGCGACGACGTCATCGTGACGGGGGTCCCTTTCGAAGGCCTTGCTCATGTTGCCGATCATCTCGTCGCGGTCGGCCGGGAACCAGTCGCCTTCTTCGCGCTCGAACTCCTCGGCGTTGGACTCGTAGTAGGCGAGCCACACGTTGAGCAGCTCGCCGCCGCGAACCCAGTACGTCAGCGTCTGCGCCGTCGGGGTCTCGCGGGTGTCCATCGACATGGTTTCGCTGGGGTTGAAGTCGAGTGGCCTGCCGTCGGGCTTGCGGGCGGCGGCGACCTTGTCCCGCGGGACCAGCCCGCGGTAGACGACGACCTCGGTCCAGCGCTTGGTCGATACGCCCGGCCACACCGCCTCCAGCACCTGCGAGTTCACCCCGTCGGCACCGATGAGCAGGTCGCCGGTCTCCGTCGTGCCGTCTGCGAACGTCGCGGTCACGGAGTCGTCGTCCTGGCTGACAGTGGTCAGCCGCTTGGCGAAGTGCACCTCGATCGGGCAGTCGGCGCCCGTACCCGGCGCGAAGTCGAGCACCCGCTTGTGGAGGCACATCAGCAGGTCCATTCGGTGCATGTGGTGGAAGCCGGCGTTGTCGTTGGCGGCCGTGTTGTGGTCGAGCGGCTTGCGCGTGATGCGGCCGTCCTCCCACACCATCCGCGTCTCGTGGAGAATCGCCGCCCTCCCGCCGTCGATTGCGCCGTGAGGCCCCTTCGGGTCGCCGCCGTCGAGGTCGACGCCCAGCCACCGGGCCAGCCGCGCGGCGTTCGGGGGGATGTTGAGCCCCGCTCCGGCCTCGTTTGGCTTCCGGGTCTGCTCGAAGACGTCGATCTCGGCGAAGACGCCCGATTTCTGCAGGGCCAGCGCGGACATCAGTCCGGCCATGCCCCCACCTGCGATGAGTGCCCGGATCAGATCCCTCCTCTCTTCTCTTTCATAAGTGAAACACCTCGGATCCAGGCGGGTCTCGCCCGGGAGATCTCACCCATCCCGGTTCATATCCCCGGAGGACCTTCCGTTTGCACTACTACGGCGAGGTCGAGGCTCAAGCGGCTCATGCCGCCGGCGCCGCGGACTCGCTCGCGCGGACGAGCACGAGCTCGGAGGCCGTCTCCGCAGCCCGAACTGACGCGCGCGAGCGTGTCGCGATCCGTGCCACGACTCCGACGAGGACCACGCCGACCATGAACCACGGTGCGTATTTGATTGGTGCAGACTGGCCGACGAACTCTGACCACTCGGCCAGGCCAGCGACGAGCGCCGCGACAAGTGGCGCGAGGATCGTGTCCAGAAGCACCGACCCTCCGTAGCGGCGCGAGTGCACGGCGCCGCCGATCGCCACCGCCACGTAGACCGGCAGGATCCCCGTGGCGCCTGCCTGGAGGAGCCAGGGGAAGTACGTAAGCCCTCCGGCGAGATGCGCGCCCTGCCACAGCAGACCGACAACGAACAGTGCAGCGACGACTCCCGCCAGCCAGATGATCGCGACGTACGGGCTCTGGTACTGGGGGTGTGTCCTGCCAAAGGTCCGCGGCAGATACCCATCATGCCCCCACGAGCACGCAACCCGGGTTGTGAAATTCGCGGTGCCGAGCGCCGAGCCGAACGCCGAGATCGCCAGAAACAACAGGACGACCTCGCCGAAGAGCGTCGATATGTAGCGCGAGGAGATGGTGACGACGGCGGCGCCCGAGTCGGCAGGCCAATGAATGCCAACCGAACCGATCCCGTAGCCGGTCACGACCGAGAACGTGACGAGCAGGAAAAAGAATCCAGCGAGCGTCACCGATCCGAGCACAGCGATCGGAACTTGGCGACGGGGCGTGTGTGCCTCCTCGGCGAGGAACACAGCGGTCTCAAACCCGGAGAAACCGGTCATGGCGATCCCGACTGCGAGCGCGATGTCGTGGAAGGAAGCGCCGCTCGGACCGAAGCCTGACCACGCGACACCATGCGCGCCGCCCTTCACGAGCACGATCACCGCAAAGACGCTCAGCAGGCCGACGCCGATCGTCGTCAGCGTCAGCAGCGCCTGCGCCGACAGTACGACGCCGAAGTAGGAGAAGCCGAATAGCAGGATCGCGCCGATCCCCGCCCATAGGATCCACGTTGAGGACAAGAAGGTCGCCTGCGGCGCGACCAAGCCGAAGAAGTTCTGCATCAAGAAGCCGCACGCGACCAGCAGCGCGGGGACGAATACCACTCCCACCGCCAACACTGTCCAACCCGCAAGAAACCCGAGGTCCCGCCCGAGGCCCGCGCGGACTATCGCGTAGGTGCCCCCCGCATTCGGCACGTAGCGGGCAAACCGCCCATAGACCCACGCCAAGCCGAGCGCGCCGATGGCTGTGACAATGTACACGAACGGTGTTCCACCGCCCACTTTCGACGCTACCACTGCGGCGATCACCACTGCCGAAATCTCGGGTCCGGTGACGCCAAGCGACTGCGCCATCAGTCCCGCCAGCCCCACGGCCCCGGTGCGCAGCCCGCGGTGCGGTACCACCTCCGTGCCATCGTGGGGCGCGACAGTCTGCGTATTCACCTTCATCCCTCCTACCTCTCTAGTGCAATTCAGCGCTGGCCGCGCCGCGGATGTCCGTGCAGCGCTACGCCGTGTTGACCTTGCGGTCTACTCACCGTGCTCAGCATCCACTTCGTCACGGTGCACCGAACTGCAGGGTCGTGGCGCGTGACTGCTATTCACGAAATGACCTCCGCGTGACATGAGTACGAGAGCCGCGGCCGAGGTCAACGCAGTATCGAGCTGAGCGCTACGCTCGCGCGAGTTTGGGGCTTCCTCAGCGTCATGCCGTGATCGTCTACAAGAGGCGCCCGCGCGGCAATAGAAACCCGCGAACGATTGACCACGCCCCGCGATAGATTGGGATTTGTGGAACTCAAGCACCTCAGATCCTTCGTGGTGCTCGCCGAGGAGCTTCACTTTTCACGTGCGGCCTTACGGCTGCACCTCGCGCAGTCGGCGGTCTCCGCGCAGATCAAGCGCCTCGAGGAGGAGGTTGGTGGCCCGCTGCTGCACCGCACCACGCGGCAGGTTGAGCTGACGGAGGCGGGGCGACTGCTGCTGAGCGAAGCGCGCACGCTGCTCGCCGCTGCGGACGGTACGTTGGGACGTGTGCGCGCGGCGGCGCGGGGAGAGGACGCAACGCTTTCGATCGCGTCGCTTGGTCCGGTGCCCGAATCGCTCTTCTCTCCGCTGCTCGCGACGTTCAGCGCACGACGCCCGCACGTGCGCATCGAACTGCGCCAGCTCGCGTTCCCGCAGATGCTCTCGGCGCTGCGTGAAGGCACTGCCGATGTGGAATTCATTTACGAGCCGCTGCACGAGAGCGATCTCGACGTAGTCCCTCTTGAAAGCGGCCCGCGAATGGTCGCGCTACCACGTAGCCATCCAGTGGCCGGCCGCGACTTTCTCACTCCAGCTGACCTTCGGTGCGAGACTTTCATTCCGCAGCCGGATGCAATACCGAAGTATTGGCAGGAGTTCTGGATGCTCGTCGGTGAGCTCGGAACCCAGCCAAAGATCAGCTCCTATGTCAGTGACAACATTGAGGAGTGGCTTCACCTGATCGGCCGCGGAGAGGGCGTCGACACCTGCCCGGCGGTCATCGCCCGCTATTTCGCGCGGCCGGACGTCGTCTACTTGCCGCTCCACGATGCCGCCGAGGCGACGCTCGTGGCTGCGGTGGTTCGCGACGCCCGCACGCCGCTGATCAACGAGTTTGTTGAGCTGGCGACTGAGATCGCGCATGGTGGCGGCGGGGGTGCGGTCTGACCGGGCGCCCACGGACGGTCCAGCAGGCGCCGGTCCGGTTGACCCTGTGCCCGCCGGCTTCCTCTACCGAACCCGCAAATTGGACGTCTCTGCGGATTTCCCGGAGCCGCGTGTGTTTAGTCTGATGCTTGCCTGGCCCAGGCGGTGAAGGTCGCATCCAGCGCGTCGACGAGTCGCGTGTAGGTCGCGTCGACGGATGCCGGCACGCCGAATCCGCCGGCCGCCTCCAGGGCGATGAACCCGTGCATGACGGTCCGCAGGCCGCGGACCGCGTCGATCGCATCCGCGTCGCTGAGGTCATAGCCGTCCAGTACGGCCATCAGCACCGCGTAGGCGGCCTGGCCGGCGGCAACGTGTTCGGCATCATCGGGCGCCGGCGCGCGGACGGCGGCGGCAGCGCGGCCCGGGTGGGCGGTGGCGTAGTCGCGATAGGCGGCGGCGATCGCGTGCAGCGCGTCGGTGCGAGAACGACCGACCGCGGCGCTTGAGAGGGCCGCGCTCAGTTCGGACAGGCCGAGTAGCGCAAGATCGCGCTTGAGAGCGACCAGGCCGCCGACGTGCTTGTACAGGCTGGGGACCGTCACCCCGAGTCGTTTCGCGATCGTCGCGAGGGTCAGCCGCTCCAGACCGACCTCGTCGGCCACGGCGGCTGCTTCGGCGACGACACGGTCGTGGGTGACACCGGCGCGCGGCACCGTGGACCTACCGGCTCCGGCGGCCGACCGCCGTGCCCGTCGCGGCCACCCAGGTCAGCAGCAGCGCCAACGAGGCCGCCGCCGCCTGCGCGAGTGTGTCGTCGAGAAGCAGATAGCCGACCCCGGAGACAAGCATCGCTGCTGCCAGCGCGACGCCGATCCAGCCAAGCCAACGAGGCAGGAGGGCGCCACGGCGCGCCAGGATGACGGCTCCGAGTGCCATCGTCGCCAGCGCGGCCATCTTGACGCCGTCCAGACGGTTGATGAGGTCAAACAGGCCGCCGGCGAGACCCGTCCGGCCGGCTGGCACCGCGCCGAGGGTCAGCACCAGACCGAGCGCGCACTCCACCAAGGACACGATCACCGCGCTGATTCCAGCGACGAGCACCACCCGCCCGGACCGCTGCGCGCCGCGCCGGAGGGCGAACCGGGCCAGAGCGGTGACGACCACCGCCAGAGCGATGGCGGCGACTCCCTCGACCAGCAGATACTGCATCACCGCCGCGCCCCGATGTCCGGCGTAGGCGGAGACGACCTCGGCGCTAGACGCGGCAACAGTGAGATTGGCGGGCCAGGCCGCCAGGCCTGTCGCCCACGCCGCGATGAAGGCGACGCCCGCCGCGGCGGGCACGCTGACGACCCGACGGCCCGGCCGCGACCGAATCGTCGCGAGGTGTGCGGCTGCGGCTCGTGTCGTCATCATCGACCTCCAGAAGGGTTGGTAACTAAGCCTAGCCGCCAAGCTAGCATACTTAACCGACTGCGGGAATCGGACCAGAGAGTGCCGGTCTGTCGAGACCGCAGCGAGGAGCAGTAGCGGCCCCCGGAGGCCCCCGGGGGCACTCAGCGCCTGGTCTCGTACCTGGTCATGACCACGCCGTCAGGAAACGTCCGGGTCTCCACCAAGGTCAGGTGCACCCGGTTCTCCAGGGTCGTAAAGAACGGCGTGCCCCCGCCCACCACGACCGGTGCGGTGGCCAGCACGTACTCGTCGATCAGCCCAGCCCGCATGGCCGCTGCGGCGAGTGTGGCGCCGCCGATGTCAATGGGGCCGCCATCCTCGGCCTTGAGCCGCGTGATCTCGGCGACCGCGTCGCCGGTGACCAGGCGAGTGTTCCAGTCGACCGCTCTGGTCGTGGAGGAGAACAGAACACCACCTTCGGCATCTCCCGCCAGCGGTGGGCGAACTCGATCTCCGCCGGTGTGGCGTCCGGCTGCTCGTCGGCGGTCGGCCAGTAGGAGCTCATCGTCTCCCACAGCTTGCGCCCGTACAGCGCCAGGCCCGTCGCCCCCACCCGATCGGACCACCACTGGAACAGCTCGTCGCTCGGCACGCTCCAGCCGAGGTCGTCACCGGGCGCGGCGATGTAGCCATCCAGGGTCACGTTCATGCCAAAGGTCAGTTTCCGCATGGCGTCAGCCTCCCGTGAGTCGGTTTCGGGCGTCCAGACCAGCACGGCGCGAAGGAATCATCGGTCGGGCCACACCGAGGGCCGGTTCGCCACCACGCCCAGCGGATTTTTGCGTACGCAAGGGAACCCCTGTTGAGGACTCCGCCGGCATACGGGTGCCGTTCCCCGTGGAAGGCGGTGCCGCGTACCCCGCAGCATCCGACCCCACCCATGCAATACCCGATGACGGGGCCGATGCTTGGTCGGACGAGCGGATGCCCGACCCAGTCGGCCGAAACGCAGAAGTCAGACTGGCACCGTCGGGGCGCTTTCTCCCCGACGCCGACTGGACGTGACGGCCGCGGCTGCTGTTCCTGATCGGTCCGTCGGCGAAAGCGGCGGGCACGGGGCACGCCCCTGGGAATCATGCCAGCAGCGGCGGCCCTTTGCACCCTGGCTCTCGAATCCAGCCAACGCTGCCGAGAGGTGGAGCAGTTCGCCCATCCGACGTATGGACATGGGATGCCTATCGGGGTCGTGGCCTACTCGACTGCTTAGCCTGTGCGCTTCGAGCAGGTCGCGACGGCACTCCGCACTGCACTGGCCGAGGTGCCGTCAGCACAGATCGTGGCCGTCCATGCCGTTGAGGCTTCTCCTAGCGCCACCGTGACCACGCGCGCGGCGGTTGCTCCCCGTCGGGTTAGTCATGGATGACGGAGAGTGGTGCCACGGCACGCTTCGCAACGTGGTCGGTGAACACAGCCCGGATCGGTGCCCGCCCGCCCAGCAGCGTACGGGCGGTCGCGGCGGGGTGCCGTCTCAACGGTCGGTCGAGCCGGCTCCGGTTATGTCGGCGCCAGTCGATGGAGTCCCAAGTAGATCCGAACCTGGTGCAGCAACCGAATCGGCGCCGCCGCACCGGGCGATCTCGGCGAGGCGACCACCCCAGGGATCGGCTGTGGCGTGGTCGTTGGCACCGCGATGACCGGCACCACGATGCGTGTGAGCGACTCGGCCGTACTCTCACGCGCGCCTACCAGGACGCGACGCTGCGCTCCGGGCAGCCGGGCGCGATCCGATTCACCGCGCCCGGCTCGCCTTAAGGCGCATCCGGCGCTACCCGACCCCGATCTCGCCGCCGAGCGGTGCGGCTGCCACCTCCTCCTCGCCCTCGATCGCGCCGAAGTGCATGCGGCGGATGCGCACCAGGTACCAGGCGACCGCGATCCCGGCCACCACCAGGAACGCGACCGCGGCCTTGTGACCGACGGCCGGAATCGTCAGCGCCGCGATCGCGACCACCAGCCAGGTGAGCGCGGCGAATGCGACGGGCCGGTGCCAGCGACCGAGCGAGAACCCGTTGGGGTCCAGGGAGGGCAGCCGCTTGCGGTTGACCAGACCCGCGATGATCACCAGCCCATAGCCGACGTAAATCGCGACCGAGGAGACGCTGGTGATCACCGCCTCGACCTTCGCGACCACCGTGAACGCGATCGCGATCACCGAGACGACGACGATCGACGCGTAAGGACTGTGGCTGCCCTTGGTGACGCGCGTGAGGAACCCCCCGGCGGGGAGCATGTTGTCCCGGGCGAGCGCGTACATCTGGCGCGCCGGGGTGGCGGTGTTCATCAGCGTGCAGGCGAAGATCGAGATGAACACCATGACCATTGCGATGTGCGTGAGGACCGAGCCCAGGTAGTGCTGCATGATCACCAGCAGCGGAGTGCCGCTGTTCACGACAGCGGGGAGGCTGGGGATCGCCAACGTGAAGCCGAGGATCACGAAGAAGCCCAGCACGGCCGAGATGACGATCGAGTAGATGATCGCTCTGGGGACGCTGCGCACGGCCCCCTTCGTCTCCTCCGAGAGGTCGGCGGCGCATTCGAAGCCAATCAACGTATACGCGCCCATCAGG
Organism: Solirubrobacteraceae bacterium; assembly: GCA_035294545.1. Lineage (GTDB taxonomy): Bacteria > Actinomycetota > Thermoleophilia > Solirubrobacterales > Solirubrobacteraceae > Palsa-465. Next base: position 23,686 of record DATGKS010000033.1, on the reverse strand, counting down.
ATCGAGGAGGCGAATCCGCCGAAATGGGTGTGACCCAGGCGGCTACCCGCGAGACCCACATTGGAGGTCAGGCCGACATGAGTGTGACCGTGAACGAGCGAGTAGATCAAGAAGCCGATCCCGAGCACCGTGATGCCGATGATCTCTGTGACCACGGAGACGTTGTTCACATGGCTGGCCAGCTTCATGCCGACGATGTTGATCGTGGCCACGACCACGATCAGGATGACCGTCGTGATGACGATTGTCCGGGTGCTGGTGCCGATGCCGAAGTACGGCGCGAAGTAGGCGGAGAAGGCATACGCCACGCCGGCGTAGCCCGCCATGTATCCGGCGAGGGTGAACCAGCCAGAGAACCATCCGTAGCGAGGGCCGATCAAACGCGAGCCCCAGTTGTACATCGCGCCCGCAAGTGGCACGCGCACAGCCATCTGCGCCAGACAGAGCGCAACCAGGGTCTGGCCGATGCCGACGAGGATCCAGGTCCATATGAACCGTGGGCCACCCTGCTGGATGCCGAACGAGTAGTTCCCGAAGATTCCGGTGGTGATCGACACGAACGAGAACGAGAGCGCGAAGCTCGAGAACGCGCCCATCGTGCGCTTGAGCTTCTGCTCGTAGCCGAAGCGCGCGAGCAGTTCACTGTCTGACTCATGGCCCGTGTCGCCGGGCCGCGGGGTGCCAATTGACATTGAGGGTCCTCCGTAGGTAAGTGGGGCCGTGACTAGTACTGGATCGCTTCGATCAGCGGGGACGGCTCATCCATCAGCGCCCAGAAGCGGTCGCGGATCCGCACGGTGATCGGGCCGGGATCGCCATCTCGCACCGGCTCACCGTCGAGTGACACGATCGGCGTCACCCCACCGGCGGTGGTGACGGCCATCAGCTCGTCGGCCTCATAGAGCTCACGGCTGGTGATGTCGCGCAGGGTTGCATCGACGCCCATCGACTGGGCGATCTCGAACACGGTCTTGCGTGTGATCCCGGGCAGCGCGTTGCGCGACGGCGACGCGAGGGCGCCGCCCTTGACGATGACCACGTTGAACCCGGGTCCTTCGGCGACGCAGTTGTCGGCGTCGAGCAGGATCGCCGACCGGGCGCCGCGGTCCTGGGCCTCGAAGCTCGCCGCGGTGAGGTCGCCCCACTGATAGTTCTTCACCGTCGGGTCGATCGTGGCGCGGCTCGCGCGCCGCACGTGGCGCGGGACGACGACGGTGGTCCCGAAGATCTGCTCGTGGGGCGGGAACGCCCATACGTACGGGATCGCGTAGACGTACAGTTGGTGGTTGAGCTTCGTGACGTCGCGCTCGCCCTGATGACGACCAAAGCCGCGGGTGATCGTGATGTTCACGAAGGACTCGCGCAGCTGGGAAAGGCTCACGCAGCGCTTGGCGATCGAGGCGATCTCGTTTCTGCCCATCCCGGGGTCGAGGCGGAGCTTCCTGGCTCCGTCGAGCAGCCGGTCGAGATGGTCTTCGAGACGGAAGACGTTCCCGTGCCAGACATGCGCGACTGTGTACGTGAGGTCGGAGTGGCCGAAGCCGGTGTCGAAGATCGAGATCCTGGCCTCGGCCGCCGGGACGTACTCGCCCTCGATCCAGGCGGTCCCGCCGGCGAACGGGCTCGAGCTGTCCAGCTCGTAGTCGCTGTAGTGGATGGCCGATCCGGCCGGGGTGTCCTGCCGGATGGCGCCGGGTTCGACCGCGACCAGGTTGCTGTTCGCGCTCATCTGCACCTCCTTTGGAAGCGATCGTCGAGGGAAGTTCGATGCGAGCTCACCGCGAGAGCTCCCGTGCGCCGGTGAGGGCGGCCCCGTCGACCACGCGATCGGCGGCCCGCCCCACGCGGGAGACGATCTCGCCCAGCACCTCGTCGGTGTGCGCGATCGACACCGTCAGGTCGGTGTGGAAGTAGACCCCCTCCTCCAAGCACGCGGTGAACAGCCGCTTGGCCATCTGCTGGTCGACGTGGCGGCGAACGTCGGCACAGCTGCGGATCGGCTCATCAGTCCCGACGTAAATGCCGTAGCCGCACCCCGCGCTCTGCACGCGCGCGGTCATCCCCGCCGCGCGCATCCGCGACTCGAGAGCCGCCGCGAACTCGCGGGTTCGCTCGGTGAGAGTCTCGTAGAATGCCGGCTCCTCGAGGACGTCGAGCGTCGCCTGCGCGGCAGCGAGGCCGGGGATGTTGCCGGCGTGAGTACCGCCCTGCAGAGTGCCCTGGGGCAGCGGCAGGGCCATCATCGCCATCACGTCCTCGCGGCCGGCAACCACCGACAGCGGAAAGCTGCTCGCCACCGCCTTGGACCAGACCGTGACATCGGGATCGCCGCCGAACGTGCCGGTCGCGCCGCTCAGCCCGGTCTTGAAGCCGGATAGCACCTCGTCGAACACGAGCAGCACACCGTGCGCCGCCGTCAGCCGGCGAGCGGTGTTGAGATACCCGTCGGCGGGCCTGATGCATCCGTTGTTCAGGTCCAGCGGGACCATGAGCACCGCGGCGACCCGCTCCTCGTACATAGACAGGGCCGTCTCCAAGGCTTCCGCGTCGTTCCAGGGAACGGGAACGATCGAGTCAGCGCTGGGCTCCGGGATGCCGCTGCACGACCTGATCCGTTGGGACGGCCGCCCACCCGGGTTGTCCCGGTCGATCGCCGCCGCCGTCGAATTCACCATGGCGTAGTCGCTGGAGCCGTTGTAGTGGCCATCGATCTTGATGACGATCTCTCGGCCGGTGAAGGCCCGGCACATCCGCAGGGCCGTGGCCACCGCCTCGGTGCCCGTCGAGCAGAAGCGGATGCGCTCGGCCGCGGGGAGGATCCGCGCGAGCCGGTCGGCGACCGCCGCCGCCAGGCCGGTCTCGTAGCCGAGCAGGACACCGGCTTCGAGCTCGTGCTGGACAGCCTGCATCACCGCTGGCTCGCCGTGGCCGAGGACCGTGCTGCCATGGGCCATGAACGTGTCGATCAGCTCGCGGCCGTCGGTCAGCTCAAGCGTCGCACCCCGCGCTCGGCGGACCTCGATATGCCCGCCCGTATACGGGTTGGTGCGAAAGCTCGATGAGATGCCGCCGAGCAGCGTCGGCGTCGTGTCGTTCGAAATCATCCGTCCTCCGAGTCAGGGACGTGAGGGGTGCTTCTCCTCCCGACCGGACGGGCTCCATCGGAGCCGTACCGTGCGGTGCGGGCAACTTAGAACGAGCGGCGGGAAGAGAGAAATCAGGATCGCCTGAGGATTGATCGCTGCCGCGAATCAATGGCCCGCGGACGGGTACGTCGCAGCGCCCAGCCGCGGCCGGTCACGCGGGGACGGCGGAACTGGCGACCGCGCGGTGGGCCGCGTCGAGAAACGGATGAAGCGCAGGATGCTGCGATCCGTTCGGCCAGGCGAGCGCTATCTCGCACGGCGCCAGATCCTCGATCGACACGAAACAGACTCCGGGCCGGCTGTAGTAGCGCTCGGTGGTCGCCGAGGTAACGACGATGCCGCGACCGGCCGCGACGGCCTGCAGCTCGGCCTCGCACGTCGCGACCTCGAGGGAGACGTTCGCCTGCTCGCCGTCGCGGTATTCAGGCAACAGCCAGTAGTCGCGCCACACGCCCGGAGTCGGCGACGCGATCAGCGGCTCGGGGAGGATCTCGGGGATGGTCACGGACGTGCGGCCGGCGAACCGGTGCGAGCTCGCGACGCACAGTACGCGTGGCTCAGTGAACAGGGTTTCCAGCCGCAGGCCGTCGCAGTCCACGGGTGGGCGCAGGAACGCGACATCGGTCGCTCCGGTGTCGAGCCCGGCCTCGGGGGCGGCGAAGTCGAACTCCGCGAGCGTCACCGACACCTCCGGGCAGATGCGCTCGAACTCACGGAGCACCTGTGGCAGGAAGTCCAGACCGGTGGTCACCTCGTAGCCGACGATCAGCTCTCCGGCCTGGCCGCGTCCGACCTGGGAGGCACGCACCATCACCGCGTCGAGCGCCGCCAGCGCGATCCGTGCGTCCTCCAACAGCGCGCGCCCGGCGGAGGTGAGCGCGACACGTCGTGTCGAGCGGTCGAACAGCTTGACACCGACGGCCAGTTCGAGCTGGCGGAGCGTCTGGCTGAGCGTCGGCTGGGCGACATGCAGCCGCGCGGCGGCCCGATGGAAATGCAGCTCGTCGGCGAGCGTGACGAACGCGCGCAGATGCCGGTATTCGAGGCTCCTGAGCACGCGCCCATGGTCGCAGGCGCCCTCCGGCCTGGCAAACCCGCTCAGTCGGTGCGCCGCGCGACCACGAACGTCCGCTTGAACGGGAACGCCGTCCCGTAGGCGCGGTGCGGGTAGGCCTCGCGCAGCAGCGCCCCGTATTCGGCGCAGAACCGCGCCCCGTCCTCGTCGGAGAGCGCGGCCAGCACGGGTCGCAGCCCGGTGCCGCGGACCCAGTCGAGCACGGGGTCCTCGCCCTGCAGGACGTGGACGTACTCCGTCTGCCAGGCGTCGACATCGAGGCCGGCGGCGGTGAGGAGCTCCAGGTACTCCACGGGAGACGCGGTCAAGTCCGCGCCGCGCAGGACGCCGCCGAGACGGTCGCGCCAGCGGGGGGAGTCGGCCAGCTCGCGCATCAGCGCGTGGGAGGGCGCCTCGAAGTTCGCCGGCACCTGGAAGGCGAGCCGGCCGCCGGGGTTCAGCTCGCCGGCCCAGCGGGGGAGCAGCGTGCGGTGGGTCGGGACCCACTGCAGCGCCGCGTTGGAGACGAGCACGTCGACGCCGGCGGCCGAGAAGTCCTCCGCCGCGCCCACCGAGAACTCGACCGCCCCGCCGCTCGGCGCACGCGCGATCATCTCCGCCGAGGAGTCGATCCCGCGCACGGACGCCTCGGGCCAGCGCTCTGCCAGCGCAAGCGTGAGCTCGCCCGAGCCGCAGCCGAGGTCGACGACGGTCTCCGGGGCGGCGCAGTCGACGCGCGCGAGGAGCTCGAAGAACGGCCGGGCGCGCTCCCCCGCGTAGCGGCCGTACTGGACGGGATCCCACAGCATGGCCCGAGCGTAGCCGGGGAGCGGACAGCGCAGGGCTCAGGACGGACGTGAGAGACTGGCGGCAGTGTCGGCCAGACGCCTCCCCCGGACAGCCACGCTCGAGCCGGACGGGATGCCGCGGTGAGCGCGGGTCCGGCGGCGCCGCTCGGCGACGAGCGCCTCGTACTCGGGGAGGGTGGCCGCTGGGTGGGCGGTCGCCTGGTGCTCGTCGACATCATTCCCGGGCGGCTGCTCGAGGTCTCCGACGGGCGGCTGCGCGAGCTCGCACGCCTTGACGTGCCACTCGGCGCGGTGGCTCCGCTCGCGGGCGACGGCGAGCGCTGGATGGCGGCCGCCGGTCACGGCTTCGCCGTGCTCGAACCCGCCGCCGGGCGGCTGAGCTGGTTGGCACGGCCCGAGGAGGGGCGGCCCGGCGCGATGCGGATGAACGACGGGGTCGCGGGCCCCGGCGGGCGGTTCTACGCCGGCAGCATGGACGAGGAGGGCGCCGAGGGGGCCGGCCGGCTGTACCGCCTGGACCCAGACGGGACGGTGACGGTCGTCCTGGAGGACCTCACGATCCCCAACGGCCCGGCGTTCAGCGACGACGGCCGGGCCGCCTACCTCGCCGACACCGCCAAGCGGGTGATCTGGCGCTTCGACGTCGACCCGCGCAGCGGCGAGCTCGGGCCGCGCCGCGAGCTCGTCCGGTTGCAGGAGTCCGATGGCGACCCGGACGGGATGCTCGTCGACCACGCCGGGCGGCTCTGGGTCGCGCTGTGGGGCGGCGGCCGGATCGCCCGCTTCGCCCCCGACGGAACGCGCGAGCAGACGATCGATCTGCCCTGCCGCCAGCCCACGAGCGTGTGCCTGGAGCCAGTGGCCCCCGGCCGTCTGTGGGTCACCTCGGCGACCGACGGCCTGGAGCGACCGGGGCCGTCGGACGGCGCGGTCCTGTCGCTCGCGGTCGACGCGACGGCGCGCGCCGCCGACACGGTGACGCCGGCCGGGCCCGCCGTACACTGAGGGCGCTATGCCGGGAATCGTGGTCGTCGGCGCCCAGTGGGGCGACGAGGGGAAGGGCAAGGTCACCGACATGCTCGCCGAGCGTGCCGATGCGGTCGTGCGCTTTCAGGGCGGCAACAACGCCGGCCACACGATCGTGCGCGGCGAGGAGGTGTTCAAGCTGCACCTGATGCCGAGCGGGATCCTCTATCCCGACACGCTGTGCGTGATCGGGAACGGGACCGTGATCGACCCGAAGGTGCTCACCGACGAGCTCGACGACCTGCGCCGGCGGCGGATCGACACGCGCTCGCTGCGCATCTCGGCCAACGCGCATCTGATCATGCCCTACCACATGCTGCTCGACACGGCGGGCGAGACTCGGCTGGGCAAGCTGCAGATCGGCACGACCCGACGCGGCATCGGCCCCTGCTACGCCGATAAGGCGGCGCGCCTCGGGATCCGCGTCCAGGACCTGCTCGACGAGAAGATCCTCAAGAAGAAGATCGTCGCCGCGCTGGAGCCCAAGCGGCTGTCGCTGCGCCCGTGGGCGAAGGACCCATCGCTCGACCTGCAGTCGATGACCGAGGAGTACCTCACATACGGGCACGTGCTGGAGCCGTTCATCGCCGACACCTCGCATCTCGTGCTCGAGTGCCTCGACGAGGACCGGCTCGTCGTGTTCGAGGGCGCGCAGGGCGCGCTGCTCGACATCGACCACGGCACGTATCCGTTCGTCACCTCCTCAAACCCGGTGGCGGGCGCCGCCTGCACCGGCGCGGGCGTCGGGCCGAAGGACATCGACGAGGTCTGGGGGGTCGCAAAGGCGTACGCCACGCGCGTCGGCGCCGGCCCGTTCCCGACCGAGCTGCACGACGAGCTCGGCGACCGGATCCGCGACGCCGGCGGCGAGTTCGGAACGACGACCGGTCGCGCCCGCCGCGTCGGCTGGATCGACCTCGTCGCGCTCCGCTACGCCGCGCGGCTCAACTCGCTCACCGCGCTCGCGATCACGAAGCTCGACGTGCTCTCCGGCCTCGACACGCTCCGCGTGTGCACGCGCTACCGCAGCGAGGAGGGCGCCGAGCTCACCCGCTTCCCGTTCCACCAGACGGTGCTCCACCACGCCTCACCCGAGTACGAGGAGCTGCCCGGCTGGAGCGATGACATCACGGCGGCCCGCTCCGAGGAGGACCTGCCCGACGCCGCGCGCGAGTACCTGCGCCGCATCGCCGAGTCCGTGGGCGTCCCGATCGTGCTGATCGGGGTCGGCCCCGGCCGCGACCAGGTGATCTGGACCGCCGCCGCCGAGGGCTCGCGGGTCCGGAGCGTCGCGGTCTGAGGCGGCGTTCACCCGAGCGCTGGGCATCTCAACCACCTCCAGTGTGGGTTTGATGCCCCGCTCGGCGCCGGCGGTCGAGCAGGCGCGCGCCCCGCTCAGCGCCGGCGCACGAGCAGGCCCGCGCCCCGCTCAGCGCCAGCGCTCGAGCAGGTCCGCGTCCGGCACCTCGCGCACGACCCGCGCGGGGACGCCGAGCACGACCGCGCGCGGCGGCACGTCGCGGGTGACGACCGCACCGGCGGCGACGAACGCCTCCTCGCCGATCTCGACCCCGGGCGTGAGTACGGCGCCGCCGCCGATCCGGCAGGCGCGCCGCAGCACCGGCCCGCGCAGCCGCTCGTTCGCCCGGTGGCGGGCCATCGTGTCGTCGTTCGTCGTCGTCACGCCCGGCCCGATGAAGACGTCATCCTCGACGAGTCCCTCGGCGGTGAGGTAGACGAGCGTCTGGATCGAGACCCGGTCGCCGACGCGCGTCGCGAAGTCGACGGTCGAGCCGCGGCCGACGACGGTGCGCTCGCCGAGCGTCGCGCGCTCCCGGACCTGGGCCTGGTCGCCGACGATCACGCCCGCCCCCAGCGCGGCGCCCGCGTAGACGACGGCGCCGCAGCAGATCGTCGCACCCGGGCCGACGATGACCCGGTCGAGCGGCCCCGCGTGCGTCGGCTCCGGGGGCCGTGCCGCGCCCCAGCCGGCGCGCAGCCGCGGACGCTTGCCGAGCACCGCGCCGGCCTCCACGAGGCAGCCCTCGCCGAGCTGGACGCCGCCGTGGACGACCGCCCCGGGCTCCAGCACGACGCCGCCGGCGACCCTCGCGTCGGGCGAGACGAACGCGCCACCGGCGACGGGCTCCGGGGGACGGGATCCGCTGGCGGAGTCGCTCATCCGGGCGCAGTGTATGGAGGTGACCGCGAGAGGCGGAGGCTCGTCGAGGCGGGCCGGCGAGCTCAGCCCGCGAACGCCTCGAGCGCCGCGAGCACCCGCTCGCCGGCGTGGCCGTCGCCGTACAGCGGCGGGTGCTCGACCGGCGCGGGCGCGTCGAGCGCCCGGCGGGCGGCGTCCGCGTCGAGGCCGACGAGCGTGTTCCAGCCGGCGTGGACCGTCTCCGTCCACTCGGTCCGCTCGCGGAGCGTGATGCACGGCACGCGGGCCAGGTAGGCCTCCTTCTGCAGCCCGCCGGAGTCGGTGAGCGCCGCGCGGGCGTGGCAGAGCAGGGCGGTGAGCTCCACGTAGCCGAGCGGCTCGCAGACCGTCACTGACGCGCACCCGTCCAATCGCGCCCGCAGCCCGAACTCAGAGAGGCGCGCGGCAGTCCGTGGGTGCAGGGGGAGGAGCACCGGTGCCCCGATCCCGCACAGCAGGTCCACCACCGCCCGCAGGCGATCCGCGGTGTCGACGTTGCCGGCCCGGTGCGCGGTCGCGAGCACGTACCCGCCCGGCTCCAGGCCGTGCGCCCGCACGAGGTCGACCCGCTCCCGCGCGCGGGGCTGGACGGCGAGCGCGACATCGACCATCACGTCGCCGACGACCTCGACCCGGCCGGGCACCCCCTCCCGCTCGAGGTTCCCGGCCGCGGACGCCGAGGAGCAGAGCAGGAGCGCGGCGGCGTGATCGCAGAGCACCCGGTTGAGCTCCTCGGGCATCGTCATGTCGAATGAGCGCATCCCCGCCTCGACGTGGGCGACCGGCACGCCGCACTGGGCGCCGCAGAGCGCGCCGGCGAGCGTCGAGTTCGTGTCCCCGTAGACGAGCACGAGATCGGGCGCGCGCTCGCGAAGCACCGGCTCGAGCGCGGTGAGCATGCGCGCGGTCTGGGAGCTCGCGCTGCCGCGCGAGACCCCGAGCTCCCGGTCGGGCGCCGGGATCCCGAGCTCCGAGAAGAAGATCGCGGACAAGCGGTCGTCGAAGTGCTGGCCGGTGTGGACGAGGATCTCCTCGTGCGCCCGGCGCAACAGCGGCGTGACCGCGGCCGCCTTGACGAACTGCGGGCGGTTGCCGATGACGGTGAGGATCTTCACTCAGACGCGGCGGCAAGCAGGCGCTCGCGCACCCGCGCCATCACCCGCTCGGCGGTGCGCTCGGTGACCGGCGCGGTCTCGGGATACTCGTGGTCGTCGATCGCCGCGACCGGATGGACCTCGCGGGTCGTTGAGGCGAGGAACACCTCGTCGGCGGCGTAGAGCTCCTCGAGCGTGATCGAGCGCTCCCGGACCTCGCAGACCCCGAGCACGACCGCGCGCGTGATCGAGGCGAGGATCGGTTCCGACAGCGGGACCGTGCAGAGCTCCCCGCCAGAGACCCAGAACACCGCGCGGGTCGGCGCCTCGAGCACGCGACCGTGCGGCGTGACGAGCAGCGCATCGTCGAAGCCGGCCTCCTTCGCGAGGCGCGTGGCGAGCATGTTCGCCGCGTAGGAGAGCGATTTCAGGCCATCGAGCACGCGCGTCGGGGCGTACGTCGTCGACAGCAGCCGGAGCCGCTCAGGCGCGTCGGGCAGCCGCTCCGTGATGAGCACCCGATGCCCGCCCCGGGTGACGATCAGGCGCAGCAGGCGGTGGTCCTCGGCGTGCTCGGAGTCGGCGGCGGCATGCGCGAGGAGCCGATGGGCGTCGGCGCGGACGGCCTCCAGGTCGATCGGCAGGCGCAACCCGGCGCCGGTTCGCTCCATGCGCGCGAGATGCTCGTCCATCGCGAACGGCACCCCGTCGTGGACGCGGACGACCTCGAACGCGCCGTCGCCGCGCACGAACCCGTCGTCGACCGCCGGGATCATCGCCTCGGAGGCGAGCATGATCTCGCCGTCGACCGAGCAGAGGGAATGCGGACCGCTCGGGCTCATCGCGACGCTCCCGCAAGCGGCTCCCCGCCGGTCACCGTCAGCTCGCCCGACGCCCAGATCCCCGCGAGGCGGACGATCATCGCCGCGGCCGCCGCCATCTCCTGCAGCGAGGCCCACTCGCGCGGTGAGTGGAACTCGTGCCCGCCGGTGAACAGATTCGGCGTCGGCAGCCCGCGCGCGGTGAGGATCGACCCGTCGGTGCCGCCGCGGATCGGCTCCCGGAGCGGCTCAAGGCCCTCGGCGCGGATCGCGGCCTCGCCGGCCGCGACGACGTCCGGCACGCGATCGAGCGCGGTGCGCATGTTGCGGTACTGCTCGCGGATCGTCACCTCGACGCGGGCGCGCGGCTCGCGCGCGGCGACCCGTTCGGCGGTCGAGCGCAGAAGCTCGGCGTGGGAGCGCAGGCCCGCCTCGTCGAAGTCGCGCAGGATGAACGTGACGGTCGCCCTCCCGGCCGAACCGCTGAACTCGTACGGATGCAGGAACCCCTCGCGCCCGGACGTCGTCTCCGGGGTGAGCCGGTCCGAGGGGAGCGCCGCAACGATCTCCGAGGCGATCCGCAGCGCGTTGACGAGCTTGCCGGTCGCCGTGCCCGGGTGGATGTCGACTCCGGTGACGGTGAGCGTCGCCTCGTCGGCGGAGAACGTCTCGTCCTGCAGGCCCCCGAGCTCCGAGCCGTCGAGCGTGTAGGCGCAGTCGGCTCCGAAGCGCTCCAGGGAGATGCGGTGACCGCCCTGGCCGACCTCCTCATCGGGGGTGAAGGCGACGCGGATCGTCGGGCGCGGCAGCTCCGGGTGGGCGGCGAGATGCGCGACCGCGGTCACGATCTCCGCGACGCCCGCCTTGTCGTCGGCGCCGAGCAGCGTGTCGCCGCTCGAGGTGATCACGTCGTGGCCGATCGCGGCGCGCAGCGCCTCCATCGTCTCGGGATCAAGCCGCGTGCCGCCCTTCGGCAGCTCGATCGGCGAGCCGTCGTAGCCGCGATGGACGATCGGCTCGACGCCCGCCCCGGGCGCGTCCGGACTCGTGTCGAGATGCGCGATCAGCCCGATCACGGGCCCGTCGTCCGCCCCGCCGACGGCCGGCAGGGTCGCCATCACGACGCCCTGCTCATCGAGCGCGGCGTCGGCCAGTCCCGCCTCGCGCAGCTCGGAGACGAGCATCCGCGCGAGCACGAGCTGGTTGTCGGAGGAGGGCACGCGGTCGAGCGCGTGCGCCCGGTCCGACTGGGTATCGACCCGCACATACCGCGTGAAGCGCTCGAGCAGCGGCTCGGCGAGCTCGGCGGCGAGCTCGGAGGTGAATGACGATCCGTCCATCGCCGCAGTGTGACACGGGCGGCGCGCCGACCCCTGCTTAGGGGGCCGCCCAGCGGGTATCAGGACGGCATGGATATTGCACGCGCTAAAGGCACCGCGATCCGCCGTGCGGCGCCCGGGGGGCGGCGCGCGACGACCGCCCAGGGCCGGCTGTCCGGCCTCGCCGGACGGGCCGCGACCGAGCTTGAGCGGATGCGCCCGGCGGCCCACCGCCGCGCCCGGCGCTCACGCCGGGACAGCGTGATCGAGCGGATCAAGCACCTCGTCTGATGACCGGCGCCGCGGCCGCGTCTCCGGCGCCCGTGCGCCGGGCGCGACTGCGGCGCTCGGACTGCTCCGGACCGGGCCTGACGCGTGTGCGGCGCGGCCGCGGCTTCAGTTACGTGGACGCGGACGGGCGCCCGGTGCGTGATCCCGACGAGCTCCTGCGGCTCAGGGAGCTTGCGATCCCGCCGGCCTGGCGGGACGTGTGGATCTGCGCCGATCCCCAGGGCCATCTGCAGGCGACGGGGGTGGACGCCGCGGGACGCAAGCAGTACCTGTACCACCCGCGCTGGCGCGAGCAGCGCGACCGGCGGAAGTTCGAGCTCATGCTCGAGTTCGGAGAGCGGCTGCCGCGCCTGCGCCGCCGCCTGATGCGCACGCTGCAGAGCTCCGATGAGCTTGACCGTGAGCGCGTGCTCGCGTGCGCGGTGCGGCTGCTCGACGTTGGACTGTTCCGCCTCGGCTCCGAGGAGTACGCCGCCGAGGACGGAGGTCTCGGGCTGGCGACCGTCGCCAAGGCGAACGTCGTCGTGCGCGACGGGAGCGTCGTGTTCGACTACGTCGGCAAGGCCGGCCGGCGCCAGCGACAGGCGATCGGAGACGAGGCCGCGGCCGCGGTCGTCCGCGCCCTGAAGCGCCGCCGGGGTGGGGGCGTCGAGCTGCTCGCCTATAAGGAGCGCGGGCGCTGGCACGACGTGCGCTCCGAGCACATCAACGAGTACCTCAAGGCCGGCATCGGCGAGCGGTTCAGCGCCAAGGACTTCAGGACGTGGAACGCGACCGTGCTCGCCGCGGTCGCGCTCGCCGCTGACGGGCGCGACGCGGCCACCAAGAGCGCCCGCAAACGGGCGATCGACGGCGCCGTGCGCGGCGTCTCGGAGGTGCTCGGCAACACGCCCGCCGTCGCGCGGCGCGCCTACATCGATCCGCGGGTGTTCGACCGCTACCTGTCGGGCTGGACGATCGGCGCCGCGGTCGACCGCCTCGGCCCGCTCGGGCGTCTCGACGACCGCCGGCGCGCGCGCCTCGAGGCAGCGGTCATCGACCTGCTCCGCGACGACCGCTCCAGCGACGGCGTCGCGCACGACGTCGCAGCGAGCGCCCGCAGTTCGCGCTGACGGCCGTGTGCGGTGCGCAACCGGAGCACTTGCGCGCCCGCCCCGCTCGGTGGTAGAACCGTCTGCGTCTGCGACGACCAAGGGAGGGTCGGCAATGGAGGAGACCCCTGCGCCCATTGCGACCGTCAGCTCCGATGAGCTGTTCACACGCTGGTTCACACGGCGCGACGTACGGGCGCGCGATGCGCTGATCGAGCGCTTCCTGCCGCTCGCCCGCAAGCTCGCGCGCCGCTACTCGGGCTCGTCGGAGCCGTTGGAGGACCTCGTCCAGGTTGCCTCGCTCGGCCTGCTCAAGGCGGTCGAGCGCTACGACCCGACCCGCGGCTTCGCGTTCACGTCGTTCGCGGTCCCGACGATCGTCGGCGAGCTCAAGCGCCACTTCCGCGACACCGCGTGGGCCCTGCACGTCGACCGCTCGGCGCAGGAGCGCGCCCGGCGGATCACGGAGGCGCGACGCGAGGTCGGGCTGCGCCACCGCCGCTCGCCGACCGTCCCGGAGCTCGCGGAGTACCTGGAGTGCAGCGAGGAGGAGGTGCTCGACGGCCTGCAGATCGCGGACGCCTACGACACGGTCTCGCTCGATGCCCCCCGCACCGGGGCGGACGAGGCCGACCGCCGGCTCGACCAGCTCGGCGGCGAGGACGGGCGCCTGGAGCGCGTCGACGATCAGACGACGGTGTTCGCCGCCGCCCAGCAGCTGTGCGAGCGCGACCGCAGGATCCTCTACCTGCGCTTCGGCGAGGACCGGACACAGGCCGAGATCGCCGCGCTCGTCGGGGTTTCGCAGATGCAGGTCTCGCGCCTGTTGCGCAAGTCCGTGCGACGACTGCAGGAGCTCGTGACCCCGGCAGCCGAGGCGCCGCGAGCCCGGGCGGCGGGGCGGGAGGGGACGCGAAACCGGGCGGCGGGCCCGGCGGGCCCGGCGGGGCCGCCCACGCCCGCGTCGGGCCGCCGCACTCAGGCGTCGAGGTCGCGCTCCGCGTCGCCCTCGCCGTAGGCGCCGCGCTCGGACGTCTCGCCCTCGTCGTAGAGCGAGGCGTCCTCGATGATCCGGCGGGCGGCGTGCTCGTCCCCATGGGAGGCGTGCTCCTCGAGCTCGTACTCGGAGAGCTCAAAGCCCTCCCACTCGCCCTCGCCGGCCTCGATCACCGGCCGGTCTGCCTCGGTCAGCTCGCGCTCGTACTCGGTCGGCGGCTCGTTTGAGGGGCGGCCGCCGATGCGGGCGGCCTCGGCGGCGGCCTCCTTCTCCTGCTCGGCTTCGAATTCACTGTCGGTCATCGTCCCTCTTCTTCCCGCTCGGCCGCGGTCTGGAACATCCGAATCGCGGGCCGGAGGCGCGCGCCCTCATCCGGATCCCCCGACGTGCATCCGCAGCCGCGCGCCGCCGCCGTCGGAGCGGATCTCGACGAGGTCACAGAGCTGGTGGATCAGCCACAGGCCGCGGCCGTCGACGTCGTCCGGCCGGGGCGTGCGCAGGCCGGCGAGCGGATCCTCGATCGCCGTCGCGGTGGCGACCTCGCCGATCACCTCGTCGCCGTCGCGCCACACCCGCGCCCGCGCGACGCCGTCACCGTGCTTGACGGCGTTGCTCGCCGCCTCGTCGACCGCCAGCACGAGGTCGGCGCGTCGCCCCGGGTCGAGATCGGCGAGCAGGGGGTCGGAGGCGAGCGCGTGCCGCAACCGCCCGAGGTCGCCGTCAAAGGGGAGCTCGCTCACCGGCGACGGCGGCTCGGCCGGCGGCCAGCGCTCGCCGCGCGCGACCTCGACCGGGTCGGCGTAGGCGAGCGAGGGGCGCACGCCGAGCTCGTCGATCAGGTGCGGATGCGTGAGCTCGGCGCCCTCCAGCACGTCCGGCGCGAGATGCGCGGCGTCGTACGGGCAGAGCACGCTCACGTCGCGTTCGGCGAGCGCGATGTTGAGGACCGCCTCGTGACGCAGGCACTCCGCGGTCTCGGCGGCGCTGCGCTCCGGCCAGATCACCTCCGAGACGACCCGCGCCGGGCCGTCCTGCGCGTCGATCCAGTCGCACAGCATCGGGATCAGCCTCCACGGGTTGCGGCCGGCCGTCGCCATATCCTCGATGCGCACCGTCGCGCCGGCCGGCGAGAGCGCATCGCCGACCTCGACGAGATGCGCGCCCGGCATCGCCACGAGGCACGGCTCGCCCGCGCGCCCGGCGTCGCGGACGAACTCCTCGAGCGTCACCCGGAGCTGATCGGGATGTCGATAGAGCAGCGCGGCGTGGACGAGCGTCCCGCCGTCGCGGATCATGTGGGGCACGGTCGCGGTCATGTCCGTGGGCCTTGTCAGTTCGTTACCAACCGGGAGGCATTCCAAAACGGCGCGCGCGCGAAAGTCCGGTTTCAGGAGCCGCTCCGGAGCGCCGTTCCGGGGCGGGAGCCGATAGGCTCACGACCCAGCGTGAACGCAGAGTTTCAAGTGGAAGTCCGTCGGGAGGGGTCCGCTGCGGTCATCGCGATCAGCGGCGAGCTCGATCTCGCCTCCGGGCCGCAGCTGGAGGAGCGCCTTCAGACGCTCGATTCCGATGTGCGACTCGTCGTCGTCGACCTGCGCCGGCTAGACTTCATGGACTCGACGGGGCTCTCGATCCTCGTGCGCGCCCACCAGCGGCTCGCCGAGCGCGACCGCGAGCTCTGCCTGGTGCGCGGCGCCCCGCAGGTGCAGCGTCTCCTCGACCTCACCGGCGTCGCCGAGCGGGTCCGCCTCGTCGAGGCGCCGGAAGAGCTGCTCAGCGGCCGCGAGTGACGCCGATGCTCACGCCGCAGCAAAGCGGCCGGCCGTGAGTCGCTCGGGGCTTGCCGCGCAGATCCTCTCCGGCGAGGGGCCTGAGCTCACGGACCTGCTCGAGGCGCTCTGCGAGGCGGTCGTCGTCAGCGACCTCGGCGGCCGGGTCGTGTACGCAAACGGCGCGGCGGTTGCCGGACTCGGCCACAGCGGGCCGGCCGACGTGTCGGGCGTGCCGCTCGCCGACGTGCTCGGCCACTTCCTCGTCCGCGACGAGCACGGCCGGCCGCTCGCCGCCGATTCGGTGTCGCTGGCGGACCTGCTGGACGAGCGGGCGCGCTGCGAGCCGCTGCTCCTGCAGCTCGTCGAACGCGACAGCGGCGCGGTGACGTGGCGGCGACTGTCCTCGAGCCCGCTGCGCGACGCCGACGGCGAGGCGGTTGCGTCGGTGACCGTGATCGAGGACGTGACCGCGGTCAAGACCGCCGAGGTGCACACGCGCATCCTCGCCGAATCCGGCCGGCAGCTCGCGACGTCCCTCGACTACGAGCAGACCCTTGAGAACGTCGCACGCGCCGCGCTGCCGGGACTGGCCGACTGGGCGACCGTCGAGCTCGTCTCGGGCTCCGTGCGCGAGCATGTCGTCGTCGCGCACGTCGACCCGGAGATGGCCCCGGTCGCCGCGCGGCTGCAGGAGCTCGCGCCGCCGGCCCCGCGCCCGGACTCCCCGCTCACCCCTGTCCTGGCCGACGGCGAGTCGCTGCTCGTCCGGGAGGTCTCCGAGGAGCACCTGCGCCGGGCCGCGATCTCCGACGAGCAGCTCGAGCTCTACCGGCGCCTCGAGATCCGCTCGGCGATCTTCGCTCCGATGCGGGTCGGGGCCCGCATCATCGGCGCGATGTCGTTCTTCACCTCGACGTCCGGCCGGCGCTTCAACGACGAGGGCCTCGGCGTCGCCGAGCAGCTCGCGCGCCGCGCCGCGGTCGCGGTCGACAACGCGCGGCTCTACACGCGGCTCGCCGACGTCGCCGAGACGCTGCAGCGGAGCCTGCTCCCATCCCCCGTGCCGGACGTTCCCGGCTGGGAGATCGGCGCGCTCTACCGGCCCGCGCCCGGCGAGACGCGGATCGACGTCGGCGGCGACTTCTACGACGTGTTCCGGACCGACGGCAACGCGTTCGCGACGATCGGCGACGTCACCGGCCACGGCGTGCGCGCGGCGACCGTCACCGCGCTGCTGCGTCACGGCGCCCGCTTCGCAAGCCACCTTGAGCCCGACCCGGTGGCGATCGTCCGGCGGCTCGACGAGGAGCTGCGCCGTCGAGGCGATGGGACGATGGCGAGCGCCCTCTGCGCCGCGCTCCACGACCACAGCGTGCTGCTCTGCTCGGCGGGCCACCCGGCGGCGCTGATCGTCGAGCGCGACGGGTCGACGACCGAAGCGCCGAGCTCTGGACCGCTGCTCGGCGCCTTCGCCGACAGCGTCTGGCACCAGGAGCGGATCGCGGTCGCCGACGGGACGACCGTGCTGCTCTACACCGACGGGGTGACCGAGACGGTGCGGGATGACGGCGAGCGCTTCGGGCCTGAGCGGCTGCGGCGGTTCCTCGGCGGCCACCCGGTCCTCGCGCCGCAGGCGCTGCTCGACTCGCTCGCCGACGCGCTCGAGCGATTCCGCGGCGGGGAGGCGACCGACGACGTGGCGGCGCTCGCGCTGCG
This sequence comes from Solirubrobacteraceae bacterium, assembly GCA_035294545.1. Taxonomy (GTDB): domain Bacteria; phylum Actinomycetota; class Thermoleophilia; order Solirubrobacterales; family Solirubrobacteraceae; genus Palsa-465. Next base: position 6,350 of record DATGKS010000033.1, on the reverse strand, counting down.
CCCGCGTCCGCGTCCGCGGGAGTGACCGCCGCTATGGGCGGTGGTCGACGACGATCACGTCGACGACCTCGCCCTCGTGCGTCTCCCGGACCGCGATCTCATCGGCCAGGAGCGCGAGTGGCGAGCTGATCCGGTCCTCCTCCTTCTCGGTGAGCGAGGCGGCCGCGCCCGGCCGGAACGGCCCCAGCTCGATCCGCAGCCGGCGGTCGGCCGCGGACATGCGGGCGCGCACGCGATCCGTGGCCGCCGCCCGCGTCGCGTGGGCGGCGAGCGTGTCGGTGACGAGGTAGACGTCCGAGAAGCGGTCGAGCGAGAAGTGCGCGCCGGCGGCGAGCGTCCGCGCGAGCCGGCCGAGCACACCGGAGAGCAGCGAGACCGGCGAGAGCGAGAGCGAGATCTCCCCGTTCGGGGGCGGCGGGAGCGGCGGCTCGGCACCGGCAACGCCGGGCACGGCAAACAGCGGCCGGCCGTCGCGCGCACCATCGAACACCATCGTCACCTCGGTGCCGCCTCCCTCGCGCGGCGCGAAGCGGGCCTCGCGGGCGAGCGCCTCGATCACCGACACGCCGATCCCGTGGGCGTCCTCCCCCCGGCTGAGCAGCTCCGCCGGCCCGACTCCCTCGTCGCGGACGATCACCCTCAGGGCGTCGGGGTCGGCATGGACCCGCACCTCCATCGGACCGGGCTCGGTACGGTAGGCGTGGAGGACGACGTTGTTGCAGGCCTCCGACACCGACGTCTTGAGATCGTCGAGCAGCTCCGGATCCATCTCGAGCAGCTCGGCCAGGCCGCTCAGCATCCCGCGCACGATCGTGAGCGTCTCGGGTCTGCTGCGAAGCAGCAGGACGACGATGGGTCCATCAGCAGCGTTCACCAGACGCTCGCCATCTGCCCGGCCGGGCACGCTCCGAAACCTGCCGGGCCGGGCCCCCGGTCAGCTCCCCGTGAGCTCGCCGAGCTCTGCCACCGCGCGCCGCAGGATGCGCGAGACCTGCATCTGCGAGACCCCGACTCGCTCCGCGATCTGGGTCTGGGTGAGATCGTCGACGAACCGCAGGCGAAGCACGACCTGCTCGCGCTCGCTCAGCTGACGCGCCGCCGCGCCAAGCGTGACGCGCTCGTCCGCCAGCAGCAGATCGGGGTCCTCGGAGCCGAACGTGTCGACGACGCTCCCGCTCTCGCCCTCGCCGTCGTCGTGGGGCGCGTCGAGCGAGGAGGCATGATGCGCGCGCGCGGTCTCCAGCGCGTCGAGCACGTCCCCCACCTCGATCTCCAGGTACTGCGCGAGCTCCGGCACGGTCGGCGCCCGCCCGGTCCGGGTCGACAGCCGCTGCTGGGCCTCCTCGACCTTGACGGCAAGCTCCTGCGCGCCGCGCGGCACGTGCACCGCCCAGCCGAGGTCCCGGAAGTAGCGCTTGAGCTCGCCGAGGATCGTCGGCACCGCGAACGAGGAGAACGCCGTCCCGCGCTTCGGGTCATAGCGGTCGATCGCCTTGACGAGCCCAAGGCACGCCACCTGGAGTAGGTCGTCGAACGGCTCCCGGGCGCCGTTGTAGCGGCGCGCGAGCTTGCGGGCGAGCGGCAGGAAGCGCCGGACCAGCTCCTCGCGCGCCGCGTGCTCACCGTGCTGCTGCCAGCGGGCGAAGAGGTCCTCGTTGGAGATGCGGCCGGCCGTCTCGACGGCGGCGCGATGTCGCGTTGGGGAACTCAGCGTGGAAGGGGTCATTGCGGGGGTTGTACCCCCGGCCGTGAAGCTCAATCAAGATGCTGGGGAAGCGCGACAGGGTCGCGGCGGGCACGCGCGGGGGTAGCCTCGAGCCGTGCCCGGACCGCGTCTGTTGCCCGATCTGACGCCGTTTCGGCGCAGCCGCGACCTGCGGCTGATCGTCACCGGCGAGCTCGTCTCGAACCTCGGCGCGCAGGCGGCGCTCGTTGCCCTGCCCTACCAGCTCTATCTCGTCACGCGCTCGGCGCTGCTCGTCGGGCTGCTCGGCGCGGTCGAGCTCGGGCCGCTCGTCGCGATGTCGCTGTTCGGCGGCGCGCTCGCCGACCGCATGGACCGCCGCCGGCTGCTGCTCGCGGTCCAGGTCGGCGTCGTCGCCAGCGTCGGCGGGCTGGCGGCGGTGTCGTTCGCCGGGCGCCCGGCGCTGTGGACGCTGTACGCGCTCGGCGGCCTGCTCGCGGGTTTCAATGCGCTCCAGGACACGGCCTACTCGGCGATGATCCCGAACCTCGTCGTCGACCGGGCGCTGCTCGGCCCCGCGCTCGCCGTGGGCTACGGGCTGTCCGCGTTGACGATGGTCCTCGGGCCGGCGCTCGGCGGAGTCCTGATCGGCGGGTTCGGGCCGCAGGGCGCCTACCTGGCCGACGTCGCGGCGTCGCTGGCGATGGCCGCGTTCGTGCTTCCGGTCGCGGCGCAGCCGCCGCATGATGACGCGACGGGCGCCGTCGTCGCGCACGAGTCGATCCGGCGCTCGATCGCGGAGGGCCTGCGCTACGTGCGCGGCAACCGCGCGCTGCTCGGCTCGTTCGCGATCGACCTCGTCGCGATGACGTTCGGGATGCCCCGAGCGCTGTTCGCGGTGCTCTCGGTGTCGGTCTACCACGCGGGGGCGGGCGGCACCGGCCTCCTCTATTCGTCGGTGGCGGTGGGCGCGACCGTGACCGCGGTGCTGAGCGGCTGGATCAAGCACGCCCGCCGGCTCGGCGTCATCTGCATCTGGTCGGTCACCGTCTGGGGAGCCGCGATCACCGCCGCCGGACTGATGGGCTCGATCTGGCTGGCGGCGCTGCTCCTGGCGGTTGCCGGCGGCGCGGACTCGGTGAGCGCGGTGTGCCGCTCGACGATCAACCAGACCGTCACCCCGGACGCGATGCGGGGCCGGATGTCGGCCGTGTTCGGGCTCGTCGTGACCGGCGGCCCGCGGCTCGGCGACATCGAGTCCGGCGCCGTCGCAGGCGTCTCGAGCCCGCGCTTCTCGGTCGTCTCCGGCGGGCTCGCGTGCCTCGCCGGGGTGGCGTTGATCGCGCTCGCCTGCCCCTCGCTCGTGCGCTACGACACCGCCGACTGGGTCGAGCGCGCACCCCGGATGGAGGCGGTGGCGGCCGGATGAGGGTTCGGACGGCAGCGTCGGCGCGGCGCGCGAGCTACTTCGGCGAGCGCTCGATGATTCGCCGCGTGATGGGCGAGCGGGCGGTCGCGTTCTCCGGCGGGCGCTCGCTGCTCATGCAGGCCGCCCACCCGCTCGCCGTCGCCGGCCTGCTCGCGCACACGGACGCGCTCGAGGACCCGTATCCGCGGCTCGCGCGCACCGCGCGCGTGCTCGACTCGATCGTGTTCGGGACCCGCGCCGAGGCCGACCGGGCGTGCGCGCGCGTGCGGGCGATGCACCGTCGGGTGCGCGGCGAGCTGCCGGAGGCGGTCGGGCAGTATCCGGCGGGGACCCCGTACCGGGCCGACGACCCCGAGCTGCTCATGTGGATCCTCTACACGCTCGTCGACTCGGCGACGCTCTTCTACACGGTCTACGTCGACGGCCTCAGCCGCCTGCAGCGCCGGGCGCTGTGGGAGGACTACAAGGTGCTCGGCGAGCTGTTCGGGCTGCGCCCGTCGCAGATGCCCGACTCGGTCGAGGAGCTCGGCGACTACGGCCGGTCGATGCTCCGCGGCGGCGCCCTGTGCGTCGGCGACTGGGCGCGCCGGCGGGCGCGGCAGATCGTGCTCGCGCCACCGGTGCCGGTGCGGCTGCGCCCGCTGCTCGAGACGGTCAACTTCGTCACGATCGCGCTGCTCCCCGACGAGCTCCGCCGCCAGTACGGGTTCTCGCCCCTGCTGCCCGGGGTGGCCCGCAAGGCACTCGTGCGCGGCGGCGCGCTCTACGTCCGCCATGGGCTGCTGCCGCTGCTGCCCGGGGCGGTCCGCCGCGTGCCGTCGGCGCGGCGCGCGAGCGTCTGAAGGGACGCGGCAGCTTCGAGGTCGGCGGCATCGGCTTCCCGACGCCCGGCATCTGACGCGCCGCGCACACCGGCAGAACGGGGTCGCCGGCCCGCTCGCGCCTCAGTTGGCGACGGGCTCGCGCTCGCGGATGAGGTCGGAGGCCCGCTCGGCGATCATCACCGTCGGCGCGTGCGTGTTGCCGCCGGGGACGGTCGGCATGATCGAGGCGTCGACGACGCGGATGCCCTGCAGCCCGTGGACACGGAGCCGGCTGTCGACGACCGCCTCGGGCGCGGTGTCGCTCATCCGGCACGTGCCGCACGGGTGGTAGAGGAGCTCGGTGCGCGCGCGCAGGTCGGCGATCAGCTCCTCGTCGTCGACGGCCGCGGCGCCCGGTTTCAGCTCACGGGCGATCGCTTGTGCGAGCGGGTCGGTGGCGGCGATTCGGCGCGCGAGCCGCACACCCGCGAGCAGCGAGTCGACGTCCTCGGGCTCGGACAGCGTGTTCGTGAGGATCCGCGGCTTGTCGCGCGGATCGGCCGAGCGCAACCACACCCGCCCGCGGGCGCGCGGCGTGAGGAGCGTCGGGCCGAACGTGAGCGCGTGGCCGTCGTGGGTCTCGGCGCCGTGGGCCTCGAAGTACGCGGGCGCGACGTGGAACTGGATGTCGGCTGCCGGCAGCCCGGGGCGGGTGCGCACGAACGCGCACACCTCGGCGACCGTCGAGGTGAGCGGCCCGCTCCCGCGCAGCAGCCACTCGGCGAGGTTGCGTGGACGCTCGGCGGTGAACAGCGTGTCGCCGGCGTCGCCCGCACGGACCGCGTACAGGACCGCAACGACCGGATGGTCCTGGAGGTTGCCGCCGACACCCGGCAGCTCGTGGCGGGGCTCGATTCCGACCGCCCGCAGGTCCTCGGCGGCGCCGATCCCGGACAGCTGCAGGAGCTGGGGCGAGCCGATCGCGCCCGCGCACAGCAGCACCTCGCGCCGGGCGGGGATGACCTCCTCGCCGCGGCGGCCCCGGCGGACGTGGACGCCCGTGACTCGCTCGCCGCTGAGGTCGAGGCCGAGGACCTCGGCGCCCGTGCGGATCTCGAGGTTCGGCCGGTGCGCGACCGGGTGCAGGTACGCGTCGGCCGCGCTGAACCGCCGCCCGCCCGACTGCAGCACCTGGAAGAGCGAGACCCCATCCTGCTCGGGCCCGTTGTAGTCGCGCGTGTATGGGATGCCGGCGGCGACGCTCGCCTCGAGCACGAGCCGCGCGATGGGGCGCGGCGAGCGGGGCTCGGTAACTCGCAGCGGCCCGTCGGCGCCATGCCACTCCGAGGCGCCGCGCGAGTTCGACTCCGCGCGGATGAACGCGGGCAGCACGTCCTCCCACCCCCAGCCGGGCGCACCCTGCGCCTCCCAGCCGGCGTAGTCGAGCGGCCGGCCGCGCACGTAGAGCATCGCGTTCATCGAGCTCGACCCGCCCAGGCTGCGGCCCCGCGGCATGTACAGCGACCGACCGTCGAGATGCGGCTCGGGCTCCGTCCAGTAGTCCCAGTCGAGCTTCGAGTGAAACTGCTTGCCGAACGCCGCCGGGATCTTGATGTTCGGCGAGCGGTCCCGGCCGCCCGCCTCGAGCACCAGCACCCGCGTCCCCGGGTCCTCGCTCAACCGGTTCGCGAGCACGCAACCGGCCGAGCCGGCGCCGACGATCACGTAGTCGCACCCGGACACGCGCGGCATTGTCGCATTCCGCCACGACCTCGTCCGGCACCCCTAGGATCGAGCGTCGAGGTGATCCGCAACGTTCCCACACCGTTCTACCGGGTCTCGGTCAAGGCGCTCGTCTTCGACGCCGAGGACCGGCTCCTCGTCGTCCAAGAGCCGGCCGGCCACTGGGAGCTGCCCGGCGGCGGCTGGGAGCACGGCGAGACGCTGGAGGAGTGCCTGGCCCGCGAGCTCCGCGAGGAGCTCGGTGCTCGCCTCGCTTCGGTCGACCTCGGAAGCCAGCGCGCCTGGGTGACTCCGGGCGCCCGTCGCCGCTACCACCGGCTGAAGCTCACGGTGCGGGCGACGCTCGAGTCCACGGCCATCACTCCCGGCGAGGAGATCCGCGCTGCCCGCTGGGTGACCCCGCCCGAGCTTGTCGCGCTCCCGTTCGCCGGCGGCGACGAGCCGCTGCGCTCGCACATCCTCGCCGCCTGGCCGCCGACCACGGCACGGGCCTAACGGACGCCGCCGGGCGCCGCCAGGGGTGCCTCGACTGCCAACGAACCGGCCAAGCGGGGCACTAGTGGTCGCTCCCGCAAATACGCACGCATTCGAGGCGCGTCTGGCGGCGCCAGGCGGCGTCCTCGGACACTCGATGTGCCAGAGGCACACCTTCGGACCAACGGCTTCGCCGTCGGTGCCCGCGTCCTTGCCT
>DATGKS010000032.1:0-67275 GCA_035294545.1 Solirubrobacteraceae bacterium | reverse complement strand
CAGCTCGATCTGCTTCTGGTAGCTGTACTCGAGCGTCTCGGACGGATCCTCGGCCCGATCGAGCAACTTCGAGATCTTCGCCTTGACGACCGTGGACATGCGCCCGGAAAGGCCCGGCATCGCGTCCTCCCTTTGGGGGTTGCTGAAACTGCCTGGATCGTAGCGACAGGGCGGTAACGTGGCGGCCGATGCGACCGCGCGCGTTCTGTCTTGCGATCGGCGCGACGCTCCTCGTCGCGCTGGTCATGAGCGGCTGCGGCGGAACCCGGCTGCTGCGGCGCACGACGACGCGGACGACGCCCGGGGTCTCGGCGCCACCGGGCGCCGGCGGCATCGGATCGCCGACGCTCGCGACGCGCAACACGACGCGGATCGATGGCTCGACGCCGGTGCAGGACGCAGCCGGCGTGGCGCTCGCGGTCTACCCGTCGCAGTCGGCCGGGAGCCATCCCACGGCGGTCACGCTCGCGCCGACCGACGACTGGGAGGCGGCGATCGCCGCCTCGGTGCTCATGGCCGCCCCCATTCACGCGCCCGTGCTCCTCTCCGGCCACTCCGGCCTGCCGCCGGCCACCGCGCAAGCGCTCTCCGCGCTCGCGCCGACCGGGGCCGGGGCGCTGGACGGCGCGCAGGTGATCCGGGTCGGCGACGTCCCCGCGGGCGGCGGACGCCTGAAGAGCGATGCGATCTCCGGCGGCGACCCGTACACGCTCACGGCCGCAATCGCCCGCTTCCAGGCGGTGGCCGCGGGGCGCCCCAGCCAGGACGTCGTGATCGCCTCAAGCGCCGCCCCCGCCTATGCGATGCCGGCCGCCGGCTGGGCTGCCGAGAGCGGCGACCCGGTGCTGTTCGTGAGCGCCTCCGGAGTGCCGGCCGCGACCCGTGAGGCGCTGCAGGCCGACTCCCGCCCGCACATCTACGTGCTCGGGCCGAAGAGGGTGATCAGCCCGGCGATCGTGAGGACGCTGCGGCGCTACGGCCCGGTGGCGCGGGTCGGGCGCCTCGGCCCGGCGGCCAACTCGGTGTCGTTCGCGGCCTACCGCGATCCGCCGTGCCCGAGCGGCCGCGAGTGCGCGCAGATCCCCGGCTCGTTCGGGTGGGCGATCCGCAGCCCCGGCCACGGCTACACGCTGCTCGACGCCTCCCGCACGCTCGATGCGGCCGCCTCGGCGGCTCTCTCGGGCAGCGGCGACTTCGGGCCGCAGCTCCTCGTCGAGGATCCCACTACCCTTCCGAAGCCCGTGCTCGATTACTTCCTCAACTACGCAACCCCCGGCTACGGGCCGGGCGAACAGACCGCCGCGGTCTACAACCACGGCTGGGTGATCGGCGATCCGTCCGCCATCTCGGTGCCCGTGCAATCCGAGCTCGACACGCTGCTGCAGGCGGTCCCGGTGGCCACCCGATGAGCTCCGCCGAGCATCCGGATCGCCTCGCCCCCGGCCACGAGCCGACCGTCGAGGACGTCCGCCAGCTGATGGGGGCCTCGACGCCGCACTTCGCGCTGCAGCTGCGTGACCGCATCCGACGGCTGATCAGGGGGCTCCCGGAGGGTCATCCGGCGCGCGTGGAGGGCGAGCGGGAGATCGCCCGCCTGGATCGGATCGCGTTCGTCGGAGAGGTCCGCGGCCATCAGGCGGAGGCCGGCCTCGAGCCGCTGCCGAGCCTCGGCGAGGACCGCCCCGCCGGCGTCTGAGCTCCGGCGCCCGGCGGGCGCTCGGGATACGCTGAGGATCCGATCGTGAACGACGAGCGTCTCATCTCGGTGATCGGCCTCGGCCGCGTCGGCCTGCCGCTCGCGCTCAGCTTCGCCGACCGCGGACACCGAGTTCTCGGAGTCGACATCGACGCGACGAAGCTCGAGTCGTTGCGGGCCGGCCGGATGCCGTTCGAGGAGCCGGGCTGCCAGGAGATGCTCGATCGCGTGCTCGCCGCCGGCCGGTTCGAGCTCGCCGAGCGGGCCGCCGAGGCGGCGCGCGCCCAGGACATCGTGCTCACGCTGGGGACCCCGTCGTTCTCGCACGTCGAATCGGACCTCAGCCAGATCCGGGCGGCGCTCGACGATCTGCTGCCGCTGCTCGCGCCCGGCCACGCGCTCATCCTGCGCTCGACGATCGCGCCGGGCACGACCGAGTTCGTCGCGGGCTATCTGGAGAAGCGGCGCGGCCTGCGCAGCGGCGAGGACGTGTTCGTCGCCCATGCCCCCGAGCGCATCGCCGCCGGCAAGTTCCTGCAGGAGATCGTCTCGCTGCCCTGCATCGTCGGCGGAGTCGGGGAGGCGTCGACCGAACGGGCCGCCGAGCTGTTCGCGGTGTTCGGCGCGCCGATCGAGCGCACGACCCCGGTGCAGGCGGAGCTCGCGAAGATCTGGACGAACATCCTGCGCTACGCGACGTTCGCACTGCCCAACCTGCTGATGATGGACTGCGAGCGCTACGGCGCGAACGTGTTCGAGGTGATCGACCTCATCAACCGCGACTATCCCCGTGGCGGCATGGCGATGCCCGGACTGACCGCCGGCACCTGCCTGCGCAAGGATTTCGTGTTCTCCGAGGAGCGCTCCAACTCGCCCGGGATGCTGCTCGCGGTCTCGCGCGTCAACGAGGGCGTCCCGCTGTTCCTCGTCGAGGGCATCAAGCGCCGGGTCGGCGCCCTCGCCTCCCGCCGGATCGCGGTGCTCGGCCTCACGTTCAAGCGGGACACCGACGACGAGCGCGACTCGCTCTCGCCGAAGCTCATCCGCCTGCTCGAGCGCGAGCTCGCCGACGTCGCGGTCTGCGACCCGCTCGCGCCGACTCCGACCCAGCCGCTCGCCGACGCGGTCCGCGACGCGGAGGTCGTGATCGTCGCCACCAACCACTCGGCGTTCGAGACGCAGCCGGCGCGCGCGACGATCCTTCACGGCGCGGCGCGCGACTGCCTGATCGTCGACCCCTGGAACAGCCTCGGCACCGCCCAGGTGTTCATGTACGCGGCCGAGTCGGCGGCGCTCGTCGGTCCGGCCGCCCGGCCCGGGCGGACGGGCGCCTGATGGCGCGCGTCCTCGTCACCGGCGGAGCCGGGACGATCGGCACCGCGGTCGTCCGCCGGCTGCTCTCGGGCAGCGAAGGGTTCGAGGTCCGCGTCGCCGACCATCGCGCGCCCCCGGACTGGATGCGCGAGGCGTGCGAGTGGATGAACGGCGACCTGCGCGACGCGTCCGTCGCCGCCCGCGCGGTCGACGGCTGCAGCCACATCATCCACCTGGCGGCGATCGTCGGCGGCATCGCCAACTTCCACAAGCTTCCGTTCACGCTGCTCGAGATGAACAACGCGGTCACGGGGTCGGTCATGCACGCGGCGATCGACGCGCGGACCGAGCGCTTCACGTACGTCTCCTCCTCGATGGTGTTCGAGCGCGCGACCGAGTTCCCGACAACCGAGGCGCACGTCGAGATGTGCCCGCCCCCCCACTCCGCCTACGGCTTCTCGAAGCTCGCGGGCGAGGTGTACGCGCGCGCGGCGCGGGAGGAGCACGGCCTCTGCTGCACGATCTGCCGCCCGTTCAACGCCTACGGTCCGGGCGAGCTCCCGGACCCCGACGAGCCCGGGATCGCCCACATGGTCCCCGACGTGATCGCCAAGGTCCTCTCCGGACAGCGGCCGCTTCAGATCTTCGGCTCCGGCGCGCAGACCCGCACGCTCACCCATGTCGATGACATCGCCGACGGGATCGTCACCGCCACCGCCTCCCCTGCCGGCGCCGGCGAGGACTTCAACATCTCGGCTTCCGAGGAGCTCACGGTCGCCGAGATCGCCGAGCGGATCTGGGTCGCGTGCGGCGAGGACCCCGCGCAGTTCGCGCTCGAGCGCCTGCCGACGTTCGAGGTCGATGTCGTGCGGCGCTGGCCGTCGGTGCAGAAGGCGAAGGAGCTGCTCGGCTGGGAGGCCCGGATCGGCCTTGACGAGGGCCTCGCCGACACCGTCGCGTGGCTCCGTGAGGTGCGGGCCGCGCGGTGAACGGCTGGGAGCGCACCGAGACCCGGCTCGCCCGGCTGCGCGTCGCGATGGCGCGCGCCGGCGTCGCGCTCACGGCGATCGCCCCGACCGACAACCTGCGCTGGCTGCTCGGGTTCGCGCCTCTCTACGACGAGCGGGCGTGCGCGCTGCTCGTGACCGCGGCCGAGGTCGTGATGCTCGTGCCCACGCTCAACGCCGAGCAGACCGCCGCGCACGCGCCGGACGTCGAGCTCGTGCGCTGGGCGGACGAGGACGGCCCGCAGAGCGCGCTCCGCCAGACGCTCGCCCGCAGCGGCTTCGACGGCGCCGGCGCGCTCGCCGCCGATCCGCAGATGCGCGCCGACCATCTGCTGCTGCTTCAGGACGCGCTCCCGGGGAGGCGGACGATCGACGCCGGCGAGCTCATCTGGCCGCTGCGGGCGGTGAAGGACACGGCGGAGCTCGACTCGCTCACGCGCGCGTCCGAGGTCGCCGACCGCGCCGTGGAGGCCGCCTGGGCGGCGTGCCGAGCGGGCGTGAGCGAGCTGGCGGTCGCCGACGCGATCAAGCGCGTGTTCACGGCGGCCGGGTCGGAGCCTGAGTTCGCGCTCGTCGCCTCGGGCCCGAACGGCGCCTTCCCCCACCACGAGACCGGCGCCCGCCTCCTCGCCGAGGGCGACGCCGTCGTCATCGACCTCGGCGGCGTGCTCGAGGGCTACCACTCGGACATCACGCGGATGGCGTTCGTCGGGGCGCCGAGCGAGCGCTACCGCGAGGTCCACGCGGTCGTCGAGGCGGCCGTCGTCGCGGCGCTCGACGCCACGCGTCCGGGGGCGAGGTGCGGAGAGGTCGATCGCGCCGCCCGGTCGGTCATTGAGGACGCGGGCTACGGCGAGTTCTTCGTGCACCGCACCGGCCACGGGCTTGGGCTCTCGGGCCACGAACCGCCGTACGTCATGGCCGGCTCAGAGGTCGAGCTCAGGGCCGGCATGGTCCACTCGATCGAGCCCGGGATCTACCTGCCGGGCGAGCTCGGCGTGCGCCTCGAGGAGATTGTTCACGTCACGGACGACGGCTGCGAGCGCTTCAGCCGCCTGCCGCGCGACCTGCACCTCGCCTGACCGCTTGTACAGATGGCGTGGCGGAGGCCGCGCGGATGCGACAGATGGGCGTTGCTCGCGGGCATGAGGTCTGGTTAGGTTCCCGGACCCCGATGAGGAGGAGACCGTAGAGAATGGACGTTTCCACGCCCGGACCTGAGATCGCGGCGCCGCGCGAGCCCCGTGCGGCCGATGAGCACCCGCAGCTGAAGCGGGGCGCGATCGGCTACCTGAGCAACATCGTCATCGGAGTGGCCTCGACCGCCCCGGCATACAGCCTCGCGGCGACCGTCGGCTTCTTCGTACTCACCCAGGGCGTCGGCGTGCACAGCCCAGCGGTCATCATCGTCTCGTTCATCCCGCTGTTCTTCATCGCCACCGCGTACAACGCGATGAACCGGGTCGACCCGGACTGCGGGACGACGTTCTCCTGGGTGACCCGCTCGATGGGACCGAGCCTCGGCTGGGTGATCGGCTGGACGGTCATCTTCTCCGACATCGTCGTCAACGCCAACCAGGCGCAGATCGCCGGCTCCTACGGCTTCAAGCTCGTCGGCCTGGGGGCGGCCTCGAACAACACGCTCGACGTCGTCATCCTCGGCGTCGCCTTCATCGTCCTGCTCACGTGGATCTGCTGGCGCGGCATCGAGCTCTCGGCGCGGACCCAGCAACTGCTGCTCGGCTTCGAGATGTCGATCCTCGTCATCTTCTCGGTCGTGGCGCTGATCAGGGCGTACACCGGCTCGCATCCCGCCTCGACGCATGTATCGCTTGAGTGGTTCAACCCGTTCGGGATGAGCTTCGGGTCGTTGGTCGAGGGGCTCCTGCTCGGCGTCTTCCTCTACTGGGGCTGGGATACGGGAGTGTCGGTGAACGAGGAGTCCGAGAACTCCGACGATGGCCCGGGCAAATCCGCGGTCGTCTCCACGTTCGTGCTCATCGGGATCTACCTGCTCGTCACGGTTGCCTCGCAGGCGTACGCGGGCACGAAGTATCTGGGCGACAACCCGAACGACATCTTCGCCGGCGGCCTCTCGAAGGGGGTGCTCGGGTCGCTGCACTTCCTGCTCACGATCTCGGTGCTCACCTCGGCGACGGCGGCGACGCAGACGACGATCCTGCCCGCCGCGCGCTCGGCGCTCTCGATGGCGCGCCGCGGCGCGATCCCGTCGCAGTTCGCCGAGATCCATCCGCGCAACCTGATCCCCGGCAGCGCCACCCTCTGGGCGGGCGGGCTGTCGGTCATCTGGTACGTGGCGATCAGCTTCCTGTCGAGCAACGTCCTCGGCGATTGCGTGGCCGGCCTCGGCTTCCTCGTGTGCATCTACTACGGGTTCACGGGCTTCGCCTGCACGTGGTTCTACCGCCACGAACTGCTGAAGTCGGCGCGCAACCTCATCACGCTCGGGCTCATGCCGACCGTCGGCGGTCTTGCGCTCATGGGGGTCCTCGTGCGTGGCGCGATCTACTACGGCCACGCGGTCAACGACTACAGCCCGCCGTTCCTCGGGCTCGGTGTGCCGGACTGGATCGGCATCCTGGGAGTCGTGTCGGGCGTCGCGTTCATGCTCTACCGGCGCGTCACCGCGCCGGCGTTCTTCGCCGAGCCCCGGGTCAAGGCCGGAGACTCGTTCGAGGTCGTCACCGCCGAGGCCGAGTTCGACCCGGCCTCCTCGATGCTCTGATCAGCGCCGCCGTTCCGACCGCCGGCCGGGACCTCCGAGCCGCCGAGCGCGTCCGGGCTCGGCGGTAGGCTCGGCGGCTCGGTGTCCGCGCTCTCGTCCACCACCGCCACCCCGCCGACCACCTCCGGCGGCGCGGCGTCCAGCACCGCCGCCGGGGCGTCACATCTGCCCGGGCCCTTCCCGGTCGGCGCGTACGCGGCGCAGCTGCGCCGGCGCCTGCGCGAATTCGCCAACGTCCAGCTGAGCGGCGAGGTGTGGGGACTGCGCGTCACCCGCGCCCGCGTCTACTTCGAACTGCGCGACGCCGTCGGGGCGCTGCCGTGCGCGATGTGGCGCGAGGACTACGAGGCGCTCGGCTGCGCGCTTGCCGACGGGACGCTCGTCGTCGCCGGCGGCGGCTGCGACTACTACACGGGCAGCGCGACGTCCTCGCCGTCGTTCTCGTTCGCGGTGCGGGAGCTGCGCATCGCCGGCGAGGGCGACCTGCTCGCGCAGCTCGAGCGGCTGCGGCGGCGCCTGGACGCGGAGGGGCTGTTCGCGCCGCAGAAGGCGCTGCCCCGCCCGGCGCTTCCGCGCTGCGTCGGGGTCGTGTGCGCACCGACCGGCAAGGCGCGGGACGACGTCCTCGCCGGCCTGCACAGACGCGGCTGGGCGGGACGCCTCGTGTGGGCTGACGCCCCCGTGCAGGACCGGCACGCCGCCCCGGCGATCGCCGCCCGCCTGCGTGAGCTCGCCGCCGCCCCGGAGGTCGAGGTCGTGATCGTCGCCCGCGGCGGCGGCTCTCTCGCCGACCTGTTCGCGTTCTGCGACGAGACGCTCTGCCGCACGGTCGCGCTGCTCCGGGTGCCGGTGATCGCATCCGTCGGCCATCACACCGACCGCACGCTGATCGACGACGTCGCCGCGGTCAGCTGCTCGACGCCCACCCATGCGGCCGAGGCGGCCGTCCCGGTCGACGTCGCTGCCGCGCGGCGTGCGCTCGCGGGCGAGGCTCGTCGGCTCGGGGAGCACGGGCGCCGGGCGGTGCTCGGCCGGGCCCGCACGCTCGCCGCCCTCTCGCGCGCCCCTGGGGCGCACCTCGCCCGCCAGCGCACGCGCCTGCACCAGCTCGTGCGGGAGCTGCGCGCAAGCGGCCGGCGCGCGACGGCCACCGCCGCGGCCGACACGCGGGCGCACGCGCGGACCCTCGAGCGCGCCGCCCGTCGCGCGGCCCGCGCCGATGCCGCGGTCCGCCGCCGGGAGCTCGAGCGGCTGATGCTCGCGCTCGCCGCTCACGACCCCGACCGCACGCTCGCGCGCGGCTATGCGCTCGTCGCCGACCGCTGCGGCCGGCCGCTGCAGAGCGCCGCCGAGGCGCGCGCCGCCGGTGAGCTCAGCCTTCGCTTCCACGACGGCGCCGTCGCGGCGACCGCGCACCCCCCGACCGAGGACGAAACATGAGCACGACCGAGACATCGACGCCCGAGCAACCCACGTATGAGGCGGCGGTCGCGCGGGTCGAGGCGATCGTCCGCCGGCTCGACTCCGGCGAGGCGGGACTGCGCGAGACGCTCGAGCTCGTGCGCGAGGGTCGCGGCCTGGTCGAGTACTGCGCCGGCGAGCTCGAAGCGGTGAGCCGCGGCCTCGAGGAGCTCTCGCTCGACGAGCTCGTCGCGCGCCTACAGGAGCCGGTCGGGACGCGCCGGTGAGCACCTACGACGCGCTCGCCGACCTGCCGCTGACCGTCGACGGATGGGGGCTCGAGGGACTCCGGGCCGACGTCTCGAGCGGCTTCGAGCGCCTCTCGACGGTCGTGCACCTGCGCGGCGGCGAGCAGGAGGGCATCGGCGAGGACGTCGTCTACTCCGCCGATGACCAGCGCGCCTTTCAGGCGGCGAGCGAGGCCGGCCGGCTTCCGGACCTGTCGGGCGACTGGTCGCTCGGAGAACTCTGCGATCACGTCGACTCGCTCGACCTGTTCTTCGCAGCCGAGCCCGAGCACGGCGAGGTCTCCCGCCTGTACCGGCGCTGGACGCTCCACAGCGCGGCCCTCGATCTCGCCTTGCGCCAGATCGGACGGCCACTGCACGCGGTCCTCGGCCGCGAGCCCGCGCCGCTCACGTTCGTCGTCTCGCTCCGCCTCGGCGAGCCCGCGACGGCCGCTCCCGTGCTCTCGCGCCTGCAGCTCTACCCCACGCTCCGCTTCAAGCTCGACGCGACGAGCTCCTGGACCGAGGAGCTGATCGCCGAGCTCGCGGCCACCGGCGCCGTCGACTCGGTCGACTTCAAGGCGCACTACCGGGGGACGGTCGTCGACACGGTGCCGGACGGGCCGCTCTACCGACGCGTCGTCGCGGGCTTTCCCGACGCGTGGCTCGAGGATCCCGACATCGAGTCCGAGGAGACCGCCGCGGCGCTCGCCGACGCGCACGACCGGATCACCTGGGACGCCCCGATCCACGGGATCGCCGACATCGAGGCGCTGCCGTTCCCGCCGCGAATGGTGAACATCAAGCCCTCGCGGCTCGGCGGCCTCCGGAATCTGTGCGCCGCATACGACTATTGCACCGCGCACGGGATCGGCGCCTACGGTGGCGGCCAGTTCGAGCTCGGGCCGGGACGCGGCCAGGCCCAGTACCTTGCCTCGCTGTTCCATCCGGAGGCGCCGAACGACCTCGCGCCCGTGCGCTACAACGAGGCCCACGTGCCGGACGGGCTTCCCGCCTCGCCGCTCGCGCCCGCGCCCGACGCGATCGGCTTCCGCTGGGGGACCTGAGCGATCCGTCACACGGCGCCACGTTTCTCCCCGAACCCGGAACGTTCGCGTACCATGCCGCGGATGTCCCGGCGGATGAGCGCCGGAGACGAGGCCCTACTGAGGAGAGCAGAGGAGACCCCGTGCAGGAGAGAGTCGCCATTGCCGGTTCAGGGACGATCGCGTCAGGGCTCGCCGCCGTCGCCGCCGGCCGGGGGGAGGTGCTCGTCTGGGCCCGCTCGCAGACGTCCGCCGAGCGCGCCGAGCGGGCGGTCGCCCGCCACTGCGAGAAGGTCGCCGAGCTGAACGGCTGCGCGAAGCGGGTACGGCTCGTCACCGAGATCGAGGCGCTCGCGGACGCGACGTTGCTCGTCGAGGCGATCTGCGAGGAGTCGGACTCCAAGGGCCCGCTGCTCGCCCAGCTCGGCGCGATGACCGGTCCCGACGCCGTCCTCGCGACGACGACCTCCTCCCTGTCGATCGCCGAGCTCGCCGACATGAGCGGCCACCCCGACCGGCTCCTCGGTCTGCACGTGTTCAACCCGGTGCCGCGGATGGAGCTCGTCGAGCTCGCCTACGCGCCGGCGACGCGGCCCGAGTTGCGCGACCGCGCGCGGGAGCTCTGCGCGGCGTTCGGCAAGACCCCCGTCGAGGTGCCCGACACGCCCGGCTTCGTCGTCAACCGGCTGCTCTTCCCCTACCTCTTCGACGCGGTCGCGCTCATGGACCGCACCGGCATGACCGCCGAGGACGTCGACCGCTGTATGACGCTCGGAGCCGGCATGCCGATGGGCCCGCTCGCGCTGCTCGACTTCGTCGGCCTCGATGTCTCGCAGGCGATCGGAGGGACGATCGGCGTCGAGATCCCCGAGCGACTGCGGGCGCTCGTCGCCGAGGGCGCGCTCGGACGCAAGAGCGGCCGCGGGTTCCACGATTATGCCTGAAACGCTGCGTCCCACGGTGGCGGGACGTCGAGTCGGGACGCGACCCCAACCGGGCTCATATCTTATTGGCGGGAGCCGTTGTATTAAGGCTACGTTCAGGTGCGACCAGCACCATTCGCTTCGCGACGTACCTCATAGCAGCACCTCCTCCCCAGAAGCACGAAACCGGCCCGTCCCCAGCGGGCCGGTTTCCGTTGTGAGGGTGCGCCGCCGCCTCGCGCGGACTTGACGACTCGGGTCTGAATCACGCCGCCGCGGCCGAACTTGGGCCGACGCGGGCCTGAATCACGCCGCCCCGGCGCGAAATTGCGCCGACGCGGGCCTGAATCACGCCGCCCCCGGCCCGAAATTGCGCCGGTGAGCGCGCCGCCACAGGCCTCGGTCAGGCCCCGGAAAGACCGAAGCCGGCCCGCACGGGACCGGCTTCGGCTCTCCTCTCAACCGCCGGACTCATGCATCGGGCGGGCCGTTGCAGCAAATGTAACGAAGCCTTTGGAAACGTGCGCCACTCTCAGGACGCCTGCGTCTCCTCCTCGACGGGCGTCGATCGCCGGCGGATGCGCACCGCCTCGACGCGGTTCTGGCGCACCGATTCGACCCGGATCGAGTAGCCGTCGGCCGACACCTGGTCGCCGCGCTTGGGCAGGCGGCCGAGCTCCGCGAACACGAAGCCCCCGACCGAGTTGAACGCGTCCGTGTCGACCGGCAGGTGCAGCCCGTAGTCCTCCAGGTCGGTCAGCGCGACGTGGCCTCGCACGAACCAGTCGCCGTTGGCGAGCTGGCGCACCGCACCGCCCGCCGGATCGGTCTCGTCGTACACCTCGCCCACGACCTCCTCGACGATGTCCTCGGTGGTGACGATTCCGGCCGTGCGGCCATATTCGTCGATCACGATCGACAGCTCGGTGCGCTCGCGCTGCAGGTCGGCGAGCAGGTCGTCGAGTGGCTTGGTCTCCGGCACGATCGGCGCCATCCGCACGAGCTCGTGGAAGTGCGCGTCGTAGCCCTCGGACATCATCAGCTTGACGAGCTGGTTGACGTGGACGATCCCCTTGACACGGTCCTGGTTGTCGTCCTCGGTGACGACGAGGCGCGAGTGGCCGGTCTGCACGCAGCGGCGCAGCGCGTCCCGCACGGTCTCCGACAGGTCGACGGTGACGACCGCGGGGATCGGGGTCATCACCTGCCGCGCCTCCTGCTCGTGCAGGTGGAACACGCCGGTGAGCATGTTCGCCTCGCCGATATCGATGTTCCCGCCGCTCCGCGAGTCGGCGATGATCCGCTTGATGTCCTCCGGGGTGCCGTGCTCAGGTTCCGCGTCCGGATCGGTCCCCGTGAGCCGCACGAGCCGGTTGGAGGCCGCGTTGAGCACGAGGATGAACGGCGTGAACAGCATCCGGGCCAGGTACAGCGGGCGCGCGACGATGCACGCGACCTGCTCGGCGTGCTGGATCGTGTAGAGCTTCGGCGCGATCTCGCCGACGATGCTCTGCACGGCGGTGATCAGCAGGTAGGCGATGATCACCGCGAGGATCACGGCAACGTCATGGCTGAACGCGCCGAACACGGGCTTCAGCGCGTCGCTCAGCGCAGGCTCGCCGAGCGCCCCGATCCCCAGCGACGCCATCGTGATCCCGATCTGCGAGGCCGCGATGTAGTCCCCGATGTCGTCGATCATCGTCAGCGCCAGCCGCGCCGAGCGCCGGCCGTCGTCGGCCAACTCCTGCAGTCGGGTCGTGCGCGAGCGCACGAGCGAGTACTCGCCGACGACGAAGAACGTGTTGACGAGGACGAGGACCCCGGTGAGGATGATCCAGACCGCGAGCACTCAAGCCCCGGGCGCCGAGCCTCCGGGCACCGTCGCCGGCCCGGGCATCGGCGCGCTGCTACTTCGAGGTCGATCGTCGTCGGTCATTCAGCGGCGCGGCGAACGGTAGCACCGAGCCCCGGCGGATCCGGCAGGCGAACTCGCGCGATGGAGGGTGCCTGGAATCTGCGGGCCTCGGAACCAGTGCCCCGCTTGGCCAGTTCGTTTGCAGTCGAGGCACCCCCGGCACCTCTTGGCGCCAACGAACCAACCAAACGCGACACTACTAGTAAAGCTCGTCGAAGCGCGCCGCCATCTCGAAATCGGTCTCGGTGAGACCGCCCGCGGAGTGGTTGGTGAGCGACAGCCGCACCTTGTTCCAGCCGTGCACGAAGATGTCCGGATGGTGGTTGGCCTCCTCGGCCGCCTCCGCGACCCGATTGACGAACCGGATCGCCTCGGCGAAATCCTCGAACCGCCACTCCCGCACGATCTCATCGCCCTCGCGCTCCCATGCCAGGCGCCTGAGCCGGGTGTCGACTTCGTCGTCGTTGAGCGTCTCAGCCAAGGTCCCTCCGATCGCCGTTTCTGAGATGATTGCCGCGTCGAGGCCTCCTCGAAACAGCCCTCCTCCCCTGCCCGCTCCGCCGGCGGCCGGCCCGGCGTCGGGGTCCGGGGAGAAGCGGCCTTGCCGTTCCCGTCAGACCCCCTACCCTGACGGTCGATGCGCATCGTCAGCCTCGTTCCCGCCGCGACCGAGATGCTGTTCGCGCTCGATCTCGGCGACGAGGTCGTCGGCGTGACCCACGAGTGCGATTTCCCGCCGGAGGCGCGGGACCTGCCGAAGGTGACGCGGGCGGTCCTTCCATCCGACCTCTCCCCCGCCGAGATCGACGCGGCCGTCAAGGAGCGCACGCTCGCCGGCGAGTCGATCTACCAGCTCGATGCCGATGGGCTCGGGGATCTCGAGCCGGACCTCATCGTCACCCAGGCGCTCTGCCAGGTGTGCGCGGTCTCCGCCGACGAGGTGCGAGCGATCGCCGAGGAGCTTGACACCCAGCCGATGGTGATCTCGCTCGATCCGCATACGATCGGCGAGGTGCTCGGCGACGCCCGGACGCTTGCGCAGGCGACCGGGCGCAAGGACGAGGCGGTCGACCTGATCCGCGAGGCCGCCGGGCGGATCGATCGGATCCGGATCGCCACCCGGGACGTGCGCCGGCCGCGCGTCGTCGCGCTCGAATGGCTCGACCCGCCCTACGCGGCCGGCCACTGGACGCCGCAGCTCATCGCCTACGCGGGCGGCGAGGACGTGCTCGGATTCGCCGGCGAGCGCTCGGAGGAGCAGAGCTGGGAGGCGGTCGCGGCCGCCCAGCCCGACATCGTGATCGTGATGCCGTGCGGCTACGACGCCGAGATCGCCCACCGGGAGGCGGAGATGCACCGCGACGAGCTCGCCTCGCTCGGAGCGGGCGAGGTCGTCGCCGTCGATGCCGCCTCCTACTTCTCGCGGCCGGGGCCGCGCCTGATCGACGGGCTGGAGACGCTCGCGCACATCATCCACCCCGAGATCTTCGAGGTCGCGCCGACGGCGGTGCTCACCGTCGAGCTCTGAGGTCCCACGACCGACTGAATCAGAGGCTGATGCCGTGCGGGGTCAGGCCGGTCCCGTTGGCGACCGCGTACGCCCCGGCGATCGCCGCCACGGCGATCACCAGGCAGGCAGCGTAGAACGCGGCGCCGCGCCCGCGGCGCTCGCCGAACTCGACCCACATCCAGCCGAGGATCAGCCCGGCCGCCAGCCCGCCGAGGTGGCCGCCGATCGAGATCCCGGGAATCGTCAGCGTGATCACGACGTTGAGGATCAGCGTCGCGCCGAGCCCGGTCTGCCAGATCGAGATGCCACGCCGCTGCGCGAGCACGATCAGCGCACCGAACAGGCCGAACAGCGCCCCGGAGGCGCCGACAGTGGCGGCAAGCGGCTCGAACAGGAGCGCGCCGAACGCGCCCGCGAAGATCGAGGTGATGTAGATCGCCAGGAACGGGAGGCGACCGATCCCGCGCTCGAGCGCCGTTCCGACGACGTACAGGAACCACATGTTGACCGCGATGTGGATCAGCCCCCCGTGCAGGAAGGCGGAGGTGAACAGTCGGTATGGCTGGTTCTGGATGCCGTGGATGTAGGGGCCGTACAGCGCGCCGTCGAGGTACACGGTTCCGGCGCGACCGCCGGAAACGCCGAGGATCGGCAGTCCCGTCCCCACCTCGGCGAGGAACACGATCACGTTGATCGCGAGGATGATCTCGGTGACCGAGTAGCGGGCGAGGCCCGACCCCCGCGCCATGCGGTTGCGGACGCTCGCGGCGGTCCGGACCTTCGTGCGATCCCGTGAGCACTCGGGGCATCGCATGCCGACGGGAGTCGGCGTCATGCAATCCGGGCAGATCGGCCGCCCGCACGATGAACAGGCCACGCCGGTCTCGCGGTTGGGATGCCGGTAGCAGGTGGCCATTGCGGGTGGAGGTGACGGTACCAGCGCGCGCCGGGGCCGCCGCCGGCCGACACGACGACCGGTGGCAGCCGACGCGCTGCGGGTGGCAGCCGACGGCTCGGTCAGCGTCCGGGCAGGATCCGGCGCGCTTCCTCGGCGACGTCGTGCAGCGTCTGCCCGGCGAGATCGAGCACCCCCGCGGAGCGCTGCAGGCGGCTGCGATGCCGGGCGCGGACGCGAAGCACGACCAGCGCGGCGCCGGCGCCCGCCCCGACGACGATCGCCGCCGCCGGGCGGACCCAGTTGCGCGGGTCGCGCATCGCCGACAGCTCCCACGCCTCGAGCTCGTCTTGGGCGGCGGCGGTGAGGCTCACGAGCGTCGACTCGACGCGCACGAGCAGGTCGTCAGGTGGATCGACCGGGGCAAGCGCCTTGCTGAGCAGCGCTTCGAAGTCCGTGCTGCCGACGCTCATGTGTCCGCTCCGTCCCCGGGATTCACCGGCGCCTCGACGATCCCTTTCAGCTGACGGATCGCGCGGTGCAGCAGCACCTTGGTCGCACCGTCGGTCTTGCCGAGCGCCCGCGCGATCTCGCGGTTGTCCATGCCGAGTGCGAAGCGCATGATCAATGCCTCCCGCCGCTCGTCGGGCAGCCTGCGCACGCCCGCAAGGATCGCGCCGAGCTCCTCGCGGCCCTCGACCAGCGCCTCGGTGGTGTGGGGGGCCGAGATGAGTCCCGCATCCTCGATCGCGGACTCCGGTCGGCGCGCCCGGTCGCGGTAGAAGTTCGCGGCGAGGTTGTGGGCGATGCGGATGAGCCACGGGCGCAGCGGCCGGCCGTCGGCCTCGCGCAGCGCGCGCTCGAAGTGCCGGTAGGCCTGCAGGAACGTCTGCTCGGTGAGGTCCTCGGCGTCGTGGTGGTTGCCGACCCGGTAGTAGCTGTAGGAGTAGACGTCGCGCAGATGCGCGCGGTAGACCTCGGAGAAGCGAGCATCGAGCTCGGCCTTGGCCTGCGCGCTCTCCTCGTCGGTGGCCGCCACATGCTGAGCCTACCCCTCGCCGGATCAGGCGGCCCGGGCGCTCCCGCGACGCTTGGTCTGTGGCGGCTCGGTGACGGTCGCCGCCCACTGGTCGGGCTCGATCCGCCCCTCGAGCAGCGCCGCGAGCCCGTCGAGCGCCGGGCTCTCGATCGCCGCCGCACGCGCGACGCTCGCCAGCAGCGGGACCGAGTCGACCGCCTCCGTCGCCTGGCCGATCGCCTTCGGAATCTCCGCGGCGGGAACGCCCTGGGCAAGCAGCTCCCCGGCGCGGCGGTTGCGCGAGCCGCTCGCGACGACCGTCGCGACGAGATCGCCCGCGCCCGCGAGCCCGGCGAACGTCTCCGGCCGCCCGCCGCGTGCCCGTGCGAGCGCGTCGACCTCCGCGAACACCTTGCCGGCCGCGGCGCCCGCGACGTTCGGCCCGGCGACGGCGGCGGCGGCCGCGGCGAGCGCCGCCGCGTTCTTCGCGCAGCCCGCAAGCTCCACGCCGGTCACGTCGGTCGTCGTCGTCACGTCGAGCCCCGCCTGGGTGAACATGTCGGACAGCTGGCTGGCGAAGCCACGGTCGAGCGAGGCGACGACGACCGACGCGCCGCGCTCGAGCATCTCCGCCGCGTGCACCGGCCCGCCGAGCACCGCGACCGCGTGGGCGCCCGCGCGCTCGGCGGCGAACGCGGCGGGAAGCGTCCCGAGCGGCGGCACGAGTCCCTTGGACATGACGAGCACGCCCGCCCGCTGGTTGATCTGACCGCCGTGGGCGGCGAGCGCCGCCGGCAGCGCCTTCGCCGGAACGGCGAGGCAGACGAGGTCGTGGCCCTCGAGCGAGAGCTCGGACGCGCGCATGACGTGGACCGCGTCGGGCAGCGTGACGCCGGGCAGGTAGCGCTCGTTGATGCGGTTCTCGGCGAGCGCCCGCGCCTGCTCGGGAGTGCGGCAGCCGAGCTCGACCTCGAGACCCGCGCGCGCGAGGCTGACGGCGAGGCTCGTGCCCGACGCGCCGGCTCCGATGACCGCGACCCGACGGACCGGGGCGAGGCCGCCGAGCCACTCCCACTGGAGCATGACGCACGGCCAGATCCGGTCGGTGACGGCGCCGGCGAGCGCGGGCGAGGGGTTCTCGACCTTCGGGAAGCGCAGCGCGCGTCCGGCGCGGATCCGCACCCGATGGGGCCGGATCCGCCAGCCACGGCGGATCGCCTCGGTGCCGATCACCGCGACCGGCACGACCGGCGCTCCGGACTCGAGCGCGAGCCGGCCGACACCGCGCCGCGGGCGGCCGAGCGCCCCTGGGCGCACGCGCGTGCCCTCGGCGAAGATGAGCACGATGTCGCCGCGCGCAAGGATCGCCGTGGCCGTCTTGATCATCTCCGGGTCCGAGGCGCCGCGGGCAACTGGGAAGGCCCCGAGCGCATTGAGGAACCAGGCCGCCACCGGGTGGGCGAACAGCTCCTGCTTGGCGACGTAGTACATCGGGCGCCGGGCCATGCAGGCGATCACGAACGGATCGAGGAAGCTGCGGTGATTGGCGGTGATGAGCACCGGTCCCTTGGCCGGCACGTGCTCGCGACCGATCCGCTGCATGCGGAAGTACACCATGAAGAACGCCTGGAATGTGACGCGCACGAACGCGTAGAGCAGCGGGTTGACGCCGTGGGTGCGGGCCCGCTCGTGCAGCCGCTCGTGGTGGTTCATGCCCTGCCGTACCCGGCAGCCGACGGGTCGTTACAGTCAAGTCCGTGAGTTCCCGCGTGAACCCGACTCGCACGCTGCGGGGCGCGCTGAGCGGCGCCCTCTCCGCGGCGGTCTGGGCGTTCCAGCAGCCGTTCGACAAGCGCCTGTTCGGGAGTTCCTATGACGACGTCGAGCTGCTCGGCAAGCTTGTCACGCGCGGGGAGCACTGGTATCCCGTCGGCCTCGCGGCGCACATGGCGAACGGGGCGGCGTTCGGCGCGGTCTACGCCAACCTCGCCCCGCGGATGCCGGTGCCGGCACCGCTCCGCGGGCCGGCGGCGGCCCTCGCCGAGCATCTCGCGGGCTGGCCGCTCGTGTCGCTGACCGACAGCTCCCACCCCGCTCGCGACGAGCTGCCGCGCCTGTCGGGCAGCCGCGCGGCGTTCCTGCAGGCGACGTGGCGGCACCTGCTGTTCGGCTTCGTTCTCGGCGAGCTCGAGCGGCGCGTGAACGCCGAGCCCGCGGAACCGGAGCCCGAACCCGAGGCCTACTACTCCTCCAACGGACACGGCTCGCTCGAGCACGCGCTCTCGGCGCACCCCGACAGCTGAGCGACGCCGACTGAGGCGGACGGGTGCGAGCGCTCATCACCGGCGCCTCGGGGTTCGCCGGGGGCTGGCTCTGCCGCGCGTGCCTGGAGGCCGGCGACGAGGTTCTGGGGGTCTCGCGCTCGGGCACCGCTCCGGAGGGCGCCTCGGCGGCCGCCCTCGACCTGCGAAACGCCGACGCGGTCGCCGCCTGCGTGCGCAGCTTCGCCCCCGAGGTCGTCTACCACGTCGCGGCGCTCAGCTCCGTGGGACGCTCGTGGACCGAGCCCGCCCGCACGCTCGAGGCGAACGTCGGCGGAGCGGTCGCGCTGCTCGAGGCGATCCGCCGGCATGCGCCCGGCGCCCGCGTCGTGTGGGTGAGCTCGAGCGAGGTCTACGGCACCGTCGCCGAGGGACCGATCGCCGAGACCGTCGCCTGCCGGCCGGAGAGCCCGTACGCGGTCTCCAAGCTCGCGGCCGAGCAGCTCGCCGAGGTGTACGCCCGCGCGCACGGGCTCCGGGTGGTGGTCGTCCGGCCGTTCAGCCACTCGGGACCGGGCCAGCGGCCGATCTTCCTGCTCTCGAACATCGCCTGGCAGGCGGTGAGCGCGCGACGCCGCGGCGAGCGGACGCTGCGCGTCGCGACCGGCAACGCGGACGTGCGGCGCGACGTCACCGACGTGCGCGACGTCGTCCGCGCCTACCGCCTGCTCGCGGTCGGCGACCACGAGGGTGTCGTCAACGTCTGCAGCGGCGTGACCCGGTCGACCGCCGAGCAGGTCGCCGCGCTCGCCGGCCAGGTGCCGGACCTCGCCGTCGAGCACGTCGTCGACCCGGGGCTCGTGCGCGCCAGCGAGGTGATGGAGCTGCGTGGCGACTCCTCCCGGTTGCGGAGCGCGACCGGCTGGCGGCCCGAGATCCCGTATGAGCGGACGGTCGCGGACACGATTGCGTTCTGGGAAGCGACGCTTCCGGGTAGGTAGGCACGATGAAGCTCGCCCTGGGGTCGCGAACCGTCCTCTCCCGGGACGCCTCCGCCGAGGCGTCGCGCACCGTGGAACGGCTCGGCCGCTGCGGGCTGGTCGCGCGCGGCGTCGTGTACGGGGTGATCGGAGCGCTGTCGATCGGCCTCGCGATCGGCGCGGGCGGTCGCACCGAGAGTCAGACGGGGGCCCTGCGCACGATCGCCCACCAGCCGCTCGGCACGGCGGCGCTCGTCCTGGTGGCGATCGGGCTTGCGGGGTATGCGCTGTGGCGCCTGCTCGAGGCCGCGCGCGGCGTCGACTCGGGCAAGCCGGCGAGCGCCGGCAAGCGGGCCTCGGCGCTCGGCAGCGGCGTCGCCTACTCCGCGCTCTGCGCGATCGCGGTCGAGATCCTCGCCGGCAGCCGTCCCTCGGGCGGCGGCGCCCGCACGGCCGCCGCGGGCGTGCTCGGCTGGCCCGGCGGCCCGGTCTACGTCGCCGTCGCCGGCGTCCTGCTGCTCGGCGCCGGCCTCTACCAGGGATACCAGGGGATCGCCCGCACGTTCCTGGAGGACTCGGAGGTTGGTCGCATGAGCCCCGAGACGCGCCGCTCATTCACCGCGCTCGGCGTCGCGGGCCATGTCGCGCGCGGCGTCATCTTCCTGCTCATCGGCTACGGCGTCCTCCGCGCTGCCCTCGACTACTCCCCTCGGCGCGCCGTCGGCCTCGACGGCGCCCTCCAGGAGCTCGTCCACGCCTCCTACGGCCCGATCCTCCTCGGCGTCGTCGCCGCCGGCTTCATCTGCTTCGCCCTCTACTCGATCGCGGACGCGCGCTACCACCGGATCTGACCGGGCCGCCGGCCGCGGAGGATCGACGGGTCGCCGTCGGGCGGTAGCGTGTGACTCACCTGCGCACCGCAGGCGGTGCCCGCCTAGCTCAATTGGTAGAGCACTTGATTTGTAATCAAGGGGTTGGGGGTTCGAGTCCCCCGGCGGGCTTCTTCGGTTCGGGAAGCACCTGCGGGTCCCTCCGCCAGCCGTGTCGTGGGGAGGCTCTGCCGAGGCGAGGTTCGTGCCGGCGGTGGAGCCGGGCGGGGACTTGGAGCGGATCGCTGTCGTATGCGAGCAACGATGCGCTCCAAGTCACTGCCGAGCGAGAAGATCGCTGACTTGGAGCGGGTGTTTGTCCACATCGAGCACGGATGCGCTCCAAGTCGCGGATCCTGGCGGACGCCCGCGTCGAACGAGCGCTCCCGATCACCCGCAACAGCGCTCCGCGACGCATGCGCGGCTGCGGCGTCCTCGGCGTTGCGTACTTGGGGTCGTCGCGACAATCACAAGATGCCTGTCCTCGGAACATTTGACGCGTTGCGCGAGGCGGCCCGAGAGCCTGCAGGCAGCGTCATGGAGGTTGTGTTTGACCCGGATGCGGTGCAGCTTGTCGACCGGGCGTTGGCTGAGGCTGGGACGCTGTTGCTCGGGGAATGCCACGGCGTGGCCGAGAACCCAGCGATCATCCGGGCGCTCGTTGATCGCTTCGGGATCGGCACGGTGGCGCTGGAGTGGCCGGCAGAGCTCTGGAGCGTGGTGGACCGGTGGGCGCAAGGCGGCGAGCTGATCGATGATGAGCGGTTGTGGCTCGGGGACGGTCGCGTGACCGTCGAGCATCTCGTCACGCTGCGGGAACTGATTCGCGATGGTGTGAAGGTCGCGCTGTTTGACCACGGCGACACGCCGTCATCGCCATCGTGGTCAGCGCGCGACCGCGCGCTCGCCGAGGCCGCGCTCGCGGCGACCGAGGCCTGCGACGGGGCGCTGGTGGTCGCCGGCAACGCCCACACGCCGCTGAGCGACACCCGGCACGGGACTCCGATGGGAGTCTGGATCGCCAGAGCGAGACCAGGCGTTGCACAGGTCCTCATCAACTACTGCTCAGGAAGCGTTTTCAACTTCGGCGAGCAGATGTTCCCGGACCGCTTCGCCACCGAGCCCACCGCCCGCCTCTGCGTGACCGACGGGTGCTTAGAGCTGCGGCTCCCACGCGCGACGGCGGCCACCGTCGCCTTCCGCACCGACGGCGCAGCGACAACCACTGTCCAGCCGCCAGGGCCCCAGCGGCGCGGGACCGTCCGTAGCGGCTCGTAGGTTCAGTTCGTGGCCAACGTGTTCGATCCGGACTGGAAGGACCGTAAGGCTCCAGGTCTGGCTGGCCGGGCGGCGCGCGTCGGTGCCCAGGCGGGCGCCGAGCGTCTGGGCGCGACCCTGTATGAGATCGCCCCGGGCGCAGCTGGATCGCCGCTGCACGCCCACCACGCCAACGAGGAGATGATCATCGTGCTCGCCGGCAGCCCCGTGCTGCGCACCGAAGACGACCGCCGACGCCTGGCCAGCGGCGAGGTCGTGGCCTGTCCCGTCGGGCGGCGCGGCGCGCACCAACTGCTCAACGACTCAGCCGAGCCAGTCCGGGTCCTGGTCGTCTCGACGATGGTGTATCCGGAGGTCGTCGAGATGCTCGACAGCGACAAGGTCCTCGCCCAATCAGCACCGCCAGGCGTCGCAGACCGCATCGCGCTCGCGTTCCCGCGCTCCGCGCACGTCGACCGGCTTGCCGGCGAGCCCGCTCACCACACCTGATCCGAGAGCTCTCCGGGTCACATGGGCGAGCCTCGTCCAGGTCGCCGCGGGCTCGCTTCCACCCCCCAGAAACGGACTTCTCGGGCGCCTGCTTGGCGACGACGGCGCTCGTCCGAGTCGGTGGTGGCCACGAGCTCGTGCTCCGCCAGGAGTCATTCGGGCCGGCGGTCCGAGCTCGCCCCTCTCGTACACCCGGACTCCGAGCGGCTCAGCCTCCACGACTTTGTCAGTCCGGACGGCGCGCCGTAGGAGTGAGGCGACGACCCCAGCCAGGAGCGCTCGGCCAGCCTCCGCTCAAGGGCAGCGCGCCGGGACATCTCACGCTCGCTTCCATGGCCCAAGCGCTCAGCGGTGGACGAGCGCTCCGCGACGGCTGCATCAGCGCTGAGCTCTGCCGTCGATCCATCTAATCTGTCTGACAGAATCAATGGGTGCGGATCAGGCATACGCGCTCAGCGACGCGGCATCGGATCAGCCGCCCACGCAGCCGCTACGTGGTGGAGACGACCAGCGTCATCTTCGTTGAGGAGGCGCCGAGCGGGTCGGTGCTCTCCGATCCCAGGTTGGTGTTCCTGGGTCTGATGAGCAGGGGGAGTTGCTTGAGGTGATGGCGATCGAGACTGAGGACGGTGGGCTGTTGATCATCCACGCCCAGCCGATCCGCCGGCGATACCTGCAGTTTCTGGAAGGAGGATGGTGATGAGCAAATCGACGCGAGCCAAGAGCGGAGTTGAGGTCACCGAGGAGATTGCCGAGCGGCTGGCCGATGAGGCCGAGGCCGGCTATGACCTATCTGACGCCAAGCGGGTGGGGCGGCGGTCGTTGTCGGGCGCGTCGGGCAGTTCGCCGAGAGTGAACTTCCGCATGACCGCCGAGTTGCAGGCGCGCGCACAGGAGCGCGCAGAGCGTGAGGGCAAGACCGTCAGCGAGATCGCGCGCGAGGCGCTTGAGCGCTACGTCAGCTGAGCGGCGCCCGGCGCCTCGGCGGCCGCGGACTGCCTCAGGTCCGGCGGTTGCGCCGCCCGCAGCCGTGGCGCAGCCGCCGGGACCCGTTCCGAGCGGCAGGTCAGGCAGTCGGCGTCACGGGATAGGTCGCCTGAGAGCCGTCGCTTGTTCACGTTCGCATCAAGCGCCTCCCAGCGGTGCCGGACGCTCGCATTCACCCGCCGAGGACACCGCCGGCGCGCGCTCGGATCGCGACGGGTGCACGTCTCGTCGCCCTTGACAAGGCCGGGTAGCAGTTCTGCTACCCTTGTCATGTGGCGACGATTCCTCAGAAAGAGCTTCGCAACAATGTCGGAGAGGTCCTTCGCCGCGCCGAGCGGGGCGAGCGACTGACGGTCACCGTCTCTGGGCGCGCGGTGGCCGAGCTTGGACCGCTGCGCGCGCGCACCTGGGTTCCCGTCGCGGACCTGGCAGACCTGTGGCGCCTGCCCCCCGACGTGGATTTGGCGGAGGATCTCCGTCGCTTTGACGCTGCACTCGGTGATCCGTGGCGTGAGTAGTTGCGGGCGCTGCTGGACACCTCGATCTTGATCGGCGGACGCTCCCCTGGGGACGAGGTCGAGGCGGCGATCAGCGTGGTCTCGCTGGCCGAACTGCACTTCGGATTGCTGGTGGCCCGCGATGACCAAGCACGCGCCAGGCGCGCCAACCGCCTGGGGATGATCGAGGCGAGATTCCCCGATCCACTTCCCGTGGATGACCGCGTGGCCCGCGAGTGGGGCTACCTGCAGTCAGTCGTCCTGGCCGCGGGCGGGCAGCCGCGCCGGCGCGCTGCCGATCTGGCGATCGCTGCCACGGCCCGCGTGCACGAGGCGACTCTCCTGACAGACAATCCCAAAGACTTCAGCGCGATCTCGCACCTGCTGCACATCGCCTCGGCGGCAGACTGACAAACCCCTCCGCACGCCCGCTTTCCAACGCCGTCTGACGCGCCCGCGAACGCTCGCTCGGCGACGGGAGCGGGTTGACGTAGACCCATCGCCTTTACTATCCTTGTAAAGGATGACTCGGATCTCCACCAAGAATCAGATCACCCTCCCAGTGTCTGCGCTGGCGGAAGCCGGCCTGCATGCCGGTGAGGCGGTGACCGTCGAACCCACCGGCGAGGGCGAACTGCGCGTCCGACGTGCCGCAATGACGTTCGAGGCAGCGATGGGAGCGCTCACCGGCGCCTATCCCGAGGGGTACCTGGACTCGCTGGACGCTGAAGACGCCCAGCGGTGAGATATCTCATCGACGCCGACGTGCTGATTGGCGCCCTGGACCGAAACGACGCACACCACGCACGGTCGCGGCAGTGGCTGAGCGACTGGCGCGCTCACCAGGACGCCGTCGCGATCAGCGCCATCAATCTCAGCGAGGTCCTTGTCGCCCCGGCCGCCCATGCACGGACGCTGACGATCGCGCGGGAGGCGATCGCCGCGCTAGAGATCGAAGTGCAACTGCCCAACGAAGCGATCGCGATCGACGCGGCCCGGCTCAGGGGCCGGCATCCAATCAGCCTGCCCGACGCCTACTGCCTGGCCACCGCCAGACACACCAAGTCCACCCTGGCCTCCTATGACCAAATGGTGCTTCGAGCCGCCACAGCACAGGCAATCCCAACCGCCTGATGCACGTCCGAACGCTGCCCCGCGTTGGACTCGCTGACATCAGCCAGCCAGCCCGTCCCCGGGCGCTTGCTCGGCGACGCATCCAGTCCTCAGGCGAGCCGCTCTGTCGATCCGCCTGCGCAGGCTCAGTAGGGATGGGTCAGCTCGTTGCGCGTCAACGCCTCCTCTGCGACGGAGGGACGTCTGCAGGCCAAGACCATGCTATGTAGCACGCGTGCTACGCTTTGGTGATGGCGAAGCAGATCACGCAGCGGCAGCTGCGCAATGACAGCGGGGAAGTGATGCGAAGACTCGACAGCGGCGACACCTTTGTGGTGACGCGCAACGGGGTCGCGGTCGGCGAGCTCGCGCCCATCCCGCGCCGACGGTTCGTCAGCCGCGAGGCCGCCCTGGCCGCGTTCGCGGGGTCCCCGGCCATCGACAGCGCGCAGTTCCGCGACGACCTTGATGCCGGGATCGATCAGGACCCGACCCCGCGTGCCTGAACAGCGCCCGCGTGATCGCGGCCTGATCGACACCTCCGTCGTCATCGGGCTTGAGCAGATCGCTGTGACCGCATTGCCAGGCGAGCTGGCGATCGCCGCGGTCACCCTGGCCGAGCTGGCAGCCGGGCCGCACGCGACCGACGACCCCGCCGAGCGCGCCCGGCGCCAGGACCGCCTCCAACGCGCCGAGGCGACCTTTGACCCTCTGCCGTTTGATACGGCCTGCGCGCGAGCCTACGGACACATCTACGCACACACGCGAGCCAGCGGCCGCAAGGCCCGCGGCAGACGAGCCATCGATCTGTTGATCGCGGCAACCGCCCTCGCGGACGACCTGCCGCTCTTCACGACCAACCCCACAGACTTCGCCGGGCTCGACACCCTCATCGACGTGATCGCGGTCAACGAAACCACCGGCTGACGCCCGTATCCACTACCCGCGAGCGACTAACCGGACGCTCGGCCCGCGACGAATCCGGGACTAGGACTTCGATCCTTGGTGCGTTCAGCCCTTGAAGCTGAGCTCGGTGCTGGTGACGGTCCCGGCAGTCCGGCCGGGAGCCCTTTGATTGCTCCAGTACAGGTTGGTGTGCGCGATCACCTGCTCTGGGGGCGGAGCGCCCCAGGCGCTCAGATCCTCGGTGGTGTGCGCGTCGCCGATCAGGATCGTGTCGTACCCGCGGACCAGCGCACCGTGAAGCGTCGAGCGGATGCACGCGTCGGTCTGCGCGCCGCAGATGAGCAGCCGGCCGACCCTGAGGCGTTGCAGCACGTCTTCAAGCTCGGTCGCCTCAAAGGCATCGCCGTAGCGCTTCTCGATCAGCGGCTCGGCTGCGTCGCGCACGAGCTCAGGGACGTAGCGCCACTCATCGCTGCCGGGTTGAAGCTCATCGCTTGAGTGCTGGACCCAGATGATCGCGACGCCCGCGCGCCGGGCTTGCTCGACGAGCTCGGCGATCGACGCGACCACCTCGTTGCGACGCGACGCTGCCGCGACAACGCCGACCTGAACGTCGATCACGACCAGCGCATCGTTCGGTCGATCCCCAAGCGTCGTCATGGCAGAGATCCTCTCACGTGATCACACGCGGGGCGCGCCGGCCCGAAGCCACGCTCGCTCCGCCGGCCCCAAGGCCGCCATGGCCGGCGCCTGCTTGGCGACGAACTGAAGCGCCGGCGGCGACCCAATGGCGACGCAGCCGGTTATACCGTTGGTATGAAGACCGCGGTGTCGATTCCCGACAATCTCTTCCGTCGCGCAGATGAGCTCGCCGAGCGCCTCGGGAAGAGCCGCAGCGAGATCTACCGCGAAGCGCTCGCGGATTACGTCGGGCGCCGCGATGGCGCCGCCGTGACCAGCGCCTTGAACGCGATCGCCGACGAGCTGGCCGCTGACCAGGCCGGGTTTGTCGACCGTGTCGCGCGTCGCACGCTGCAACGCAGCGAATGGTGATCGCCCAAGGCGACGTCTGCTGGGCGTTGCTTGCGGAGCCCGTCGGATCGGCCGCACGGTTTCGTCGTCCTGTTCTCATCGTGCAGGGCGACGCGTTCAACGCCAGTCGCATCACGACCGCCGTCGTGGTGCCCTTGACCAGCAACCAGCGGCTGGCCGCCGCACCCGGCAATGTGCTGCTGCCGGCCACCAGCACCGGCTTGCCGAAGGACTCCGTCGCCGATGTCTCGCTCATCGTCGCAATCGACCGCGACCTGATCACCGAACGCACCGCTCGGCTTCCCGCCGCCTATCTCAACCGCGTCCTCGCCGGCATCGACCTCCTGCTTGGGCGCGAGTAGCGTCATCCAGTCGGCTGTCCCGATACCCGCGCGGACGCTCCGGATGGAACCCACACGACCGACCGGCGGATCGCCGGGTTGGCCGACGCTGACGACCGAGTGGCGGTCACCAAGGATGGGGACCTCCACGATGCAACCCGGCGGTTTGTCATCAGGGTCGTGGGGGTTCGAGTCCCCCGGCGGGCTCTTCTCCTCTCCCCCCTCGTCCTGCGGGGCGGCGCAGATCCTCAAGCGCGCAGGGCGGATCGTCGAGCTCGAGCAACTCGGGGTCGCCGGTCATCAGCGTCAAGCCGTGAGCCGCGGCGGTCGTGGCCGCGAAGCAGTCAGCGAGCGCAATCGCAGCCCGCGCCTTGAGCCGAGCGGCCTCGATCATGCGCGCGGTCCCGGGGAGATCCGGAGCGAGGGTCGCGCGCAACTCGCTCAGGGTCTGATCTGCCTGATCCCGTCCGTGGTCGCGCTCGAGCCGGCAGTAGACCTCGACGAGATTGATCCAGCTGATCACCGGACGAGACGTGATCACCTCGCTGACGCGATCCATCGCCGGCTGCTGTCCGTCAAGCCAGGCCAGGACCGCCCATGAGTCCAGGCAGGCGCTCATCTCGGTTCGCGACCGCGGTCCTCCAAGAGACGCTCGGCCATGCCGCTGCCGCGGAAGCGCCCTGCCAGCCCCGCTGGTCTGCGGCGGCCGGCGATCACGATGCGCTCGTCCTCGAAGACCACGTCGACCTCATCTCCGGGATGGAGTCGAGCCTGGTCCCGGACCGCCTTGGGAATCACGAGCTGGCCCTTCGCGCCGATTCGCGCCGCCGTCATACTCGACGAGTATAACTCCTGGCCCGGTCCGCCCCCGCGGGACGATCTCAGCCCGTCCGGTGGACGCGGGTCCCGGTGGCCTCGGTGCGTGCTGCGAAGCACCTGCGGATCACCCACGGCCCGAGGGCGCCGCTGCCGACAGATCGAGCGCCTGCGCTTCCCCAATCTCGCCCGCAAGCGCGGCCTTGCGGTACGGGAGCTCGGACTCGGCGTCGAGGGGCTCACCCGGTTCGTGGGGCGGCTGCCGCCGTACCGGGTGCACGAGTGCGTGTTCGGCGTGCTCGCCCTGGAGAGCGAGCAGGTCGATCGGCGGCTCTGACGCGCGCGGCTCGCTGACGGGGCGGGACGGGGCTCCCGCCACGGCCGGGGAGAGTATGGTCCGCGCCATGAGGTCAGTCATCGCCGTCGCCGTCCTCATCGTCGCGGTGATCGTCGTGCTCAAGGTGATCGCCGCGGTGAGCGCCCTCGTGCTCGCGTTCATCCCGGCCGCCGTCGCGCTCGCCGGCGGCTACGCGGTCGGGCAGATCCACGGCGCGCGGCGGGAGCGCCGCAAGCTCGAGGCCGGGCGCGCCGGGCGGCTGCCCTGATCGAGCGCCGCGGCCGAAGCGCGCACCCGCTCGCGGCGGCGGCGGCTCGCCCGCTTGCCTCGGACCGGCGCGTCAGACGCCGGTACAGCCCCTGCCCGGCCTTATCGAGCCGGGCGCCAGGCAGCTGATCCTCACCGACGGCGGGCGGCGCGAACGGACGAGGAAGCGGTAGTACTTGCCGATGTCGTGCGCGCGGCTGATCCGCACCGTGACGCGGGCGCCGACACCGAGCCTGCGACCGCGGAACTCCCGCCCGAGGTTCACGACGCGCGGCGGACGACAGCGCCTGGCTCGAGCGCAGCGCTTGAGCGGCCCGACCCTCACGTAACGGGCGCGGGTCGGACATCCGTGGCCGACGCAGCGCGTGACGATCCGGGCGCCGAGCGCCGGCTCCTCGACGGCGAGCGCGAGGATCTGGGTGGACCTGGCCCCGTAGCGGAACGTCCACTGCATCGTCGCGGTGAGGCGGCCGACCACGTCCGGCCTGCGCGGGTTGAGGACCGGGACAACCGGAGCGGCCGGAGGCGGCGGCGCCGAGCCGACGGTCCCGCCGGGGCTCGGCGGCGGGCTGGGAGCCGGGGCGACCGGGCTCGTCGGATAGGAGGGGTACGGAGAGCCGACCGCCCCGTAGGGCGACCCGGGATCGACCGCGCCCGCGACGTCGACGAGGAGCGTGTCGCCGACATCGCCGGCCGCGGGCACGTACGTGCCGGCCGTCGCGTCCTTGATCGGCGTGCATGTCCCCGCGGAGCAGCGCTCCCACTGGTACGTGTACCCGGTCGGCACGTTCGACCAGCTCCCGGGAACGGCCGTGAGCGTGTCGCCGACCTGCGCGGTGCCGCTCACCGTCGGCGGGTTGTTCGGATCGACGGCGGGTGGCGTCGCATCGACGACCCCGGTCGGCGCCGTCGTCACCGAACCGGAGGCTCCCGTCGACGAGGTTGCCGTCTCGGCGACCTCGATCGTCGAGCCGACATCCGCGCGCGCGGGCGTGTAGGAGCCGCCCGTGACGGCGACACCCGGCGCGCCGGTGATCGCCGCGCAGTTCGCCGCGTTCGAGTCGCAGCGGTACCAGGTGTCCGTCGGCGTACTCGAGCCGGCACCCCACGCGCCCTGGGTGACCGTGATCACCTGCCCTTCGGTGACACCCGCTCCGGCGGCGCTCAGCGTCGGTCCTGTGCCGACGGGACCGACCGGATCAGAGACACCCACGATAAGACCGGTGGGGTCCATCTCGACGGCGCACACATCGTGTCCCGCGTCGGTCGACTGAAGGATGTACGTCATCGTTCCCGTGGCCAGGGTCACCGGAGTGCCGTTCGGATCGCAGGTCTCCCAGTTGATCGAGTCGCCAGACTGCGCGGGTGTCGCTGTCAGCGTCGCCCTGATCAGCGGCGGAAACCCACCCGTCACGGTCGGGGCGGTGCCCGTCGCGGCCGCCGCGGACCCGGTGAGCGCGCAGCAAAAAAGCGCAAACAGCGGGAAAAGCGCGGTCGCACCGAACCTCCTCATCTCTCCGCAGGTCTTACCATTAATCGACAAGCTTTGAGCAGCTACTGAGAGGTTGATGACGGACCTGTGAGAAATGCAGGCCGAACGATGAGCCTCGGGCGCGCATGCGCGTGACGCCGCGTCCCAGGCGGTACGCCTCACCGGCTCTGCTGAGGCTGGGCGTCCCGCTGCTCACGTACGACCTCGAGCGGCGCGCCTATCGCCTCCGCGTCGTCGGCGACCGCATCGGCCCGGTGCTGCTCCCGAACCGCCGGTGCGCATCCACCGCGTACGCCGGCGAGGACCGGCGCGGCGACACAGGTCGCGGCGGGCGCGGCGCGCGGGCGCGGAGGCGCAATCGCCGGCCGGACGCCGTCATCGGCGGGACGGCGCTTCTCCTCGCCGTGCTCGGGATCGCGGTGGCGCTCCTCGCCCATGGCGTCCCCCGCGCGAGGTCGGCGGCCGCGGGCGCGGAGGCCTCCTCCAGGTCGGCCCATCGGCAATCGTCGACCGTGATCGCCTCGGGAACCCAAGCCGCCTCGCTGCGGCGGCTCTCCGCACCTGCACATCGCGCCGCCGGTGCGCGTCATCCGGCCGCCACGCGCCGTCGCGCCCGGGCGATCCATCGCCACGACGTCGCGACCCGGCACCGGCCCGTGCACCGCCGTGCGATCCGCGCGCGCACGCCCGGCCGGACCGCTCCCGCTCCGACGACGCCCGCCGCCCCGACGGCTCCGAGCACGGTCGCTCCGGCCGAGACGACGCCCGCTCCGACCGTCTCCACCCCGCCGACGACATCCAGCGGCCGGGCGCCGGTCGACACGACGCCCCCACCCGTCGAGACGCCGCCCTCCAGCACGGCCCCGGGCACGGGCTCGCACGGCGGCGGCACGGCAAGCGGTGGTTCGGGCGGCAGCGGCGGCGCGACGAAGCCAACGTCCTCCGGGGGCAGCGGCACCGTCAGCGGCGGCGGGACGAAGTCGACGTCCTCCGGGGGCAGCGGCACCGTCAGCGGCGGCGGCTGACCGCGCCTCCATCGCGAGGCGGAGCGCCGGATCGTCAAGCCGACGGATGCGGCGTGGGCACGAGCCCCCTACGCTCGACGCGTGACGCGGGATCCGCCGGTGCGGCTCCGTCGACCACCTTCCACGAGATGCCGAAGCTGCGCCTGCTGATCGCCGACGACCAGCCGCTCATGCGGGCGGGCTTCCGCGCGGTCCTCGAGGCGACCGGGCAGATGGAGGTGATCGCCGAGGCCGCCGACGGGCTGGAGGCGGTCGCCGCCGCCCGGGCGGCCCGTCCCGACGTCATCCTGATGGACATCCGGATGCCGCGGCTCGACGGCCTGGAGGCGATCCGCCGGCTTCCCCACCAGCGGATCCTCGTGCTGACGACGTTCGGCCTCGACGAGTACATCGTCGAGGCGCTGCGGGCTGGCGCAAGCGGCTTCCTCACCAAGGACGTGCCCGCCGACGAGCTCGTCCACGCGGTCAGGGTCGTCGCCGCCGGCGACGCGCTGCTCACGCCGGCGGTCACCCGCCAGCTGCTCGATCTCATCGCCCGGCGCTTGCCGGCGCCGGTGGAGCGCAGCCCGGAACGGCTCGCCGAGCTCACCGACCGCGAGCGCGAGGTGTTCGAGCTGCTCGCCCGCGGCATGTCGAACGCCGAGATCGCCGACGCGCTCGTCGTCGGAGAGGCGACGGTGAAGACCCACGTCTCGAGCGTGCTCATGAAGCTCGGCCTGCGCGACCGCGTGCAGGCGGTTGTGCTCGCCTACGAGACCGGGCTGATCCGCCCGGGCGGGCCCGACTGAGGCCGGCCCGCGGCGCCCGCGGTTCGGCGAGGCCGGCCCGCCACGCCCGCGGCCAGGCGAGGCCGGCCCGCAACGCCCGCGGCCAGGCGAGGCCAGCCCGCAACGCCCGCGGTCAGGCGAGGTTGCCCTCGGCGAGCGCCTCGTCGCCCGCCTGGACGTCGAGCCGTGCGACCGCGAGGTACCCGACGAGGAGAAGCACGATCACCGAGATGAGCAGCGCGGTCGGTCCGTCGCCGAAACCGATCCCGGTCATCGCGCGCGGCTTGCTCACGTAGTCGGCGAACGACGCGCCGAGCGGCCGGGTCACGACGTACGACATCCAGAACGCCGGGACGCTTCGCAGCCCGAACTTCCAGTAGGCGAGGCCCGGCACGAGGAACACCGCGAGGAAGAAGATCCCCGACGGCACATAGCCCATCCCGAGCGCGATCGCGGTGTAATCGCCGAGCGCTGTCCCCAGCGCGAACGTCGCAAACACAGTCGCCCAGTAGAACGCCTCGCGCCGTTGCGTGTGGACGCTGTGGATCGACAGGGTCCCCTCGCTGCGGTACCAGACGATGAAGATGACCGCGAGCACGACCGCCCACAGGATGCTCGTGCCGAGATACGGAATGTGGGCGTCGAGGTGCAGGAAGTCCGCGATGCCGGTGCCCGCGATGGCGATCGCGTAGGCGAGGAACCAGTAGGTGACCGCCCGGTAGCGCCGCGTCGTGAACTGCAGCACGAGCGCGATCAGGAACAGCCCGACCTCGACGCCGCCACCGCCGAAGTTCCCGTAACGCTTGAGGTAGTCGGAGGTGGCCTCGCCGCCCGCGGTGGTGAGGATCTTCACCACCCAGAAGAGCAGGATGATCTCGGGCACCTTCGGCTCGATCGGCGTCGGCAGCAGCCGGCCGATCACGGGGATGCGGTCCGACCGCCAGCGCCCGGACCGCGCCCGAGCCGCAGGCCCCGCCGGGGGCCGTCGGGAGGCCCGGGACCGTCGGGGGGTTGCCGCAGCGTGACGTGCGGGCGCGGCGGCCCGCGTGCGCGGGGCGTCGGGGCGGCGGCGTCCGGAGCTCACTCGGCGAACGATTCCAAGCGTCCGTGAGAGGAAGATGAAGCCCGCCCGACGCGCAAACCCCTGGTCGGGGTTGTGGACGCTCGCCGCGGTCGGGCTGTTCCTGCCAACCGGGGAACGCGGAGACCGGACCGGCGCGCGAGGGCGGCGCTCAGCGTTCGCAGACGTCGGGGAGACCGGCGCGCAGGCGTCGGCGGGCCACGTTCAGTGACCGCGGGCGTCGGCAGGTCCGTCGCTCAGCGGTAGCAGGCGTTCGCGGGGCCGGTGTCGCTCGACAGCGCCGGCTGGCCCATGAGGCGGCCGAAGTCCTGCGTCCAGGTACCGGGCCGGGGGGAGGCGCGCGGGATGCGACGGGCGGACAGGCCGGTCCCGACCTCGCGGTAGCCCGGATCGAGGATGTTCGCACAGTGGCCGGGACTCGCCATCCAGGCGCGCACGACCGCCGCGGGCGTGTCGTACCCGGTGGCGATGTTCTCGCCGACGGTCGACCAGTCGAAGCCGGCGGCGCTGATGCGGTTCATGAATGCGTCGCCGTGGGTGAAGTCGTCGGTGGCGACCATCGAGTCCGTCCACCCCTGCGCGGAGCGGTCGAGCTTCGCGCTCGCCACGAGCCTCGGGACGCCGTGCGCGATGCGCTGGTCGTTGATCAGGCAGAGCACGGCGCGACGCATGAGATCCGGTGGCGCGTCGGGGATGCTCGTGTTCGCGCCGGCGCACGGCCGAGCCTGAACCACACCGCGTCCGCGCCGGGTGTGGGCTCGACCATGGGCAAGCGCCG
Organism: Solirubrobacteraceae bacterium; assembly: GCA_035294545.1. GTDB lineage: Bacteria > Actinomycetota > Thermoleophilia > Solirubrobacterales > Solirubrobacteraceae > Palsa-465. The sequence continues at coordinate 34,201 of DATGKS010000032.1, read as the reverse complement.
CCGGCGCCGCGGCCAGGAGCGCGGTCGCCGCGACCAGCGCGACCGCGCGCGGACGCACCGCGGTGAGGCTGAGAGGTCGAGAGATGATGTCGGCCGTGCGCACTCCTCTGCGTCGGGTCGGCACCGGCCCCGTCGGGCCTCGAGCGCGGTCGGCGCTCCCTCCGACAGACGTCCAGGGCGATGGCGGGCGGTCGCGACGGATCGGCGACCCCAGCCCGGTCGAGCGCCGGGCTCACTCGGGACCGGCCGCGCGGCACCGGACGGCCCCGGGATCAGAACGCGGTCGGGTCGAGCCCGGTCGCCGCCGCGGCGTGCGGCCAGCCGAGGCCGCCGAGGTATCCCGCCGCCAGCTCGTGATGGGCGTCCGCGTCGAGGTGCGGGGCGCCCTCGCCGATCCGCCGGAGAATCGCGTCCGCGTCCGCGGCGTCGTCCTCGAGGCCGAGCACAAGCACGCCCCACGCCTTGTGCCCCTCGGCGAAGCGCCGCGCGGCCTCGAGGTCGCGGGCGAGCCCCGTGCGCGGCGGAAACCACGGCGTCGCGGGAGCCAGGGCGCTCGCGCCGTCGGACACGAGCAGCACGAGCCGGTCGGTCATCAGCAGGCAGTCGGCGACGCGCGGGGGCTCGAAGCGCCACCAGGCGTCCCCGAACGGGGTGCGCTCGCGCAGCAGGTCATGGGCGCGGTCCTGCGCCCGGGCACGCGCTCCGGGCGGGTCGTCGTCGAGCAGCGCGCTGCGCAGCCGGAGCGTCTCCGCGGACGCGTCCGCGTCCTCGACGCGATTGAGACGCTCGGGATGGTCGATGAACCAGCCGAGCAGCTCGCGCGACGGCACCGCGGGGTACTCGAACGCGCCGCGCCGGCCGGTTTCGGTGCGGACGGCGACGGGTGCCTGGAGCCAGCCGGGCGCGTCGGCGAGCTCGCCGAAGCGGGCGCGCCCGCGCGGCGCCGCCCGGAGGAGCCGCGCAAGCCACGAGCCACCGGCGCCGTCGCGCTCGAGCAGCGCGTCGATGAACCGCTCGACGGGCGGGAGGGTGCGGGTTGCGTTCCTCATCTCCCGAACATATCCCGGCGTGCGGGCGGCGGCTGACCGAGTGCCGGTGGTTGAGGCGTCCGACCGGGCAACCGCACCGAGCGGCGTCGGTGTGGCCGGCGAGTGACCGACCGCCCGGTGGTTGGAGTCGCCCGGCCGCGGAAAGCGTCCTTCAGGGGGCTTGGCTTCACCCGACACGACCCGAAAGGATGCAATCCGATGTCCACCACGCACGTCTCTCAGTCAGGTACGTTCGAGCTCGGCGGCGACCTGCGGGTCAACCGCCTGGGCTACGGCGCGATGCAGCTCACCGGGGAGGGCGTCTGGGGCCCTCCCGCCGACCGCGAGGAGGCGCTCCGGGTGCTGCGCCGGGCCGTCGAGCGGGGGGTGAACTTCATCGATACGGCCGACTCCTACGGGCCGGCGGTGTCCGAGGAGTTGATCCACGAGGCGCTCCACCCCTATCCCGACGACCTCGTGATCGCCACCAAGGCGGGGCTCGTCCGTCCCGGCCCCGGCGTCTGGGAGCCCGTCGGCCGCCCCGAGTACCTGCGTCAGCAGTGCGAGATGTCCCTGCGCAGGCTCGGCCTCGAGCGGATCGACCTCTTCCAGCTGCACCGCATCGACCCCGCGGTGCCGGTGGCGGAGTCGCTCGGCGCGCTCGTCGAGCTCCAGCAGGAGGGCAAGATCCGTCACATCGGCCTCTCCGAGGTGACGATCGAGGAGCTGCAGGAGGCACAGCGGACCGCGGAGATCGCCTCCGTGCAGAACCTCTACAACCTCGCCAACCGCTCCGCCGAGCCGCTGCTCGACCACTGCGCCGAGCACGGGATCGGGTTCATCCCCTGGTTCCCGCTCGCGACGGGGGAGCTCGCCCGCGACGGCGGCCCGCTCCAGGAGATCGCCGGCGAGATCGGCGCAACCCCGTCGCAGCTCGCGCTCGCGTGGCTGCTGCGACGCTCACCGGTGATGCTGCCGATCCCCGGGACCTCGAGCGTCTCGCACCTCGAGGACAACCTCGCCGCGGCCTCGATCGAGCTCAGCGACGAGCAGTTCGAGCGGCTCGCCGCGGCCGCCGGCTGATCGATCGGCGGTCGCGCTCGGCCTGCCCGGGCGCGACCGCCCGATCCACCCGGCGGCCTACTTGACCGGATCGGGAACGATCCGGATGTAGGGCTTCGGGGCCTGCCAGCCGTCGGGCCAGATCTCCTTGGCCTGGTCGTTGGAGACCGAGCCGGAGATGATCACGTCGTCGCCGCGGGTCCACTGCGCGGGCGTGGAAACCTGATGCTCGGCGGTGAGCTTGAGCGAGTCGATCACCCGCAGCACCTCGTCGAAGTTCCGGCCGGTCGACATCGGATAGACGAGGATCAGCTTGATCTTCTTGTCCGGCCCGATCACGAACACATTGCGGACCGTCTGGTTGTCGGCGGGGGTGCGGCTCGCCGGGTCGCCGCTCGCGTCGGCAGGGAGCATCCCATACGCCTTGGAAACCGAGAGGTCGGCGTCGGAGATGATCGGATAGTTGACCGCGCTGCCCTGCGTCTCGGCGATGTCCGAGGACCAACCGGTGTTCGCGTCGACGGGATCGACCGAGAGCGCGATGATCTTCACCCCTCGGCGGTCGAACTCGGGCTTGATCTTCGCCATGTATCCGAGCTCGGTCGTGCACACCGGCGTGTAGCTCTTCGGATGCGAGAAGAGCACGCCCCACGAGTCCCCGAGCCAGTCGTGGAAGCGGATCCGGCCCTCGGTCGTGTCGGCCTCGAAGTCTGGGGCGGTCGCCCCGATCTGCAGCGTCATCGCATGTCTCCTCGTTTTGTCGACAGAGTCGGTTGACATTGTGCCGCGCCGTGTCGGCGCCGTCCGCGGCAAGCGCCGGCCTGCACCGACGAAGCATAGGAAAGGCCCGAAACCTGTTGGACTTTTCCAGGTTTGTTCCGCGTGGACGAACGGCGGGATCGCCTCCGTGCCGCGGCGACTCCGGAAGCGCCGGGGCCTGTCGGCCGCGGATGCCCGGGCCTTACGGTGTGCTAGGCTGATGCTTGCCAGCAAGCAACTACTTTCCTGCGCCGCTGCCCGATGCGATCGACCACCACGCTCCTCGACACCGAGTCCGCCACCCGCCTGCGCGCGGTGATCGGCCGGCTCTCGCGGGAGCTGCGCCCGACCCCCTCCGGGCAAGAGGCGGCGCTCACCCCGACGCGGATCTCGCTCATGCTCACGATCGACCGGACCGGACCGGTGCGCCTCGGCGAGCTCGCCGATGTCGAGGGGATCAACCCGACGATGCTCTCGCGCTCGGTCGCCCAGCTCGTCGACGCGGGGCTCGTCGCGCGCACGTGCGACACCGATGACCGCCGCGCGGCGTGGGTGAGCGCCACCGAAGCCGGACACGGGCTCGCCGAGCGCATGCGCCAGGAGCGAACCGAGGCGATCAACGAGGCGCTCGCCGGCCTGGAGGCGGCCGACCGACGCACGCTCGAGCAGGCGATCCCCGCCCTGGAGGCGCTCGCGCGCGAGCTGAAGGGACGGCGCCCGTGACGCGGGTGCTCCGCGCCGGACGCACCACGTTCGCGGCTCTCTCGGTCCCCAACTACCGTCGCTACTACTCCGGCCAGGCGATCTCGCTCGCCGGCACGTGGATGCAGATGACCGCCCAGGCGTGGCTCGTCTACCACACGTTGCACAGCACCTCGACGGTCCTCGGGGTCATCATCGCCCTGCAGACGCTGCCCGTGCTGCTGCTCGGCCCCTACGGCGGCGTGATCGCCGACCGGGTCGACAAGCGCCGGCTGATGATCGCGCTGCAGAGCGCGATGGGGCTGCAGGCACTCGCGCTGGGCCTGCTCACGGTCACCGGCCAGGTGACGATCGTCGAGGTCGGCGTGCTCGCCGCGGTGCTCGGCGTCAACAACGCGTTCGAGAATCCCGCCCGTCAGTCGTTCATGATGGAGCTCGTCGGCCCCGCGCACCTGCGCAACGCGGTGAGCCTCAACTCGGTGCTCGTCAACGTCGCGCGCTCGATCGGTCCCGCGATCGCCGGGGTGATGATCGCGCTCGTCGGCGAGGGCTGGTGCTTCCTGCTCAACGCCGCGAGCTTCATCGCGGTCGTCTACTCGCTCGCGAGCATGGACACGAGCGCGCTGGCCCCGACCGTCCCGGCGCGTCGAGCCCGGGGCCAGCTGCGCGAGGGGCTGCGCTACGTCCGCGCCACGCCGGGCCTGTGGGTGCCGCTCGCCATGATGGCGCTCGCCGGCTGCCTGACGTATGAGTTCTCCGTGTCGCTGCCGGTGATGGCGCAACGGGGACTGCACGCGGGCGCCGAGGGCTACGGGTTCATGACCGCATCGATGGGCGTGGGCGCGGTGCTCGGGGGCCTGTTCGTCGCCGGCCGCGGCCGCACCGGACTGCGGCCGCTCGTGCTCGCCGCGTGCGCCTTCACGGTGGGGATGACGTTCGCGACGCTCGCGCCGGTGCTCGCGCTTGAGCTCGTCGCGCTCGCGATCGCCGGCGCGGCCAGCATCTCATTCATGGCGACCGGCAACTCGACGCTTCAGCTCACCGCCGAGCCGGACATGCGCGGCCGCGTGATGTCGCTGTGGTTCGTCGCCTTTCAGGGCTCGACGCCGCTCGGCGGGCCGCTCGTCGGCGCGACGATGGGCGCGTTCGGGCCGCGGGCGGGACTCGGGCTCGGCACGGTGACGATCGCGGTCGTCGCGCTCGGCGGGCTGATCGCGCTGCGGCGGATGACCCCCGGCGCCAGGCCGCCGGCCGAGCCCGACCCGGCGCGCGGAAGCGCGGGCCGGCCCGCCGTCGTCTGAGCGCCGCCGGACGCCGGGCGCCCGGCCGACTCGCACCCCGGTGCCGCCGGGCGCCGGGCGCCCGGCCGACTCGCACCCCGATGCCGCCGGCCGCCCCGCGGGCTTCCGCCCGCTACCCTCCGCCGACCATGGCCGCGCCCACGTTCGACCTGCAGAGCCATTCCGTCCATTCCGACGGGGCGCTCGCGCCCGCCGACGTCGTCGCGGCCGCCGCGGACGCGGGCGTCGAGCTCCTCGCGCTCTCCGACCACGACACGAGCGCGGGCGTGCTCGAGGCTCGGGCGGCGGCCCGGGCGGTCGGGATCGGGCTCATCGACGCGACCGAGATCACGACGACGCACGACGGCCGGCAGGACATCCACATCCTCGGCTACCTGATCGACCCCGAGCACCCGCCGCTCGTGGCCGCGCTCGCGCATTCGCGCGGCGACCGGGAGCGGCGCGCCGAGAGGATGGCGGCGCGTCTGCGCGAGCTCGGCTACGAGCTCGACGAGGCGACGTTGCGGGCGCGCACCGCCCAGGGCAAGACGATCGGCCGCCCGCACCTCGCGCAGGCGGCGACCTCGCATCCCGCCAACGAGGAGCGGCTTCGCTCCGAGGGGCTGCTCGACCCCACGAAGTTCCTCGTCGCGTACCTGATCGAGGGCAAGCCGGCGTTCGTCGACCGCGAGGCCCCGTCGGTCGCGGAGGCCGTCGAGCTCATCCACGACGCGGGCGGCGTCGCCGTCTGGGCGCACCCCTTCTGGGACATCCCCGAGATCGCGGAGGTGCGCGCGACGCTCGACGCGTTCCGCGGCTACGGGATCGACGGCGTCGAGGCCTTCTACCCGTCCTTCAGCGAGCGGCAGGTCCGCTTCCTGGTGCGGACGTGCGCCGAGCATGGGCTGCTCACCACCGGCTCCTCCGACTTCCACGGCCCCGGGCACCACACCTTCTCGCGCTTCCGAGCGTTCGAGCTGCACGGCCTGGAGCCGAACCTCGGCCCGCTCGGCCGCGCGGACGCCGGACCCTGAGGTCAGGAGGAGCGCGTCGCCCGCTTCGGCGCGTGCGCCCGGACGATCGTGCGCTTCGGGAGCTGGACGACGACGACGCGCTCGCCGGCGGTGAGCGAGGACAGCGACGCGGGGCTCCGGTCGTTGCGAACCCGCGCGTCCGAGGGGATCGTGAGCGTCACCCTCCGATCACGGCGCCTCCGCGTCCCATCGGTCATCGTGAGCGTGTCACCGCTCACCGAGTCGACCGTGCCGCGGTTGATCGTCACCGTCCGGAAGCCGTCGCGCGTGCGCACGGTGAGCGTCGCATGGACGGTGCGCCGCGCCAGGCGGGCGAGGCCGCGACGGGCGTGCGGGGTCTGATGGGCGCTCCCCCGAGAGGCCGGGCGCCGACCGGTCGATGCGCCGGCGACCGCGACGGTGCCGGCCCCGGCGCCGGCGGCCGCGCACACGGCGCCGAGCGCGAGGGAGCGCGAACGGGTGGTGATGACTGACATGAAGCACCTCGGTTCGTCGTCTTCCACGGACGTGATCAAGCCTGCCGCGCACCCGCAAGCTCGGCGTCAGCCGAACCTCAGGAGCGTGTAAAGCCGGCCGGGGCGACCATTCGGGCGCACCTACGATCTGCGGCGTGGCCGCACGCGTGCTCATCGTCGAGGATGACGCCCACATCGGCGCGCTCGTGCGCACGTACCTGGAGCGCGACGGGTACGAGGCGATATGGGTACGCAGCGGCGAGGCCGCGCTCGCGCAGCTCGACCAGCGGGCGGGCACCGCGCTCGTCGTGCTCGACATCGGCCTGCCCGGCATCGACGGCCTCGAGGTCTGCCGGCGGATCGGCGGGACCGTGCCGGTGATCATGCTCACCGCCCGTGACGAGGAGCCCGACCGCGTCGCCGGACTCGAGCTCGGTGCCGACGACTACGTGGTCAAGCCGTTCTCCCCGCGCGAGCTCACCGCCCGCGTGAAGGCGGTGCTGCGCCGCACGACCCCGGCGCGTGGCGCGGGCGGGGCCGCGCCGCTCGAGCTGGGCGCCGTCCGGCTCGATCCGGTGGCCCGCGAGGTGCACGTCGGCGGTCACGAGGTCGAGCTCACCCAGCGCGAGTTCGACCTGCTCGAGTACCTGCTGCGCCACCGCGGCCAGGTCGTCACGCGCGAGCAGCTGCTGGAGAACGTGTGGGACTTCCGCTCGCCGGGGGAGACGCGCACGATCGAGGTGCACGTCGCCCAGCTGCGCCGCAAGCTCGGCCGACCGAACCTGATCCGCACGGTGCGGGGGCTCGGCTACAAGGCGAGCGCAGGCGGATGAGCCTGCGCGGCCGGGTGCTCGCCTACCTGTCGGTCGCCGCGGTCGCCTCGTGCGCGCTCACCGTCGTCGTCGGCGCGGTGCTCGTGCGCGATCGCATCGCGGCGCGGCAGGCCGCGCAGCTGCGCAACCAGGCGGTCGTGGTCGCGCTCGTCGGCGGCCCCCCGGGGGCGCGCCGCGTCGGCGAGCATGTCTACCGGGCCGGGGAGGGGCGGCCGACCCGCGCCGGTCGCAGGCTCACACGCGCCGTGCTCGGCGCGATCCCGCCCGGTGACGCGCAGGGCACGATCCACGTCGGCCACGCGACGCTCATCTACGCGGCCCGCATGAGCGCTCTCGGGCGGATCGTGCTCGTCCGCCGTGCGGCGCTGCCCTTCGCCGAGTGGCGGCCGTTCCTGGCCTCGCTCGTGCTCGCCGGGCTCGGCGGCACGCTGCTCGCGGCGCTCCTCGCGTTCGTCCTCGCCCGGCGGCTCACGCGTCCGATCGCGGCCCTCGCGCAGGCCACCCGCCGCCTCGCCTCCGGCGCGGCGGCCGTGACCGTGCCCGCCGGCGACGGCACTGATGAGCTCTCGGAGCTCGGACGCTCGTTCAACCGCATGTCGGGCGAGCTCCAGCGCGCCCGCGACGCCGAGCGCGCCTTCCTCGAGTCGGTCAGCCATGAGCTGAAGACGCCGCTCACGTCCGTGCGCGGGTACGCCGAGGCGCTCCAGGAGGGTGCGGTCTCCGCCGCCGACGGCGGCCGGATCATCGCCGCCGAGGCACGGCGCCTGGATCGCCTCGTCTCCGACCTCATCGACCTCGCCCGACTCGGCCGCGCGGGCTTCCGCGTCGAGCGCGCGGCGGTCGACCTGCGCGCCGTCGCCCGCGACGTGGTGGCCCGACACGAGGCCCGCGCCCGCGAGCTCGGTGTCGAGCTGTCGGTCGTCGCCGGCGCGCATGCCTCAGGTCAGGGCGACGGCGAACGCCTGCTGCAGGCGACCTCCAACCTCGTCGAGAACGCGCTCCGGCTCACCCCGCGCGGCGGACGGGTGACGGTCTGCGCGGGGCCCGGCGAGCTCGTCGTGACCGACACCGGGCCGGGGCTCGCCGAGGAGGACCTCCCCCGGGCCTTCGAGCGCTTCTACCTGCATGACCGCTACCGCGCCGATCCCGAGCGGGCGGTCGGCTCGGGGCTCGGTCTGGCGATCGTCGGCGAGCTCGTCGCCGCGATGGGCGGCCGGGTCAGCGCCGCCAACCGGCCGGGCGGCGGCGCGAGCTTCCGCATCGGGCTCGCGCCGCCGCCGGCGCGGGACGGGCCCCCGCCCGCCGCCTGAGTGGGCGATGCGGCGGCGCGGGCTTCCCGCGCCCTACGCGGCGACCGCGCGCTCGGACAGGTGCGCGCCCACCTTGCGCTTGACCCGCTGCAGCGCGTTGTCGACAGTCTTGCAGTCGCACCCCAACCGGCGGCCGACCTCCTCGTAGGAGTGGCCGTCGAGGTAGAGCGCGAGCACGCGCGACTCGAGCTCGGAGAGTGCGGTCGAGATGCAGGCCACGAGCGCCCGCAGCTCCTCGGATGAGATCACCTGGTTGACCGGATCATGGACGGCCGAGCCGGGCAGCACCTCGTCGAGCGTCGGCTCGCTGTCGCCCGTGCCGCCGGCCGGCGAGCTGGAGAACGAGACGTACTGGTTGAGCGGTGTGTGCTTGTTGCGCGTCGCGGTCTTCACCGCGGTGATGATCTGCCGGGTGATGCAGAGCTCGGCGAAGTTGCGGAAGCTCGACTCGCGGTCGGTGCGGAAGTCGCGGACAGCCTTGTAGAGCCCGACGAGCCCCTCCTGGATGAGATCGTCCGCGTCGCCCCCGGCGAGGAAGTAGGAGGAGGCCTTCAACCGGACGAACCCGTAGTAGCGGCGGACGATCTGATCGTAGGCCTCCGGATGACCCTGCTTCGCGAGCGCGATGAGATAGCCATCCTCAACCTTGGGTTGAGACTGAGAATATGCCGAGAGTCGAGCCACGGACGAACCTTTCCCGTCGCTGCGGGCGCAGCGACCTCCGGATGAAGTCGTGGCGCGCTACCTCCCCTGGCGCCGCACCAATACGTATTCCCCGCGAGTCGAGCACTCGACGGCTTCGACTCCGGGACCCGAGCCCTCAAGCTCGAGTTGATCCTTATTTGCTCGCGGCAGACTGACATAACACCGCGCGCGTGTCAAGCGGCACGGTGCGGGTGGGCGCGGCGTTGCAGGCGCGGGTGCAGCGAGCCCTGCTGCAGGGATTCGCCCGGAGCGTCCGGGCTCCTGCCCGCGTGCCGGTCGCGTCCGCCGGCCGCGGCGAGGCTCAGGCCGGCCGGAGCTCCGGTCCGGCCGGACCGTCCCTCACCTCGAAGCCGAGCGCGCGCAGCTCGTCACGCAGGCGATCGGCCTCCGTCCAATCCCGGGCCGCCCGGGCCTGGTCGCGTGCCGAGAGCAGCGCCCGCGCCTCGGCGGGAACTGCGAGCTCCTCGGCCTCGAGCAGTCCGCGCAGTCCGAGGATGTCGAGCATCTCGGCGAGATCGGCCCGTCCGACGCTGCCGGCCGGCTCGCCGTTGGCCCGCCGGATCCAGTCGGCCACCTGCGCGAGCGCCTGCGGGGTCGAGAAGTCGGCGGCGAGCGCATCGAGGAACCGCTCGCGCACGGGTCCTGACCACGCCGGGCTCTCCCCCTCGGCCAGGCGCCGGCCCGCCTCGCGGATGCGCTCGCAGAACGCGGCGGCCTCCCCCAGCCGGGATTCGTCGTACTCCATCGGCTGGCGCCAGTGCCCCTGCGCGAAGTACATGAGGAGCGTCGCCGAGCCGTGGCGCTCGAGCGCCTCCCCGAGCGCGAACGTGTTGCCGACCGACTTCGACATCTTCGCGGCGTCCATGCGGATCATCCCGACGTGCACCCACAGCCGTGCGAGCGGCTGCCCGGTCGCGCCGCGCGTCTGCGCGAGCTCGTTCTCGTGGTGGGGGAAGACGAGATCCGAGCCGCCGCCGTGGATCTCGATGTCGATGCCGAGCGTCTCCTCGGCCATCGCCGAGCACTCGATGTGCCAGCCCGGCCGCCCCGGCCCCCACGGCGAGGGCCAGCTCGTGTCCTCGCCGGGCTTGTGCGCCTTCCACAGCGCGAAGTCGGCGGGGTCGCGCTTGAGATGGAGCCCCTCCCCGCCCTCGCCCTGGTCCATCTCCTCCAGCCGCCGGTGGGAGAGCTCGCCGTAGCGCTCGTCCGAGCGCACCGAGAAGTACACGTCGCCCTCGGCCGCATAGGCGTGCCCGGTCGCGATCAGCCGCTCGATCATCGCGATGATCCCGCCCACGCTCTCGGAGGCGAGCGGCTCGGCGTCCGGCCGGCCGAGCCCGAGCCGGTCGGTGTCGGCGACGTAGTGCGCGGTCATTCGCTCGGCGAGCTCGCCGCTCGGCGTCCCGGCCGCCGCCGCGGCGGCGTAGATCTTGTCGTTGATGTCGGTGATGTTCGAGACGAGCCGCACCTCGTAGCCCTCGTGGCGCAGGAAGCGCGTGAGCCACGAGAACACGACGAACGGGCGGGCGTTGCCGACGTGCACGCGCCCGTAGACGGTCGGGCCGCACGCGTAGATCCGCACCCGGCCGGGGCGCGCGGGCTCGAGCGGCCGGAGCTCGCCCGTGAGCGTGTCCTGCAGGGTGACGTCGCGCATCGGACGTGGAACCCTACGACACACGCGAGGAGCACCGGCGCGGCGGCGGCGCAGTCGCCCTTGCCGCACCCAAGATACGCTCGGGTCTGAGGGCAAGCGCGAACGTGGCGCGTCGGTGCGTGAGCACGCACCGGCGGCCGTCTCGCCGCCAACGCCCGACGCATCGGCGTCTGCGACTCAGGCGGGCGCGAGGCCGGTTGGCCACTCCCCCGTGAAACGGTGCGTGAGCTCGAGCGCCACGTCCGAGCCGAGGTAGGCGAGCATGATGGAATACGCGAGGTCGGGTAGGAGCTCGGGGAGCCGGCGCGTGCGCCCGGTGATGATCTGGGCGTAGACGATCTCGTAGACGCCACCGATCACCCACTCGGCGGTCATCGGCGGCGTGGGCGCGCTGCGCGGATCGCTCTCCGCGCCCTCATGGAGCACGCCCGCGAGCGTGCGCAGCACGGCGTCGCGCCGCTCGATCGCGACCGGTCCGGCGGCGAGCACCTCGACGAGGCACATCTCGGCGTAGCGCGGTTGCTCGGCACTGAACTCAAGAAACGCGCGCAGGCAGGCGACGACACCGCCTGCCAGCGACCGGCTCTGCGCATAGGCCTCGCGGACCCGGCGGATGAGCTCGGCGCCGGCGACCTCGAACGCCTCGAGGTAGGCCGCCTCCTTGCCCTTGAAGTGGTCGTAGAACGTGCGGCGCGAAACGCCGGCCACGGCGATCACGTCCTCGACGGTCATCGCGACGTACCCCTTCTCGCTCACGACCTGGCTCACCGCGTCACGGATGCGGCCGCGCTGGTGCTCGGCGACCGCCTCGCGGGAGAGCCCGTGACGCCCGGGACGCAGCTGATGCGGCTGGCGTTTCGCCTTCGGCGAGGTGGAGGACATGGGCGGCCCACCATAGGCGAGAGTCTCGGAGACCCAGACACAGTCGTGTCCACACCCCTCAGTTGGGGGGGTCTACGCGCCGAGCGCCTCGGCGAGCGTCGCGGACAGCCGGGCGAGCGCGGCGCCGTAGGCATGCTCGGGGGGCGTCCCATACCCGATGACGAGCGCCTGGTTTGCCCCCGTCTCTCCATCCGCATACGCGGCGAGTCCCTCGAGCGCGAGCTCGCGGTCCGCGGCCGCGGCGATGACCTCCCTCTCGCCGATTCCCGCCGGGAGCTCGACCATCGCGTGCAGACCGGCGGCGATCCCGCTCACGCGGACGGACGGTGCCTCGGCGCCAAGGGTCGCCAGCAGCCGGTCGCGGCGCCGCCGGTAGCCGATCCGGCAGCGGCGGATGTGCCGGTCGTAGGCACCGCTGCGGATGAAATGCGCGAGCGCGAGCTGTTCCAGGGTGTTCACCCCGCGATGCGCGTGCTCGCCGCCGGCGAGCAGCTCCTCCACGAGCCGCTCCGGCGCCGCGAGCCACGCGAGCCGCAGGCCGGGGGCGAGCGTCTTGCTCGCCGTTCCGATGTAGATCGTGTGCTCGGGCGCGAGCGCCTGGAGCGCGCCGATCGGATGGCGGTCGTAGCGGAACTCGCCGTCGTAGTCGTCCTCGATGATCAGCGCATCGGTGCGCTTTGCCCATTCGCCGACCCGTGCGCGCCGCTCGGGGGAGAGCGCGCCGCCGAGCGGAAACTGGTGAGCGGGAGTGAGCAGCACGCCGTCCGCACGGCCGAGTGCGTCGATCGACGCGCCCGCGCGGTCCACGGGCACCGAGGTGAGCTCGAGCCCGCTCGCGGCGGCCGCCGCGCGGGTCCCGTTCCCCAGGTACCGCTCTATCGCCAGCCGTCTCGCGCCACGCCCGCGCAGCAGCGCGCACACGAGCCAGAAAGCGTGGCTGAACCCGGCGCAGATGATGATCCGCTCCGGCCCCGTGCGGACGCCTCGGGCGCGAGCCAGATACTCCGCCAGCGCGCTGCGCAGCTGCGGCAGTCCCTGCGGGTGACCGTAGCCGAACGCGTCGTCGGGGGCATCGCCGAGTGCCGCGCGGGCCGCCGCCAGCCAGCGGGCGCGGGGGAACATCGAGAGGTCGGGTGTGCCGGGACGCAGGTCGTAGCGGAGCGGCCGCTCAGCACCGCAGGGCCGGACCGGGTCCGCTGGCCGCCCATCCCCCGGCGCCCGCGCGGCGACGCGCGTCCCCGCACCCGACTGCGCCGCCAGCCAGCCCTCGGCGACGAGCTGGCTGTAGGCATCGGCGACGGTGTTGCGCGCGATGCCGAGATCCGCGGCGAGTGAGCGCGTCGACGGCAGGCGCGTGCCCGGCATCAGGCGCCCGGTCGCCACGGCCTCGCGCAGCGCCGACTCCAGCGCCGCCCGGCGCCGAGTGCCGGTGAGGTCGAGGTGAAGATCGACCCCGGCAATGGCCCATGTTTTAACCACCCGAGTGGATCTTACATCTGATCCACTGCGGCCGTACCGTGTCCGAGTCGGACCGATGAGCCACCACCCACCAACCAGGAGACCTCGATGACCCCCTCCCTCACCATCTCCCGCGCCGCCGAGCGCATCCGCCGGCTCTACGGCGAGCTCGACCGCGTCAACCGGCGGTTGTTCGAGATTACGACCGACGTGCCCATCTCGCGCCCGACGCGCCCGTGACCGGTCGCGGTGCCGCGTGGCGCTCAAAGCGCCATGCGGCGCCGCCGAGTTCGCCGCCCGTGCCGCGGTCGGCGCCGTCACGGAGTAGTGAGCCCGACAGCGGCGCCGGCAACGACGAGCACCGCCGCGACGAGCGGACGCCGGACGCGCGCGACTCATCGCGCCGGTCCCTGCGACCCGCCGTCGCGGGCAAGTGCCTCAGAGCGGCTCGACGGTGACGACGGCGAGCGCCGCGACTCCCTCGGCGCGGCCGATGAAGCCCATCCCCTCCCCGCGCGTCGCCTTCACGTTGACGTGCTCCAGCCCAAGCTCGAGGGCGGCGGCCAGCGACTCGCGGATCTCGTCCCGGACGGGCGAGAGCTTCGGGCGCTCCATGAGCACGGTCGCATCGACGTGCGCGACGCGGAGCGCGGCCTCGGCGAGCAGCGTCACCGTGCTTGCGAGCAGGTGCATCGAGTCGATCCCCTCGTAGCGGGGGTCGGTGTCCGGGTAGTGCCCACCGATGTCTCCGAGACCGGCGGCGCCGAGCATCGCGTCGATCACCGCGTGGGTGAGCACGTCGGCGTCCGAGTGGCCGGCGAGCCCCCGATCGTGCTCGAGTCGCACCCCGCCGAGGATGAGCGGCCGGCCCTCGACGAGCCGGTGCGTGTCCCAGCCGATCCCCGTGCTCATCGAACCAATCCGCCGCCCATCGCCCGCCGCTCACGTGCCCCCACCGTGCGCCGCCCGCCACGCCGGCTCATCGGAACACCGCGGCCCCCGCCGCCTCACGCTCGGCGAGCAGCAGCTCGGCGACCCGAAGGTCGTGCGGCGTCGTCACCTTGAGGTTGCCGGGGTCGGAGCCGAGCACGTGCACGACGCCGCCGGCGCGTTCGATCAGCCACGCGTCGTCGGTCGCCTGCGCGAGCAGCGCGTCGCTCGCCTCGCCGAGCGCCCGCTGAAGCGCCGCGCGGCGGAACACCTGGGGGGTCTGGACCGCCCACAGCCGCGCGCGCTCCAGCGTGCGGCTCACGGTGCGCCCGTCGCCCGAGACCTCCTTGATCGTGTCCGTGACGGGCGCCGCGGAGATCACCGCGTCGGCCGCCGGCGCCCGGGCAAGCGCATCGACCGCCTGGATGAAGAGCTCGGCGGTCGCGAGCGGACGCGCCGCGTCGTGGACGATCACCACATCCCGCGCCTGCCCGGGCGCCGCCGCGAGGGCGGCGCGCACCGAGTGGGAGCGCTGGGCGCCACCGGGCACCGCGACGACGTCGTCGGGCGCGGCGTGCAGCGCGTCCGCGGGCAGCGCGACGACGATCCGCTCGACGTCGGGCACCGCGCGCAGGGCGGCGAGGCTGTAGTCGAGCATCGGCCGGCCGCGGAGCGGGACGAGCGCCTTGGGGCGGTCCAACCCCAGGCGCTCACCGCGTCCGGCGGCCACGATCAGTGCGACCGCCACCTCCGATCACGTCCAGCCGGCGTCTCGACGCGCCTGGCGGCGTTCTCGCTCAGTCACGCGCTGACGCACGCTCCCTCGCTGCGTCCTTGCCAGCCACGCCGAGCCATCCATCTGGGCACGACCGGACCGCGCATTCCTGGTGTCGCGTTTGGCTGGTTCGTGGGCACCAAGAGGTGCCGCCGGTGGATGCCCGGCCAGGACGCAGGATCCGTCGTGTGGCAGCGCCACACGAGGATCCGAGGACGCCGCCGGGGGCCGCCAGACGCGCCTCGAATGCGTGCGTATTTGCGGGAGCGACCACTAGTCGGTCGCGACCGCGACTGACGCGGGGGACGCTCCGTGGTGCTCGGTGAGAATCGAGTGCAGGTGCTGCTCGACCTCCTCCTCGTCCATCTCGAGCGCGTACATGAGCTCGGAGGCGAGGATCTTCTTGGCGCGCGTGAACATCTGCTTCTCGCCCGTCGACAGTCCCTTCTCGGCCTCGCGGATCCCGAGGTTGCGCACGACCTCGGCGAGCTCATAGATGTCGCCGGTCTTGATCTTGTCGCGGTTGTGCTTGAAGCGCCGGTTCCAGTTCTTCGGCATCTCGGAGCACTCGTCCCGGAGCACCGCGAGGACCTTCTGACAGGTCTCCTCGTCGATGATCGGACGGAGCCCCGCGACCGACGCGTTCTGGGTGGGGACCATCACTGTCATGTCGTTGTGGAGGATTTTGATCGTGAGGTACTCCCGGCTCTCGCCGAGAACCTCCTTCATCTCCTTGCCGAGCACCTTGCCCGCGCCGTGGTGCGGGTAGACGACGCTCTGGCCGATCTCGAACTCCACGTTCATGTCGACGACGACGTCGACGTCCAGGTCTTCCAGCTGCTCTTCCGTTAGCTCGGTGATGATGTCCTCCTCTGTCGGCGGCGCGTGGCGCTCGCGGATTTCCTTCGCGTCTCGCTACGTCTGCAGGTAGCGGTCGACGAGGTTGATCTCCTGCTGGCGGCGAAGGCCCTCGCGGATGTCCTTCGCCCGGATCTCGCCGACTCCGTCGACGGTCTCCAGCTCGCCATCTGAGGCGGCGAGCAGCTCCTCGAGCCCTCCGAACTCCGTCACGATCCGCTGGACGACGAGCCTGGGCAGGCGCGGGATGCGCCCCAGGATGCGGAAGCCACGCGGGGAGACGGGGTAGTCGAGGGTGTTCAGCTTGCGGTCGTAGCCGAGCAGCTCGGCCAGCCGTCCGAAGTCCAGGAGGTCCTGGTGCGGAAGTCGCAGAAGCTGGTCGAAGACGGCCGCGAAGCCGTCGTCGTCATCGTCGACCAGGTAGTCGTGGACGAGCGCCGCCTTGTCGGCGGCAACCCCGACCATCGTCTCGTCGAGCTGCATCTCGATCAGCCGGCCCTCGCTGCCGAGCTCGACGATGTAGCGCTCGATCTCGACAGCCATGCGGGTGACGAGCTCGACCCGCTGCAGCACCGTGAGCACGTCGTTGAGCGTCACACCGCCCTCGAACTCGAGCGCGGTGAGGCGGGTGGACACCTGGTCCAGGCGGCTGCGGTACTTGTCGAGCGTCGCCAGCGCCTGGTTGGCCTTGGCGAGCACGACCGGGATGTCCTCGAGGATGTACTTCATGCCGTCGACGTAGAGCGAGACGACGTCACGACGCTCGGAGACCGCGATCACGATCGCGTCGACCTGCTTGGAGACGCGCTCGGCGGTGCGATGCCGGGTGCCGGTCTCGGTCGTGAGGATCGTCGGATCCGGCATCAGCTGGACGTTGACGTGGGCGATCTTCGTCGCGTTCGAGGAGAGCACGATCGCCCCGTCCATCTTGGAGAGCTCGTAGACGAGCGCCGGCGTGTAGTCGATGTCGAGCTTGATCCCGCCGGAGAACAGGAAGCCGAGCTCGTCGGCGTCGCCGATCACGATCAGCCCGCCCGTGCGGGCGTCGACGATGTTGTCGATGCCCTCCCTGAGCGCCGTCCCCGGAGCGACCATCTCCAGGGCTCGCATGATCCGGGATTCCTGTCGAGTCTCGAGCTCCTCTTTGAGCTCATCCCCGGATCGCGGCGGCATCGAAGCGATTTTAGCCCCTGGGGGCTGCGGGTAGGGGTCCGGGTCGGCCTCTCACGCGGCCGGCGCCCGCCGGCCACCGGCCCGATCGCGGGTCACGGCGGCGGCCCTGAGCGCCCGCTCACGCGGCGACCGCGGCCCGGCGGCCGCTGCCGAGCGCGGCGGCCACGGCTGCCCTCAGCGACCCGAGCGACTCCGGCTCGAGCACCGGGTCCAGGCCGAACCGCCGCGCCTCCTGCAGCCGACGGTCGGCATGGGCGACGCTCCGCAGCTCCCCGGTGAGCCCGAGCTCGCCGAAGCAGGCAAGCGGGTGCCCGGCGTCGCCGCCGGTGAGCGCCGTCCGTCGCGCCGCCGAGGCGACCGCGAGCGCGATCGCCAAATCCGCCCCCGGCTCGTCGACGCGCACGCCGCCGACGACGTTGACGAACACGTCGGCGGTGCCAAGGCCGATCCCGGCGTGGCGTCCGAGCACCGCGAGCACGAGCGCGACCCGGTTGCGGTCGAGGCCCGAGACGACGCGCCGGGGCGGCACGAGCTCCGAGGCGCTGACGAGCGCCTGGACCTCGACGAGCAGCGGTCGCGATCCCTCCATGGCGCAGAGCACGACGCTGCCGGGCGCCCGCGTCGCCTCGGCGAGGAAGCGCGCGGAGGCGTCGAGCACCTCGACGAGGCCGTGGTCGCGCATCTCGAAGACGCCCGCCTCGTCGGTGGAGCCAAACCGGTTCTTGACCGCGCGCACCGTGCGGTAGGTGCGCTCGCGCTCGCCTTCGAACTGGAGCACGCAGTCGACGAGGTGCTCAAGCACGCGCGGGCCGGCGAGCGCTCCTTCCTTCGTGACATGCCCGACCAGCAGCACCGCGATCCGCCGACGCTTGGCGAGGTTCATCACCTCCCCGGCGACCTCCCGCACCTGGGCGACCGAGCCGGCCGCCGAGGAGAGGTCGGCGCAGTGCAGCGTCTGCACGGAGTCGATCACGCACACCTCCGGACGCTCCTGCTCGAGCGTGGCCAGCACGGTCGACAGGTCGGTCTCGGCGATCACCGGGACGGCGAGCGCCTCGCCGCCGCCGAGCCGCTGCGCCCGCAGCCGGATCTGGGCCGCGGACTCCTCCGCGGAGACGTACAGCGTGCGCCGGCCCGCCGCGCACAGGTTGGCGAGCGCCATCGTCGTCAGCGTCGACTTGCCGATCCCGGGCGCACCGCCGATGAGCACGAGCGAGCCGGGGACGAGGCCGCCGCCGAGCACATCGTCGAGCTCGCCGATGCCGGTCGCGAGACGCTCGTGCTCGACCGCGTCGACGTCGCGGAGGGCGACCGGCGTGACCGCAGGACCTGCGCCACGAGCGCCGCCGAGCGCCCCGCCCGCTCCCCGGCCGGCTCGTCCCGCTGTCTGGGCGGCGCGAAGCTGCTCGACGAGCGAGTTCCACTCGCCGCAGCCCGGACAGCGGCCCGCCCAGCGGCCGGTCTCATGCCCACAGGAGGAGCAGACGAACACCGAGGAGGCACGAGGCACCCCGCCAGCCTACGGGCCGGCGAGGACGGCATCGCGTCCCGCGGCCCGGATCCTCACCGTTCCGGCACACCCCGTCACCGGGCGGTCACGGGATCGTCACCGCCCCGACGCGGCCCGTGACGAGCCGGTCACCAGGATCGTCCAGCGCACCGGCGTCGCGAGCCCTCACCTCTGCGAGAATCCGGGCGTGGCGAGGAGCGGGAGGCCGCGACGATGAACGATCCAATCCCGGCGCGCGCGACGTCCGCGGACGGACGGGGGGCCGACGGCGTGAAGCACAATCGCTCGGCGACGTGGGCGCTGTGGCTGGGGGTATGCGGGGTCGCGCTCGGCTTCCTGCTCATGTTCGCCGTGCTCACCCCGGCGGCGATCGTCTACGGCCTGCGTGGCCTGCGGGAGATCCGCGCCGACCCGGCGATGCGCGGGCGGGCGCGCGCCTGGACGGGGATCGGCCTCGCCGCGCTCGCCCCGTTCCTGTGGGTCGGGGTGTTCGTTTCGCTCCTCTCCGACGGCGTCATCTGAACGCGCGGCCGGTCCGTTGCGCGGCGCCGGGCGCCGAACGTCGCCCCACGCGACCTTCCCGCCCAGGACACGCTCCCGCCCCGCGCGCTGGGCGCCAAACGTCGCCCCACGCGAACTTTCCCGCCCGGCGCACCCCGCCGCCCCGGCGCACCCGCCGCGGTATGACGGCGGCCGCGCCGCCAGGGACGCGAACGGCCCCCGGGGATGCCCGGGGGCCGCCTGAATACCTTGAGCCGCCGTCGAGTCCGAGCTACGTCGCCGGATGCTCGTCCGCGTCGGCCGCGTCGGCGGACGCGTCCGGCTCCGCCTCCGCGTCCTCGCCCGAGCCGCCCTCGGCACCGACCCCGACGGGGGTGGGCTTGGGCGCGGGCTGGATGATCGAGAGCTTGACGTCGTCCTC
Source organism: Solirubrobacteraceae bacterium (assembly GCA_035294545.1). Lineage (GTDB taxonomy): Bacteria > Actinomycetota > Thermoleophilia > Solirubrobacterales > Solirubrobacteraceae > Palsa-465. The sequence goes on along the minus strand of DATGKS010000032.1, from coordinate 14,871 downwards.
CTCGGACTCGCCGCCCTCGCCGGGCTCGACGAGGACCGTCGATCCGGACGGCACCTGCTCGCGCAGGACGAAGTCCGCGAGCGGATCCTCGATGTAGCGCTGGATCGCCCGGCGCAGCGGGCGGGCGCCCATCGCCGGATCCCAGCCCTTGTCGACGAGCAGGTCGCGCGCCGGCTCGGAGAGCTCGAGCTGGAGCTCGCGCTCGGCCATCGACTCGCGGATCCGCAGCAGCAGGAGCTCGACGATCTGCTTGATCTCGTCCTTGGCGAGCTTGTGGAACACGATCACGTCATCGAGACGGTTGAGGAACTCGGGACGGAAGACGCGCTTGAGCTCGCCCATGATCCGGTTCTTCATGTCCTCGTACGTGATCCCGGTCTCGTCCTCGGACACCGCGAAGCCGAGCGGCGTGTTGCGCGCAATCTCCGAGGCGCCGATGTTCGAGGTCATGATCACGATGCAGTGACGGAAGTCGACCGTCCGGCCCTGCGCGTCGGTGAGCCGCCCGTCCTCGAGGATCTGCAGCAGGATGTTGAAGACATCCGGGTGCGCCTTCTCGATCTCGTCGAGCAGCAGCACGCTGTAGGGCTTGCGGCGCACCGCCTCGGTGAGCTGGCCACCCTCGTCGTAGCCGATGTAGCCCGGAGGCGAGCCGACGAGCCGGCTGACCGCGTGCTTCTCCATGTACTCGGACATGTCGATGCGGATCATCGTGTCCTCGTCGCCGAACAGGAACTCGGCGAGCGTCCGCGCGAGCTCGGTCTTGCCGACCCCGGACGGGCCGAGGAAGATGAACGAGCCGGTCGGGCGCTTGGGATCCTTGAGACCCGCGCGCGAGCGCCGGATCGCCTTCGAGATCACCTCGATCGCCGGGTGCTGGCCGATCACGCGCTTGTGGAGCTCCTCCTCCATGCGCATGAGCTTCGCCGTCTCCGCCTCGGTGAGCTTGAACACCGGGATGCCGGTCCACATCGAGACGATGTCGGCGATCTCCTCCTCGCCGATCGAGGGGCGTTCGGTCGACTCGCCGGCCTCCCACTGGTCGGCGAGCTCGCGCTTCTTCTGGGTGAGCCGGCGCTCCTTGTCGCGGAGGTTCGCCGCCTTCTCGAACTCCTGGGACTCGATCGCCTCCTCCTTCGCGCGCCGGGTCTCCTCGATCTCGTCCTCGAGCTCGCGGTACACCGGCGGGGAGGTCATCGACTTGATCCGCATCCGCGACGCGGCCTCGTCGATCAGGTCGATCGCCTTGTCGGGCAGGAAGCGGTCGGAGATGTAGCGGTCGGCAAGATCCGCCGCGGCCTCCAGCGCCTCGTCGGTGATGTTCACCTTGTGATGGGACTCGTAGCGGTCGCGCAGGCCCTTGAGGATCTGGACGGTCTCCTCGGTCGAGGGCTGGTCGACGGTGATCTTCTGGAAGCGCCGCTCGAGCGCCGAGTCGCGCTCCAGGTACTTGCGGTACTCCTCGAGCGTCGTGGCGCCGACGGTCTGCAGCTCGCCGCGCGCGAGCGCCGGCTTGAGGATCGAGGCCGCGTCGATCGCGCCCTCGGCCGCACCCGCCCCGACGAGGTTGTGCAGCTCGTCGATGAACAGGATGATGTCGCCGCGCTGGGTGATCTCCTTCATCACCTTCTTCAGCCGCTCCTCGAACTCGCCCCGGTACTTCGAGCCCGCGACGAGCGCCGCGAGGTCGAGCGTGTAGATCTGCTTGCCCTTGAGCAGCTCGGGCACGTCCGCGTTCGTGATCCGCTGGGCGAGGCCCTCGACGACGGCGGTCTTGCCGACGCCGGGCTCGCCGACGAGCACCGGGTTGTTCTTCGTGCGACGCGAGAGGATCTGCATGATCCGCTCGATCTCGGTCTCCCGGCCGACGACCGGGTCGAGCTTGCCCTCGGAGGCGAGCTTCGTGAGGTTGCGGCCGAACTGGTCGAGCAGCTTGGAGGACTTCTTGCCCTCGCTCGCGCCGGTCGTGCCCGAGCCGCTTGAGCCCGAGCCGCGCTGGCGGCTGCCGGGGCCGGACAGCATCCGGATCACCTCGTTGCGGATCTTCTCCGAGTCGGCGTCGAAGTCGAGCAGGATGCGGGCGGCGACACCCTCGTTCTCGCGCACGAGCCCGAGCAGGATGTGCTCGGTGCCGATGTAGTTGTGGCCGAGGCTCAGCGCCTCGCGCAGCGCGAGCTCCAGGACCTTCTTCGCCCGCGGCGTGAACGGGATCTGGCCCGAGGTGACCTCCTCGCCGGAGCCGACGATCCGGACGACCTGCGCGCGCACGCGCTCCACCGTGATGTCGAGCGACTCGAGCACGCGGGCCGCGAGCCCCTCCTCTTCGCGCAGCAGGCCGAGCAGGATGTGCTCGGTGCCGATGTAGTTGTGCTTGAGAGTCCGAGCCTCTTCCTGGGCCAGGACGACCACCTGGCGGGCTCGCTCTGTGAATCGCTCGAACATGCTCTTCCTAAAGGTTGTGGCTGGTGCTTCGTCGGAGTCGGTCGAGGACGGTCTGGGTGGGGTCTCCTGGAGGTTCTGCCTGACGATCCTGCATTCGAGGGGACGCGAACAGAGTCGTCTTACCCGTGTATTCGGCAGCTTGGCCGAATCCGATGAGTACCGACGACATCTTTCTCGGAGCCATGGCTCAGTCTAACAAGGGGGCCTGCGCTCACCGGCGCGCTCCGGGCGCTCGGACGGCGACCCGGCGTCGCTCGCCGCTCCTCGTCGCAAGCCACGATCCCGCCAGGATGAGGACGAGCCCGACGATCGCCGCGGGGCCCGGCCGCTCCCCCTCCAGACCGACCCCGAGACCGAGCGCGACCACCGGGTTGACGTACGTGATCACGGTCGCGCGCGAGGGCCCGGCCTCGCGGATCAGCACCGCGAAGATGACGAACGCCGCGGCCGTGCACACGAGCCCGAGCGCGACCACGCAGGCGATCGCGCCGGCGTCAACCCGGCCGGCCGGCGGGTCGAGCAGCGCCGGCGGGGTGAGGATGAGCGCCGCGAGCGCAAGGCTCGAGCCCATCATCGCGCGCGGATCCAGACCGGCGAGAGCGTGCTTGACGAGCAGCGGGCCGGCGGCGTAGCCGACCGCGGCGAGCACGATCGCGCCCGCTCCGACGAGCTCGGCGCTCGAGCCCGCGACGTCGAGCCCGACGAGCACGATCACGCCCGCAAAGCCGAGCGCCAGTCCGGCCGCTCGCGTCGGGGTGGGCCGCTCGTCATGGTCGAAGCGCAGCGCGAGGAGCGCGGCGAACAGCGGCACGGCCGCAATGATGATCGCGGTCAGCGAGGAGGCGACGTGCACCTCGCCGAGCGCGATCAGCGGGAACGGCAGCGACACCTCGATCACCGCGTAGCCCGCGATCCCGCGCCAGCGGCCGCGCAGCGCGCCGAGCGTCCCGGCGCGCGCGGCCAGCGCCATGAGCACGACGGCCGCGATCACGACCCGCAGCCACGCGACCCAGAGGGCGCTCATTCCGCCGCGCTCGGCGATCTCGATGAGCAGGTAGGACCCGCCCCAGAGGACGGACATGGCGGCGAACGCCGCCCACCCCGTCCTGCTCATCGCCCGGCTACTGGTCGCTCACGTGGGTACGCGCCTATCCGCGTGAGCGGCCGCTCCTACGCAACGTCGATCTTGGTGATCTTCAGCGTGCGCTCGCCGCGCGGGGTGACGACCGTCACGTCGTCGCCGCGCTTGTGCCCGAGCAGCGCCTTGCCGACCGGCGACTCGTTGGAGAGCTTCATCTCCGACGGGTTCGCCTCGGCCGAGCCGACGATCGTGTACTTGTTCGACTTGCCGGCGGCATCCTTGACGTGCACGACCGAGCCGACCCGCACCTCGTCGGTCGAGAGCTCGGAGGCGTCGACCACCGACGCCGAGCGCAGCTTGTCCTCGAGCGTCGCGATCCGGGCCTCGAGCATCGCCTGCTCGTTCTTGGCGTCGTCGTATTCCGCGTTCTCGGAGATGTCACCGAACTCGCGCGCCTCCTTGATGCGGTCCGCGACCTCGCGACGACGTGTCGTGGAGAGGTGATCCAGCTCCGCCTTGAGGTCGGCGAGTCCCTGCGGGGTGAGGATGACGTCCTTTGGCATGGCGATCAGACCTGTGTTCTCGGGATTCTGAGAGCACGACCTCACGCGCCGCGTGAGGTCGAAAAAACCCGTGCCGGGGCGCACGGGGCGCATGAGTATAGACACGCTCCCGGAGCTCCCGATGGCGCCGCCGGCACGGCTTCGGGCCGGGTCGCGACCAGCCGCTCGGAGCCCGCTCAGCGGGCGACGTGGTGGCGGCGACGGTGGTGCGTGTGGTGGCGATGGCGACCGTGGCGAAGCACGACGAGCCGGAACGAGATCGTCGCCCGGTTCGTCGCGTAGTCGCGCGCCGTGATCCGGATGTGATACCGGCCCGCCTTGCGCGGGCGGCCGTGAAGCACGCCGTGGCGGCTGAGCCTCAGCCCCCGGGGCAGGTGGCGGGCGCTGAAATGCAGCCGCTGGCCGCCGGAGTCGGTGCCCCGAAAGCGCAGGCGCACGCGGCGGTGGAGCAGCACGTAGTGGTGGTCGGGCGCCTTGATCGTCACGGTGTAGACCGGCGCCCGCAACGCGCACAGGCCGGCGGCGACCGCGGCGGCGTTCGGGGTGCCGAGGCCGGTCGTCATGTCGTAGCCGGGCGTGACCGGGTAGAGGCCGTGGTTCTTGCCGACGGCATCGTTGTTGGCGGCCCCGGTGAGCGGGTTGGCGCCGGTGATGTCGGCGAAGTTGCCCGGCGCGGCGGCGAGCTTGTAGATCGACGGGTTCTCGAAGCCGAGCGAGGCGCGCCGGCAGCTCGGCAGCGCGTCGGCCTCGGCGGTGAGCGCCGCCCACAGCGGAGCCGCCGCGCTCGTCCCGCCCTCGGATGTCCAGGTGTGGTTGGGGCCCGCCGACGCGTAGACGACATAGCCCGTGGCGGGGTCGCCGTCGGCGCTCACGTCGGGGATCTCCCGGCAGTCGTGACTCGAGCGGCACGGCCTGCCGCTCGAGTACGCGTTGACGACCCCGAGCCCGGCGGCGGCCCGGCGCTGGTAGCGAGGCATCGCCCACAGCGTCGAGAGCCCACCGGTCGTCGCCGCCGCCTGGACGCCACGGGAGGTCTTCAGCTCGCCGTCATTCCAGACCGCCTGCAGCATCGTCTCGCCGAGCGACGGGTTCCACAGCGCCGGCTCGCCGTTGTATTCGGTGTAGAGCGTCGTGCCGCCGACGCCGGTGACGAACGGCTGACTCGCCGGGTCCTGGACGGCCAGGCGCGTCGAGTCGAGCTCGTTCTCGCAGCCGGCCGAGCCGGTGTCGCCGGAGGCGGCGAGCACGGACTGGCCCTGGACGGCGGCCTCCTCGAAGATCTTCGCCTCGGTGCGCACGATCGAGAGGTCGCGGCGCCCGAACGTGATCTTCGCCTCGCACAGCCCCCACGAGATCGAGACGGTGCGCGCGCGGTTCTGGGAGACGATCTTGTTGAACTGCCGGACGCCGACGGAGAAGTTGTCGGGCGCCTGATAGACGATCACGTGCACGTCGGGGGCGAGGCCGACGATCTGCTCGACATCGAGCGCGGCCTCCGCGTCGTCGGCGCCGAACGTCGGCCGGCCGGTGTTCACGTACGTGATCCGCGCGTGGGTGCCGTAGCACGCCTGGTAGGCGGCCAGGTCGCTGCGGCGGACCTTCTCCAGCTCGTAGACGGCGACGCTCTGCCCGGCGCCGAAGTCGCCGGCCGCGTACAGCCCGGAGAAGTTGTAGGCCGCCTGGATCTCATCGGCCGTGTAGCCGCCGATGTTCGGGTTCGCGGAGGTGCCGGTCGCCGCCGCGCACGGCTGCGGGCCGCCGGTCGCGACGTCGGCGATTGAGCGCCGGGCGAGCGGCTCGGCGAGCGGGCGGGCGTTGCGGACGACCTGATCGGCCTGCGGGCGGTAGAGCGTGTCGAGGCCGACGACCGCGTCGACGTCGCCGGCGATCGAGACCGGCAGCGTCGGCGCGCGGCGATCGGCGTAGGCACGGCGTCCGTCGGCGGTGCGCACCGCGTTCAAGCGCGTCGCGAACGCGTTCTCCACCGCGGCGGCGGTGCCGGACACGCCGAGCATCAGGTGGTTGGCGGACACCGGCGAGACGCTCAGCCCGTCAGCGCGGAGCGTCCGCGTCACCGCGGCGATCTGGGCGGGCGTGGCGCCGAAGCGATCGGCGAACTGGCGGACGGTCAGGTAGTGCCGGTATTCCGGGGAGCCCGGCGTCGAGACCGCCTGCGCAAGCCGCGCGAGCCCCAGCGGGTCGCGGCCGGCGAGCGACACCGTGAGATCGACCCGGGCCGAGTGGGCGAGCGGGCCGCCGAGACGCGCCGACTGCGGGAGCGGCGGCGCCGAACCGACGCGCGCACGCGGGGAAGCCGCAACCGCGGTACCCGCCGCTGCCGCAAGCGCCGCCGCCGTCGCAAGGACGGCCGTCCCTGTCCGCCTCACGCGCCTCATCAACGCCGATTAATGTACGGCAAATCCGAGCAGCGCGCGCGCCGCGGCGAGATCCGGCGCTCGCTGCAGCCCGTCCTGAAGCTCCTTGCCGCCCCCGAGCCGCTCGACGTACCAGGGGTAGAACTTGCGCAGGTACCGGCCGGCCCGCTCCTCCCCGAGGTGCTCGGCGGCGCGATCCATCACCCAGTCGAGCTCGGCGAGGATCTCCGCGCGGGTCGGCTCCGTGCTCCGCCCCCGGACGAGCTGCGCGAAGAGCCACGGATTGCCGAGCGAGCCGCGCGCGAGCGCGACCGCGGCGGCGCCGGTCAGCGCGAACGCCTCGCGCACCCGCTCGGGGGTGCGCAGGCCGCCGGAGAGCACGACCGGCACGGGCAGCTCCTCGATGACCTCGCGGGCAGCCTCGTAGTCGGGTCGCCCCTTGTGGCGCTGGGAGGCATGACGGGGATGCAGGCAGAGGCCGGCGACCGCGCCCGAGTCCGCGAGCCGCCGCATGAGGTCGAGGCCGCGCCGGTCGCCCGGGCGCAGGCCCGAGCGGAGCTTGACGGTCACGGGCAGGCCGCTCCCGCGCGCGGCCGCACGCGCGATCTCCACCGCCCGCTCGGGCTCGGCGAGGAGCGCCGCGCCCGCGCCCGTCTTGCAGACCTTCGGGACCGGGCAGCCCATGTTGATGTCGATCAGGTCGGCGCCCGCGGCGGCCACCCGCTCGGCGGCGGAGGCCATCACGTCGGGGTCGTTGCCGAACAGCTGCATCGACACCGGATGCTCGTCGGGATGGATCCGCAGGAGCTCTCTGCATGTGCGTTCGTTGCGGTAGTGGACGGCGTAGCTGGAGACCATCTCGGAGGTGACCAAGCCGGCGCCGTGGCGCTTGGCCTGCAGCCGCACGAACCAGTTGCCGATTCCGGCGAGCGGCGCGAGCACGACCCGGTTCGGGATCTCGACGCCGCCGAGCGTCCAGGGCTCGGTGAGCGATCGCCCGGGCGCCTCGGCGACGGGCGTCTGGACGGTCGTCTCGGTCTCGCTGACGGCGGTCACGGCCCGGTTCATGGTAGGAATGCGGTCCGTGGAGATCGACTCGCTGCTCGCGCCCTGGCTCGATCACACGCGCGATCTGGTCGACGGCCTCGAGCTGTTCGACGCGCACACGCACGTCGGCCAGAACGATCCCGACGGCATGCGCCAAACGCCGGAGGAGCTGCTCGCGGGACTGCGGCGGGCGCGCGCCACGGGCGCGTTCGTGTTCCCGATGCACGAGCCCGACGGCTATCCGCCGGCCAACGACATGGTGCTCGAGGCCGCCGCGCGCTCCGGTGGGCTGCTCGTGCCGTTCTGCCGCGTGGCGCCGAACGGCGGCGTCGCGGTCGCCGAGGCCCGCCGGGCGCTCGATGCCGGAGCGCGCGGGATCAAGCTCCACCCCCGTGCCGAGCGGTTCACGCTCGACCATCCGGCCGTGCGGGAGCTCGCCGCGCTCGCCGCCGAGCGGGAGCTGCCGGTGCTCGTCCACGCCGGCCGCGGCATCCCGGCGCTCGGCGCTCACATGGTGAGGCTCGCCGCCGAGTTCCCGTCCGCACGCTTCATCCTCGCGCACGCCGGGATCACCGACCTCGCCTGGCTGTGGCAGGTCGCCCCCGATCACCCGAACCTGCTGTTCGACAGCTCCTGGTGGATCGGGCCCGACCTGCAGGCGCTGTTCTCGCTCGTGCCGCCCGGCCAGATCGTGTTCGCGTCCGACGCCCCCTACGGGCACACGCTCGTCTCGGCGCTCGGCCAGCTCCGGATCGCGCTTCAGGCCGGCCTCTCCCCCGCCCAGGCGCGGCTCGTGTTCGGCGGCCAGTCCCGCCACATCGCCGCCCGCGAGCCGCTCGAGGACGCCGGCCCCGCCGTCGGCGAGCGGGAGCGGCCGGCGCGCGCGCTGCTGGAGCGCGTCGCGACGTTCACGATCCTCGGCGCGCTCGCGCTCCTGCGCGGCGACACCGACGGACGCGGCGCCGAGCAGCTCGCGCTCGCCCGCCTGTCGTGCAACGTTCCCGACGGCTACGACGACGGCCCCGTGTTCTCGGCCGTGCTCGCACTGCTCGACGCCTACGCGGTGCTCGCCGCCGAGCAGCCCGAGAGCCGCGCGCCCCGCACGCTGCTGATGCTCGCCTCGAGCGTCGCCCGCTCGCCCGACGTGCCGCTGCCGCCCGGGGTCGCCGGATCGTTCTCAGCGGGCGTGTGATGGTCACTCGTGCGGCGACGGACGAAAATCCAGCACTCACGGCGTGCGCCGCCGTCGATTGCGACATCTTGGTCCTCGGAAGACACCGATGCAGCAAGCAGCCGGGCGAGCCGTCGAGATTGCGCGATCTTCCCCGCAGGGGTACACGATCTCGCAGTCGATGCCGCTTGACGGCCGCAGGCGCGGCTCGCCAACCGGGAACCTTTCGTACCTAATCGGATCGAGATGGTTCGTGAACCGCTTTGCCGGCCCGGTTGCGCTCCCAGATGATCCGCAGGCCGGTGAGCGTCAGCCGCGGGTCGACGTCGTCGATGTGAGCGCGCACGGCGGGCACGAGGGCGCCCGACAGGCCGCCGGTGACGAGTACGGGGGTGTCCTCGCCGAGCTCGGCGCGCAGGCGGCCGACGATGCCCTCGACCTGGCCGGCGAAGCCGAACACGATGCCCGAGCGGATCGCCTCGACGGTCGACTTGCCGATCAGCGCCCGGGGCTCGACGAGCTCGACCTTCGGGAGCTTGGCCGCGCGCCGGTAGAGCGCGTCGATCGAGATCTCCGCCCCCGGGGTGATGATGCCGCCGAGGTACTCGCCGGCGTCGGAGACGACGTCGTAGGTGATCGCGGTGCCGAAGTCGACGACGATGCAGCCGCGGCCGAGGCGCTCGTAGGCGGCGACCGCATTGACGAGCCGGTCGGCGCCGACCTCGCGCGGGTTGTCCATGCGGATCGGCATGCCGGTGCGCAGGCCGGGCCCGACGATGAGCATCTCGTGGCCGAGGTAGCGAGCGGCCATCCGCGCCCACTCCTCGGAGAGCAGCGGCACGGTCGAGGAGACGATCGAGCCGTCGATGTCGTCGAGCCCCAGCCCGCGGAGCGCGAGCAGGTTGCGCAGCGCCGACCCGAGCTCGTCGCTCGTCGACTCGGGCACGGTGGCAAAGCGCCAGTCCTCGGCGACCTCGGCGTCTCCGTCCGGGTAGACGCCGAAGTGGGTCTGGGTGTTTCCGACGTCGACGACGAGCAGCATCGGCGGCGCCAGGTTAGTGCAGGTGCGCGCCTACAGCAGCGGCGGCCCGGCGCGCCTCACCGCCTGGCCGGGGCCGAGCGCATCGAGGGCCCGGGCGAGCGGGGTGCCGTCGGGCAGCGTGAGGTCGGGCGCGAGCTCCAGCAGCGGCACGAGCACGAAGCGGCGCGATGTCACCTCCCGGTGCGGGAGCGCAAGTCGCTCGGAGCGGTACCGGAGGTCGCCGAGCAGCAGCAGGTCGACGTCGATCACCCGCGGGCCGTGGCGGACACCGCCCGCGGCGCGGCCGACCTCGCGCTCGACCGCCTTGCAGGCGTCGAGCAGCTCCTCGGGACCGAGGTCGGTCTGCGCGCGCAGGCAGGCGTTGAGGAAGTCCGGCTGATCGAGCACGAGCCCCACCGGCTCGGTCTCGTACGTCGAGGACGACGCGAGCACGTCGACCCCGTGCCCGGGCAGCGTGGCCACCGCCGCGCGCAGGTGCTCCCGGCGCTCGCCGATATTCGAGCCGAGCCCCAGGTAGCCGACGCGCGGGACCGCCGGCGTCACTCGCCGGAGGCCTCGCGCCAGACCTCGACCGAGACCTCGGTCACCGGCAGCGCGAACGGCGGCTCGGGCTTCGCGGCCTTGACCCACACCGCGTGTGCCTCGTACTGGGAGAGCAGACGGTCGGCGATCGCAGCACACAGCCGCTCGAGCGTGCGATAGGTGCGCTGCTGGGCGACGAGGTTCGCGACCTCGCACACCTGCCCGTAGTCGATCGTGTCCTCGATGCGGTCGGTGATCGTCGCGTCGCACTCGCCGGCGTCGAGGCGGATGTCGAGCAGCAGGCGCTGGCCGACCTCCCGCTCGGCCGCGGTGACGCCGAGGTGGGTGAACAGCGACAGGCCGCTGATCTCGATCGTGACCTCTGGCTCCGGGGCCTCGTCGAGATCGTCGTCGTCCTCGTCGATCTCCTCGTAGTCGGACTCGTCGTCCTCGCTCATGCGCGGCCGACCGTAGCAGCCGCCACGAGCAGCGCATCGCGCGTCGGCGCGACGTCGTGGACGCGGAACACGCGGGCGCCGCGCTCGTAGGCGAGCACGCTCGTGGCCACTGTCGCGGCGGCCAGGCCGGTGTAGTCGCGCCCGGTGATCCGCCCGAGGAATGACTTGCGCGAGGTGCCGATCACGATCGGGCGGCCGAGGTCGGCGAGCGCGTCGAGCTCGCGCAGCAACGTGAGGTTGTGCTCGGCCGTCTTGCCGAAGCCGATGCCCGGGTCGATCCAGATGCGCTCCTCGGCGATTCCGGCCGCGACGGCCGCCGCAAGGCGCTCCTCAAGGAACGCGCGGACCTCGGCGACGACATCCGCGTAGCGAGGGTCGCGCTGCATCGTGCGGGGCTCGCCGCGCATGTGCATGAGCACGCAGGGCACCCCGCGCTCGGCGACGAGCGCCGCCATCTCCGGATCGGCGCGGAGGGCGCTCACGTCGTTGACGAGGTCAGCGCCGGCCTCGAGCGCCGCCGTGGCGACCGCGGCCTTCGAGGTGTCGATCGAGATGCTCGCCTCAAGCCCCGCGGCACGCAGGCCCTCGATCACCGGCACCACGCGGGCGAGTTCCTCGTCCTCCGGGACCGGCTCGGCGCCCGGGCGGGTCGACTCGCCGCCGACGTCGATGATGTCGGCGCCCTCGCGCTCCATCGCGAGGCCGTGCTCGACGGCGCGGCCGCGGTCGGTGAAGCGTCCGCCGTCCGAGAACGAGTCCGGCGTCACGTTGAGGATCCCCATCACCTGGAAACCCTCGGGCGCCTCCCCGGTCAATCGCCGTCGTCCTCGGGCCAGCTGCCGGTGCGATCGAAGTACTCGCGGGCGCGCTCCTCCTGGTCGCGGTCGGCGTTGGAGGCGACGCCGAGCCGCAGCAGCCAATTGATCATCCACACCATAAGCGCGACGATCAGGAGCGCGACGCCGCAGGCGGTCTCGACCGAGCGCGGGCTCGCGAGGCTCGAATAGGTGTCGCCGCCGACGACGATCAGCGCAACGCCGCACAACCCGATCACGAGCGGCAGCCCGCGCCGCGTGAACTGCGCCATGATCCGGCCGAACGTGAGCGGCGGCTCGTCGTGCATCGCACCGGACGTTACCGCCGGGGAAATCGCGAGTGTCGCGTTTGGTTGGTTCGTTGGCACCAAGCGGTGCCACTGGGGGATGCCCGGCCAGGACGCAGGATCCGTGGTGTGGCAGCGCCACACGAGGATCCGAGGACGCCGCCGGGCGCCGCCAGGGGTGCCTCGACGGCAACGAACTGACCAAACGGGACGCTAGCCGAGCGGCCCGGCCAGCAGCTGCCGCGGGTGAGCGGCCGTCGGCGGTTTCGGGACCTCCCGCAGCCATGCGGCGAGCGCCTCGGCGTCCGCGGGGCGGTGGACGAGGTAGCCCTGGACCGCGTCGCACTGCAACTCCCGCAGCAGCGAGAACGTCTCCTCGTCCTCGACGCCCTCGGCGACGATCGCCATCCCCAGGTCGTGCCCCAGGCGGATCGCGGCGCGCACGATGAACGCGTCGCGGGCGTCGCCGCACACGCCCGAGACGAAGCTGCGGTCGATCTTGAGCGTGCCGACGGGGAGCGTCTTGAGCTGGCTGAGCGAGGAGAAGCCGGTGCCGAAGTCGTCGATCGCGATCGAGACGCCCATCGCGCTCAGCTCCTTGAGCGTCGCGCGCGCGAGATCGGGGTCCTCGAGCATGCTGTCCTCGGTCACCTCGAGCTCGAGCAGGCGGGCGGGGACGCCGCTGTCGCGCAGGGCGCCCGCCACCTCCCGCGGAAAGCGCGGGTCGAGCAGGCTGCGCGGCGCGACGTTGACGGCGACCGCGACCTCGAGCCCCTCGTCGAGCCAGCCGCGGACCTGCGTGAGCGCGGTGCGGAGCACGTGGCTCGTGAGCGGCCCCATGAGACCGGTGTGCTCGGCGAGCGGGATGAACTCCCCCGGGGAGAGCATGCCGCGCACCGGGTGGGACCAGCGCACGAGCGCCTCGACGCCGGCGAGCGCCCGGCCCGGCATGAGCACCTTCGGCTGATAGTGGACGCTGAGCTCGCCGGCCTCGATCGCGAGCCGCAGGTCGGACGCGAGCGCGAGCCGGTCGGACGTGTGGGGATCGAGCTGCGGGCAGTAGACGGTGTAGCCGGAGCGCGCTCGCTTGGCGGCGTACATCGCGATGTCGGCGCGGCGGATGAGCTCGCCGAGGTCGCTGCCGTGCGTCGGGTGCAGCGCGATCCCGATGGAGGCGTCGACGCCGATCGGCACCCCGTCGAGGTGGACCGGCTCGTGCAGAGCCTCGGCGATGCGGCCGGCGACCGCCTCGGCGTCGGCGACCGAGCGCACCCGCGAGAGCACGAGCCCAAATTCATCGCCGCCCATCCGGCTGATCGTGTCCCCTTCTGCGAGGATGCGGCTCAGGCGCTCGCCGACCTCGGCGAGGAGCCGGTCGCCCTGCTCGTGGCCGAGCGTATCGTTGACCTCCTTGAAGCGATCGAGGTCGATGACCGCGACCGCGATCCCGAGCTCGGAGCGGCGCGCGAGCAGCAGCGCGTGGCGCAGGCGCTCCCGGAACAGCGCCCGGTTCGGCAGCCCGGTGACCGCGTCGTGGTAGGCCTCGTGGCGGAGGTCCTGCTCGACGCGGTCGCGCTCGAACACCTGGGCGAGCATCTCGCACACGCATGCGCTGAGCGCGAGCACCTGTGGGGTGAAGTCGAGCGGCTCGTCGGCGACGCAGGTGATGACGGCGAGCACGGCTCCCTCGACGATCACCGGAAACGCGATCGCGCCGTCGAGGCAGTGGCGGCGCAGCAGGCCGAGGTCGAGCTCGTCGCGGACATCCTCGAGGCAGAGCGCGCCCCCGTCGCTCAGCACCTGTCCGGAGAGGCCCTCTCCCGGGGCCAGTCGGCGGCGGCGGATCGCCTCGACGAAGCCCCGGTGGCCCGACTCCTCGCCGGCGTGATGCGCCGCGGCGCAGCGCAGATCGCCCGCGGACTCGTCGAGCAGCCAGGCGACGGCGATCGGGCACCCGAGGTGGTGGCAGAGCGACGGCAGCAGATGATCGAGCGCCTGCTCGGGCGTGCGGGCGCGGTTGGCGGCGGTGGCGACCGCCGCCAGCAGCGACAGCTCGCGCTGGCGGTCGTAGAGCTCGTGCGTCGTGCGCTCGGCGAGCTGCTCGGCCTCGATGCGCGCCGCGCGCTCGGCGGCGAGCACCTCCTCCAGTCGCTGGTCGCGATCCGGAGTCATCGCGGCCGGCGTCCTTCCCGGCGGACATCGGGAGACGAGATGAGAGCGAGCGCGTTCACCCGGCGTCCATCGGCCAGGTGATCAACGCGCTTGAGATCCCGCGGACCGATGGCCGAGTCGCGCCCGGACGGTGGCCAGCGGGCGACGGACGCGGGGCTACTCGGCGGTGCCGAAGCCGGGGCGGGGCAGCGGCCGCGGGCCCTCGGGACGCGAGCGCTCCGGGGTGGCGGGCGGGAGCACCGGCGGCTCGGCGGGCGCCGGCGCCTCGGAGCCGAAGACCTCCTCCTCGGTGCGGCCCTCGAGCAGCGCCTCGAACTCGTCCTTCTCGATCGTCTCGCGCTTGATGAGGATCTCGGAGAGGAGCGTCAGCGACTCGCGGCGGCTCTGCAGGATCTCCTTGGCCTGGACGTGCGCGGTCTCGACGATGCGCCGGATCTCGTCGTCGATCTCGCGCGCGATCTCGTCCGAGTAATCGGGCTCGGAGGAGAACTCGCGGCCCAGGAACGGCTGGCCGTGGTCATGGCCGAACACCCGCGGGCCGAGCTTCTCGGACATCCCGAAGCGCATCACCATCTGCTTGGCCGTGGCGGTGACCTTCTCCAGGTCGTTGGACGCGCCCGTGGTGATCTCGTCGAAGCAGATCTCCTCGGCGGCGCGGCCGCCGAGCGTCATCGCCATCGTGTCCTGCAGCTCCGCGCGCGTGGTCAGGAACTTGTCCTCACCCGGCAGCGAGATCGTGTAGCCCAGCGCCTGGCCACGGGAGATCACGGAGATCTTGTGGATGGGGTCGGAGTTGGGCAGGTAGTGGCCCACGATCGCGTGGCCCATCTCGTGGTAGGCCGTGATCCGGCGCTCCTTGTTGGACATCACCCGGGTCTTCTTCTCCGGGCCGGCGA
>DATGKS010000031.1:0-20942 GCA_035294545.1 Solirubrobacteraceae bacterium | reverse complement strand
CGTGATCTCCTCGCTGCCGCTGCGCACCACGGTCGGGATCGCCTCTCCCGAGGCGCCCGGCGAGGTCCGCGACGCGGCGCGCGGGCTGCGCTACCGCGAGTTCCTCACCGTGCTGCTCGTCATCGACGTCGAGGATCCGTTCGACGACAACTGGATCTACATCCATCAGCCGGGTGTCCGCGTGCTGCGCATCCAGAACTTCAAGTCCTGGTCGCCGTGGATGATCCCCGAGGGCGAGACCGCCTCCTCGATCGGCATGGAGTACTTCTGCTTCGAGGGCGACGAGCTCTGGAACATGAAGGACGACGACCTCGTCGCCATGGCCGGCCGCGAGATCGAGCAGCTGCACCTCGCGCCCGCCGACAAGGTCCGCTTCGGCTTCGTCGAGCGCGTCCACAAGGCGTACCCGATCTACGACGAGCAGTACGCCGACCGCGTGGCGACGATCCGCGCCTGGTTGGAGACGCTGTCGAACATCCAGCAGGTCGGCCGCAACGGGCTGCACCGCTACAACAACTCCGATCATTCGATGCTGACGGCGATGCGCGCGGTCGACAACATCCTGCTCGGGACCGACCACGACATCTGGTCGGTGAACGTCGAGAGCGTGTACCACGAAGAGGTCCACGACTCCGAGAACCCGTACAGGACCGATCAGCAGACGCCCGCGATGGAGCAGCCCCTCGCCTCCGAGCATTGAGGGGCCGGAAGCTCCGGGGAGCGGGACGGTCGGCGTGATCGCGGTCGGGGTGATCGGGCTGCCGGGCGGGCGGGCGGCGGCGAGGCTGGCGGCGCTCGTGCTCGCCGTCGGTCCCGGGGTCGGGATGCCGGCCGTCGCCGCGGCAGCGGGGACGCACACCGGACCGTCGTCGCGCTCGGCCAAGCACGCCGCCGCGTCGCACTCGGCGACGCGCTCGTCCAGCACGAGCGCCTCGCGCACCGGCACGTCCGGGGCCGGCGCGCTCGGCAGCGGGCTGACGACGCCGGTCACGAGCCCGTCGACAGTCCCGCAGACCGCCACGGTCTCCCCGGCGACGGGAACCTCGACGACCGGATCGGGGATCTCGGCGGGCAGCGCGCTCGGCATCGCCGCCGCGGCGGCGATCGTCATCGTCGGCATCGGTGTCGCGATCATGCGCGACGCCCGGCGGCGCACGCGCAACCGCGCCGCGGTCGCGCCGATCGAGCGGGTCCCGGGCTCAAAGCGTCCCCCCAAGTCGCGCAAGCTCAGCCCCGCCGAGCGGCGCCGGCGCAAGCGCGGGCGCGCGCCGCGACGGCGCTGACGACACGCGGGTCAGACCCAGCCCACCTCCGCGGCGGGCCTCGGATCGCCGTCGCGCGCGCTGATGCTCAGACACCGGCGAGTCGCTTGCGGGCCCGCGCGAGCTGGCGCTCGACGGTGCGCCGGCTGTCGCCGGTCGCGCTCGCCATCTCGGCGTAGCTGAAGCCGAGCCCCTGCAGCCAGACGAGGCGCCGCTGCCGCTCGGGCAGCCGACGGAGCGCCCCGAGTCGCTCGTGGCTGTCGGCGAGCTCCTCCAGGAGATCGGGCGCACTCGCAGGCGGGGTCGTCAACCGCTCGAGCGGCAGGTCCCGCTCGCCGGCGCCGATCTGGCGGAGCGCCTCGTTCGCCGCCACCTGCACGAGCCAATGCGCCGCCGAGCGCCGTCGCACCCGCTCGCGGTTGCGCACGAGCCGCATCCACGCGATCTGGCAGGCGTCCTCGACGAGCGCCTCGGGCGCGCACAGGCGCAAGCGCACCAGGTTCCGCACGCGTACCGCCTGCGCGGCGTACAGCTCCGCCACCTCCTGCAGCGTCCCCACGCACTCCGGATCGGCCGGCTCGGCGATCGCGACCATGACTGCTCCCTTCTCGAATTGAGTCAAATTATTTGCAAATGACCTCAAGCCAATGTGGTTCTATCAGATGGGCTTGACAGAATTCAATTAGCTCAATTAGAAAGGATTGTCGTATGGGAGTGGTCGTTACAGCGGTGACCGCGCATCCTGACCTCACCGGTCTGCCGGGGAGCAACGTGCTGCAGCAACTCGTCAACGGCGCCGAGGCCTGGGCGCTCTCGGTCGCGCTGCTCGGCGCGTTCGTCGGCGCAGGTCTGTGGGCGATCGCGTCGCACAGCCACAACCACCACTACGCGGCACGGGGACGCATGGCGGCGCTCGTCTCAGGCGCGGCCGCGCTCGTGATCGGAGCCGCGCCGGGCCTCGTCAACTTCTTCCAGCACCTCGGGACGACGGCGCACTGATGAATCCCGCGAGCTGGCTCATCGGCGGCGCGATCAAGATGGCGCTGTCGGTCCTCACCACGTCAGTCGACGCCGGCGCCGCCGAGGCGCTCCGGCTCACCGGCTCGATGCTGAGCTCGACGACGAGCCCCGGCCTGCAGAGCAGCTGGTTCTCGACGACCTACTGGCGGGTCGCGGCGCTCTCGGCGCTGCTCACCGTGCCGTTCCTGTTCGCTGCCGCGGTCCACGCACTCGTGCGCTCGGATCTCGCGCTGCTCGGCCGGGCGGCGTTCGGCTACCTGCCGCTGGCGCTGATCGGCGTGACGATCGCGGCGCCGCTCGCGACGCTTCTGCTCTCGGCGACCGACGAGATGGGCTCGATCGTCGCCGGCGCCGCCGGTCACGCCGACGGCGCCGCGCTCGCCCGCGCCGCCTCCGGGATCGTCGCGCTCAGCGCGATGACCGGCAACCCGATGCTCGCGTTCTTCATCGGCCTGCTCGCGCTGCTGGCGACGATCGGGCTGTGGATCGAGCTGCTCGTGCGCGCGGCGGCGGTCGACGTGATCGTGCTCATGCTGCCGCTGTTCTTCGCCGCGATGGTGTGGCCCGCCCGGCGGGTGTGGGCGATTCGCGCGATCGAGACGCTCGTCGCGCTGATCCTTGCCAAATTCGCGATCGTCGCCGTGCTCACGCTCGGCGGCGCGGCGTTCGGGGGCCGTTCGTCGAACCTCGACTCGACGCTCGTCGGCGCGACGCTCATCGTGCTCGCGGTGCTCTCGCCGTGGGCGCTGCTCCGGGTGCTGCCGCTGCACGAGGTCGCCGCGGCGGCCGCCGGCGGTCTGAGCGCGGCGCCACATGCGGCGCTCCAGGGGATCGGGAGTCCGGTGGTCGGCGCCGGGCGCGCCGCCGCCGGCGGCGCGTCCGC
This sequence comes from Solirubrobacteraceae bacterium, assembly GCA_035294545.1. GTDB lineage: Bacteria > Actinomycetota > Thermoleophilia > Solirubrobacterales > Solirubrobacteraceae > Palsa-465. The sequence continues at coordinate 17,777 of DATGKS010000031.1, read as the reverse complement.
GGCGGGAGGCGACTCCCCCGGCCTCGACCCCGAGGATGACGCCGATGCCGCGCGGGGGCGCGCGGTCGCATTCGCGATGCCCCGGTTCGGCGCCGGCGGCAGGATCGACGGCGGGGCAGCCGGCGGCGGGGTGGCCGGCGGCGGGGTGGCCGACGCGGTGCAGGACGGCGGGATGTGGCCTCCGGGACGCGGCGCGCCTCCCCCGGGCGTGCCTCGCGCGTTCGTGCCCGAAACCGCGGCTGGCCTTGCCGCCGTCGCAGAGGCGGGTCGCCGCGCCGGCCGCACGAACGCACCCGGCGCACCGGTCGACGCGCCCCTGATCATGCAGGTCCCGCAGGACGACCGGCCGCCGATCAACGAACAGTTCGCGCCTGGCGAACGGGACGTGTTCGAGCTCGGTCCCGGCCCGATGCAGTGGCCGGGGCTGAGCGAGCGCGCCTCGGGCGACACCGGACATCCGGACCACCCGGGAGCGCCGGAGCCGCATCGCTCGGGCGACGGCGCTCCTGACGGGCCGGAGCCGTCATGAGCGCGGCATCGGATCCGCGACGGGTCGGCTACCTGTTTGGGCCGCTCGAGCGCCGAGGGCTGCTCGGCGACGTCGCCGCGGGCCGCGTGGCCGTGCTCGTGCTCGGCGCGCTGGCGGCGGTCGCGCTGCTCGACCGGGCGCCATCCGCGGGCGGGGCGCTCGGCGCGGTCACGGTCTGCGCGCTCGCCGCCGCCGCGACGTACGCGCCCCTCGCCGGACGCACGCTCGACCAGTGGCTGCCGGTCGTCGTCACGTTCGCCGGGCGCCGGCTCGGCTCGAGCCACCGCTTCCGCTCGCCCGGGCCGGGACGCGGCCGGGCGGTCGAGCTGCTCGGCACGCGGCTGCCGCGCTGGCGCACCGCAGAACCTGCGCCCCCCGAGCAGGTCCGCGGGGTGCGGATCCTCGCCGCGACGCATCGCGACCGCTCGCTCGGCGCGCTCTCGGAGCGCGGCGGACGCCGGCTGACGGCGGTGCTCGCCTGCCGGGTCGGCGCGTTCACGCTGCTCGATCCCGGGGCGCAGGAGCGGCGGCTCGCGCGCTGGGGGCTCGTGCTCGCGGGCGCGGGCGGAAGCGCGATCCGGCGCCTGCAGTGGATCGAGCGCACCGCCCCCGCGCAGGGCGACGAGCTCGCCCGCTGGATGCACGCCGAGCGCGATCCGTCGGTGCCCCGCGGCGCGGCGATGCTCGAGTCCTATCTGGAGCTCATCTCGACGAGCACGCGCGTCGCGCAGGAGCACGAGGTGCTGATCGCCGTCCAGGTCGACGCGGCGCGCATCCGCGACCGTGGACGGGGCGCGGTCGTGCGGGCGCTGATCGAGAGCACCGAGCGGGTCGCCCAGGGAATCGAGGCAGCCGAGGTGACGGTGCTCGGGGCGCTCGGGCCCGCGCAGATCGCGCGCACGCTGCGGACCGCCTATGACCCGTACGCCCGCGGGGAGCTCACCGCGCTCGAGGCGGCCGATCCCGAGCGCGCCGGCCCCGAGGAGGACGGCGCCTGGCCGCTCGCCGCCCGCGAGCGCTGGGACCACTACGAGGCCGACGGCGCGCTCCATGCCACGTACTGGATCAGCGGCTGGCCGCGCGTCGAGGTCTCGCCCGTGTTCATGGACTCGCTGCTCGGGCACTCCGGGGTCGTCCGCACCGTCGCGGTCACGTTCGAGCCGATCGCGATCGAGCGCTCGACCCGCGAGGTCGAGGCCGCCGTCACGCGCGACCAGGCCGATCGCGAGCTGCGCGCGCGCTTCGGGCAGTCCGAGACCGCCCGCCAGCGACAGGCGGGCGAGGCGACCCGGCGCCGCGAAGCCGAGCTTGCGGCCGGCCACGGAGAGGTGCGTCTCAGCGGGTTCGTCACGGTCTCCGGCCGTGACCCCGACGAGCTGCGCCAGGCGTGCGCCGACGTGCTCGAGCAGGGCGCTCGCGCACGGCTTGAGCTCCGCCGCCTGTACGGGCAGCAGGCGGACGCGTTCACGTTCACGCTGCCGCTGTGCCGGGGGCTTCGATGAGCCTCCGCGGCGCCGAGCGGCCGGGGCATCGCTCGACGACCCGCCACGCGCAGGCGATCTACCCGTTCCTGGCGGCCGGCGGGCTCGGCGGCCGCGGCGTGTTCGTGGGCCGCGACTCGGGTGGCGGGGCGTTCTGCTTCGACCCGTGGGCGCTGTATGGGGAGGGGCTGCTCGACGACCCGAACGTGATCGTGCTGGGGACGCTCGGTCAGGGCAAGAGCGCCCTCGTCAAGACGCTCGTGTGGCGGATGCTGCTGTTCGGCCGCCGGGCGTTCGTGCTCGACGTCAAGCGCGAGTACGGGCCGCTGTGCGAGGCGGTCGGGGTGCGGCCGATCTCGCTTCAGCCCGGCGGGGACGTGCGGCTCAACCCGCTCGCCTCGCGGCCCGAGGAGCACGCCCAGCTGGAGCTGCTGCGGGCGGTGACGGTCACCGCGCTCGGGGGTCCGCTGTCGCAGCTGGAGGCCGGCGCGCTGCGCGAGGCCCTTCGGGTGGTGCGCGCCCGCGGCGGCGGCTCGGGTGGCGACCGTACGGGGGATGCCGGCGCCGGCGACGGCACCGGCAGCGGTCGTGAGCCGACGCTGCGGGAGGTGGCGGGCGCATTGTTCTCGCCGACGGCGGAGATGGCCGACGCGCTCCGCACCACTCCGGAGGCGCTCGCCGCCGACTGCCGCCGAGCGGCGCTCGCGCTTCAGGACCTCTGCGAGGGGCCGCTGCGCGGGATGTTCGACGGCCCGACGAGCCCCGGGCTCGATCTCGACGCGCGGCTCGTCGTGCTCGATCTGCACGCGGTCCGCGACTCACCGGCGGTCGGGATCCTGATGGCCTGCGCGACCGCCTGGATGAGCGCGCTGCTCGCCCGCACGGCGCAGCGACCGGGACGCGACCGGCTCGTCAATGTCGCCGACGAGTCGTGGAAGATCGTGCAGCACACGGGGCTCGGCGAGTGGTTTCAGGCGAACTTCAAGCTCGCGCGGCAGTTCGGGGTGATGAATCTTGTCGTGCTCCACAAGCTCGCCGACCTGCACGCGGCCGGGGACGCCGGGTCCCGGGCGGCGCGGATCGCCGAGGGGCTCGTCGCCGACGCGTCGACTCGCGTCGTCTACCACCAGGACGAGAGCCAGATCGAGCTCACCCGGTCGCTGCTCGGGCTCTCTCGCAGCGAGGCGCGGCTGATCTCGATGCTGTCGACCGGACGGGCGCTGTGGCGGGTCGGCAGCCGCTCGTTCGTCGTCGCCCACGAGCGCTCGGCGAGCGAGGCGGTGTTCACCGACACCGACTCGGGGATGGACGCCGGCCAGTCGTCGGGCGCGGTCGGGACCCCGCTCGGAGGACGGCGATGAACGGCAGCGGCCCGCGGCCCGGATCTGGCGAGTGGCTCACCGACGGAGTGCTGCTCGGTTTCATCGCTCTTGCGATTGCGCTGCTCGGGGGGTTGTGGGCGTGGGGCGGGCTCGCCGGCTCGTTGTTCGGCCGCGGCTGGCCCCACGTGAGCGCCGCCCGGCTCGGGATGGTGCTCGTGCGCCTGCCCGGGCACCTCGGGGACCCGGCGGGCGCCTGGCCGGCCGCGGCCCGGCGGCAACTGCCCGGGCCGGCGGGGGCGTACGGCGCGCTCGCGTTGCTCGCGGGCGCCGGGAGCGCGGCGGTCCTCGTGCTCGCGCGGCTCGGCGTGATCGACGCGCTCCGGCGGATGGGCGGCTCGGTCGACGGCGCTCGCTGGGCGCGAGCCTCGGAGCTCCGCGTCCTGCACGGGCGCGGCGGGGCGCGCGGTCCCGGGCCAAGCGTCGCGCGCGCTGGCCGGCGCGGCGGCGGCCGCGCCGGCGGCGTTCGGGACGGCGGGCGACTTGCGCTCGGCCGCGCCCGAGGCCGGCTCCTGCACGCCGAGGCGCGCCACGCGCTCGTCGCGTTCGGTCCGCCGCAGTCGGGAAAATCTGCCGGCCTCGCCGTGCCCGCGCTGCTGGAGTGGGACGGGCCGGCGGTCGCCTCCTCGATCAAGACCGACCTGCTCGCGGTCACCGAAGCCCGCCGGCGGGCGCTCGGCCGCGTGCTCGTGTTCGACCCGTTCGCGCTCTCGGGCGGCGCCGCCGACACCTGGTCGCCACTGCGACAGGCCGGCACCTGGGACGGGGCGCTCGAAGTCGCCTGGCGGTTGGCGTCCGCGGCCGAGCTCGACCACCGGGGCACGGAGGGCGGCGACTTCTGGGCGGTCGCCGCCGAGCAGCGCCTCGCGCCGCTGCTGTACGCCGCGGCGCGAACCGATGCCGGGATGGAGGCGGTCGTGCGCTGGACGTACGGGCAGGGCGGCCGGGAGCTCGACGCGGCGCTCGCCGAGCTGTCGGGCAGCGCCCGCGACGCGGAGGAGCTCGAGGGCGCCCACGCCGCCTACGACGCGGTCCGCGCGTTCGAGGCCCAGGCCGACCGCACCCGGTCCTCGATCGAGGCCACCGCCCAGGGACTGCTGCGGGCATACCGCTTCGGACGGGTGCTCCGGTCCGCGCGGGGCTGCGAGATCACCGCCGACCGGCTGCTCGACGAGCGCGCCACCCTGTATCTCATCGGCGACGCGAAGGCCTCGAAGCTGCTGCGGCCGATCTTCCTGGCGCTCCTCTCCGAGGTCGTCGACCGCGCGTTCGAGCGGGCGACGCTGTCCGGCGGTCGTCTCGAGCTGCCGCTGCTGCTCTGCCTTGACGAGGCGGGCAACGTCGCGCCGCTGCCGAATCTCGCCGAGGTCGCCTCGACCGCGCCAAGCCACAACATCCAGCTCGTCTCGATCTTCCACGACCTCGCCCAGGCGCGGAGCCGCTACGGGCAGCAGGCCGAGACTGTCGTGAACAGCCATCGGGCGCGGATGCTGCTGCCCGGCGTGGCCGACCTCGAGACGCTGCGCTACTTCTCGAGTCTCGCCGGCGAGGAGGAGGCGCGTGAGGAAACGCGCACGCGCGGGGCGGGCGGCGACGGGCGCACGACCGGGCGGCGCCGGCGGCCCCTGATCGCGCCCGAGGCGCTGCGTCAGCTCGAGCCCGGGGAGGCGCTGCTGCTCTACGGCCGGATCCCGCCCGTGCGGCTGCGGCTACGGATGTGGTTCGCCGACCGGCGTCTGCGCCGGCTTGCCGCCGGGAGCCGACCCGTGAGGGCCGGGATTCGCCCCGGCGCGGCCGCGGCGCCCGGACGGCCACCCGGCGCATCCGGGTCGCCGCCGGCGCCGTCCGGCGCATCCGATGACCGAGACGAGAGGAGGAGGAGATGAGCTGGTCCGACGGTGAGGAGTGGCCGAGCGACCCGTACGGCGAGGGCGGTACGGGCGACGGTGTCTGGGAGGAGGAGGTCGCGCAACGCTGGCCGCTCACCTGGCGCGGCCTGTTGCCGCGCGAGCGCTGGCTGTGGTTCGAGCGGCTGTGGAGCGACGTCTGCACGCTGCGCGAGCGCTACCGCCTGGCGGTGCGCTCGGAGTGGTGGGCCGACGAGGTGCAGGTCGAGGTGCTCGCCGCGCTGGCGGCGTGGGTCGAGCGCTACGACACGGGTGAGTGGGATGACCCGCCCGGCAAGCTCTCGCTGCTGTTCGACCTCGAGCGGGTGGCGGCCGCGCTGCGCGAGGGGGTCGAGCCGTTCCATCCCGATCGCGACCGGATGGCGTTCGTGCGCCACCTCGTCGACATCGGCTGCCAGCCGCCGCCGGGACGGCGGATCGGCGTCGAGTGACCCGTCGCCGAACACGCGGCATGCGAGGTCACACCACTCTCGCCGCTGGGCGCTTCGGGGCTGAGACCCCCGCTGCGGAGCCGGTACGCTGCCCGCGCGGCGCCGAGCACCGAGGCGGGACCGCCGCGCGACGAGTACGACCGGCTCCGCGCGACGCTCCACCGGCTCGCGCTCGATGGACCGCCGGACAGCAGCGGGATCGACCTCCGCGCGCAGCTGCGCGGCCGCGTGGCGTGGGTCGAGTCGCTCAACCCCAGCCGCGGCACGAAGCTGCGTCGCCTCTTTGACGCGATCGACTGGGGCCGAGCCGGTTCGACGCGACCGACCTGACTCGAGCCGGTTCGACGCGACCGACCTGACCGTGAGGCAGCTCGACACGATCGACGGGGCCGAGGCCCGACCTGGCGGCGGTGAGCTGCTCAGCGGCTGTCGCCGCGGCGGCCCTGCGGTCGCCCCGACGCGACCAGGGTGCCCGGCCCAACCGGAGCCCCACCGGCGCCGGGGTCGCCGGGCCCACCGCGGTGGGCCCGGCGAGTCGGCGGTCAGACTGTCGCGGGCTGGGCGATCGTGAGCTCGATCCGGGGCGCGGCGCCAGGCTCGCCGGCGGTCCTGGCCTCAGTCCGGGCATCGACCTCGACGTCGGCGGCGCGCACGCGGTCGCCGTCGGCGAGGCGACCGTCGAGGATCGCGCGGGTCAGCTCGCGCTCGAGCGTGCGACGGATGTGGCGCCGCAGCGGGCGGGCGCCGAACTCGGCGTCGAAGCCCTCGACCGCGAGGCGGGCGATGAGCTCCGGCGCGACCTCCAGCGTGATGCCCCGCTCATCCTCGAGCCGCTGCGCGATACCGGCGACGATCAGGGCCGCGATCTGTCGGATCTCGTCCTCGCCGAGTGGCTCGAAGACGACGATCTCGTCGATCCGGTTCAGGAACTCGGGCAGGAACGCGCGCTTGGCCGCGGCGAGCATCCGCTCGCCGGCCGCGTCGCTGCGCCCGGCGCCGGGGGCGAAGCCGAGCGGTCGCCTCGCCTCGCCCGCCCCGAGGTTCGAGGTCATGACGATGACCGTGTTCGTGAAGTCGACAGTCCGTCCCTCGCCGTCGGTGAGCCGGCCGTCGTCGAGCACCTGCAGGAGCACGTTCCAGACCTCGGGATGGGCCTTCTCGATCTCGTCGAGGAGCACGACCGAGTACGGGCGGCGGCGCACCGGCTCGGTGAGCTGGCCGCCGTCGCCGTAGCCGACGTAGCCGGGCGGCGAGCCGATCAGGCGCGCGACCGTGTGCGGCTCGCGGTACTCCGACATGTCGATCCGCACGAGCGAGCGCTCGGTCGCGAACAGGCGCTCGGCGAGCGCCTTGACGAGCTCGGTCTTGCCGACCCCGGTCGGGCCGAGGAACAGGAACGACCCGAGCGGCCGATCGGGCTCGGCGAGTCCGGCGCGCGCATGGCGAATCGCCTCGGCAACCGCGACGACGGCCGCGTCCTGGCCGATCACGCGGCGGTGCAGATCCTGCTCCAGCGATCCGAGCCGCTCCAGCTCGGCGGTCACGAGCTCCCCGACCGGGATGCCCGTGCGGGCGGCGACGACCTCGGCGATCTGCGGCTCGCCGACGACGAGCGGCGCGTCCTCACGCGCCGCGACATCCGCGGGCCGGCTGTCGAGCTCGGCCTGGAGGCGCTCGATGCGCTGCTTGATCTCGCCGGCCTCCTCGTAGGCCTCGGCGTCGACCGCGGCCTGCTTCTCGGCGGCCAGATGCTCGATCTCCGCGCGGATCCGGTCGGCCTCCGAGCGCCCGGCCGAGCGCTCCGAGAGCCGCAGCCGGGCGGACGCCTGGTCGATCAGGTCGATCGCCTTGTCGGGCAGCCGGTACTCGCTGATGTAGCGGTCCGACAGCCGCGCGGCGGCGTGCAGCGCGTCGTCGGCGATCTCGACCCCGTGATGCGCCTCGTAGCGCGGGCGCAGGCCGGCGAGGATCGCGACCGTGTCCTGCACCGACGGCTCCTCCACCGTCACCGCTGAGAAGCGCCGGGCGAGCGCCGCGTCGCGCTCGATCTTCCGGTACTCGGCGAGCGTCGTCGCGCCGACCATCCGCAGCGCGCCCCGGGCAAGCAGCGGCTTGAGCATGTTCGCAGCGTCCATCGCACCCTCGGCCGCGCCGGCGCCGAGCACCGTGTGGAGCTCGTCGACGAACAGGATCACCCGGCCCTCGGCGGCGACGACCTCGTCGAGCAGCGTCTTCAGCCGCTGCTCGAACGCGCCGCGGTACTGGGAGCCGGCGATCATCCCCGCGAGGTCGAGGGCGACGACGCGCACGTCGCGCAGATCCTCCGGCACCTCGCCGGAGGCGACGCGGAGCGCGAGCCCCTCGGCGATCGCCGTCTTGCCGACGCCGGCATCGCCGATCAGCGCGGCGTTGTTCTTGCGGCGCCGGGCGAGCACCTCGATCACCTGCGCGATCTCGGCGTCGCGTCCGATCACCGGATCGATCCGGCCGGCCCGTGCTTCGCTCGTGAGGTCGCGGCCGAACTCATCGAGCGCCGGGGTCTGCGAGCGCGTCTCGGTCGCCCGCCGCTGCCGGAGCGCCGGGCCGACGCCCGCGCCCCGCGGACCGCCCGGGGCAAACGCGCCGAACGCGCCCTGCTGAGCGGCGATCGCCTCACGCGCGCAGCGCTCGCACACGAGCCCGGTGCGCCGGCCGCCCGGCCCGGCGAACACCACCTGGACGACGCCCGGCCGCTCCCCGCACACGTCGCATGACCGACCGGCAAAGTTGTTCTGGGTTTCGAAATCCACGATCTATCTCCAATCTGGCAAGACAGAACATCTCAGTCTTGGCAGCGAAGATTCTAGCGCCGTTGTTCGATGCGCATCGAACAAGCGACTGACGACGGACACAGCCACGCGGCGTGCCGGGAGCGCCGGGCATCTCTGGTCGCGGGGCGCTCCTGAATCTGCGCCCCGGCCGTCGACCGCGACCGCCGGGCGCAGGGCGACACCTATGCTCGGGCGATGGACGGCGACCGCGCGGGCGTGACCGCGAGAGCCGCTCGATGAGCGGGGAGCGGAGCGACGGGTTTCCGCTCGGCGCCGCGGTGACACTCGAGGAGCTCGACGCCGACCCCCACGCGGTCCACCACCGGCTGCGGCCAAGCGAGCCGGTGTCGTGGCTGCCCTGCCTGGACGGGTGGCTCGTCACCTCGCACGCGCTCGCCTCGGCCGCGATGCGCGACCCCGCGACGTTCACTGTCGATGACCCCCGGTTCACGACCGCGCGGGTCATCGGGCCGAGCATGCTGAGCCTCGACGGGGCCGCCCACGACCAGCACCGCGCGCCATTCGCCGGCCCGTTCCGGGCGGCGTCGGTGTCCGAGCGGTTCGCGTGGTCCGCCGCCGAGCGGGCGCGCACCCTCGTCGCGGAGCTTGCGCCGCGCGGGCGGGCGGAGCTCCGCCGCGAGTTCGCCGGCCGGATGGCGGCGGCGACGATCGCGACCGCTCTCGGGATGGACGAGGCCGAGACCGGCGAGGTGCTCGCCTGGTACGACGCGATCGTCGCGTCGGTGTCCGCGCTGAGCGCGGCCCGGCCGGACCCGCGGGCCGTCGCCGGCGGCGCGAGCGCGTTCGCGACGCTGCGCGAGCGGCTGCAGCCGGTCATCTCCGGCACCGCCGGCGACTCGCTGCTCGCGGCCGCCGCCCACGCCGCGCCCCAGGGCAGCGACCCCGGAGCGAATCCCGACGGCCGCACCCCGGGACCGCATCCCGGCTCCTGCATCGGGAGCGTCCGGCTCAGCGACGACGAGATCGCCTCGAACGCCGCGGTCCTGCTGTTCGGCGGGATCGAGACGACCGAGGGGATGATCGCGAACGCGGCGCTCGAGATCCTGACCCATGTCGGCGAGCCGGAGCGCATCCGCGCGGATCCGGCGGCGCTTGACGCGGTCATCGACGAGTCGCTGCGGCGCGAGCCAGCGGCCGCCGTCGTCGACCGCTACGCCACGCGCGAGCTCGTGTTCGGCGGGGCGCCGATCGCCGCCGGGGAGCTCGTGCGGATCTCGCTCGCTGGGGCCGGTCGCGACCCGGCGGTGTTCCCCGACCCGGACGCCTACGATCCGACGCGGGCGAACCTGCGCCGGCACCTCGCGTTCGCCCGGGGGCCGCACGTGTGCGTCGGCGTCCACCTCGCGCGGCTCGAGGCGCGCGCGGCGCTCGGCGAGTTGCTCACGCTCCCGGGGCTGCGTCTCGACCCCGAGCAGCGGCCCGACGTGCGCGGCCTCGTGTTCCGCAAGCCGGTCGCCCTCCACGCGCGGTGGACGGCGCGGCGCACGGCGTCTGACTGACTCGGAGCGCATCGTGGTCCGATGCGGACAGCAAAACCCGCTCCGCGTCTCGAGCATCGAGACCCGCAGGCCGTCGAGCTCCACCGCGCACCGGATCGGCTCCGCGCCCTCGGAGCCGACCTCGAACCGGCGCCGGAGCTCGGCCCGGTCGTCGTGGTTGCCGGGCGGCACGTGGACCGGCAGGTCGAGCTCCCCCTCGAAGAGCGCGGCGAGCCGCGCATAGTCCTCGCTGTCGCCGCCGTTCGAGGGGTCGCCGGTGACGAGCGCGGCGGCCGCGCGCTGGGGGAGCGCACGCACCTCGGTGAGCACCGCGCGGAACGTGTCGAGCGGGTCGCTCGGGCGCCGGTCCGCGCGATGTGGGGGTCGGTGGGCTGCAGGGTCGGCGCGACCACGAACGGCTACTTCGTGCCGCGTGCGATCATCACCGAGGTCGCCTTCACGGTGGCGACCGCCTCGACGCCCGGCGCCAGCCCAAGCTCCTCGACCGAGTCGCGGGTGACGGCGGCGGTGATGAGGAACGGGCCGGCCTCGATCTCGACGAGCGCCATCACGCCGTCGACCTCGACCGAGCGCACGATGCCGGGCATCCGGTTGCGGGCCGACAGCGCACCGCCGGCCTTGTGCCGCGGCCGGCGACGGCGGCTGAGACGGCGCACCTCCTCGGCGGACACGAGCCGGCGGTTGCGCTCGTCACGGACCGTCCGGAGCTTGCCGGCGCGATCCCAGCGGCGCAGCGTGTCGGCGCTCACGCCGATCGCGGCGGCCGCCTCCCCGAGCGTGAGATGCGTCTCCATGCCGCCAAACATCGCACAACCATCGACGCACGGCAACGGGCTCGCGTTTGCGTCACACTGTGCGCCCGATGGCGCTCTCCGCACGCCACTCCGAGCGGGCCCACAATCGCGACTTCACGCTCACGACCGCCGGCGCTCGCCAGGTCGAGCTGCCGATCGACGCGCTCGCCGAGCACGGGATGGGGACCGAGAGCGCGTACGAGCTGATCCGCGCCGCGCTGCTGCTCGACGGGCAGGCGCGGCTCAACCTGGCGACGTTCGTCACCACCTGGATGCCCGCGCTCGGCGGCCGGCTGATGGCCGAGACCGCCGACAAGAACATGATCGACAAGGACGAGTACCCGCAGACGGCGGAGATCGAGAGCCGCTGCGTCAACATCCTGGCGGACCTGTGGAACTCGCCCGAGGCCGAGTCGGCGACCGGCTGTTCGACGACCGGCTCCAGCGAGGCCGCGATGCTCGCGGGCATGGCGCTCAAGTGGCGGTGGCGCAAGCGGCGCGAGGCGGCGGGCAGGGACGCGAGCACGCCGAACCTCGTGATGGGCGCGAACGTCCAGGTCTGCTGGGAGAAGTTCTGCCGCTACTGGGAGGTCGAGCCCCGGCTCGTGCCGATGGAGGGCGACACGTTCCACCTCACCGCCGAGCGGGCGCTCGCGCACTGCGACGAGAACACGATCGGGGTCGTCGCGATCCTCGGCTCGACGTTCGACGGCAGCTACGAGCCGGTCGCGGAGATCGCCGCCGCGCTCGACGACCTGGAGCGGACGCGGGGGATCGACGTCCCGATCCACGTCGACGGCGCCTCCGGCGGCTTCGTCGCGCCGTTCCTCGACCCGGACCTCGTGTGGGACTTCCGCCTGCCGCGCGTGCAGTCGATCAACGCCTCCGGCCACAAGTACGGTCTCGTCTACCCCGGCGTCGGCTGGGCCGTGTGGCGCGACCGCGAGGCGCTCCCCCGCGAGCTCGTGTTCAACGTCAACTACCTCGGCGGCGAGATGCCGACGTTTGCGCTCAACTTCAGCCGGCCGGGCAGCGAGGTGGTCGCGCAGTACTTCATGTTCATGAGCCTCGGCCGCTCCGGCTACACGAAGCTGCTCGGCTCGCTGCGCACGACCGCGCGGCGGATCTCGCACGCGGTCGCCGAGATGGGCCCCTACCGGCTCATCACCGACGGCTCGCAGCTGCCCGTGTTCGCGTTCGCGCTCCGCGACGAGATCGAGAACTACACCGTGTTCGACGTCTCCGAGCGGCTGCGGGAGCGCGGCTGGCTCGTGCCCGCCTACACGTTCCCCGAGAACCGCCAGGATCTGAGCGTGCTGCGGATCGTCGTCCGCGCCGGCATGCACCTCGAGATGGCCGACGAGCTGATCGGCGACCTCGCCGCCAAGACCGAGCAGCTGGAGCACCTCGACGGGCCGCTGCCGAAGGCGCTCGCCTCGACGACGCGGGCATTCGCGCACTGAGCCGGCGCTCAGACAAGCTCGGCCAGCCGGCGGCCCGCCGCCCGGAGCTCGGCCGGGGTGCTCGCCTCGACGACCCGCTCGAGATCGAGCACCCGCGCCCCCATCGCGTCGAGCTGCCGGACGCCACACACGACATGGCAGGGCACGCCCGCCTGACGCGCCCGGGTCGCAGCCTCGGACAGCAGCGTGCCGACGAGCGAGCGCTCCTCGAGACGGCCCGCGCCCGTGATCACGCAGCGCGCCGCGCGCATCCGCGCATCGAAGCCGACCGCCTTGAGCACCGCCGCCGGGGAGGCCGGCTCGCCGGCCTCGAGCGGGCAGCGCTCGACCTCGCGGCCGCCGTCCTTTAACCCGAGCGCGATTGCCTCCGCGACGTCCGCCGCGGCAAGCGTTCCGGAGAACGACGCCGGAGCGACGAGGATCGTCTCGGGCACGCCGCGCATCACCCGGCGGAGTATCCGTCATGCTCTGCGGTCGTGGCGAGCGACTACGCGCTGATCGACGCCGGCGGCCGCGAAGTGCGGATCTCGAGCGGCGACCGGGTCGTGTTCCCGGAGGCGGGAGTCACGAAGCGCGATCTCATCGAGTACCACCTCGCGCTCGCCGAGCCGCTGCTGCGGGGGCTGCGTGACCGCCCGACGCATCTCAAGCGCTTCCCGCGCGGCGTCGCCGCCGAGCCGTTCTTCCAGAAGCGGATCCCCGACTCGGCCCCCGAGTGGCTCCGGACGACGATCGTCACGTTCCCGAGCGGCCGCACGGCCCGGGAGCTGTTGCCGAACGACGCGGCGACGCTCGTGTGGGGCGTCAACCTCGGCGTCGTCGACTGGAACCCGTGGCCGGTGCGCCTGCCCGATCTCGACCATCCCGACGAGCTCCGCGTCGACCTCGACCCGACGCCCGAGGCGAGCTTCGACGACGTGCGCCGGGTCGCGCTCGTGTGCGGCGAGGTGCTCCGAGAGCACGGCCTCGCCGGGTTTCCGAAGACGAGCGGCTCACGCGGGATCCACGTGTACGCGCGGATCCGGCCCGAACACGACTTCGTGACGGTGCGGCGGGCGGCGCTCGCGCTCGCGCGGGAGGTCGAGCGGCGCGCGCCGGAGCTCGCCACCTCGAGCTGGTGGAAGGAGGAGCGCCACGGCGTGTTCGTCGACTACAACCAGAACATCCGCGACCGCACGGTGGCGAGCGCCTACAGCGTGCGCCCGACCCCCGACGCGCGCGTGTCGACACCGCTCACCTGGGAGGAGGTCCCGGACGTCGAGCCGGCGGAGCTGCGGATCGACACCGTGCCGGGACTCGTCGCGCGTCGCGGCGACCCCGCCGCCTCGATCGACGAGCACGCCGGGTCGTTGGACGGCCTGCTGAAGCTCGCGCGGATCGATGAGGAGCGGGGTCTCGGCGATGCCCCCTGGCCGCCGCACTTCCGCAAGCAGGCCGGCGAGCCGCGCCGGGTCCAGCCAAGCCGAGCACGCCGCGACTGACGCGACGGGCGGAGCGCGTCCACTCACGCCCGGTGGCTGCCCACCTGTGCGCCCGGCGCGCGCCAGCGCGCCCCCTACAGGAAGTCGTTTCCCGTGAGCACGTAGACGAACGGCACGAACGGCACGATCGAGGCGACCCCCCAGGTGATCTTGCCGATCAGGCTGAGGTTGCGCTTGAACGGGAGCGTGACCCAGATGAGCAGCACCGCGACCGGGTGCAGGATGCAGAGCAGGAGCTCGATGATCTTCTTCATGGTGACCGCCTACCCGGTCCGCGGCTCAGCCCGTCATCTGTTCGAGCAGGCAGTCGCGCGGCGCCTTGTCATCGCGCCAGCGCACAATCTTCGTGCCGTGGCGGATCCGGCCGCCGGAGACGTGGTCGAAGCTCACCTCGACGACGAGCTCCGGGCGCAGCCCGACCCACTCCATCTCCTCCTCGCTCTTCCAGCGGCTCGGGTCTCCGTGGCCGCGCTCCCCGTTCTCGTAGGGCGCCAGGCGCTCGCGCAGCGCACGCTTCTCCGCCGGCCGGATGCCCGAGGAGTGCCCGACGACATGGAGCCGACCGTCGGGGTCGTAGAGCCCGAGGATGAGCGAGCCGACCGTCCCCGGCTCCTTCCCCGGCCGGTAGCCCGCGACGACCGCGTCGAGCGTCCGCAGCCGCTTGATCTTCACCATCCCGCGGCGCGCGCCCGGGCGGTAGGGCGCCGTGAGCTCCTTGGCGACGACGCCCTCGCCGTGCTTCAGCCACGGCGCCGTCCGCTCCGAATCGGACGTCCACGGGGTGAGGTCGATACCGTCGCGGGCGGCGAGCTCCTCGAGCGCGACGCGACGCTCGGACAGCGGACGCTCGAGCAGCAGCTCGTCGCCGCGGGCGAGCATGTCGAAGGCGACGAACCGAGCCGGGATCCTCTCGGCCAGCATCGCCACGCGCGAGGCTGCGGGGTGCAGGCGCTGCTGCAGCGAGCCGAAGTCCTGGAGCGCGACCCCGCCCTCGTCCGGAGCGTCGATCACGATCTCGCCGTCGATCACATAGCGGCCGGGCGCGAAGGAGAGCTCCGGGAAGTAGCGGCGCAGCGGCCGCCCGCCGCGCGACTGGATGTGCACGTCGTCGCCGTCGACGAACACGATCGCTCGGAAGCCGTCGTACTTCGGCTCGTACACCCAGCCTTCGCCCCTCGGCAGATCGCGGGAGGAGCGGGCGAGCTGGGGCTCGACGGGCGGCGTGAGCGGGAGCGACACGGCAGGCGCGATCCTACCCCCGCCGCCAGGCGCGGGTCCGGGTCGGACCCGAGCGATCGACGTCACGCAGCCCGGATACGATCACTCGATGGCCTCCGAGGAGACATCGCCAGCCGAGCTGCCGCTGAGCGCCGCCGAGCAGGAGTACCTGGAGTCGCTGTTCTGGCTGTACGAGGCGGGTTTCCCGATGACCGGCGCCAACCTCGCCCGGGCGATGCAGCTCACGCCGCCGACCGTCCACGAGATGCTGCGCCGGCTCGAGAAGAACGGCTGGATCAACCGGCCGAGCAGTCGCGGTGTCGAGTTCACCGAGGCGGGCCGTGCGCACGCCGAGAACCTCGTGGGGCGCCACCGGATGATCGAGCGATTCCTCACCGACGTCGTCGGCGTGCCCTGGGACGATGTGCATGAGGAGGCCGAGAAGCTCGAGTACGCGATGACCCCGCGGTTCGAGGCGTACGTCCGCACCTCGGTCGGCGACGCGAAGACGTGCCCCCACGGGCACCCCATCAAGGTGCACGAGCGGATCGCCGGGGTGCCGCTCGCCGACTGCGCGGTCGGCGCGTCGGTGACGGTGCTCCGCCTGGAGAACGAGGCCGAGGACCTGCTCCACTACCTCAAGCGCGCCGGCGTCGAGCCCGGTCTGAGCGGCGAGGTCGTCGCCAACGACGGCGAGGAGGTCGCGGTCCGCTTCGGCGAGACGACGAGCGCGGTGACGTTCAGCGTCGCCGAGACCGTCACCGTGCGCGCCGACCCCTCGCCCCCGGAGCGCAAGGCGCTCCCCGAGCAGCTGCTGCTCGGCCGCGAGCGCTACGGGCGCTGAGCCTCACCGGCGCTCGGCCGCGCGGCGGAGACCCCACCGCGCCGCCCGTCGGGCGCAGCGAACCCCCGAGCCGCGCATGGCGCGGTAGATTGCCGGTGACCGAACGGGAGCTTTGAGGAGGAACTGTGTGGGCTCGAGGCTGGATCGTCACAACGCTCGCCTCGGCCGGCTGCGTTGCCGGCGGACTCGGCGTCCCGTTGAGCGCTGCGGCGCTCCGCCCCCCGCCGACGGTGGCGGTGTCGATCGGGACCGCGACGCCTGAGCAGTCGATCCCGATCCCGATCACGCTGTCGGGCACCGCGACCGTCGCCTCGACGCTCCACGCGCTCGTGCGCCCGGCGGGCACAGCGGCCTGCGGTGCGACGTTCCGCGCCGACAGGCAGGCGAACCCGACCGGGAGCATCGTGCTCGCCTCGGGCCTTGCGGAGCGGGCGGGAGCCTACGCGACGACCGTGAGCTGGACGCCTGACTCGACCGGCGCCTATCTCGTGTGCGCGTGGCTCGCCGGCGGCGGCGGCGCAGGGCCGGCAAGCGCGCCGCTCAGCGTCCGCGGGCCACAGGTGCCGCTGCTCGCGGTCGGCTTCTCGGCGACGCCGACCGCGGAGACGACGTTCGCCATCGAGTACACCGTGCAGACCGACCAGCCGCTCCGCCTGCTCTCCACGATCCGCCCGGCGGGCACCGCGCCGGCCTGCGCGCCCTCCCAACAGGACGACACCGCCGCGCATCCGGGCGAGCGCGTGCTCTTTCCCGGCGGGGTGCCGGTGTCCGGCGGACCGGGCACGACGAGCATCGCCCTCCGCTACCCCGCGGGGTCCTACCTGGTCTGCACCTGGATCACCGGGCCCGATGTCGGCGAGGTCGACGCCGCACTCGCCACCCCGTTCACGATCCGGGCGCAGCCGATCGTCACGGGGCCGCTCCCGCCACAGCTGAACGTCACCGGCCTGACCGCGACGGTCGGCTGGCGGGTGCACGTCCGGGGCACGACCGCCGCCGGCCTGTCCGGCACGCTCGCGCTCCGCGCCTCGTGCGCGGGAGGCACCTCGCGCGGGACGGCGACGGCCACCGGCGGGCGGTTCAGCGGGCGCCTGCCGCTGCCGCGGCTGTGCATCGCCCACGACCACATCACGGTGACCGTCGCCTGGCCCGGCAACGGCGGATTCGGGCCTGGCCGGACATCGGGCCGCGCGATCGTCGACCCGAGGCCCCGCCGTGCCCGTCGGCTCCCGCTCCTGTTCGCACGGATCGTGCGGGTCGAGCGCCGCTTCCGCGACGTCTTCGGCGTGCGCCCGCGACGGATGACCGTCGGGCCGGCCGCGCTCACGCTCCGCTGGACCTCCTGGACGGCCCGCGAGGCCCGCGGCGGCGGCCTCGCCCGCCCCGCTCACGGCCGCTATCGCGTCACCGTGCGGGCGTTCCACCCCGTGCGCGGCCGCTTCACGTGCCTGACGGTGACGCGCGGGCGGAACACGCACCGCCATACGCGCCGCTACGGGCTCGGCCGGCTCGGCACCTCGACGTTTGCCTGGCTGCCCGCGCGCTGGCTGCACCGGCGCGCGTCGGGCGCGCGTCCCTGGCCGCGTCCCGGCTGCCCGGCCTGAGCCCCGCGACGGCCGGAGCCCGGATTTGTCGCAAACCCCGCATGCAGCGCGGTGATTGCGACAAATCCGAGCCGGGGCTCAGACGAATGCGCGCGGGCGCGGGATCACCCGGTCACCGAACCGACCCGCACGAAGTAGACCGTCATCGCGGGCGGCGTTCCCGAGGCGGTGGCGGTGACCGTCACCAGGTGGACGCCCGCGTGGCCGTAGCGGTGGCTGCCGCTCACCGTGTACAGGCCGTTGACGCTCGTCGGCGTGGGCGGGGTGCCCGTCACGGTCCCGGTGCTGGTCGTCCCGTCGCCCCAGCTGATCCTCG